>JAGXFV010000037.1 GCA_024637095.1 Actinomycetes bacterium
ACCGAAGCGGACGGGAAACACCGCGGCGTCCTTGTTCTCGGGCATAGTTACCGGTCCCAGTCGGGTGAAACTGACGAAGTCCCGAGTGGTGGCGAGCGAGACCAAGGGTCCGGCCGCCGAGTAGGCGGTGTACGCCACCAGATAGGCCTCCAGGTCTTCCATCCAGGTGATCCGGGGATCCTCGATGCCCCAGAGTTCCTCCGGGTGACCCGCAGGATCGGCGGGCAGGGTGGGCGCAGGGTCCACCCGCCAGTCCCCACGTCCGTCTGCGCTGCGGGCAACGGTCAGATGCGAGAGGCCGCGGTGGTCCTCCACCCGCAAAAGCAGAAGGGTCTCGCCGTCCACCAAGGCCGCTGCCGCGTTGAAGACCGAGTTTGCCGGATAGGGAATGTCGGCCGCCGTCAGGATTGGGTTATCGTCGTGTCGTTGGAACGGTCCGTCTACGACCGTCGTCGTTCCTCGCGCGATATTCCGAAGCGGGGTCATCGGACGGACCCCGCGGTCGGGACGGCCATGATTGCGGCGCTATCCACCGTCTTCAGGCGGGGGAGGTGCGCAAGGCTGCGGTCGGCCCTCAGCATGTGCATCTGGATCGAGGAGAGCAGCCAGGCCAGGGTGGACTCCGCTCCCTGATTCAAATTCACCCCATCGGGTTGCAGGCCGTCGTAGCAGCCGCCTCCGCGCGGGTCGTAGAGCAGCGCCCCGATATCGTTTTGGCCGAGGAACCACTGGAAGGCCAGCATGGCGGACTCCACCCACTGCTCGCCGCCGGTGACGGCGTTTGCGGTGATGCAGGCGTCGATCAGGGAGTGGGCTTCCAGCGGCTGTTGATCGTAGCGGGCCCGATGCCCGTCTCGGGCGTACCAGCCGTTACTGCCCACCGGTACGAAGTAGCCGTTCTCGGTTTGCAGGTCGACGAGCCATTGCAGGGCCCTGAGGCCGGTCTCCAGCATGTCTTCGCGTTCCATGGAATGACCGGCGAGCAACAGTGCGTGCGGAATCTTGCCGTTGTCGTAGGTGACGATGTCCTCGGGCCACGGCCAAGCCGGCGTGGCGTGAGAGGAGAAGGAGTGCAGCAGACATTCTGCCAGGTAATTTCGCAGGCGTTTGGCTTCGCTGTCGCCCGAGAACCGCTCGAGGTAGGCCTCGAGGCCCAAAAGTGCCATGGCTTGGGTGCGCAGGTCGGTGAAGCGTTCGGTGTTGGGCATGGCCTGGTTGAACAAGGAGGTGGCCAGCCCGAGTTGGCCTCGGTCCGTGCTTTCCCGGATGGCTACGCCCAGACCCCAGAGGGCCCTTCCCTGGCTGTCCTCGGACCCCGTCTCTTCCACGAAGTGGCGGTCGTAGGGGAGGAAGTTGCGGAACCGGCCGGTTTCTTCCACCAGGGCATATTGCAGGAACGCCAGGTAGGTCCCGCGCAGAGACGAGATGGTGGTGTCCCCGGGGGTCACTTTCTCGGCCAGGGCGGCGACGATGAGCGCGCGGGCATTGTCGTCGGTGCAGTAGCCGTGGCGCAGGTCGGGCACATTGAAGGTGGCGTGCTGCAGAATGCCGGTATGGTCCGTCAAGCGGCGCAGGTGATCCAGGTTGAGTTCGGGCACGTCGGCGAACTCGGCCTGCAGGGTGCGCAGGTTGAAGGTGTTGCCCGACTGAAGATTGCGCTCCTCTTTGGCTTCTGCGAAAACCCGCAGGTACTGTTGGGCGACCTCGGGCCAAACCGCGTTCCGGCCGAAAAGGTAAGCCCGCTTGCGCATGGCGTTGGCCTCGACGGGGTTGTCGAACAGATCGAGAACCTGATGGGAGATCGCTTCCGAGTCGTTGAAGGGAACCAGCCGGCCTCGCTCGACGGACAGCATCTCGGCGGCGTACCAGTAGGGGGTGGAGACGACGGCCTTACCGCTGCCCATGGCGTAAGCGAGGGTCCCCGACGAGATCTGTGCCTCGTTTACGTATGGGGTGACGTAGACGTCGGCGGCCCCCAGAAATTCCCTGAGCTCCTGCGGATCGACGAAGCGGTTCTGGAAGATGATGTTGCCGTCGACGCCCAGACTCTTGGCGAGCTGCTGGAGCGAGAGCCGGTAGGCTTCGCCCTCGTTCCGCAATACGTGCGGGTGGGTCACGCCCAGGACGATGTATACGGTGTCGGGATAGCGCTCGACGATCGCGGGGAGCGCCCGGACCATGTGCTCTATGCCCTTGTTCGGGGAGAGCAGGCCGAAGGTGAGAACCACCCGGCGTCCCTCGACCCCAAACTGGTCTTTATAGTAGTTGGGGTCGACGAACGCGACATCGGGGATCCCGTGGTGAATGAAGGCGATCTTCTCTTCCGGTACACCGTAGATGTCCTGGAGCAACTGCCCCGCGGTGTGGCTAAGGACGATCAGCCGGTCGGAGAGATCGGCGAGCCTGCGCAGCGTATCCAGCTGTCCCGGCGTGGGCTCCTTGAGCACGGTATGTAGGGTGGTAACCACCGGCATCCGGAGTTCGCCCAGCAGGCCAAGAATGTAGCGGCCGTCGGCTCCGCCGAAGATGCCGTATTCGTGCTGCAGGCAGACGACATCCACCTGGTTCATATTGAGGTACTCTGCGGCCAGGCGATAGTCGGTTAGCCGCGACTCGTCGAGTTCGAAGCGCACCCGCTGCGGGTAGTCGTAGCCGCCGGGTACGTCGTTCATCGCGATCGTCCAGAAGTCGGACATGGGCGCCTGTTCGGTGAGAGCGTCGGTTAGATCGGCGGTGAAGGTGGCGATGCCGCAGCGCCGCGGCGTGTGATTTCCGATGAGGGCGACCTTGTTGAGGCCTTCGCCCAGCGACGGGTTCACGAAATTCTTCGAGTTAACGTTCATTTTCCTCAGTTGCAGTAAAGCCGTATGGCAAGCGATCGAAGCTGACTGCAAACGTGGCGGAGAGAACGGCGAAGAGCTCGGCGCAGCGCCTGGAGAGTATCCAAATCGGATGCTTGGCTTTACTTTAGCACAGCGAGCCATCGGCTCTACCGGGCCGTGCCGGAGTCGGGCGGTCAGGCCCCTTCGAACGACTGCCTGGTCTTTTCGAGGGAAGCTGTGGGAAAGACAATAATAGTATCGACCCGCCCACCGACGAGAGCTTCCCCTGAGGAGGTGCGACCGATTGTAGCTTGGCGGTCCCGGAGCCCCGCTCTAGAATGAATGACCGCTAGGGAGAGCACCACGGGCTGCAATGCGGCCGTGAGAAAGGATGTCCATGCATACTCCGGCCGTAGTTTCGGTGCTCGGCGAAGACCCCGCGATTGGCAAGGGCGTTGGCGAGCGGGTGAGCTTCGGCGGTCTCTTGGGCGAGGCGCCCGTCATGGCGGTGAAAGACCGGGCGGGCACGGTGTTCGGGCGCCGGGGCGGCCGCTTTACGGTGCCGCTGGGCAGTCTGCGCAACTGAGATGCCGGTCGGGCGCCGAGATGCGCGCGGCTGCGGCCGTTGGATTTCACTGCGTCGGCGGCGGGCCCCGGGAGGGCGGACCGTCAGGGATGTGCTGCCGCGGGCCGTCGTCGCCGTGGCTGTGACCGCCGTGCTGCTATTGGGGTTGGCGTGCGGGGACTCCATGGGAGGCACCGAGGCGTCCCAAACGAGTTCATCTGGAAGTGCGCAGGGAAGCGGCTCGACGGAGGATGCGGCAACCACAACACCGGGTGGCGGCTCATCTGAGAGGACGGGGAACGCCGACGTCGTGCACGTGGTTGCCACCCGGGTCAAGGACGGCACGTGGACCTTCGAGGTGACGGTCGAGCATCCGGATACCGGATGGAACGACTACGCCGACGGGTGGGACGTCGTGACGCCTGACGGCAGCGTCCTCAAGACTCGGTCCGACGACGCCTTCACTCGGGTGCTCCTGCATCCCCACTTCGACGAGCAGCCGTTCACCCGTCGCCAAGTGGGGATAGAGATGCCGGCCGGCGTCATCTCGGTCGTCGTCCGGGCGCACGACCATCCGGATGGTTACGGCGGCCGGGAGGTTACCGTCGATCTGGAGGCCGGTTCCGGACCGGGTTTCGAGGTCGTTCGCTAGACCCGTGACACAGGACCTGTATCCCAACGGACGAGAACGATCAGGTGCGCTGAATGATGTATTCGAAGCAGGCGAGTGCGGCCCGCGCTCCCTGGCCGGCGGCCATGATTACCTGTTTGTCGTGCATGTCGATGACGTCGCCGGCGGCGAAGAGTCCGGGGATACCCGTGCGGCCATGGCCATCGACCACGATTTCTCCGCGTTCATTCGTCTCCACGAGATCGAGCACGAAATCAGAGTGGGCGCGCAGGCCGATTTCGACAAAGACGCCCTCGACGTCGAGAGTGGTCTCCGCTCCGGTTGCCCGCTCCCGCACCACCAGGCCGGTGACAGAATCATTGCCGAGAATCTTCACCGGTTCATGGCCTTCGAGCACGGTTGTCGGCGAGGCCGCGACCTTGTCCTGGAGAACCTGATCTCCGGAAAGACCCGATCGAGACACCAGGGTCACATTGTCCGCGATTCCCTCCATCTCGAGGGCGGCCTCCAGCCCGGAGTTGCCTCCTCCCACGATGGCTATGCTTAGGCGGCGAAAGAGGGGACCGTCGCAGGTCGAGCAGTAGACCACACCCCGGCCCGTGAGTTCGTGCTCGCCGGGGATTCCCAGGCGCCGTTTCTGAGCCCCGGATGCGATGACCACCGTCCTGCCGCACACTTCCTTGCCGGATTCCGTATCGCAGGTCACGATTCCCGGCATCAGGCGGAGGCCGACGACGCGTTCTCCCACGACCTCGTCGACGTCGTACTCGCGCAGTTGCTCATACATCTCCTGGACGAGATCCGGGCCTGTGACCTGCCGCACGCCGGGATAGTTCGTCAGTTCTCGCGTGGTGCCCACCTGGCCCCCGATATCGAGGCTGACGATGGCGGTCTCCAGATTCTTGCGCGCGGCGTAGAGGGCGGCTACGAGGCCTGCGGGACCGGCCCCGATGACGACCACGTCGTAGATAGCCCGGTAGTCCGTGACGGGAAGACCGAGGAGGCGATCGAGTTGCCCGCCGGCGTTGAGCGTAGCCAGGGCGTCGTAGCCGCCGATACTCTCGTCGTCGATGAAGATCTGGGGGACGGTGCGCAGCCCTGAGCGTTCGATCATTGCCTTCTCAGCGGCGCCGCCCGAGGTCACGTCTGTCTCGCGGAACTCCAGCCCTTTGGATCTGAGCAGCACCTTTGCCCGAGCGCAGTAGGGGCACCACTCCTTGGTGTAGATCTCGATGTTGAGCATGGCCTTCCTCCAGGAGATTTTCGCCGGCCGAGCCTCCATCATGCGTTGGCGGAGTCCGGTCCGTCAAATGTGGGCATCTTCAAGGGGCCAACGGCCGGAAGGCAAACCGACAAATCACAGGGGTGGCTGCCATGCCCGATATAGAGGACTACGCGTTCCTATCCGATAGTCAAGGCGCTGCGCTCGTGTCCCGCGAAGGTGATGTCGAGTGGCTGTGCCTCCCCCGCTTCGACTCCCCCTCGGTGTTCGCGCGACTGCTGGACCCGGACGCCGGACACTGGTCTCTGGGGCCGGCCGCCCCCGGCGCTGCCACCCGCCGCTACCTCGAGGACACGTTGGTGTTGGAGACCGTCCACCGTCTCCCAGAGGGCGAGGCCGTCGTCCTGGACGCGCTGCTCCTCGGAATGGGCGAGCGAGGGCACCATATCGGTTTTTCTTCTCCGCATGTTCTCGTCCGCCGAGTTCAGGGTCGGAAGGGATCCGTTCCTATGAGGCTCGCGTACGCGCCCCGGCCGGAATACGGTCTCACGAGCCCCCGACTCACGCGTGTCCCCGAGGGTGTCCGGGCGGTTGGCGGCCCGGTCGCGCTCACCCTGCTTGCCCCCGTCGCTCTCGATCTGCTGGACGATCAGGCAAACGCCGAGTTCACCGTGCGCGAGGGGGATGTCCTGACCTTTGCCCTCGTCTGCAGCCCGGCCTACGGGAGCGACCAGCAGCCACCCCCCTTCGCGAAACCGGAGGCCGCCCTCGGCGACACGATCGCCGCCTGGCGCTCGTGGTCGGAGTTGCACAACAATTATGATGGGCTTCACCGTGGCCTCGTCCGGACCAGCTCCCTGGTCCTGCAGGGCCTTACCTATCAGCCGAGCGGGGCTGTCGTCGCGGCGGCCACCACATCCCTTCCCGAAAGGATAGGTGGAGAGTGGAACTGGGACTATCGCTTCTGCTGGCTCCGAGATGCGAGCCTTATGATGCGTGCCCTCTGGGTGGCTGCCTGCCCGGATGAGCCCGAACGGCTCTTTCGCTTCGTCGAGCAGGCGGGAGGTCTTCTGGGCAGCGATGCCGTGCAGATCATGTACGGGGTGGAAGGCGAACGCCGGCTGCTCGAGGGCGAACTCGGCCATATGCGCGGCTTTGCCGACAGCCGACCGGTCCGCACGGGCAACGCGGCCTGGGAACAAAAGCAGCTGGACGTGCTGGGCGAGGTGCTCGACGCCGCCTACGTGCTGCGCGAGAAGCTGGGGGAGCTCGAGGAGGGTACCCGGCAGCTACTCACCGCCTTGGCCGACAGGGCGGCGGTCAGCTGGCAGGAGCCCGATGCGGGCATGTGGGAGGCACGGGACCGGGAGCGGCACTACCTCTCCTCGAAGGTTATGTGCTGGGTGGCCCTCGATCGGGCAATCGCTCTGGCCGACAGGCTTAGGGCAGACGATTCCCGCAGGGGCGAGTGGGCTTCCGCCCGCGATCAGGTAAAGAAATCGGTCTTGAAGAATGGGTGGAACGAAGATGTCGGCGCCTACGTGGGCGCCTATGGTTCCGATCAGCTGGACGCTTCCGTCCTGCTCATGCCCCTCTTCGGCTTTCTCCCGGCCACCGACCCGAGGATGCGTTCGACCATAGAAGTTATCGACCGCGACCTGAACGACGAGGGGTTTGTCCGCCGCTGGAGCGAAGAGGAGAACGGCTTTCTGATCAGCAGCTACTGGCTGGTTCAGTGCCTGACTATGGCAGGCGAGGTGAAACGTGCGGAGAGGCTATTCGACCAGGTGGGCGGGGCGGCCAGCGATCTGGGCCTTCTCGCCGAGATGGCGGACCCCAGGACGGGCCGAATGCTCGGCAACTATCCCCAGGCCTTTTCCCATGTGGGTCTGATCAACGCGGCTTGGAGACTGAGTGAGGCGATGGGTCGGGGCCAAAGCTAGGCCGAGCGCGGTTCGGTCCACGGGCCGTGATGACCGAGCAAAGCGTCGGCCTCCGCGGGACCCCAGCTGCCGGGATCGTACGAGATCGGAGGCGTGGCATCATCGTCCAGTACCGGCTCGACGATGCGCCAGGAGGCCTCCACGCCGTCCTCGCGGGCGAACAGCCCGCCGTCTCCCGCCAGGGCGTCTCCCAGCAGTCGCTCGTACGGAGCCATGTAGTCGGTCTTGCAGGAGGTGAGCGTCAGCTCGAGGTCCTCGCCGGCCAAAGCCTCTCCCGGTACCTTGACCCGCATGCCCATGGCGATCAGTACCTCGGGGTTGAGGCGGATGCGCCAGTGGCTCGAGGAGGTCGGCACTTTCTCACCGAAGGTCTCGCGGGGTGGGCGTTTGAACTGGACGACGATCTCTGTCGCGGTCAGGGGGAGCTCCTTACCCGTCCGAATGAACAGCGGCACGCCGGCCCAGCGCCACGTGTCGATCCACAGCCTCACGGCAACGAAAGTCTCGGTCGTTGAACCCGCCGCCACGCCGGGTACGTCCTGATAACCGCGGTACTGACCGCGCACCACATCCCCCGGCGTCAGGGGCCTCACGGCCTTGAGCAGCCGTGCCCTCTCGTCGCGGATGGCTTCGGTCGTGGTACGTGTGGGCGGGTCCATGGTGGTGGTCGCCAATACCTGCAACAGGTGATTCTGGAGAACGTCCCGAATGGCTCCGACCTCGTCGTAGAACCGTCCTCGGTCTCGCACCCCGAAGTCTTCTGCCATGGTTAACTGAATGCTGCTGACATGGTCTCGGTTCCAAATCGGTTCCAGCAGAGGGTTGGCAAACCGGGTGTAGAGGATGTTCAGCACCGGCTCCTTGCCCAAGAAGTGGTCGATGCGGAAGATGGCGTGCTCCGGAAGGTGGGCGTGGAGGGTATTGTTGAGCGCCCGGGCCGAGGCCTCGTCGCGTCCGAACGGCTTCTCCACCACGACCCGCGCCCCTTCAATGCAGTCCGCGGCGGCCAAGCCCTGGACGACCACACCGAACATCTTGGGAAGGATGGCCAGGTAGTGCAGTGGGCGTTGGGCCTCACCCAACTCGGAGCGAAGACGCGTGTAGGTGTCGGGATCCTCGTAGTCGCCGTCCACGTAGCGCAACAGCGAGAGCATTCTGTCGAGAGCCTTTTGGTCCGGCTCGCCTCCTTCCCGTACGCTTTTCGTCGCTCGGTCTCTCAACTGCTCGATCGTCCACCCCGACTTCGCCACGCCCACGATGGGCATGTCCAGCGAATGGTCGCTGACAAGCGCGAAGAGTGCCGGGAAGATCTGCTTATAGGCGAGGTCGCCGGACGCCCCGAAGAACACGAAGCCGTCGGATGGCGGGGCTTTTGTCATGCCGTTCCCTCCATGTGGTCGAGTCCGTCGGCGGCCGCTCCGAGGAGCGCGGCGCGCATCACGGTCAGGCGCACTCAGTCCGCGGCGGGCTGGGTGTCGCAAATGGAAGTGTACTCCCTTCGAAGTTGGCAGCGGTCGCGAGCGCCTGCTTCGCAAGGAAGCTCACCAAGGGCGGTTATGATGAGCAGAGGGAGGACAAGCGAGACGGCCGTGGAGCCCAAGAGAGGGCGCGCATGAGCGAGATCCCCGTGCTGACCACAGACCAAATGCGCGAAGTCGACCGGGCCATGGTCGAGGACTACCATATCGACCTGGTCCAGATGATGGAGAACGCCGGACGGCATCTTGCCGGACTCGCGCGCGAGCGCCTCCTGCAGGGCAACCCCCAAGGCCGTTCGGTGCTGGTTTTCTGCGGTACCGGAGGGAACGGGGGCGGCGGCCTCGTGGCCGCTCGGAGGTTGCACGGCTGGGGAGCGCAGGTTCTGGTGCGGCTCGCGAGGCCGGTCGGCGACTATGGCGGGGTTCCTGGGCATCAGTTAGACATCGCCCAGCGGGTGGGTGTTGGGATCGAAGTGCCCCCGTATCCAGAGTCGGCGGCCACTCGTCAGCAACCGGACGTGCTGATCGACGCCCTGGTGGGTTACGGCCTTCAGGGCGCCCTGAAGGGTGAGACGGCGCGTCTAGTAGACCAGATCAACGGACTCGGGGCCTCGGTGCTGAGCCTCGACGCCCCGTCGGGACTGGATTCCACCTCGGGGAGGCCTTACGGGGCATGCGTGCGGGCCGACGCCACGCTCACTTTGGCCTATCCGAAGACAGGTCTCTTCGCCCGGGGAGCGGAGGAGTACACCGGTGAGCTCTATCTTGCCGACATTGGCGTACCTCACGCACTCATAGCCGCCGAGCCGCTTGATCTGCAACCGGAGGTGGTTTTCGCTCGGAGCGAGGTGCTGCGTCTCGATCGTGGCCCAGGACTGTCGGAGCCTGCCACGGCGGCGGCGGTGGAAGCGCTGCTCACGGCGACGTCGAATGCCCATCACAAGACCTTTGCACGCACAGATGGCGTCGATCCGAAATGGGCCGCGTGGTATGCCCACTATGCGGGTGCTGCCCTAGAGGGACTGCTCGGGGTCACCGTGGCCGAGGAGCGGTTTGCCGGGCTGCTCACCGAATTCGCCGAGGCGCCGAACTCGGACGATGAGGGCTCCGATTGGGCGTCCTCTTACTCGCGGCTACTCATGCAGCGTCTGCGCGTCTGAGCTTGCGCGAGCGGGAGCGTGAGCTATCCGCCCGCCCGGGGGAGCACGAAGCGCTCCACGGCGAGGGCGAAGCCCTCCTCGCTGTTCGAAGAGGTCACCTCAGTTGCCGCGGCTTTGACGTCGTCGCCCGCGTTGCCCATGGCAATGCTCAAACCGCTCTCCCGGAACATCAGCACGTCGTTGGGCATATCGCCGATGGTGGCTATCTGTGCGACCGCGACGCCCAGCATGTCTCGCAGGCGGAGGACCACGGCGCCTTTGTTGGCGTCTGGGTGGGTGATGTCGACGTAGTACGGCTGTGAGCGGGCGGCGGACGCGCTCTTGCCACAGACCTCCTGGGCATGCCGTTCGGCTTTGGCCACCGCGTCGAAATCATCACTTATCCCCACGATCTTCACCACGCGGTCGAGCACGTCATCGAAGTTGGTCACCTCCACGGGCTCGAACCGGACCGTCTGCGACTCGTGCTCGACGTGGGCGGCGTGCTTATCGCGGACATACCACTCGGTCCCGCAATAGACCCACACATCCAGGCCGTCGTCTGCGAGAGTGTCGATCGCGACGCGGGCTACGTCAGTGGGTAACAGTGATTCGCTGAGCACGGAGAGGTCGGGTCTCATGAACAAACCGCCGTTGAAGGCCGCGATAGGCGTGGTGATCCGGAGAGGCGCGACGATCGACTCTATGCCGCGGGGAGGCCGGCCGCTGGTGATGGCAAAGGCGATTCCGGCGGCGTCGAGGGTCGCCACCGCCTCGAGGGTCCGTTGCGTGAGCGCCTTCTCGGGGGTGACCAGCGTCCCGTCCACGTCGGCCAGCAGTAGTTTGATGGTTCTAGAGGTCATATCTCCCTCCGGGTCGCCTCAGGACGCTTCCGGCATCTTCGCGTCCGAAGGTGCCGAGAGCGAGCCGAACAGATTATTCATGGCCTCAGCCAGGGTTGGATGAGCGAAGATGGCCTCGCGGAGCACGCTCGCCGTCAGCTTGCCCAGCATGGCGGTTTCCAGAATCGCCATGATCTCCCCGCCCTCGATACCGAGGACGGCCGCACCGAGGATCTCATCGGACTCGGCGTCGACGATGACCTTCATCAAACCCCGGGTTTCGTCCGTCTCGAGAGCGCGGGCGACAGAGGACATGGGCATCTGTCCCACCAGGAATCTGTGACCGCGGTCGACGGCCTGCCGTTCGTTGAGCCCTACCCGGCCCAACTGAGGGTCCATGAAGACGACATAGGGCACCAGCCGTCCCTCGGTGCCCGCCTGGCCTCCCTCGAGAAGATTGGTCTTGAGGATGCGGTAGTCGTCGTAGGAAATATGCGTGAGGGCGGGCCCGCCATTGATGTCACCGATGGCGTACACGCCGGACACGTTGGACTCTAGCCGGTCGTCAACGGTCACGAAGCCGCCGTGATCGGCGAGAATCCCGGCGCTCTCCAAGTTGAGGCCCTCGGTATTCGGGGTGCGCCCGGTGGCGACGAGCAGGTGGGAGCCGCTCAACACCCGCGTACCGTTCGATATCTCTACCTCCAATTCGACGCCGGCCTGCCCGGTTTGCCCCACCTGCTGCGCAGTGGACTCGGTTAGTACCTCCAAGCCGTCCTCTCGCAAGATCTCGGCGATCGCTTCGGAGACGTCCTCATCCTCCTGTGAGAGCAGGTGCGGGTTCCTCTCTACGATCGTCACGCGGCTGCCGAAACGGCGGAACATCTGGCCGAACTCGACGGCCACGTAGCCCCCGCCCAGGATGAGAAGGTGCTCGGGAACTTCGGCCAACTCCATGATCGAGGTCGAGGTCAGATAGGGGACGTCCTCGAGTCCGGGCAGCGGCGGGATCGAGGGCCGCGTGCCGGCATCGATCACGATGATCGGGGCGGATAGCTCCAGTTCATCTTCGGGGCTCCCGGCGGGGGTCACCGCGAGCGTTTGGGGACCGGTGAAGCGGGCGTCACTCCTGACCAGGGTAAGACCATCGGTGGCTTCGATTCCGTCCTCGGAACCGGTCCGCCACGATTCGACGATATCGCGCTTACGCTGACGGACCCGTTCAAGGTCCACCTCCACGGTTCCGGTGCGGACGCCGTAGTCGGGCCCTCGTTGGGCGAGGTGGGCCACCCGGGCGCTTGCGATCATCGTCTTGGTGGGCGTGCAGCCCTCGTTGATGCAGGTTCCCCCCACGTGCTCGCGCTCGATTAGAGCGGTCTTGCGCCCGTTCGCTGCAGCCTCCCTCGCAAAAGGAATACCGCCCTGGCCGGCTCCGATGACGATGACGTCGTATTCTTGCATTCTGAGGCACCTCATTTCCCGCGCGGGGCTCCGCCCCGCGCTTTTCGGTCGTACGCGACGGAGTTCAGCGGACGCTGACTCCTTTCCAAAAGGCGACGTGGTCCTTGATCTCCGCGGCCGCTTCCTTAGGCTCCGGATACGACCAAGCTGCGTCCTGATTCAGGCTGTCTCCCACCTTGACGTGGTAGTAAACGGCCTCGCCTTTCCACGGGCAGACGGTCCGGTGCTCGCTCGGGACGAAGTACTCCCAGCGTATCGCTTCGGGCGGGAAGTAGCGGTTACCCTCGATCTCGACGGTGTGGTTGCTTTCTGCCAGGACGACGCCGTTCCAGGTGGCCGCAAGGGCTCCCTCGCGTGACGGCGCTTCGGAATCCGATCTCGTGACAATGGTTTCTTGCCCGTGCTCCTTGGCGCGGAGAAGCGCGAGTGCCTGTGCGTATCCATTGAGCATGACTCGATCCCTCCAGTTACTAGTAGTAAGTATTAGGGGTTATTCCCCGAAGTTATTAATGATAACCTCCCGGCCCATTAGCGGCCGAAAGGTCGTCGGCACCGCACCCGCCGCTAGGGTATTTCGAGCGCGCCAACCACCATGGGTTTGCCTCGCTCTTACTTCTGGTAACTACTGACTAGTCACGGACCTACTGACGTCACGGACCTACTGACTAGTCACGGACGTTGGCCGGTCAGGCTTGGGCCGCATGTTTGGGGCGAGAAGATGAGGGTCAAGAAGATCCCGCATTCCGAGAGCTTTCCCGATCCACACTACTGCCCGCATTTTCAGGGCACGGTCGAATTGATCGGCAGGCGCTGGACGGCCGCCATACTCCGTTGTCTCTTCGCCGGTGACGACAGATTCTCGGACATACTCAAGGTGGTCCCGGGCCTTTCCGCCCGATTGCTCACGGAACGTCTGTACGAGCTCATCGAGGCCGGAGTCGTGATGACCCCTAAAGGCGGGCCCCGGGGCAGGTATTTCCTCACCGCGAAGGGCGAGGACCTCCGCGAGGCGTTTGTTGCTCTCGAGGCGTGGAACGAGCGCTGGGCCACCACTGCTCCGTAGCTCGTGTTTCACCTGTTCGGATGATTCGTAAGAGGTGTTCCCGATGAGAATCATGTTGTTGGCCTTGCTGCTCGCGCTTGTCGCGGTGGGAGTTTCGGCCTGCGGCTCCGGCGACGATCAGTCCGCCCAGCCTACTGAGTCCACCGGACCGGCCACCGCGGATGATGCCCAAGAAGCCGGGGACGAAGCCGGAGGCGAGGGGGAGAGAGCCTCGAACCCGGCGCAGCTCGAGCAGGCGCACAAGCTCTTCGAGCGCACCGGTCTGAGTACCGACCCGTCCAAGAGTTCAGTCGATCTCTCGCAGTTGATCGGTGGGGGGCCGCCCAAGGACGGCATTCCCGCGCTGACAAACCCTGGGTACGTAACCGGGGACGAGGCACCCGAGGCCGGCGAGGTGCGCGGGCTGCTGGTTGATTTCGAAGGCGAGCAACGCTTCTATCCCTTCAACATAATGGTCTGGCACGAAGTGGTGAACGACTCCATCGGCGACGTCCACTACGCGGTGACCTTCTGCCCTCTTTGTGGGTCGGGGATAGTGTTTGACCGGGATCTCGGCGGTGAGGTGGTCGAGTTTGGGGTCAGCGGGCTTCTTTGGGAGTCGAATCTCGTCATGTATGACCGGGGGACCGAGAGTCTCTGGTCGCAGACCCTAGGTGAGGCGATCGTGGGTCCCTTCACCGGGACACGGCTCGAACTCCTGCCCGTGCAACTTTTGACGATGGAGCAGGTGCGCGATGGCCATCCGGACGCTCTGGTTCTGAGCCGGCAGACGGGTCACAACCGCGACTACGAGCGCAACCCGTATGGTGACTATGACACGAGCGAACGTCTGCTGTTCCCTGTCGGAGACCAGGACGACCGGTTCTTCGCCAAAGAGTTGTTCTGGGTGTTCTGGGCCGGGGAGACCTCAGTGGCCTTTCCCATGGAGCGCCTCGGAGACAAACCGCGGACCACGACCATCGCCGGTCACGAGATCGAAGCCCGGAGTGACGGCGGCTCCATCGACGTGACGGTGGACGGTCGGATGGTGCCCGGCTACGTCGAGATGTGGTTCTCCTGGATAAGCACGCACGCCGACGATGGCGTTGTCTGGAACCTCGAATAGGAAGGGGCTATCCGGGTCGAGGGCACGGCTATCCAGATCCACGGTAGCATTCAGATCCGCGGTAGCATTGCAGAGGAACACGAGCCGGATCGCCGGACCAGGGGGACAAGGTCATGGAGCAGCTGCAAGAACGAATCGTCGAAGCCGCGATCTTGACCGGCGCGGCCGACGTCGGCATCGCAGATTTGACGACGGTTGGGGCCGGCGATCTCATTGCCCGTCAGGGCGGTCGGTGGTTGGCCGGCTTTCCCCGGGCGGTCAGTTTCACCTATCGGCTCCAGGACGCATTGGTCGATCCTCTCCCTGAGGCCCACCAGCAGACGGTTCCCGCCCGCCTCTACGATCGGCACGTGTACCGAGGCGCAAATGACACCCTGGACGACATCGCCCACGCGGTGGCAACGGAGCTGCAAGGGGCCGGCTACAAGGCCCTGCCGCTACCGGCATCCATGTACATCGACGAAGAAGACCTGCTCGGCCCGTTGCCCCACAAGCTGCCCGCCCACCTGGCCGGCCTCGGATGGATCGGCAGGAGCTGCCTGCTGATCACACGGCGGCACGGTCCCCGCGTGCGCCTGGGCACGGTGCTGACCGACGCCGCCCTCAGCGCCGGCGAACCCGGCAAGAATTTCTGCGGCTCTTGCGAGGACTGCGTGGAGGCCTGCCCGGCGGGCGCCTTTACCGGCCGGCCATTCGACCCTGACGAAGCGGTGGAGGAGCGCATGGACGTGCGCGCCTGCCGCGGCTATCGGCAGGGCGTGAAGAAGCAGACCGGTGTCATGACCTGCGGTGTGTGCGTGGCCGTTTGCCCCCACGGGCGGTAGCCTGAGCCGGAAGTTCTGAGCCCGGCCCCTCCCGGTCGATGCGCGTGAACTTGGCCCTGGCGCGTGAACTTGGCCCTCGCGCGTGAACTGCGTGAACTGTACCTAGTCTTCGAACAACTGCCTGGCCTCTTCGAGTAGTTGGCGGATGGGCAGGTCCTGCGGGCACGCCTCTTCGCAATCGGCGCACTGTTCGCAGAGCGAAGCCTTCCCCGCAACAGTGTTGTAGAGCCAGCGCGAAGCCGCCGGATCCTCGTACTGGCTGACATCGTTGAGCGCTGCCATGATCCCCGGGATGTCGACTCCGGCCGAACAGGGCAGGCAGTAGCGGCAGGCGGTGCAGTCGGCCTTGGTGCGCGCTCGGTAGACGGAGCGGGCCTTGCCGAAGAGCGCCGCCTCCTCGTCGCTTAGCCCGGCGGCCAGCCCGAACCGGTCGGCCGCCTCCAGATTCTCGACCACCTGCTCCATGTTGCTCATCCCGCTGAGGAGCAGACTCACTCCCGGCTGGCTCCAGACAAAGCGAAGCGCCGAGGCGATGGGATCACGGGGAGGCTCTGCCCGCTCCCATATCTCCCGCACGCCCGAGGGGATCCGGTTCGCGAGGCGCCCCCCTTTGAGGGGCTCCATAACGACGACGGCCAGTCCGCGCTCAACCGCGTAATCCAACCCTGCCTGGCCGGCTTGGTAGTCGAGGTCCATGTAGTTGTACTGAATCTGGCAGAAGTCCCAGTCATGGCTGTCCACGATGGGCGCGAATACGGCCCCATCGTCGTGGAAGGAGAAACCGGCGTGGCGGATGCGTCCGTCGGCCCGGGCCCGGTCGAGAAACTCCAGGGCCCCCAGCTTGGCCACCTTGTCCCAGCTGCCGGCGTTCAGACCGTGAAGCAGGTAGCAGTCTATGCGGTCGGTCGCCAGCCGCTCGAGTTGATGATCGAGGATGCGGTCCATGTCGCCCGCACTCTGGACGCTCCACACGGGGAGCTTGGTCGCGAGCAGCACCCGCTCCCGGTAACCGTCGCTCAGCGCCCGGCCCACGAAGGGCTCGCTCTCGCCGGGGGAGCCCATGGTGACGCTGTGGTAGGGATAGGCGGTGTCGACGTAGTTGACCCCGTGGTCGATGGCGTGGCGAAGCATGGCCGTGGCCAGGGGTTCGTCGATTCTGTCCTGGCGCTCACCCAGCACCGGCAGGCGCATGCAGCCGAAGCCGAGAGCCGAGATCAGTTCTCCGGTGCGTCCGAAGGTACGGTAGCGCATGAGCCTCCTATGTCATCTTCTACACTGAATACTACATGCCCAGTACTTGCTCGGATGCGGTCCCACTAACCTGCCCCGACCTCGACGATGCGGTCTTGGGGCTGATAGACGGTGCGGATCGTCTGGGTTTCCTCGCCGCCTTCGATCAGCCCTACAGTCCGGGTGACGGTCACCGTGAAGCCACGTTTGCCGGATTGGATCACCCTCTCTCGGCCGGGGGAGAGCTCGCTGGTGTTGCGCCGGATCTCGGTCGGCTCGGTGGGATTGGTCGGCTCGCCGTGGGAGGCGCGGACCGTCTCGGCGAGAGGCCGCCCATAGAGAGAGACGGTTATGGAGCCGGAGGTGTAGGTCGTCTTGACGACTATGGCCCCGGCGGTGTTGTTGGTGAAGCGGACGTCGAGCGCCGGATAGCTGAGCGTTGCCTCTCGCCCCATGGGGTAGCGCGAGATGTACCAGCTGTGCGCCCTCCACCGATCGAGCTGGACTCCGGCGAAGAAGGCGGCGTTGAAGGTGGTCGTGCCGAACTGAGAGGTGCCGCCTCCGCAGGTGTCCTCCAATTCGCCCTGGATGATCGTCGGCGCGGGCACGTAGCCCTTGTCACAACTGCGGGGGCCGGAGATCTCGTTGATCGAGAACTGTTCTCCGGGCAGAACGAGCGTGCCGTCGATGACGTCGGCGAGCTTTTGAATGTTCTGTACGCGTGGCTCCCCGGCGGCATGATAGGTGGTGAAGGTTCCGATGAGGTGGGTGGGCCTGAGCTGCTGGGCCTCTTCCTCGGTAAAGTCAGGCGGAATCCGCTCCACGGGCAGCTCTCCTTGGCGCGTGCCCTCGCGCAGAAGGGCCGCGATCCGTTCGGCCGCCGGCGCCGCATCGAACTGCGTGCCGACGCGCCCGGGCCTCAACCCGGCCTCGGCGGGTACGGGGGAGAAGCCCGTGCTGCCCTGGGCATCGAAGGTGCGGGGCGGGACGCGGCCCACCTCGTAGCCGAAGTTCTCGGGGCTGCGTTGGATCCGGCCGAGGATCTCCTCTCCAATCACATCTCCGAGCCGTTCGCTGCTGACCACGAGCTCGAGGGTGGCCCCGCCCGCCTCGGTTTCGCGTCCACGGGATTCGATGATGCGGGCGAGGTCGGCCGGCGCGAGGCTGAACTCCTCACCGGCTGCCGTCAGCTGAAGGGGTGCGGCGACGGACCGCTCGGCCTGGGCCGCCACGGCTCGGACGTCCTCTTCGGGCACGTGCGGAGGTTCCGTGTCAACCGGCAGGTCGAGTTCCTCCCGGCCTGGTCTGCGTACGGCTGCGGTTAACAGACCGACCGCTTCCTCCTGGCGCACTCGCGCGCTGCCGTGGGGCATTTGCACCTCGACCTCGAGAGTGTCGGGGTTGACGCGCACCTCACCGGGAGAGCGGTCTCGATCCACGGCGCTCGAGAGGTTGGATATCCGGACACGGACCAGTTCCTCGTCGTAGGTATCGACTGGCTCCAGGTCAACCGCTCTATATAGAGAGCGAACCCGCTCGAATAGGTCTCCCGGCAGCCCGTTGCGGCCACGGGACATCGCTGCATCGGCGCTGGCCTCGACGTTGATCTGGTAGGCGACCTCAGAGGGGAGAATCTCGTGGCGCTCGTCTTCGAAGGCGAAGACCACCGGCTGCGCCCCGAGCTCGTCGACCAGGGTCGCGAGTTCCTCCTCGACCTCGTCGCGGCTCATCAGCGAGACGTCGTGGCCCGCCACGGAGGTATTGGGCAGCACGCGCCCCGCCTGAACTCCCCAGAGCACCCCGGTTAACAACAGGCTGAGCGCCAAAAGAGCCGCGAGCCCGTAGGCGGCGTAAATGAGTCGGCGGCGGGTCATGTTCGTCTCCGGCCGGCCGGCGGCGGTTGCGCCGGAATTGTCGAGATTTTAGCTATACTGCCTCGTCCAGCGCGGTTAGATCCTCATATGTGGGTCGAGCACGGTCGTCACTCCCCGACCGTATGCGCCGATTTCCTGCCCGATCCCGCCAAAGAAGGTGGGAAAGGCGTAGATCATGCTTCATTGAGCTCCTCCTGGTCGTCCCTTCTCTCCAGGGATCGCGAGCATTGACTTCTAAATCGCCTTCCCTGCTTCCTGCGGCTCCAAGCACGGTCTTCGGGAATACGGGGTCTGAGTTCGCTTTACATCCCTTGCCGGGTACATGGGAAGCGGCCAGCGCGGCGGTGGCCACGGGCCACTCGATCCGCAGCAGGAAGGAATCGTGACGGTGATCTGGGCGGTGGGCCACGCTTTCAACTTCGGTTTGGTCAAGCCATCGGTCTTGGCTGAATTTGGTTACCCGATCGCCTCGCTGATCGCAGCAGATGGCTGAGAGAAAAGCTTCGCGCTTTCGCGAGCGGGTGCTTGCCCCGTGGAGCGCCGGGGTTTCGATGGTGGTCATCATGCTCTCGGTCCTGAGCATCCCGCTCGCGGCCGCGTCCCAACTGGAACTCTCGCCAGAAGAGGTCACAGCCTGGATTCTGGTGTTGTTCGGCCTGGGCGGCCTGCTCGCGCTGGTACTGTCCGTCCGCTACCGGCAGCCTCTGCTGGTGACCGGCAACGTGTTCATCATGATATTCGTGGCCTCATTGGGAACTCAGTTGAGCTGGTCGGAACTTGTTGGTGCGTCCCTGCTTGCCGGCGGATTTGTTTTGCTGCTTGGGGCCCTCGGCCTGACCGGGCGGTTGGCGCTCTGGCTGCCCGCTCCCATCGTCTATGGGTTGCTGGCGGGCGCGATCCTGCCCTTCTTCGTAGATCTCTTCGTCGCGCTGGGCGAGGAACCGGTCCCAGTCGGCATAATCTTGGGGACCTATTTGGTGGGGGCGCTGCTCCTCGGTGGGCGAGTTCCTCCGATTTTGCCGGCCATGGTCGTCGCCTTCGCGGTCGCCGCCGTGACCGGCGAGGTGAGGGTCATTCCCGAAGGGGCGGCGTTTTTGGCGCCCGCCGTGACTATCCCTGTCTTTTCCCTGGATGCGATGCTTGCCGCCACGCCGGTCATGGTTGTGCTGATCACGCTTCAGGCCAACGTGCCCTCAATCGCATTTCTCAAAGCACAAGGGTATACGCCGCCGGAGCGGGTCGTTACGATGGTAAGCGGCGTTGGAACGCTGGCAGGTTCCCTGCTCGGCCCGATAGGGATCTCGCTCTCGTTGCCGGCAACCGCGATAGTGGGGGGTGAAGCTTCCGGGGACCGGGATGTCCGTTACTGGGGCGCGTCCCTGGTGGGTTTGGCCGCGCTACTCGTTGGGATTCTCGCCCCCTTCGCGGCGGAGTTTGCGGGAAGCGTGCCCCAGCCGCTGCTGGACGCGGTCGTCGGTCTGGCCGTCATCGGCGTGCTGGCCAACGCCCTTCGAGCGGCCACCCGGGGGCCCCTTGTGTTGGGGCCGATGTTTGCCTTCGCCGTCTCCCTATCGGGTCTCTCCCTCTTCGGGCTTGGTCCGTTCTTCTGGGCGCTGGCCCTCGGCCTGGTCGCTTCCTTCTTCCTTGAAGGAGCCGGATGGAAGGAGCTTCGGCAGGGCGAGAGCGCCTCCTAACCTTCCGTTGGCGGAGCTCCGACACCTACTTCGCAAAGAGTGAGAGGTAGTGGTAGGGGCCGACATCAATCAATTCGGTGAAGTCGAAGCCGAACTTCTTCACGATCTGCTCGAGCTCTGCGGGATTAAGCCTGATGTCGATCGGCGGACCCGGCGGACCCTCTACCTTCTCGAACTCGACCACCGCCAGAATGCCGTCGCCTCTTAGGACGCGGCGCATCTCGCGGAGCGCGCCTTCGTGCGTTCCGTCCAGCACCAGATCATGAAGCACCGTCGCGATCAGACAGACGTCAATGCTCTCGTCATCCACCGGAATGGTCGAGCCCACGTCGGCCACCATCGGCACTATCCGCGTGACTCCCCTTAGGGTCGCCTCTGCCTCGAGGGCGGCGATGCCCTCCTTCCAGAGATCGACCGCGTATATCCGGCCGTTCCCTTCGGTACCCATGCGTCCGGCCGCGGCCAGGGTGTAGTTGCCCACGCCGCTCCCCACGTCCAGCAGGTTGGTTTCCGGCCCGAGGCTCAAGTTCTCGAACAGTCGCTCGGCATCGACCAGATCGAAAGTGCTCTTGCCCGCAGCTGTGGGTCCCGGCTCACTCGACATGGGGCCTCCTTATGGGGGAGTAGCATTAAATGGGAGTACGCGGTCTCTCTTGGTCGATATTACTGCGCCGACGGAAGTTGAGAGCCTCCACCGCGAGGGCGAAGAGGATGGCCGCGTAGACGTAGCCCCGCTCGACATGCTGGCCGAAGCCGTCCAGGAACAGCATCATTCCGACCAAGAGCAGGAAAGAGAGCGCCAGCAGCTTCACGCTCGGATGCTTGCCGATGAAGCGGGAGAGGGGCGCGGCGTAGAACATCATGATGGCGATGGCGATGCCGATCGCGATGACGATGATGGGGATGTTCTTGGTGAGCCCAACCGCTGTCAGAACGGAATCGATCGCGAAGATCATGTCGATCACCAGAATGAGGGCGATCACTCCGGCGAACGAGGCGGATTTGCGCGCTCCAGGCTCCTCCTCCTTGAGTTCGGTGGTGTTGAAAATCTCTCGCGTCGCTTTGTAGATAAGGAAGAGACCGCCACCAATCAGCACCAGGTCGCTGACGCTGAACTCGTTGCCGGAGACGGTGAACAGGGGCTCCTCGAACTGCAGGAGCAGAGAGACCCCGAACACCAGGGCCACCCGGCCAAAGAGCGCGAGACCCAGACCGATCCGCTGCGCCGGCACACGCTTCTCCTCCGGCAGGCCTTCGGTCGCGATGGCGATGAAGACCACGTTGTCGATCCCCAACACGATCTCGAGGATTGTCAGGGTCAGCAGGGCAACGAGACCCTGTGTGCTCAGCAGCTCTTCGATCTTCCGGCCTCCTCAGCCCCCGCATTTCCCGGCTCCGAAGGGTCTTTACCCGATGCGGCGGTTTCGATTCGAGAGTTCGCCCGCTGATCCGGCGCCTCGGATTCATCAGTCCTTAAGGGCAACGAAAGAAATAGGCAATATCTGGGGGGGATGCTGTCGAGTGCAAGAGCTTCCGCCTCGCAGGCAGCAGGCGGAAGCCGACGACCGAAGGGCAGACCCTCTCACCAAGGGAGAGGGGAGAGAGGAAGATGAAGATGGAGACGAAGACAAAAAGGGCATCACTGCTCGCGCTCGCGGCGCTCGCGATCCTGGTATTGGTCGCGGTGGTGATCGTCGGCTGCGGTGATGACGGAGACGACACGGCCACGACCATGGTGGACGAGACGACGACCACCGTGGCCGCGGAAACAACGACGACGGTGATGGACGAGATGACGGCGGTAGATCCCGCGACCGCTCCCCGCGCCTCGATCGACCGGTTCAGCATGGAGGCGGGGACGCTTCAGGTGCGGGACGAGTCCAACGGGCTCCCCGGGGCGAATGAACCGATCGACTTCGATCAAGGCCCCTTCATAACCCAGGGACTGGGTCCCAATGGCGAGATCGTGAAGTATTACAACTTTGACGTTCAGCCGACCACGGCGGCGCCCATCTATGCGCTCTTCAAAGAGGGTGAGGACGTCCCGATCGAAGGTCAGTTGAACATCGTCGGGGTCATTCCCGGGGACCCGGGCTACAACGACTTCTGGCACGTGAACAAGGTGACCGTATCGGACGACTACGTTGCCAACTCGATCACCAACGTTGGAGAACTCATGGACTCCGGCTACCCGATCGAGGCCACCGGCATCATCGTCAATTGCCCGGTGGTTCCGGACGGCTCGACCGCGGAACTCAGACTGACCGATGAGGAGGACCTGGGGCTGACCATGGGCTGGTATGAGGACCAGGTGATCTACTACTTCAACTTCTCAGAGAAGATGTTGAGCGTCACCCCGCCCGCCGAGGGCCAGCCTGAAGTGCCGACCGCGGACATTCTCGTGACCTTCAACGTCAATCCCGACCAACCCAATGGTGGTCCGGTCTCGGGCTTCATGACCGAGATGGGGAGCGGGCAGACCCATAACGTGGTCGCGACCCTTCCCAGCGATCCGGGGTACTCCCCTCTCTGGGACGTTGACGTCTACGACAACGCGGAGTTCAGCTCGGTTAGCGATCTGGCCTCCGCCCAGGCCGCCCCGGCCCTGGCCATGGGCGTTGCGTTGGTCAATTGCCCGATAGTGTCGGTGGAGATGAGGTAGACGGCTCCAGAGGCACCGGTGACAGGAAGGACGGCGGGAAGTGGCGATGATCGCTTCCCGCCGTTCGAGTCCGCTTCCGGTATCCTCGGGGAGTGAACGGCCAGCAGCCTCCGTCTTTTAACTCCCGGCGCCCACGTGGGGTGACCATCATGGCATTACTGCTGATGGTCCAGGCCACTCTGTGGGGGCTGGCCGGCTCACTGGATCTATTGGAGGCGCGGCCTGCTTTCCCGCTGGCCGAGGACCTGTCGCCTGCCACCCTCGCCCTGGCGGCCCTGAACATCGCGGTCGCTGTGGGCATGCTCCTGCTGCGGCCGTGGGCGTGGCTCGCGGCCATCAGCCTCCAGGGGGTCATTCTGGCCTGGGGTCTACTGACCTATTTTCGCGGAGACCCGCACTATCTGGCCATGGCCGTCGCCGTCTCCCTGGTGCTCTACCTAAACCTGAGGGAGGTTAGGCGGCCGTTCGGCGCGGAGGAGTTGCATCCTCGGAGGGTCATGCGCGAGAGGGAGTTATGACGCCGGCGCCGGGACCAGCCCTATGAGTGCCGAGTCGAGTCACATGCCCGCGGAACCCGTCGCTGATCTCGAGCTTTTGCGCCGCTTTGAGCCTCAGCTGCGTCTCACCCGGGGTGAGCATTTCCAGCCCATGGGGATCGACACCTACCTGGGGCTGACCGATCTCGTCGCGAGGCGCGCAGGGAAAGAGCCCGAAGTAGTGGTGCCCCGGCCCGCGGTGACCCAGGAGGTGCTGGCGAAATGGGGAGGCGGGCCTGCCGACGCCGTCAGTTACCTGCAGTTCGTCCGGCGGCCGCTCAACGCTCTGGAACTGGTCAGGTTTCGAACCCAGCAGTCGCCCAGTAGGCAGTTCCACCGAGGAACGTTGCGCCTGGCTCGCGTGGGGCTGGCGGGGCGCCTCCTCGATGCAGCCTTCGCTCTGTCTTTCCTAGCCCGGGGGCGCGTTCCCGGCGGCGTGGCCGCCGCCGCGGCAGCCACCAACCGCCAGACCGTGGGCGACGACCTGCCCGTCTACTACGGCCGCGTCACCCGCACGCCGAGCTACACAGTCCTTCAGTACTACTTCTTCTACGCCTACAACGATTACCGCAGTCACTACCGCGGGGCCAACGATCATGAAGGCGACTGGGAGCTGGTTAGCCTGTATCTTTCCGAGGACCGCGATGAGGGGCCGACCTTGGAGTGGGCCGCTTTTGCGGCCCACGACCGCTCGGGGCCGGACTTGCGGCGCCGCTGGGACGATCCTGAGCTGGAACGTGTCGGGGAGCACCCGGTCCTCTACGTGGGCGCGGGCAGCCATGCCGGCTTCTTCGCTCCTGGCGATTACCTGATCCGTATCGAGCTTCGCCCCCTGGCTCGTCTGCGAGAGCACCTGGAGGAACTGCGCGATGCGTGGCGTTGGCTGCTTCGCCAGAGGGGGAGCGTCGACAGTGAGCCGGAGGACCGAAGATTGGCGCTGGCTTTCGTCGATTACGCCCGGGGAGACGGTCGGATGCTTGGGCCGCGAACCGAGCACCCGTTCGGGGCTCGCCTGGTCGAGGAGCAGCCGGCCCTTCTCGAATACGCAGGCCTTTGGGGCCGCTACTCCCAGGACTTCTTGCGGGGAGAGGACGCGCCGACGGGACCCCGGTTCAATCCGGACGGTTCCCTACGCACCTCCTGGTACGACCCGGTGGGCTGGGCCGGGCTGCACGGGGTTCCGCCTCTCTCTCAGGAGGCGGAGATGATTTCGGAGGAGTTGGAGAAGCTGGTTTCGTCCCGCCTGGCCACGGAGGAAGCGGCGGCTGCGGCGGCCGAGGCCGAAGGGTTGGGGGTTCGACTGGCGGCCCTGGAGCAGCTTCCCGCCCCTCCTGCCGAGCTCGAAGGGCGGGCCGTCGAGTTGGAAAAGGCGACGCGGCGGGCGCAGGCACTCCTTCGCGAGCTCGGCGAGCAGGACAGGCTGATAGAGGCCCTACAGGAGCGGCGAACACAGTTGCTCGCCGGGGAGCGGGAAGATCCGAGGGCCCACCTGAGGCAGCCGGCGATCCCCGAGACAGCGGAAGGACCCCGCTTGAGGCGCTTGGCCGAGACCTGGAGCGCCCTCAGTGCCGGGCTGCTCCTGCTTGGCGGTGTGGCGGTGGCCGGTGTCTTTAGGGTGAGTCCCCTGCCCTTGCTGCTCCTTCTGGGAGGCTTCATCTTCGTCGAGTCTCTCTTCTCCCGCAGACTCGTCGTCTTCGTCCACGCTCTGGTCCTGGGGCTGGCCTTGGTGACTCTCGCGATCCTCGTGTGGGAGTTCTGGTGGCCGATCTTTATCGCCCTCACGGCGGCTCTGGGTGTATATCTCATCTGGAGTAACCTGGCTGAACTGCGGGGGCGCTGAGCTCCGTCACCTCCACGGCATTCCGATGGCCGGACGCGAGGTCTCCAATGATCTGAGGGCCTTCGCCCTAGGGGACGGGCGGCGCGGTATGGATCGGGAGGGGGCGGCGCACTAGAATACCGACGAGCAAGAAGGCACCGATGGGCGGACCGCGAATCGCCCCACCAGGAAGGAAGCCAATGCACACTCCCGCCGTCGTCTCGGTTCTCGGAGAGGACCGGGTTGGTATCGTGGCCGCTGTCGCGACCGCGCTGGCAGAAGCTCAGGCCAACATCGAAGACATCCGGCAGACCATCATCGGGGGGATCTTCTCCATGACCATGCTCGTGACGGTGCGCGAAGAGGCCGTCGCCTTCGACGAACTTCAGCGCCGGTTGGCCCGGACCGCCGAAGACATTGGCGTGCAGATCACACTCCAGCGCGAGGACGTCTTCCGCTACATGCATCGCATCTAGGCACAGCTCCGCCCTCCCCCGTCCTCTCAAATCCGTCTCCAGGAGGTCCGCTCGTGTACATCTCGCCGGAAGAGATCGTCGAGACGCTCACGATGATCACGCAGCAGAACCTCGACGTCCGCACGGTGACGCTCGGCCTTTCCCTCTCCGGCTGTACCCACCCCGACGTCGAGGTCATGGCGCAGCGGATCTACGAGCGCGTTACCTCCGCGGCCGAGAGACTCGTGCCCGTCGCCAAGCAGATCGAGCGGGAGTATGGCCTCCCCATCGTGAATGAGCGGATCGCCGTCACTCCCATCGCCCAACTGGCGGATGCCACCACCGCCGAAGACCTCACCCCGCTCGCCGTTGCGCTCGACCGGGCCGCCCTCGAGGTGGGAGTCGACTTCCTCGGGGGGTTCTCGGCTCTCGTGCAGAAGGGGATCGGCGACGGCGACCGCCGCCTCATCGCCTCGATCCCCGCAGCTCTGGCGGCCACGGAGCGGGTATGCGCGTCGGTCAACGTCGCCTCCACCCGCACCGGGATCAATATGGACGCTGTGCTGCAGATGGCCGCGGTTATCCGGGGCACCGCGCTGGCGACGGCAGACCAGAACAGCATCGGCTGCGCCAAGCTCGTGGTGTTCGCCAACATGGTGGAAGACAATCCCTTCATGGCCGGGGCCGTGCATGGCTCCGGCGAGCCCGATGCGGTCATCAACGTGGGGATTTCCGGGCCGGGAGTGGTGCGCGCTGTGGTCTCCTCCCTACCGGCCGACGCCGACCTGACCAGCGTGGCCGAGGCGATCAAAGCGACTGCCTTCAAGATAACCCGCGTGGGCGAACTGGTCGCCCGCGAGACGGCGCATCGGCTGGGCGTGGCCCGCGGCATCGTCGATCTATCGCTCGCGCCCACCCCGGCTGAGGGCGATTCGGTCGCCGAGATCATCGAGGCGATGGGCGTGGGCCGTTGCGGGGGGCCCGGCACCACCGCGGCGCTCGCGCTCCTCAACGACGCGGTCAAAAAGGGAGGCGCCATGGGCACCAGTTCGACCGGCGGCCTCTCCGGTGCCTTCATCCCGGTTTCCGAGGACGCCGGCATGATTCGCGCGGTGGAGTCGGGAGCGCTTTCGCTCGAGAAGCTCGAGGCTCTGACCAGCGTCTGCTCGGTGGGGCTCGACATGATCGCCATACCGGGAGACACCGCTACCGAGACCATCGCCGGCATCATCGCGGACGAGTGCGCCATCGGCGTGATCAACGCCAAGACCACGGCGGTGCGCCTGATTCCGGCGGTCGGGAAGAAGCTCGGCGATCGGGTGCACTTCGGCGGCCTGCTGGGAGAAGCGCCCGTGATGGCGGTCAACGAGTGGGCGGGCACCGTCTTCGCGCGGAGGGGCGGACGCTTCCCGGCGCCGCTGGGGAGTCTGCGCAACTGACGTTCCTATCCCGCACGCGATTCCCGGGGCCGCGGTCATCGTCACCACCCGAACTCGTTTGAGATTCCCCTCCCCGGGAAGAGCGGGCGCCAAAGCGGTCCGGCGGTAGAGTGCGAGTCAGTCGAGCGCCTGTAAGCGATTCTGCTGCCGCCCGGGGGCAACACGGATGAGGAGGCAGCGATGGCGAAGGTTCCGGACGAACAGCAATACATGGAGCGGTGCATCTGCGGCAACTGTCCGAGCTACCCGGGCGAGGGTGGCTTCTTCTGCGCGAAAGGGAAGAGCAGTCAGCCGATCACGCGCCGAGGCTGCATCTGCGGAGACTGCGAGAACTTCAAAGAGTTCGACCTGAAAGACGGGTACTACTGCGCCGACGGCGCGGCCGGTGAAGGACCCCAGTAGAGAGGCTGGAATACGTGCGCCCTTTGCCCTGCCGCACCGCCGCCTGAGGGGTGGCGGTGCGGCATTTCTCATCTCCTGTCAGGCGGCTGCGAGCCTCTCCTCAATAACGCGATGCGCCTTCACGAATTTGCTCAAGATGAAGAGGTAGATGAGGATCGCCAAGTACACGCTGATGTAGTTGAGGGCCGAGATTCCGCTGTACTGGACGAAGAACCCGTAGACGTACACTCCCAAGACCTGGGAGCCGACAAAGGCTCACACGAATCCCCACTGAGATGGAGCAAAAGCCGTCTTGGAAAACTCCGTCTTCAGGTAGTCACGGACCACGTACACCGCCGCCACCCCCCAGCCAATGGCCAGGACGTAGGAGCCGGTTATCAGCAGCGACGTCGACCCCGGCACGTTCAAGGAGACCTGAGGCTGCACGTACTCGGCCACGCGATAGGCACCCAGTCCCAGCAGGCAGGAGATGGGCACGACCAAGAAGAAGCCGGGCAGTATTGGGTTGGGGGGCAATTCTCGCGCCTTGATATGCGTGTAGAGTAGGAACCCCAGCTTGGCGACCAACATCAGGACTCCGATCGCCAGGGCAAATATCGTCCCCGCGGCGGCGATACCGGCAACGACGTCGTTCTGGGCCATCGAGGTGATCCCGGAGCCGGTGAGCGTCACCAGGCCAAAGGCGAAGACGTCGAGCAGCCAGATGAAGTTGAACTGGGTGAGGTCGACGCCTTCCGAGAACCAGGTTCGGCCGACCGTGACTTCGAGGAAGACGAGAATGGCCAGAAGCAGGCCAAAGACGATCAGCGAAGGAAGCATGAACGCCTGCATGTGCGTGCTCATTTGCGGCACGAAGAAGCCGAAGGGAGCCCAGAAGACGTTCACCGTCATGGCGAGGGAAGCCACTATGGCGAAGATCCCCGCGTTCTGATTCTTGTGGGGATTGTTCACGAAGGCTCGGTAGGCTCCCGGCTCCCTGAGCCAACCCCACAGCCGACCGACGAAATATACCGTGAGCCCGAAGTTGATGAGTGTGAAGGCGAGCAATATGGCCACCAGGGGCAGGTAGAGGGCGCTCTCAGCGCCGGACAGGGTTCCCCAGGTGACATTGGACAGAGTGATGAGACCTTCGCCGTGGGGGATGGCGAACTGCAGGTAGTTGAAGGCCATGAGCGCGATGCCGCCCGCGGCCAGGGAGGACTGGAACAGCAACGGATGAAACGGGATCCGCAGTCTCACCGTTAGCCCTCCTTGATCCCGCTGTAGACGGATTTGCAGGTGGGCGAGCTCTTGCCGGTCTTCGCCGCCTCCGCCGCTGCCGGAGTAGCGTGCTCCGTGCCCCCGAGTCGCCGAGCGTATGCCTCAGCGTCGAGTAGCTGGGCTTCCCACCCTTCTGTCGGCCGAATCTTGACCAGCCAGGTCTCCTGCGGATTTTCGTTGACCGCCGCCGCGGTGGCCTCGGGGTTGGCTTCCAGGGCCTGCCCGGCGAGGGGGCTGAGGAAGTACTTCATGTTCTTCTTGGTCGTGGCGAAGGCGATCTCCTGATCCACGACCAGCTCCTCGCCGGCCTCGGGAAAAACCTCGAGCTCGATGAGGCCGCCCATCAGGGCCACTCCCGGCTCGGACACTCCGACCACTACCGTGTCCCCGTCGGCGCCGGTCTCGCTCTTCACCCAGTACTGGCGTGCACCGTCGTAGAGCCGGTCTCCGGGCAAGTCGAAGTCCTTTCCCAGGAAGCCTTCGAGTTTTGCCATGATCTCCCCCTTGTCGTCTTTGGCCCACCTCGCGGCGAGCCCGTCTCCCGTTCTCAACTGCTCCTGGAGCACCTCGCGCAGAAGGTCGCAGGCCTGGACCATCTTCGGGTAGGCCACGCGGTAGTAGATCTCATTGCCGTCCCTGCGTGTGCGCACGAGGCCCAGGTGCCGCAATACGGCGAGGTGCTGGGAAACGAGTGGTTGCCTTGTTCCCACCATCTCCGCCAGGTCGTTCACCCTGCGTTCGCCGTCGCTCAGAACCTTCATCAGCTCTACGCGCAGGGGGTGGGCCAGGGTCTTGCACACCTCGGCGTGCATCTCGTAGAGTCTTGGGTCTATGCGCCTCTCTGCCGAATCGAACAGGGCCATCAGCTCCTCAGACGTGTTGCTAGTAGATGAGTACCTTGTCCGCCTCCATCGTCCACTCGGCGAGTAGATCCAGGGAGCCGCGGACCGTGCCGTCGATCATGGGTAGGGACGCCAGGCCACGGGCGTCCATGCAACTGCCTCATAACCCGATATCGGCCTTCTTCGCCACGAGGCCCTTCAGCATGCGCTCCATGGAGTAGTAGCCTTCGGGCGGAGACTGGCCGGCCAGGGCGCAGGCGGTGGCGTCCGCCGTCAGGAAGACCTTCACCCTTGCGTCATCCTGCTTGGCCACGGCCAGCGCGTGGCGTAAAGCGTTGTATGAGCGCTCAGACCCGTACGGTGCGTCGTTGAGAACGAAGAGCACTGATGGCATTGTGGTCCCCCCGGTAGGCCAGTGGTCGGACCAGCAGCATATCGCATTATCGCGATGTTGCAATCCCATTGTCAGGCTTGGCGGAACGACCCCGGTCGACCGCGTTCAATGGGGCTGCGTCAAGATCCGAACGCGAAGAGGGGCGGGAGGACGACGACTACGCCGGCGGCCCAGAGGGCGAAGACCGGGAGGTACCTCGTCTGCCAACGCGCCAGGCGATGGAAGGTGGCTCGCCCGGTGAGCAGCCGGAGAGAGAGCCAGGCAGCCGCGATCAGGTTCACCAGCAGTACCAGGTTGAGGCCGAGCGCGGCCACGCGGTTGGGGGTGAACCCGAGGTCGCCGACCCGGGCAAGCATCGAAGTGAGCACCATCATGTCGAGAACCAGGGCGGCGGCGACCGCCACGAGCTGGACAACGTCCATGAAGCCGGCTCTCTGCGTCGACTCTCGTGCCGAAAGCCCGTAGAGAACGAGTCCGAGGACCACGATCAGCAAGACGTCGAAGACGGCGAGCTGTTCCCGGTCGAACTCACTACCGAGCCCGGATACCGCGTAGGTGAGGGCGGAGCCGGTCAACATCAGCGCGAACAGCGGGGTGAAGACCATGGTGAGCACGGGCGCCATGTTCTCGACAACGCTCTGCTTGGCTCCGACCAGCCAGGCGGCCACGATCACCGCGCCGGCAGCTCCCGAGGGAATTACCCACTCGATGACGCTCTCGCCCAGGCCCGCCCGCACCGGTTCGAGGACGGCCAAGGTGAGCCCCATCAACACCCCTCCGCCGAGGGCGATGAGGACGTAGTAGATGAACCACTCCCCGCTGAAGCGCACGAAGTCCATGCGCCGCTCGTGAGAGCGCCACTCGCCGCCCACGTATGTGTAACCTACGGCGAACCACAGCGCCACGGGCAGGTGCAGCGCCGCGAGCATCTCGGTGGAAGATTCCGGGTCGAAGGGATAGAGGTTCATGACGAGGGCGCCCAGCACAAAGGGTGTGGCCGTCAGCAGGCTCTGCCGGAGGGGCAGCCCGCGTTGTTGGGCGAAGTACCAGGCGAGGAAAGGCAGCACAAAGAGGCTGACGTTGCGCATAAACCACGGCGAGGGATCACCCGACCAGCCGTCTCCTCTGAGCGCGATCTGGATCGTGACGGCTGCGGCGACGGCAAAGAGGAGTGCTTCGACCAGACCGTTCGAGGTGCGCCCCGACTCGGCCTTGGACGGCAACACGAGCTGTTTCCAGAGCCGGTCGCTGTGCTCCAGCGCGAACTCCCGGGACAGCCCGTCGATGTCGCCCATCCGCTTGACGGCGACCAGAAAGGCCTCGTCGGCGCTGAGACCGCCCGCTCCCAGGTCGGCCATCTGATCGCGCAGATGGGTTTCCAGCTCATCGATGTCAGGATCAGCGACGGTCCGCGAACGGCCGACGTAGGCCCGCCATTCGGCGATCCGTGACTCGAGAACGTCCATCTCTTTATACCTCCCCGGTTGCCGGCACGAGGTCGAACCGGGTCCAGGCGTCGTTTAGGGCGCGGGTGACCGCCGCCCACTGTCGTTTCTGCTCGGCGAGGGCCGCCTGGCCCTCCTCGGTGATCGCGTAGTATTTGCGTCGGCGGCCTTCGGGTGGGATCCGCCAGTCAGTGGTCACGTAACCCAGGCGGTGGAGACGGTGGAGGAGCGGGTAGAGCATCCCGTCGGTCCACTCCAGCTCTCCTCCGGATAGCTCCCGCACCCGCTTCAAAATTGCATATCCGTAGCTCTCGCCCTCATCGAGGATGGCGAGCACGAGCGGAGTGGCCGACGCCGCCACTAGATCTTTGTCGATGTGTATCCGGCTGCTCATTCCACTGGGTACTCTAGCACCACTATACATAGCAGTGCAAGGTGTTAGGGGGACGGCCAACCAGCATACGGCACTGCGGGAGCGAGCGGCATGGTGTCATCGAGATCGGTAGGCCGGCAAGTGACTGAAGCCGTGGTAGTTTGAGTATTACTTGCAGCAGTAATACCGACTCGGCGGAGTCGCCACCTGAAGGGACCCAGCATGCGCATCACCACCAAAGGGCAGGTGACCATTCCCCAACCGATCCGCGAACGGCTGGGGCTCCTACCTCATACCGAGGTTGCCTTCGTGCTCGAGGGCGGCCGAGTTTATTTCGAGAAGGTCGAAGGCCGTGAAACTGCCGGACATTCCCGTGGCAGAACCCTGGTCGAACGGATGCGGCGGCCTTCGGCTGTTGCGATGACCACCGACGAGATAATGGCCTTGACCCGGGGCGACTAGGACATCGTGGCTCTTCTACCGGAGGAGGGGACGGTCGAGCTGCAACCCGTGCTGGTGGACAGCAACGTGCTCCTGGACGTGATCTCTGAGGATCCGGCCTGGTTCGAATGGTCCAGCGGGCAGCTGGTCAGGGAGGCAGAACGATCTGCCCTCGTCATCAACCCCATCATCTACGCCGAGGTTTCCGTCGGTGTTGCTGAGATCGAGTTGCTCGAAGAGCTCCTACCGGCCGAGTTCTACGTGCGCGCCCCGTTGCCATGGGAAGCTGCGTTCCTGGCCGGTAAGGCATTCCTACGATACCGTCGCCAGGGCGGGAATCGGCAGCGGCCTCTACCGGACTTTTTCATCGGCGCGCATGCCGCCGTTCGCGGGCTGCGCCTGCTGACTCGGGACGCCGGGCGCTACGCGAGCTACTTTCCCACCGTTGAACTGATTGCGCCGCCTCAATGAGTCACCTAAACAGGCGGAATAGCCACCGCGCCCACGTCTTGTCAACCGGGGTACAGCTTTCGGGGTGTAGTAGGCGTAGCTCGGCTCAGCAGGACCAACGGGAGGAAGTCGTAGCGTAGGTGGAAACCGAACTCGACACGCCTGCCCTAGTGATGGCCGACGATTCGCGACGTGACGGCCAAATGGAGCGCTCCTTCCGCTACGCCACCCCCGAGGCGCTCTTCCGGGCGGAGCACGAGAAGCTGGTCAAAGCCCTCGCGCTGGTGGCGGACGGGGATCGGGAGGCGGCCCGGGATGCGGTGCAGGAGGCATACGTGCAGCTCTGCCTCAACTGGAAGAAGGTGCGAGAGTACGACGACCCGAGCGCCTGGGTGCGCCGAGTGGCGATCAATCGGCTGAGGAACCAGCAACGGAGCTACCGCCGGGGACTACGGGCGGTGAGCCGTCTCGCCGGTGAACGCGCACCGGCAGAGTCTTCCCCGCCACCGCCGACTCAGGATCTGCGCCGAGAGCGCGTGCTGGCTGCGCTCAAAGCCCTGCCCGAGCGGCAACGTACCGCCGCCGCTCTCTACTATGTGGCCGACCTGTCGGTTGCCGAAGTGGCCCGCTCGATGGGGGTGCGCGAGGGCTCGGTCAAGACGCACCTCTTCCGCGCCCGCGAGACTCTCAAGTCGCTGCTGGAGGATGAGCGATGAGGGATTCGGAAGAGAGAAAGAAGCCGGCCGAGGATCGCCGGCTGGGACAGCTCCTGAGCCAGGCCGCCCCCAGTGCCCGGCTCGATTGGGGAGCAGTCCAGGCCGAGGCGGAGAGGCGGCGCCGCCGGCGACTGGCCACGCGATCGGCTTTCTCGCTCGCCGCCGCACTCCTGCTGGCACTGGGCGGGTGGGCGTTCTGGCAGGAGTTCCTGGTCGCCGAGGACGTGGTGGTGATCACCGACGATGTCGTGGGCGACGACTCAGGAGCCGCCTCGGAGTGGGACACACCACCGAGCACTGTGGCCGTCTCCGAAGAGTCGAGCTGGGAGATAACGCAGATAAGCGATAATCCGGGGATGGACATGGTCCCCTGGTTGGAGGGTGACTACCTAGCCTGGCGCTCGCACGACGGGCAGGACTGGGAGATCTTCCTCGAGAACCTCGAGGACGGGACCGAGCAGAACCTCACCGATGACGAGCAGGACCAGTGGGAGCCGCGGATGTCCGGAGGCTGGATCGTCTGGCAGGAGGGCGACTCGGGCGGTCCATATCGGCTATGGGCGTACAACCACGTTAGCGGGGAGCGCCGCGAGCTTGGCAGCCTTGATTGGTACGGCCAGTACGTGATCGCTGGTGACCTGGTGGTTTGGCCGGATTACTCCCGTTCGAAGGTGGGCTTCAAGGTGCACAGCTTCAGTACCGGGGAGACGCGTGAAGTCGAACTCGGCGAGTACGAGGAGGTCTGGCCCACGACCGATGGTGTCCAGGTCGGGGTTCAGGCAGTCGATTCCCGCGGTGACGGGGATCTCTTCTTGTATGAGTGGCAGACCGGGAGTCTCGAGATAATCGCGCCCGCTGTCCGGGGATTGGCCCGAGGCTCCTGGACCGAGGACAACTGGGTTGCAGACGGCCGGGTCGTCTGGAGCATGCTCGAGGGGGAAGATCGGGAGATCTTCTTCTACGACTCGAGAACGGGGCGGAGGGAGCAGCTGACCGACAACGAAGTCGATGACGTCGCCCCCGTACTCGGCGGCCCCACCCTAGTCTGGTATCAGATGCAAGGGGAGGCCTACGATCCGATCGGACCTCCCAGTCCCAATCGGTCTGTCCAAATGCGGGATCTGTCGACTGGCGAGACCGTTGTTCTCCCCGGTGCCTTCGCCTGGCTCCAACAAGACGGCGATCTGCTGGCGACGGCCTCCTGGCCTCAGAAATGGGAGGAGATGTACCTCTACCAGGTCGAAAGTGGCCGCCTTGAGCGTATCGCCCGGGACGGTAAGGTGGGCAGCTGGATTCAGTTGGCTGGAGGAAGGGCCACCTGGTACTGGGAGGACGCGGATCCGGAGGGGCCGACGGCTGAGGTCATGCTCGCTCGTCCTGTCATTCCCGGCGCGGCAGCCGGTTCCCAGCCTTGGCGACCGCTCGACGAGCCTCCCGAACTGGCCGGGGTGGAAGCGGTGCCCCCGGGTTTCGCGGTGCAGGTCCGGGCGTCCACCTCCACCTCCGGCTCAGCTGGCGAAGAGACCGAGTCGCTGGTGATACCGGAGACCGAGAGCTACCGGCTTCAGCGCACTGATCACGGACCTGAAGGGAGGGAGCCTTTTTCAACCCTTGAAGTCCGGACTCCAGGGGGCATCCTAACTTACTCAGAAGGTATCGGCGTGCGGCGAGGCCAGCCGATGGGGCCCGGCGAGTCGGCTGACGCGCTCGAGTGGGCATTCCAACAAGTAGTCGGTCCCGACCTCTTGCCCGGCGCGAGTTGGGAGCGTTCGGGTAACCGCTACCGGGCCGAAGCCACCCTCAGGCCTCCTCCAAGCGCCGAAGCGCCAAAGAACTTCACGGCGGAAGTGACTCTCGAGATGCTAGTGGATGAAGGCACGCGCATCCCGCTGTACTCCCGGCTGGCAGTGCGGGACACGAAAGATGCGGAGGAGGTGACCGAAGTGCAGCGCACGTTGATTCCACTGGCGGCCGTCACCGATCCACCCTCTCTAGACGACGTTAGGGAGTTTGCGGCGAAGCGGTGGCGGAGCGAGATAGAGGCGGCCCGGGCGCTCCCCTACCAGGCGGTAGGTTTGGACTATCCGGGACTAAGGCTGAACGTCATCCGTACAACTGCTGCTAACGGGCTGAGGCTGGAGTACGGCCTTCCCGACAAACCCGTGACCGCGGTGATCATCGAGCACTTCCCCGCTGCCACTCCCGAAGCCAGGAAGGAGCTGGAGCGGTGGGAGGAGCCAACCTACGACGAAGGTTCGCTGGTGACGGCCTTTGCCCGGGGAGACGCCGTCGTCCGCCTTATACTCATGGACGGTTCGACAATGGGCCTTCCCGAAGACCCACTCGCCCACCTCGATCTCAGCCTCGATAAGGTCAAGGGTGCCCTCGTACCTCTCGACCAACTGCCGCCGTCGCACTTCGACCCGCCTGAGGGCTGGCTGGAAAACTAGGTTCCGGGAATAGTGTGAGTCGAACTGCTTGCGCCGCGAGAATTGGTGTGCGGAGGGAGTATGCTGCCATACATGAAACGCACGACAGTGAAGATCCCGGACGAACTGGACGCCCGCCTGCGCCGTGAGGCCGAGCGGCGCGGCGCTACCGTTTCCGCCCTGACGCGCGAAGCACTAGAGCAGTACCTGAGGGGCTCGCGGCGGTTGGGCGCGGCTGCTGCGGGCCGAAGCCGCCACTCCGACATCTCCGAACGGATTGAGGAGATCCTGGCGGAGGAGGGGCGCGGATACCTCTCGTAGCGAGCGTTCGGTGAAGAGCTAGGCCTCGGAGGACAGAATGCGCTGGATGGCCTGTCGGAGCGGCGGGATATGTTTCTGCACCACTTCCCAGACTAGCGTGTGGTCCACTCCGAAGTACCCGTGGATGAGCCGGTCCCGCATGCGTGCCATAGAGCTCCACTCAACTTCCGGATGCACCGACCGGAACTCCTCCGGCAGCTTCTTCGTGGCTTCGCCGATGACTTGCAGACTGCGCACGAACGCACGCTGTAGGGTCGGGTCGGCCAGAAAACGCTCGAGGGCGACTCCCTGGGCTCTCCTGGACCAGATAGTCGGCTTCGATCAGGATATGCCGGAGTCACTCACGCGGCTCGAAGGACATCCGCCGCTTCCGCCAGTATGTGGGGGCCGATGTAGGGGGAGAGCGCTTCCGTGGTGACAAGCTCAACCGGGTGCTCGAGAGTGGCCTCGAGCAGGTCGGCGAGAGACATGAAATGCTCGAGAGACTTCTGCGCCGGATCGAACTCGACCAGCACGTCGACGTCGCTGTCGGGACGGGATTGATTCCGCAGGACGGAGCCGAAGAGGGCAAGGCGACGCACACCGAGGGCGCGTATGTCGGCCTCGATGGCTTCGAGTCGGGAAATCGCCTCTTCGCGGGAGAGAACACTCGGGCTCATGCGAGGAATCTACCGCATGCCGAAGCCGTAGGCCAGACGCACGGCGTAGTTGGGCGGGGAAGCTCCTGCGGCGACGGAAGTAGGATAGGGCGCGGAAGCGGCGAAGGGAATGTCTGCGATAGAGATCGTGGTGGCGGAGGAAGGCGGCGGCCGTGAGGTGATCCTCAACGAGGAAGACCGGGTCGAGTGGATATCGCGTCTTGTCGACGGCTATCGTGGGTCGTGGACGGAGGCCCTGAGTGGTGAAGTCGCCTCGGTGATGTCTTGGATGTCAGGCTTCACAGAGATCGGGGCCGCGACGTTTCTCTAGCCTGGAGTGGCGGTTCGGTTGCGAACGGGGTGAGCGTCGTCTCCTTTAGCGGAGGACGCTACTGGGTCGACGGAGACCAGCCCCTGAACCGGGAGTTGGCCGCGCTTTATGAGGTGGTGAAGTGACGGTGGTGGGTCGACCAGAACGAGCGGAAGCTGAGGGGCCGCGACAGAGGACCCCGCTGAACATCCTCCTTCTGCTCGCCGCCGCTTCGATCCTCGTCCTCTTGCTCTGGGGGCCGCTGCTGGTCACCTCCCCTGAGGAAGCGGTGTCAGCTGTTCAGAATGCAGAGGACCATTACTTCGGGGGGGCTGACTTACGGAGACGTGGTCAGAGCTCACGAAGCGTCGGTCGGCGCTCGGGGCGAGTGGTCGGTCGAACAGAACGAGTTCTACGACTCGTTCTTTGAGGGCGATGAGGGGGGGTTCTTCTGGATCGTTACCTACAATGCCCCTGGAACCGACGAAACGCGAGAACTTGAGTTCTTCGTGAAGCGGTACACCGGGGACATCTCGTTGAGTGAACCGAACTGGTCGTTCCTACCCGAGCACCAACTGCAAGAGTACTTGGCGAGGGGGAAGGAGTAGCCGGTGGCGGAGCCGGCCCGGATGCTCGTCCTTGTGCTTCTCTTGGCCCTGGCGCTTCTCTCAGCCGGTTGCTCGAAAGCCACCCTCCTCGCACCACGACTCCAACCAGACGATGTTAGCGGCATCAGGATTTCGCTCGTCGAAGCTAATGAGGTCGAACTGGACGAGGCCGCGCAGGCCAAGTGGATCGAGCGCCTGGCCGAGGCCTACCGGGGATCCTGGGGCCAGGGGGAGACCGGATTCGAGATAACTTCCCCAGGAGTGATGCTCGTCGAGCTGGAAAACGACTGGGGACGGGACGTTACTCTCCGATGGTACGGTGGGCCGGTCGAGCAGGGCGCCGTCCGCGTCGACTATCGTGGAGGTAACTACCACGTTCAAGGAGAGCATCCACTGACCCGCGCGCTCGCGGAACTAGAGGCGGAGCTCAGGACGGGCGACTTCTAAGAGGGGAGCTATGAGACTTCGACGACGACTGCTTACGCTCACCGCGGCCTGCCTGCTCCTGCTCGGACTGGCGATCCTCTCGCTGCAGGACACGGAAGCCTTCTCTCTGGTCAACCTGGTCATGTTTCTGCTTGTGCCGGCGGTGTGGCTGGGCGGCGTGGTCTGGCTTTTGCTGGGGAGGCTCCGAGGAGTTGCACCAATCCTGGGACTGCTGGTAGGGCTGATGGTGGTGGTAGGCGGAGTGCATGTTGTCTTCGATCTGAGCAATGTCACCTCTCTGCCGATAGAGGACGGTACTGACGCCGTGAGCGTCGTCCAATCGGAGCCTGTGCCGGGAACGAGCCGCACGGTGCACGAAATTCTCGCTTCCTCGGATGCAGCTGCCGGGGGATGCGTCTGACCGCTGGGAGGCCGAGAGGCTGAACCCGGAGTGGAGCGGCGCGGAGCGCTGGGAAGTCCGGTGGACGCCGGGCGAGGCAAGTCAATTCGAGCCGCTGCTCTTCCGCGTCACCGTCACGGGCGGCGTGCGGTTCGAGGTCACGATCTCCGGAGCGCATTCTGACGCTGCCGCTCAACTGCGTGCCCTTGCTCCCGGATCGGCTGGGGCATGAAGCGGGAACCCCCCGAACGACTGGCGCTGGCCCTTACTGCCCTCAGCGCGTCGGTCCTCGCCGGCTACGTCCTTTTGGCCCACCTCGTCCTCGTACCCTTTCACCTGGCGGCGGCTTCCCTGATCCAGGCGGCTCTGCTATCGGATGGAAAGGATCTGGAGCTGGCGAAGGCGAAACTTCAATCATGAGGAGGAGGCTCAAAGCAAGAGATTGCAACCACGTGCTCCTGCTGATGGCGATGGCCTTCGCCATGGCCGCGCTGGCGACGGGGTGTGGCAACCGGGATGAGCCCGCGACGACCTCTGTTTCGGCGCCTCCGATCGAAGTGGGTCAGGAAAGCGGCGAGCAGCCTTCCCTCGAAACGGCCGACGCGCAGGCGGTGCTCGACGGGCTGCTCGAGTGGATCCGGGCGGAGCCCAGCCTGGGGGAATACGGCGGAGCCTATGTGTGGACATACGGGCAGGGAGGGCAGCCCCGACGCGTCGAGCGAGGCGAGAATCTGCACGAGTCCCTCATCTCCACGCCTGCATTCGTGTCGGGGGACAACTACTTCATCGATCTGGGCCGCGATGGCTGGACGCGCATGAGCCCTGACATTGCTCGCCGAGCCTACGAGATGGAGGACGTGGCCCAACCTGAGCGTATGCAGCCCGCCTTCCTCGTCGCCGCCCTGCGCTATTTCGATCCTCTTCGTGTGCTCGAGCAACTGCGGCCGGGCATCGCCGTCGACGCCGGCGAGAACTGGTACCTGGCCGGGACCGTCTCCCTAACCGATCTTCTCGGAATGGACCTCCCAAACTTCATCTACCGGCAGCGGGAGTTCAACCTTTTCGCGCCCGAACTGACCGTGACCGGATTCGTGCGGAAGTCGGACCACCGGCCGGTGCGCCTCTGGCTCCAGGAACTCGACCCCGGCCGCGGCCCCGAGGCATTGGACTGGTCCCGAACGACGGACGCGCCCGAGCTGCCGGCGGACGCCACCCCTTACCTGGGCATCGACGACGGCAGCTACGAGGACGCGGAACTCTCCTTTGAGCAGCTGACCGAGCGCATGCTCGAGCGCGCCTGGGGCAACCTCGTGCTACGGGGGAGCGGACGCGAGGTGACCATCGGACCGGCGGGAACCGAGGTTCGCCTGGTCGAGACCGGCGAAGCGCCGATTGTCGGGGTGGGCGGCACGGTCTTGTTCCGCGAGGGCGGCCATCAACGGGGCGGATCGGTTTCGGAGATCTATTGGCCGCAGGACCTTGAGTCCGAGCGTTTAGTGATCTCGCTCGAAGAGCTCGCGCAGGCCTTCGCCTCGTCCCCGCCGGCTGGGCGCCTGGAGTTACTGTTGGAGGCGCGGGACCGCTTCCTGCTCGCTCTGCTGAACGACCCCTACCTGGTGTTGTCGGTGACGGAGTGGAGCGAGGAGGTGGCGTCAGCGCCGCGGGATACCTCGCTGAACGAAGGTGCGAAGTGGCGGCTCAGCGGGACGGCGGATGTGCGAGAAGTGCTTGGCGCGGGGCGAGACGGCGAGGCTGTCCTGCGGATGGTGGACGCGAGCGTTGGCGCCGCGGCAGTCGGCTTGGCCGAGGAGAATCCCCCGGTCCTCGACGCCCGATATCAGGTCACGATGGACGTGGCCGCGGACGGACGCCCGGTTTACTGGCGACGAACTCTCGACCCACCGCTCCCGGAGGGGGAGTTCACGCCGTGGCACCATGTTCAAGGCGAGGCGCAGTTCATCGGCCAAGAGGTCGAGTTGGGACCCCTGCCCGAAGCAAAGCCGATCGAGTGAGTTTGGGGTGACGTCAACCGAACTCAAGGCCCCGAAGCGCGTTCTCCTCGTTCGGCTGCGCCGAGCGGTGAGGAGATGGTAGAGCCATGAGCGACGACCGGGAACTCGAGGAGCTGCGGCGAGAGGTCGCCCATCTGAACGAGCGTCTCTCGGCGCTCGAGGAGCTACTCGGCGCGCCTGAGCCGGAACCGGTGCTGCAGGCGGAGGCCGAGGCGGAGGCCTGGCCGGCCGTTACTCTCTACGCGCCCACTCCCACGGCGTCGCCACCGGAACCCGTCGGCCGCCCTGTCCAGTCCTTCCGCCGCACCGCCACCGCCCGGGAGCCAGAACGCCGTGAACTGGAGAACCTCATCGGCTCCACCTGGCTAAACCGGCTCGGCATCATCGCCCTCTTCGTGGCCACGGCCTTCTTCCTGCGCTACGCTTTTGAAAACGACTGGATCGGCCCGTGGGGCAGGGTGGCGATCGGGCTGGTCGCTGGGGCGGGCGTGATCCTCTGGGGTGAACGCTTCCGCCGCCGCGGCTACACCGCCTTCTCCTGGTCTCTCGACGCGCTCGGGATCGGAGTGCTGTATCTCTCGCTATGGGCCGCGTTCGACCATTACGAACTGATACCTCAGTGGCTGGCCCTCGCAGCGATGGTGCTGGTCACCGCGACCATGACCATCCGCGCCGTCTACCTGCAGGCGCAGCCGATTGCCCTTTTCGCGCTGCTGGCCGGCTACGCAGCACCGGTGCTGGTCTCACTGGGAGAGGGTCAGCACGTTGCGCTCTTCTCCTATCTGCTCATCCTCAACCTCGGCGCCTTTGCGGTGGTCCGGATGCGGGGCTGGCTGCCGGTCGCTCTCGAGGCTTTTCTGGCCACCACCATGATCCTCTGGGGTTGGCGCGCGTTCGACTATTCCAGCGGGCTCCTGGAGGTGACGCTCGGTTTTGCCTCGGTGTTCTTCCTGCTCTTCGCGGTGGCACCGCTGGTGGTCCGCCGCCTCCCCGAAAGTGAAGCCCCCGGCCCGGCCAGCGCACGGCTTGAGCCCAACATCCTCCTCCTGCTGCCTCCGGCGAACGCGGGAGCCTACTTTCTCTTCGCGCGGGAACTGCTGCAGACCCAGGGGCGGCCGGCCCAGGCGTTGGTCGCGGCGGGGATCGCCGCGGTGGCATTCGGGGTGGGCGTGGGGATTGGCCGGCGCTCGAGCGGGGGAGGCAGCATCCGCGGACTGCTCCAGGGTCTGCACTGGTCGCTCGCCGTTTTGTTCTTGGCCGGCGCTATCGAACTCCGCTTCCAGACTCCCTGGGCGAGTGTGCTCCTGCTGCTCGAGGCTTTGGCCGTCACCGCCGTGGGCTATCTCCGCCGTCACCGCTTCGCGCTCGTCCTGGCTGCGCTGGTGCTCGGACTGGCGGTGGCCCGGCTCGCGCTCTATGACCAGTTCGACCCATCGCGCCTGCTGCTGAACGCCCGCTTCGGTACCTACCTGCTGGCCGTTGGAGTAACCCTGGCGCTCTGGCGGGCGGCGACGCTCTTGGTGGAGGATCGGCGGCGCGAACTGCTCTGGGCCGCCACCATGACGGTCAACGCTCTCGCTCTGCTCGCGCTTACTTTGGAGGTGCACCACTTCTTCCAAAGTACCGGCGGCCTTCGCCCGAGTCGCTTCGCCAACTATCACCTCGTGCGCGACTTTGCCTACTCCGCTCTCTGGTTGATCTATGGGGCCGGTCTGATGGCGGTGGGCTTCTGGCGGCACCTCGACGTCTTCCGATGGCAGGCGCTGGGGGTTATCGCGGCCACCGCGGTCAAGGCCTTCGTCTACGACGTCGCCGAACTGGAGCAGGTCTACCGCATTCTGAGCTTCTTCTTCCTCGGTGTCGTGCTGCTCGTGGTGTCCTTTGCCTACCAGCGCGACTGGCTGCGGCTAGAGCGGGCGGAGAAGCAGGGAGGGGGATGATGGGGCGACTTGGTTTTGGAGGTGGAGGCGGGTTTCGACTCGCCTTGCTGCTGATCGCGGTCGTCGTGCTCGCCGGGAGCTGCGGAGAGCCCCAAAGCGAAAGCGCCTCGCCGGTTTCGCAAACCGAGCCGGGTCGGCCGTCACCCACCTCAACCGTTCTGGCGGGTCCGGGGGAGTCGGCAGTGGAACCCGCTCTGAGTTCTGCGCAGCAGCTGGGGATCACCGAACTCCCTCCGGAGATGCCGGAGGATTTCTGGTTCGCCGGCTTTTCCAGCACCGATTCGACATGGGCTCTTGAGGTGCGGCCGCAGGGCGACGGGCCGTGGCAGGCGAGTTACCGCCGCGAGGGCTCCTACGCGGAGTGGGCGATGGGCGCCGAGGAGCAAACCGCCACTCTGTCGCGGGAGGAGGTGCAGCGGATCTACGAGCGCCTGCAGGCGATTGACTTTCTCCAGTATCCGGTCGAGCCGGGGCCCTCGCCCGAACCCGCCGCCACAGACCCCCAGTCCCCGGAGGATATCGAGGATCTCAAGGCCTTCGTGTTGAGCGCGGGCTGGGGGCAGGTGGAGCACGGCGTGCGATGGTGGGGTGGACCGGACGCTGAAGGGGCTGAACTGGAGCCGCTCCAAGAGACGCTCGCCCAGATCGAGCAGTTGGCACGGGAGAAGTTCGAGTAGGGGAGAACTTCGCTCAGGTCTTGAGTCCGAGGACCTCGAGCATCTCAGCGACAGTCACGACCTCGAGGCCGGGGAGCTCAACTCGAAGTAGTTCCTTATCCCCTGTGACCAAATATGGGGCGCCTCCGACCAGCGCCGTTTCGATGACCGGATCATCGGCGGGGTCGGTCCACCACCGCTTGGTGGACTCTTCCACGGGAAGGACCTCGTTGAAGGCCGCGATTTGAAGAGCTAGCGTCTGAGCTAGTGAAGGGCTGATCTCGAAGTTGGGGCGCCGGAGAACCGCTTGAAACTCTTCGAGGATGTAGAGTGAGGTTACGCCGTGCAACAGCCCAGAGCGGGCCGACTCGAGGAGTGTCGCAGGCGCGCCATCGAAGAGTACGCCCGAGACGAGGACGTTAGTGTTGAGGACTGCCCTGGGGGCGCTTCCGTCCACGGATCTCTGCGATCGCTTCGTCCACGTCTCTCTCGGTCAGTCCTTGCCGTTCTGCGGTTGCGCGAACCTCGGCCACCAGTCTGTCCCAGGGGGAGGCAACGGGGGTGACGATGACCGAGTCCTCCCGGACTTCGAGCTCGACCTCAGATTCGGGGGTGATCGCCAGCGTCTCTGCCATCTCCTTCGGAATGGTCACCGCGATGCTGTTGCCGACCTTGCGTGCCTTGACTCTCACTGTCCGTCACCTCCTGGCGTATATACTGAATATACGCGGAACGCGCGACTTTCGCGCTTTTGACCTAGCTTGGATTTGCGCCGAGCGCCTCTCACTGTGCAAGATCGGCGGCGGGTTCGCGAAGCCCAAGAACCTGGCGCAGGCCGATTTCAACCCGCGATCGGTCCTCGGGTCGGAGTGACCCCAGACGGCGCAGGATCAGGCTCTGGTCTAGAGTGAAGAGCTTGAAGCGAACCAGAGACGGCGACGTAATCCCGGCCTCCTTGTGCCGCACGAGGCTGACATCGCTCGGCCAGCGTGACCTTTGGGCAGACGTGATCATGGCGAGAACGCTATGCCCGGATGTCTCCCCGAATCCGCTATTCGAAAGAACCAAGGCGGGGCGGCGCTTCGACGACTCCCGGTCGGTGAACGGGAACGGAACGACCACGACGGACCAGCGTTCAAAGGTCCCCATAGGCCTCCTCGTCTTCCCGCGATAGCCACTCTTCGAGCGTTGAAGAGAGCGCTTCGAGATGCTCCACATCCACCGGCAGGGCCTTCCCAAGGACTACCCGACCCGATTCGTCGAACTCAAACGACACAAGATCACCCTGCTCCAGCCCTAGAGCATCTCGCACCGGCTTGGGAACCGTGGCCTGGTACTTCTTGGTCAATCGGCTCACGGTATGCCTCTCGTCTGGCATCGCTTCCTCCTGGTATTACCGAGGTAATACCAATGTACCCTCTTATCACCAGTCTAGGAAGTCGGGAGATAGTTAGTTACGAATACGCCGAAGGACCCGGTGTGGCGCCTGCAGAACGAGGCACTGTCTCCCGGACCCTGGATCGATCCTGATTGCGCGCCGGCCGCTACGGATATAGATTGGGAACCGCCGCCGACTGCCCTAAGATGGTGGTAACTAATCTTAGGGAGACGGCAAGTTGGCGAACCGAGCGCAGGACTGGATTGCGCAGGCCGAACGGGACCTCGAACAGGCCCGCTCGTCACGGCGTGAGGAGCGGCACGAGTGGGCCTGCTTTGCCGGCCAACAGGCGGCTGAGAAAGCAGTCAAGGCACTACACCTGCACCTCGGCCAAGATGCCTGGGGTCACGTGGTTGCCCGACTTCTCACCGAACTGCCGGTTCCGGTGCCCGACCTACTACTGGAGAAAGGACGCGTTTTGGACACCTTCTATGTGGCCACGCGGTACGCGAACGGTCACGTAGAAGGCGCGCCCTTCGAACACTACGGAACCCTGCAAAGCCAGGAGGCTATCCGTTATGCCGGTGAGATCCTCGAGTTCGTCCGTTCTCAAATGGCCCAATAGGGACACTGTCGACCGGGCGGTTCGCGCCTGGTCGGCGGATCTGATCCCCACTCATCCTGCCGTCGAACGTGTGGGGTATTTCGGCTCCTACGCTCGGGGCGACTGGGGGGTGGGAAGCGATCTCGACCTGATAGTTATAGTCGACCGCAGCGCTGAGCCTTTCACCCGCCGGGCTCTGGCGTTTGACACGCTCGGGTTGCCGGTGCCCACCGACCTGCTTGTCTACACCGTCGGCGAGTGGCGTCGGATGCGAGACGAGGGTGTTTCTTTCGCAGCCCGAGTTGAGCGGGAGGCCATGTGGGTGCTGGAGGCAGGGGAGTCGGACGCCAACTGAGGCCTGGACTCCCGAGAGCTGACCCGCTCACCCGAACCGCTGTTCCGCCCGCAGGCGCGCCTTGGCCGCCTCCACCTCGCGGTTCTTGGGGGGTGCCGCGGTCACCAGCGACTCCAGCAGCCGCTCCGAGGCTTCCGCCACCTCCTCCACCGCCCGGTCGAAGGCCTCCTCGTTGGCCGCCGAGGGCTTCGAGTAGCCGCTGATCTTGCGCACGTACTGCAGGGCCGCCGCCCGGACCTCCTCGGAGGTCGCGGGCGGGTCGTAGTTGTAGAGGGTGTGGATGTTCCTACACACGCGGCGCCTCCTGGGAAGCTTCCTGCGAGGCCTCTCGCCCCGCCTGCTTGGTGACCAGTTCCTCGAGTTGATCGTAGGTCTCGGCCGCGCCTTCCTCCATGCCCGACTGGAGCATGCCGTCCCGATCCTCGAACGAATCAAAGCGCGAGACCGCCGTGATCTTGGTCCGCCCGTCTTCCTCCCCGAGAGTCATGGTGTCCACCGAGATGTGCCCCGGCATGCCCTCGAACTCGAAGGTCTGGGTCACCCTCTCGGGCGGCACGATCTCGCGGAACTCCCCGCGGAAGGCCCAGTCGTTACCATCGCTGTCATGCTCGACGAAGCGCCAACGGCCTCCGGGACGCACGTCCATCTCGTCCACCTCGGTGGTCGTTCGGCGCCGGCCCCACCACTTGGGGATCAGCTCGGGATCGGTCAAGGCGGCAAAGACCAACTCTCGGGGAGCGTCGAAGGTACGCGTCAGGATGATCACCGGCTCGTCGGCCGGCACGCTGACGTTGAGTTTGTCGGCGTTCATGGTGTCTCCTTGTTACTTGATGGGCCGGAGTCGAGAGCCTCCCCGCCCACGACCTCCCGCCGACTGCGGCCCTGAGTCTCCCGAAGGTAGTCGTCCAGGCGATCGAACCGCTCCTCCCAGAATTCCCGGTAGCGCTCGAGCCAATCGGAGGCGTCCTTCAACGGTTCCGCCTCGAGCCGGGCCGGCCGCCATTGAGCTTCCCGGCTGCGCTTGACCAGTCCGGCCCGCTCCAGCACCTTGAGATGCTTGGATACCGCGGGCAGGGAGATGTCGAAGGGCTCGGCGAGTTCGGTGACCGAAGCCTCCCCCTGGGACAGCCGGAGGAGAATAGCCCGGCGGGTGGGGTCGCCCAGGGCGGCGAAGGTCTCGCTGAGTTGGTCGGCGCTCATTTCCTCTTTAACCAATTGGATAATTAACCTATACGGAAAATACCCGACCCGAGGGAGGAGCAAACCGTACGGATACCGCGAGCGCTTACAGGAGCGCGCGCATGCCAATCGGCATAGCCGTCGTCAACTTACGTGAGCACCCCTGCCCGCGGTTCGATCTTGGGCTTCGTAATGAGCAAGTTCTGGAGAGCGGCCGAGTCCGTCCTTGAGCTACCCGAATTCGTCGGCGGTGAGATCCGCATCCCTCATGATCGAGGCTATGACCTTGGGGTGAAGGGTCTTGCCGGAGTGCATTGGTACCGTCACTCGGACACCCGTGGCGTTAGGAGTATGCAGTGGCTTCCCCTCTGACGCACGATGCGGAAGCCGTGAGATTGAAGAACCCGTAAGGCCTGCGCTCCGGTAACGCGCGGAGCCCGAGGGGTCATACGGCTACGTTCAGCGTGAGGAGACTGACGCTGTCGCTCTTAGGTACATCCTCCCCGCAGTCGAGGCGATCCTCGATGTGAAGGGTGATCGCCTCCCGGAGATTCTGAACCGTCTCCTCGTATGTGTCGCCCTGGGTGTAGCAACCCTGGAGTTCAGGGCACTCCGCCCAGTAGCCATCCTCGTCGTGTCCGATTATGCCTGTCAATCGGTACTCGCTCATTCCAGGACCTCACAGGGGTTTGCCGTACTCGAATCATACACGAGGGCGCCTGGCACACTGGCAAATGTGGCCTGGGCAACCAAGGGATCAGGCGCCCAGCTAGTCCTGAGCGAGGAAGTCGCCGTGCCTTGTGCATCGGAGGCGCGCATGTTGAGTTATCCCTCTGACGCCGGGCATGCTAGCCCCAAGGCCGCAACTCGGACAAGTGTCGTGAACCAAACCTACCGTGCGTACGTCTGGGGATTGTGAAACGCTAAGAGGGGTGTGACGGGGTAGGGCGGCCTAAAGGAGAGCATTGATGAGGGTCAGACGCACAACCGCTGCCACTGCGGCGCTGGTCACAGTGATGCTGCTCCTTCTCTCGTCGGCGCCCGCGCTTGCGTTTCCGCCCGACACGCCTCCCTTCAGCGACGTCGACTCCTCGACCGACTTCGGCTTAGCGATAACCAGCCTGGAACAGGCGGGCGTGGTGGAGGGCTACGGAGACGGAACTTTCCATCCAGAAGCGAGCCTCTTACGGGCGCAGATGGCAAAGATGCTGGTAGCCGCGCTCGGTCTGCCGGTCAGGGAAGACTACCCACTCCCGCCGTTTACCGACTTAGGGCCCGACGATCCGGCGAGTCTCTATCCCCACGAGTACGTCAAAGTGGCCAAGGACTTCGGTATCACGAACGGAACCAGCGCCACCACCTTCGCCCCCTACGTCGCCATCCCTCGCTGCCAGGCCGTGACCATGGCGGTGCGGGCGGTCGACGACTGGGGCCTGAGCATACCGCCGACCATCGAGAGCCTGCTCTCGCCCTGGGGACTCTTCAGCGCAACCCACGAGATCTCGGCGAACATCGCCGCCCTTAACTCCATCTCCTACGGGCTCCACTTCGAGACGGACGCCGCCGACCCCTGGGACCCCATGACCCGGGCAGAAGCCGCGCTGCTCGCCGACAACGTGAGAAAGACTCAGGCGTCCGCGGCCATCACCGACCTCAACTGGCCCGGCCCGGATAGCGGCTACAGCACGGCCCAGCTCATCGCCAACCACTTCCCCACGGTGCTTCGCCCGCCTCTGTTCCTCCCCCTGGAGCTACCCGCCGGTTTCTCCGAGGGCGATGTCGCCGCTCTCGGGACCGCCCTCTCCTACACCCCCTTGGCCCCTGCGCCGCATATCGGCTTTGCGGACACGACCGCGTACGGCGTCGGCTTTACCAACGGCACCGACCAAGTGCTCCTCGCGGTAAACCCCGGAGCCGATGTGGCCGAATCCGAGGGTCTGGAGACGCCGACCACTCTTGAAGGCACCCCCTTCTATTCCTACGACCTGGGAGACCGCTTGCTGCTCCAGGCGAAGAGCGAGGGTCAGGGGACTGTAGCTCTGGTAGCCTCCGCCGGCACCGACCCGGCCGTACTCACGGCTTTCGCCGAGCAACTGTCGCGCATCAGCTGGCAGGTGCCCGAGCGCTGATCTCGGACGAGAAGGGTCAAGTTGTGGCGGCCAAAGCAGCCTTCTTCTGTCGAGAAACCTCAGGCGACGGTCACAAGAGGTGGGATCGGCGCCGCCGGACGACTGCGGGCAAGGTCATAGGCCGCCTGGAGGTTGATCCAGAACTCAGGCGTAGTGTTGAGCGCTTCGGAGAGCAGCCACGCGGTCTCCGGCGTGACACCTCGCTTGCCACGCACAATCTCGTTGATACGTTGCACCGGCACGCCGAGATGCGCCGCGAAGGCGATCTGGGATACACCCAGCGGAAGGAGGAACTCCTCGCGGAGGACCACCCCCGGATGGGTGGGTATGCGGTTCTCCGGGATCATGCCATACCTCCTAGCGGTGATAGTCCACTAACCGGACTTCATGCGGAGCGTTATTCTCCCACCGGAACAGGAGCCGCCACTGATCGTTCACCCGGATCCAATTAAAGCCCGCTAGATCGCCTTTGAGGCCCTCCAGCCGGTTGCCGGGGGGCGACCTCAGGTCGAGTATGGCCGACGCCGCGTTCAGCATGTCCAGCTTTACCAGAGCAGGCGCCACGATGCCCCGTGGAAAGCGCCGCGCGCGGGCAGTGGGGCGACCATGGCAAAGATCCTCCGTCCCCCGGTCACCGAACGACACGATCAACGGGCCTCCCTTACTCCAAGATGAGTATACACGCTAACACGGTTACCGTGTAAGACGGAGCCAGCTCGTCGCAACCACACCTCGAGCCGCCAGCCCCCGCGTCCCGAACGTAGAGTATCCCGGCGGGAGAGTACGGACATAGGCCCAAGGTTGGAACTTGCCGGCACAAGCCCCCGAGAGGCTTTCGAGATCGCTGTCAATTTGCCCGTGTCCCTGCGGTGTTATCGTTGGTTTCATAGGTCATCAAACCGGAAGGATGACGGCGAGACGTGGACGGGCACTTACGCTACTGCATCGGAGACCGTATCCACCATGGCTGCTAAGAAACGGAGAAACGAGGGACCCGAGCGGCGGAAGAAGGTCAGGCGCGGCTATCGGGAGCTTTCCCGGGAATCGGAACGCTGGACCTGGGGCAACAGCCCGAGTCAGTGGCCGCGGTGGGACGATCTGGGCAACCGTTGGTTCTGGCTGCTGATCGGCGCTCTGCTGGTCGCGAACATAGTGTTCCGGCTTTTCGGTGGCGAGAGCTGAGCATCATTGGGCGGAAGCACTGGTCTGCGGTGATCACCTACCGGGAGGATCGTGTGCGAATAATCTCGGTCCGCAGGGCACGCGAAGAGGAGGTGGCTTTGTATGAAGGCCAGTGAATTCGGCGAGAGGTTCGATCGCGGTGAGGACGTTACGGACGAACTGGACCTCGATGAGAGCCGCCACCCGCTGCTGGAGGCAAAGCGGGTCAACGTCGACTTTCCGCTGTGGGTGGTCGAGTCTCTTGATCGTGAGGCAAAGCGCCTGGGCGTTACCCGCCAGTCTGTCATCAAGGTCTGGATCGCGGAGCGTCTCGAGCAAGGGTAGCCTCACTAGCCCCGATAGCTACGCTGCATGAGGCAAATCCATGTCAACCCGCGAACCCCCTCTGTCGTGTACCTTGTGTAGCAGCTGAACGGGTAGCGGTGCAGTGCGGCCGCTTTCCTCGCCGAAGGAAGGGGAGCGAAGCATCGAAGGTACGGCGGACACGCTGAACGCGGGCGGGGAGAAGCCGGCGGAGCCCGGGCGCCGCTGGCCGCGCCGCAAGGAGACGGAGGACCGGGTCACTTCCCGCTACGCCTCCCCCGAAGCCCTCTTTGCCCGCGAGTACGCCTCGCTCTCGCGTGCCCTGGCGCTCGTCACCGGTAACCTGGAATCCGCCGAAGACGCGGTCCAGGAAGCCTTCGCCGAGCTCTGCAAGAACTGGCGCAAGATCTCGGAGTATGAAGACCAGGCCGCCTGGGTCCGGCGGGTGGCGATCAACAAGGCCAAGGACCAGAAGCGCTCGCTCCGCCGCCGCGCCACCGCCTTGGTCCGCCTCGAGGCCGAGCCCCGCTACTCGGCTCAGGCCCAGCTCCCCGACACCGAGCTTCACCGCGCCCTTCGCCGCCTGCCCCTCAAGCAGCGCACGGCGGTTGCGCTCTTTTACCTGGCGGATCTTTCCGTGGCGGAGGTGGCCGAGGCCATGCAGGTCTCCGAGGGTACGGTCAAGCGGCACCTGGACCGGGGCCGGGAGACCTTGAGAAGCACCTTGAAAGCAGGACGTGATGAGTAGAACCCCGCAGACAGCCTTCGACCCCGAACTGCGCGCGGCCCTCGACCGACTGGTGCCCGAGGTGCAGACCGGAGGCAAGTGGCACGGGGTCGAGGCCAAGCTCAAGCACAAGCGCCGCCAGAGTCGCATCGTGCAGGCGGTGGCTCTCACCGGCGCAGTGGTGCTGCTCGTGGCCTTCGGCACCTGGGCCGCCGACTTCTTCCGGCAGCCCGACCTGATTGTGATCGATGATCGGGACACGGACGAGGTGGGGGGATCGGAGGCGACTCAAGAGGTCACGCCGACATCAGAGGAGGAGCTCCTGCAGACGATTCAGGAACTGATCGCGTTTCTAGAGGCAGGAGAGATCGAGCTAACTCGGGACCCGGAGGAGGAGAGCGGTGTGACGGAGCCGCTTGCCGTCCGTGCGCTTCGAAGCTGGGAAAAGCACCTGCTGGCGCCCGATATGACCCTTATTCTGCAGCCCGACGCCAACCAAGAGGATATCGCACGTCTTCGCCAGGAGATCGAGTCCTTGCCGCAGGTTGAGCGATACGAATACCTGAGCTCGGATGAGGCCCTCAAGAAGCTGGGCGACGAGATGGGCGAGCAGGCTACCGGCGAGGGGACCGAGGCGCCGACGGGTGAGGGCGAGTTCGAGCCGCCGCCGGCCCGCTTCGAAATCTGGCTGTTGGATGGGCCGGCCGAACTTAACGAGGCGCCGACGTCAACGCTTCCCTCGGGTCCAGCAACCCTGTCTGCTGACTCAGCGGTCGCGTCCGAAACCTACAGTCCTCCCAACCTGCCCGAGATCCGTGAAGGGGTCGAGGAGATGTTGTCTCACGCTGAGCCTCGGACGGCGGAGGCGAAAGCCTGGCTTGAGCAACACCTCGAGTCCGCCGATTCGGAAGGCGCATCTGCGTTCCCCCCCGTCGTCCCCGCAACAGAGGGGGATCCTTTTGGCCCTGGTCCCGGCAACACCGGCGACCGGCCCGGATATCTGACGGCCTGGCCGGACCTCTCGCTGGAGGAACTCCGGCGGCGGGTCGTCGATCAGGTCGAGGCGCCCGTCAATCCCGACACCGGCCGAAGCTATGTCTACCTTCCGTCCGAGCTGCCCGGGGACTTCCTACCCGCGGGAGCTTGGGGCGAGAAGCTGGGGAGCTACCACAACCCCGCCGTCGACGGCGCCTTCTACGGGGCGGCCTTCTCCAACAACGAAACCGCGATCCGCCTGGTCGTAAATCCCGACTTGGCGGCGCCCAGCTTCACACTCGGCGCTCTGACCTCGCCTGACGTCCGAGACAACCACGAGCTGTGGAAGGCCACGGGCGCGAGCGTCATGGGCCGGGAGGCTTACGATCTCGTCCGCGATGGCATTGTCTACTTCCGGTTTGAGCTGCCGGAGAGCACCGTCTACTTGTACGGGCCCGAGGAGATCCGGTCACAGATCTGGAAGCTCGCCGAATCGCTGGCGCCGGTGGCCGTTGAGCCCCCCGCCTAGATGCCCGAGCCATGACCACTATTTGCGCTGCTACAGTGGGAGACAAGTGCCTCGTCCCCAACCTCTCGGCAGGGGGTTCCGCTAGTCAGCGACCTGCGCTACGGCCGCGGCGAATCGGTCGAGGTCCTCGAGGGAAGTCTGCAGGCGGGCGAGCAGTTCCGTTATCTTCGGGCTGTCGATCACACAAGCCCCTCTTCGGCGTGGTGGCGCAGTCTGAGGCGCCGGAGCTCCTGGAACTCGGCCTTCCGGTCGTGATAGCGAGAGAGGAGTTCGCGTTCCAGGGCCACCCGTTCGACGTCGTCGCCGGAGAACACCCTCACCCCCTTTTCGAGAACCCTTCCCCGGGCCTCGAGGGGCGCCGGACCCAGGTTGCGGAGGTCGACGTCGACCCCCACCTCGCGGGAGAGGCGATCGGCGAGGAGCATCTCGGTCTTTATCGCAAGTTGCTCGCCCTCGCGATATCCGTACAAGTAGTAGCCGACGTCGAGGTCGCTGTCCGGGCGGGGCGTGCCGAAAGTACGGCTACCGTGGGCGTAGGCCACGAGCACCCCGTGCTCGGGGAAGTGACGTTCCGCCGCCTGTCGGAGTCGTTCAATGAGCTGGGTATCCATGCGCTACCAGCTTTAGTGCCCATGCGCGGTCGGGGGCAAGCGGCATACGTGAATGCACACTCGGCCGCATTCTCGATAGTGAGGTGCACGAGGGAGATGTTGGTGTTCCCCAGTGATGAGGGAGGCTGAAATGGGCCGGAGCCATTCACGACCTCCGGCATAACCCGGATTTCCCGGTTGTCGGGCTCGAGGACGCCATCACGCAGCAGTTGGACGCCGTCGACCAGGTGCTGCGGTTCGTCGTCGACGACGTTGGGGTCGAGGTGCAGGTGCGTACCGACAAAGTCGACCTGTCGGCCGTGGAAATCGCCAAAAACCTGGGCAGAGTCAACTAGGAGGCTGGAGGTCGCCCGCGGCTACTGGCGAACCTTGTCGGAGGACAGTTAAGGGGGTGGCGGCTTGAACGGCGGCAGCGGCAAAGCGGGAATGAGTAAGATCTCGACCGACGCGCAGCGGCGACTGCTCGCCCACGATGCGGCAAGGGACCGGAAGAGGCGGAGCGGGAGAGGCAGCCGCCGCCGCGCTCTGCTGGAGCGCAACCGGCTACTCGCGATGGCCAGAGTCGCGGGCCTTCTCCGGGCTGCCCTGGACTTCGGTCTCTTCGCTCTCCTCATGCTGATCACACAGGGACCGCTGAGAGAGCGCGATTTTGAGTGGCTGTTCGGGGACCTCGTCGAGCCGATTCTGACTCCACTCCCTTTTCTCGTCTTCGCCGCGGTTGGCGCGCTCGCCGCCGCCATTGCCCGGGAACACTCCCGCATCTCGTTCGTCCTGTTTCTGGCTCTGGCTGTGCCCGCCTACGCCGCGGTCAGGGACGCTCGTGAGGGTGCCGTTGACGCGCTTCCCATCCTGGTGATCACTTTGTTCTACCTTGCGCCCGTGGCGCTCTTGGCCTTGGCGCTCGTCACCAGGGTGCGGCGGACGAATCGGGAGGGAGAGGAGGGACGGTGATGATGGAGGATGATGTGCCCGACCTTACAGCGGCGGAAGGAAACGGCGTCGAGATCGTGCCCACACGGCTTCTTCGCGCGGAGATCATGCTCGCCCTCGTACTGGTCGTAGCGGGCACGCTCGCACCGCTCCTGGTCCTGAGTCTGGCCGACCTGGATTCCGCCGACGGCCTGTTCGTCATCGTGGCGAGTGCGGCATTCCTCGCCGGTTCCGCCTCGCTGTTCTACGGACTTTGGCTGCTGCTCCGATCCAGGGAGAGTGGCCCTGAGCGGAGTACCGGGGGCAGCGCCGAGGACCTCGTCGAACGCTCCCGGGGATGGCTGTGGCTTGCCGTCGGGGCCTTCCTTGTCGTCTGGCAGGTCGGGGTCTTCGGGATAGGGTTTCTGTTGTTCTTCGCGAATAGCCGGTGACAGATGTCAGGGGCACCCGGAGGATTCGGATGCGAACCGTCCTCCGTCCCCGATCCGCTCTGGGTCTTCGCAGATGAACTCGACAAGCAGCGGCTTGACCAGGTTGTTGCTGAGGCGATCGCCGAGGGTCGAGTGGTGGTCGTCTATGCCCGCCGCTACTCCAGCCTGGTGGGGACGGTCGGCCCGTCCAATCCCTTCGACGAGCCCACCATGCGCAGTTACGGCATGTCCCTCACCTGGGCGCCGTAGAACGAGTCCTCCCCCCGCATGAGCTCGCCCTATTGGTCGACCCCTCCGGAAGCCGGAGAACCGACCCGCGAAGCGGTATACGCTCTCATGGCCATGGAGACGGTGGCGGAGAAGGTGGCCGATGAGTGAAGCGCTGCCCGGGCTGGCCGGCGAAGTGGGGGTAAGAATGGGGTCGCCAAACCTTCCTGGTCGACCTCATCTGGGGAAAGCTGGAGGGACAAGCGCGGTGGCCCAAGGGAACGGGATTAGGCTGGAGCGGTACTCGTGTTACGATGTCTTACATGAAGACGACGCTGACCATCCGCCTCGACGAAGATCTGCAGCGCGAACTCGATCGCCTGGCCGCCGAAACCGGACGCACCCGGAGCGACATCGCGAGGGACGCTCTTCGTCGCCAGCTCGCGCTTCTTCGGTTTGAGCAACTTCGAGGCCGAGTCCTGCCCTTCGCCGAGGCGCGCGGCCTCCTCACCGACGAGGATGTATTCGACATCATCTCGTGAAGGTGTTTCTCGACACGAACGTGCTGGTGGGCGCGTTCGCCGCTCGAGGTCTCTGCGCCGATCTGTTGCGGTACGTGCTGGCCGAACACGAACTCCTGGTCGGGGAGGTCGTTCTCGCTGAACTCCGGCGGGTTCTGACCGATCGCCTGGGCGTTCCTGCGGCTGCCGTCGCCGAGATCGAGCAACTGCTCAGGAGCCAAACCGTGGTCCCTCGCCCTCCTCATCACCTCGCGCTCGGCCTCCGCGATCCCGACGACGAGTGGGTGGTTGCATCCGCCAAAGCCGGCGGAGCGGAAGCACTGGTGACCGGTGACGATGACATTCTCGCCGAGAGGCAGAGACTGAGTATCCCGGTCTACTCCCCAAGAGAATTCTGGGAATCGCAGCGCCGGCCCCCGCTGGAGGAAGGGGAGACGTCCTGAGCGAGAATCGTTAGCTGCGTTCGCCCAGCCACTGCGACGGCGTGAACGCCCCGAAACGCTCGAGCAGTTCGCTGTCCCACGAGACCAAGCGGCCGTCTGGGACCAATAAGGTAGTTGCGGCGTAGATGGCATCCGCCGCCCGCAGTCCGAGTTCCGTTCCGAGGCGGAGGGCTTCCGAAAGAAGTGGCTCTGTCAACGGTTCGATCCGGAGAAGGCCTGGCTCGGTTAGGGCCGCGGCCGCTCTCCGACCCACGGACGAGTTCTGGAAGCGGCGGGAGAGCGCGCAGCCCACTTCTAGCACGACG
>JAGXFV010000038.1 GCA_024637095.1 Actinomycetes bacterium
AGGCGCCCGGCCTCTTGCGCTCACGAGGGAGCGTTTAGGTCACCGGACAAGGCGCCCGGCCTCTTGCGCTCGTACTAGATTCTTGCGGAAGGTGACTGCCCCCCCGCAAGTCTCGGCCTCTCCTTATGGTATCCGCTAGTGGCGGTAGCGGTGGAGCAGGGCGTCAATACCCCCGAAGAGCCAGAGTCCGACGCCTAGGGCCACCAAGGCCCCAATGATGACTACGATCCAGAGAAGCGGGTCCATGCTGCCTCCTTTCGCCGCGCCCGTTATGGCCGGTCGCGGACCGCTTCCGTTGCAAAGCATATAAATTGTACCCGCCGGGCGGGGACTGCAACCAGACGGGCCGCTACCTCAGGCGGTCACCTCGTGCACGACTTCGCCCAGACGGCTGGCCAGTTTGGGCGCCGGGGTTACCACTATTTTCTGATCGCCCAAGGAGTAGGAATAGCGCTGCTGGTCGGCCGATGCTTCGTAGGCCTCCTTGAGCTCGCGCGACAGATGCTCGACGCGGTCCCCACTGATACCTCTCTGCTGCACCACCTCGGCGAAGTTGTGCTCCTCGTGACCTTCGTACCAGACCACGCCAAACTCCTTGGGCGGTTTGCCCACGACCACGTACATGCCGTCATCGGCGGGCACGGCCTCCAGGCGGTCCTTCGCCCGCTGGGACAGGTCCTCCAGCTGATTCCGGTAATCTTCCACCTTCGCGGCGACCGGGCTGTTTGGATCCAGGTCCGGATACTCCTCTTTCTTTCCGAAGATCGAGTCCAACAGACCCATGATCGGCTCCTTCCCTCGTTTGTTGCCAGGGAGCCCCGGCTAAGCGCGATGGCAGAAGCCACGGGAAAGAAAAAACCGCTGCCCGAAGAGACCTTCGGATAGCGGCCCGACTACCCCGTTTGCACCTCCGGGTGCTTCAACACCCGGACCCCCCGTACAAATATGTAGTATCCAACAGTCTCGTGGAAGCGGCCGGGTAGGTCAACCCCCCATTGGCGCTACGGCAGGGCTGGGATCGTCCTTCTGCGCGTCGGCGCGTGCTTCTTTACGCTTCCACCACCACTGCAATCCGTAGTACGCCGCCAGTGCGTAGGCCACACCGGCGATGGCGTCGATCACGTAATGGTTTCCGGTGTAGACGATAGAGAACCAGACCCCCAAGGGATAGAGGACGAAAGGCAGCGCCCGGCGCCCATAGAGCTTCAGCAGGAAGAGGAAGACCAGGAACGGGTAGGCGGCGTGCAGCGAGGGCATGGCCGCGACGGGGTTGGGATTGGCGAAATCGTAGATCGAGGGCAGGCTCGGGCCGTTGCCCAAGTGCCCCAGGACGCTTCCGATCACGCTGTGCACCTCGGGAATGTACCCGTCTCTGGCCGCCATCCACGGCGGCATCGCGGGGTAGAGAAGGTAGGTCAGGAAGCCCGCATAGGAGAGCACCAGCAGCGTCACGGTAAATCGCTTGAACTGCTCGCGCCGCGTCGACCACAAGTAGTAGGCGAAGCCGAAGGGCAGGATGGTGTGCGACATGTAGAGCAGCGTGGCCAGATAGTCGTACCAGTGGGGACCGCCTTCGTCGAGCAACCAGTTTTGCAAGGCGACCGGGGGCAACTCTCCCAGGAAGAGGAAGCGGTCGGCGTCGATCATGAAGTGGATGTTCACCGGCAGACCGTGCGTGTAGGCAATGCCGCGGAGGAACTCGTAACCTAAGAGCAGCAGGATCACCGGCGTCCAGTCACGCAGATAGGCGATCGGTCTGGCGAAGATGAGCGCGAGCGCGAATCCGACGATCACCAGCTTCTCCGGGGTCATCCACATGCCGTAGCGCACCATCAGGGTGGCCGCGATCATGAAATAAAGCATCGTGAGCAGTAGACCGGGCCGGGCGCGGGCGGCGGCGAGGACGCGCGCCGCCCTGCCCGGAGTGGTTTCCGCCGGGACCCCTGTGGTGTCGATCGCCAATTCTTTCCGTTCCGCCAATTTCGCTAGAATCTCTCATATTAACTCAGGGTCGGCCCGGGCACGCGCACCGGCGGCCGGGACGGCTGGGGCCCGAGCCGGGAAAGTAGAAAGGCCAAGCAACGCAGGACTACGACCTGACAGACACACCAGCCGCACAGTCCAGTCGACGGCACAGCCTGTTCTCGTGGCTGCTCGAGCACGCCTGGCTCCTGCCGCTCCTGGTATTCGTTGCCGTGTACTCCTGGCGGCCCTTCGTGCTGGGCTTCTATTCGGATGACTGGCCCAACATCGTCGAGGCGGCGCATCACGGGGGGCCCTTCTCCTGGGACCGGTGGCTGCAGATCAACGAGCGCATTCCCTTGGCCCGGCCCCTGCAGATCCCCCTGATGTTCCTGCTTTCCAGCCTTTTCGGTAAGTCCGCCGTGCTTTGGCACCTGTCTTTGTTGGCCGTTGTGGGCGTCACCGCTTGGGTGCTGCGCCTCTTTCTGCGCCGCCTGCTCGGTTCGCTCGGGGCGGGCGGCGAGCCGCTGGCGGATTTCGCGGTGGCCCTCTGGCTGGCGGTGCCCTGGTCGCTGGGCTATTCGGCCTGGCCCGTGGCGCTACCCAACATGTTGAGCTTCTTGCTCTTCCTGCTCGCCGGAATCGTGTTGCTTCGTTCGAGATCCATCCGGTCCGTGGCCGGCGCGAGTGCCCTTTTCGGTGCGAGCCTCCTGACCTACGAAGCTTTCTACCTGCAGTTTCTGCCTCTCCTTGCGCTTGTCGCCTTGATCCTATCGGTCGCGCCTGTGCGTGCCGTTGAGGCTCCCGGAATCCGTTCTATCGCCGTCTTGTGGACCGCACCCGGCGAACGCCGGGACTTTGTCTGGGCCGGATTGGGCTTGCTCGCGGTTCAACTGGGCGCCGTGGGCTGGAACCGGTTGGCCGCTGAACTTCAGCCTTGGACGGCGAAGCGCTTCGATCACCAGTGGGCCCAGGAAACGCTCCAGTCCATGAGCGGACTTCCCCGGCAACTCGCTCTCGCCCTTCCCCTGGGGCGCGGGGTGGCTACGGCGGCGGTGCTGGTGCTCCTGGCACTCATGGTGGCAGGCGTACTGCGCCGGCCTCGACCCGACCGCGACACCTACCTGAGGGTCGTTGCCGTCGTCCTGGTGGCCCTCTGCGGTCTGGTTCTTGGCGTGGTGGTGCTCTCCGCGGCGGGTTACTCGCTGGCCGCCCTGGGCCGGCCGTCGCGCACGTTCATCTCGCCCAACTTCTGGCTGCTTGTGGGAGTGGTCGCTCTGTTCACGCTTGTGCGGGGTGGCCGGCATCGCGGCGTGCAGGCGGTCGCGGGAGTCGCGCTGGTGGTGGTTCTGAGCTTGGCCAACATCAACTGGGTCAGGGAATGGGCGGAGATCTGGCAGGTGGAGCGCGAGATGGTCGCCGAGTTACCGGCGGAGCAACTCCAGGGGGCGGACGCGGAGGCGTTGGTTCTCGTGCGCAACGGACTCATGGTCGAGAATGCGCGGGTCTTCCCCGACAGCTGGAGCATCGGCGGGGCCGTCGTGGACGGCCATCCTGCGCTACGGAACGGTGACGGGACCTATCGGCGCTTCGTCCCTTACAAGGCCGGATTTCACAATTATTGGAACGGCAACCGCCTGACTCAGCGGGTGAGCTCCCCTGGGGACGATCGTCGCCTCGTGTTCTACGGATCGGAGCTCTGGATCTGGGATGTCGCGCTCGATCGCGTGGTGCGCTGGGAGGCGAGGGGAGAAGTTCCCTAAAGGTCCTCCCTACTCCGCGAGAGAGCCGATCAGATGGGCCAAGTTCCAGAGCAGTTGCGCGGCTTCTCCCCTGGCCATGGGGGCATAGGGGTCGGCCGCGGCCGTCGTCGTCGGTATCCCTTCCAGAAGACCGTTGACTTCGGCCTTCGCCGCGTTCAGTCCATGTTCACTGGCCCCCAGGGTCCTGGCCCAAGCCGAGGAGTATCCGGCCGGAGGTTGGTCGATCGTGTCCGGGGCTGTGGTTTCGGCCGCCCGCACGACCATGGTGACCGCTTGAGCGCGCGTTACGTCATCCCAAGGGCCAAAGCGCCCATCGGCGTAGCCTCTGATCAACCCATCGCGACGGGCCGCGGCCACGAAGTCATGAGGATAGAGATCGTCCAACCTATCCGGCCCCAGGTCGGGGAAGGTGGAGACCAGGGATTCGGCCACCGCCCCCCCGGAAATGCCGACCAGCATTTTCGCCATCTGCGCGCGATAGAGGGGGTTCGCGGGTCGGAAGGTGTTGTCGGCGTATCCAGCCACCGTTCCCTCGGCCGAAAGGCCCTCGATCGCGTCACGATAGGGGTGTTCGGGGGCGACGTCGTGGAACCTTAGGGCGGTAACCGTCACGCCGCGCGCGAACTCGAGCACCAGGGAGCCGGCGGTCTGAACCCTGTCCGGCTGCAGGTGCGCGGTGGTGTCCTTGGACGTATGGTAGAAGGGATCATCCCTCCACTCGAGCCAGGCGGCGGGTATTCCTGCGAGTTCGAAGGCCTCGTGATCGCTCCAACCCGTTCTGCCCGGGTCCCGTAAATAGGTCAACGGGGCGGTCGCGGCGGTCCCCGGTTTCTCGGCGAACGCAAGCAGCTTGTCTCGGAGCGATTGCGGTCCTTTGCCCATGGTGCGAACCCGGAATTCCGTTCCGTAGCCAATCATGTCGACGGAAATCATGGCCCTGGTCAGGCTGCGCTCCGCTGCCGACATGGAGGCGACGTAATGACGGGAGCCGTAGTGATGGTGGTCGGGGTTGGAGTCGATGGTCTCCTCGGCTCCGAAGAAGGCGAAGATCAGGGTCACGTCCAGAGGCTGGTCCCGAAGTTGGGCGGCGATCTGGAGCAGGGCGCCCACCCCGGTGCCGTTGTCGTTCGCGCCGGGCGAGGGGCTTTTGCTGTCGTAGTGAGCGCCAAGAACCAGGACGTCCGGGTTGCGGCCGGGGAGCGTGGCCAGCACGTTCCGGCTGGTGAGCCCATTGCCTAAAGGGAATCCTTGAAAGCGAGGGCGGTACCCAAGCGCCGAAAGCCGGTCCACGAGCCAGTCTCCTGCCCGCGACTCGCCCTCCGCGCCGGCCCGACGGATGCCAATCCCGTCGGTGAGTTGCGCCGTGTAGGTGAGGGCGGCGTCGACGTCGAAAGGGCCGGCGGTGTTGGCGGCCGCGGACGTGCCGAAGGGAGCCGCCGTCGCAGATAGGGCGGTGGAAATCAGGGGTCCTGCCAGCGTCATGAGCGCGGCCAACAGCAGGAGAGCCGGCGGCGCGAAGAGGGGAAACCGCTTTGGGAACGGGGTCGCACCAATTCGGAGTGCGTCCGCGGGCTGAGGCCCCGTCATCCTTTCGCATTTACGCCTGCTCACTGCTAGCCTCCTCCGGAGAGGGCCGCGACGCCCAGCACCACGACCACGACACCCAACCATTGCAGAGGCCGCAGACGCTCTCGCAGAAAGGCCCACGCGAGCAGCACGGTGATGGCGGAGAAGGTCGAGGCCACCACGACGGCGATGGCCTTCCCCTCTCCATGGCTACCGGCCAGGAGGGCGAGGTAGGCGCCGCTATCCAGGATTCCCTGAGCGAGGATCAGGGGCCAGAGCGCCACGGGCAGGCGAGGCGCCTCACGTTTGACCAGCAGCAAGAACCCGAGCAGCGTCAGACTGACGAGGCGCGCGAGCCAGACCGTGGTCAGCTCTCCGGTGGTTTCGGCCGCCGCCTGACCCGCCGCAACCGTCACGGCTGAGAGCACGGCGGCGACCAAGGCGATGGCGGCGCTGCGGCGGACGTGCGCTTGGTCATAGGTCTCTCCAAAGCCAGGACCCGGGGCGGTGGTGAGCTCACCCTTGGCGGTCATTTCTTCCTCGGTGGAGGAGAGCGCCAGCGCGGCGGTCCCGGCCATGACTGCCCCCATGGCGGCCCACTGAATCAGGCTCGGACGAATGCCGACGGCGAGGCTGAAGGCCACGTTGAAGGCGGGGAAGGTGCTGACGATGGGCGCGACCACGGCGATCGGGCCCCGGACGAGTCCCAGGTAGAGCAGCAGCGTGCTCATCATGGTGGTGGCCCCGGCCAGCCCGATCAGCCAGAGGTCGGAAGCGTTCGGCAGAGCGATCGGCCCCACCGCCAAAACCACGAGAGTGAGCGCCACGACCCCTACCAGGAACGTCCGAGCAGCGCGTTGAGATGCCCCACCGAACGGCCTGTGAAACGGACGATGAAATCGGTAGCGCCCCAGCCCGCCGCCGAAAGGAGTCCCCAGATCGCCGGATTCATCGCACCTCGCGAAGGCTCGTATTTGCAGGAACTAGTTGCCGCGGCGGAAGCGGGCTAAACTCCCCGGCGAGGACCGTGCACTCGGTGGGCCGCTTGAGAGAATGGTGTTGACGGGTGGGCCGGTCCGGAATAGCTTGAGTGTACAGAAGTTCGCGGGACCCCCACAGAGCAAAACGGGACACGGGGGAGGAGATAGAGAAGATGCAGTTCTTTCTGATCCTGCTCGGGGCAATCTTCCTTCTGAGCGGTCTGGCGCTGGCCGGGTTGAGCTTCCTACTCCCGGCCGACTACAAAGATGAGACCGGCTCGGAAAAGCCGGCAGAAGACGCTCTGCTCGGCGAGGCCGGATCGATGCAGACGCGCCCGCGCGGTTGGAAACACGCCGCAGGTTGGGGCGGAGGCTACGTGTGGGAGCCTGGGCAGGGGGGAGCGCGTTCACGGCCCGGGACCGCGGGTGCTTCCGCAGACCCATCTTTTATCGACGAGCCTCTGGCGGAGAACTTCGAGCTGGACTGATCACGCATGTCACCGCGGCCGGTTACCTTCCGCATTGGTGCCATGGCCGGACTGTGTGGTTCCCGCGCAGGCGGCAATCCCATGAGGAGCCGGTCCCACCGCGCTCATCTTGCCGTCGTTCGCGCGCTCGATCGCTGCCGCGCCATCGTTAGCGCCATCGTCCGCGCCATCGTCCGCCCCCATGATCTGGGCCGCGCCTTCGATTGGGCTTGTGGCGGCAACCGCTAGGGCGCCGGCCGGCTGGTTCAGGGTCACAACTCCGGTACTTGGCTCTTCGCGCGCCGGTAGCGTTTGTCCGGCGACCGAGCCTTCACGCTCGGCTGCCGTCCCTCCGCGGATCAGGGAAAAGGACAGCGCGGCGCTCGTCACGCTCAGCCCGGCCGCGATCCACATCGCCCTCTGGAACCCGTCGGAAAAGCTGCTCGCGCTGAGCTCCTCGGTTCCGGCCACCCCGGCGAGCACCGGGATAAGCGCGATGCCGATCAAACCGGCCACCCGGGCAACCGCCGTGTTGACTCCCGAAGCCAACCCGGCGCGACGGTCGTCCAGAGCGGTCAGTGCAGCCGTCGTCAGCGGAGCGACCGTGGCGGCAAGGCCCAACCCGAACACGAACATGGCGGGGAGTACCACCCCGAAGTACGAGGCCGCTGTGGGTGAAGTCGAATCCGGTGTGATCCGCGCGACCAGCAGGAAGCCCAGAGCCATCACCAGCGGACCGAAAGTCATGGGTAGCCTGGGTCCGATGTGGCTGGCGACTTTCCCGGCGTACGGAGAGAGCACCACCAGGAGGACCGTCACCGGCACCAGCGAGAATCCCGCCTCGAGAGCGGAATAGCCGATCTGGCTCTGCAATTGCAGTACGGACAAGAAGAACAGGGCGTCGATGGCAGCGTAGAGCGCCAGGGTGGCTAGGTTGGCTCCGGTGAATTGCCGTTTCCGAAAGATCCCCAGGGGCAACATGGGATGCGGGCTACGGGACTCGACCGCCAGAAATAGCGCCATCAGGATTGCTCCTCCTGCCAGGGTGCCCAATACCAGCGGGTGATCCCAACCCAGTTCCCCTCCCTGGACCGGCGCGAAGGTGAGTAGAGCCAGAGCCACGATGGCGAGAAGACCGCCGACCAGATCCAGATGGCCGCTCTCGGCCTCGTCTCGGGTTTCGGGGACGTAGCGCAGGGCGGCAGCGATCGCCCCCGCCGCCAGCGGCAGGTTGATCAGGAAGACCCATCGCCAGGAGGCGGTGTCCACCAGCCAGCCTCCCACCAGGGGCCCGCTGGCGACCGCCAGCGCGGTCAGCGCCGACCAGATTCCGATCGCCTGTCCCTGATCCTGCGGACGGAAAGTGGCGGTGATGATGGCAAGACTCGAGGGAATCATCAGAGCCGCTCCGACTCCCTGCAAGGAACGGGCGGCGATCAGAAGCCCGATGGAGGGGGCGAGAGCCGCGAGGGCGGAGGCCGCGGCGAAAACCGCGAGACCGGCGATGAGCACCTTACGCCGGCCGAAGACGTCTCCAAAGCGCCCGCCCAGCAGAATCAGCGACCCGAGGACCACCAGGTAGCCGTTCAGAATCCACTGAAGTCCGGAGAGGCCGGTCCCAAATTCTCGCCCGATCGTGGGGAGCGCGAGGGTGACCACCGTATCGTCCAGAAAGCCCATGCTCGAGGCCAGCACGGTCGTGACCAAGACCCACCGCCCGCAGGTGGTGCCCATGGCCACCTTGTCGCCGTTGTGACGGCAGGCGCGGGCGGCCGCGCCGAACATAGTCTCACCTCCAACACATACTACATTTTGTGAACTTTGGACATGGACTACCCTCCCGGGCAATATGATCAACCACAAGGACCCGAGATAGGGACCCGAGCCTTGAGGTCTTCGGCGAGGGTTGCTTCCGAGTCTTCGTCAGCCGGGAAGAGATGCAGCGCGTCCTCGATTAGCCCACGTCCTCCCCGGTTCAGCCTGCGCTTGCCGAGGTTCCCTCAACTAGGGCACAAGCGGTTTGACTCGGTCGAAATGGGGCGACAACTTGGAGCAAAGAGGAGTGGCAGCGGGTCGAGGAGTGGATGGAATGACCCTACCTGAGATCGTACTCTCCCTGTTGAGCGTGGGTCTTGCGCTCGTCTTGGTGTTGGCACTGATGCTTCAATACCGGGCGTTTTCGTTCCGGCGGCATCTGGCGCAGTGCTATCCGAGGCTCTGGCAGGCGGTTACCCGAAGCCGAGCTGAGGCGTCCCGGGCGGGACCTTTCTCGGTCGCGGGCGGTTTCCGGCTGGTGCTGGCCCCCCCGACGGAGATCGAGCAGAGCGCGGAGTACCGCAACCTGAAGCGGGAAGAGATATTCCGGCGCATGCGGTCGGAGGTTCTTCTCCTCTATCTGGTGCTGGGCGCCTGGCTTTGGTTGCTGGCGACCGTGACGGGCGCGATTGTGCTGGTGCGGATCACATAGCGGGCGGGTCTGGGTCACATAGCAGGCGGGTCTCGCCGTGGGCTATGTGACCTCCTCGGGTTCCTCGAGTTCCAGAGCGAGCAGCGCCACGTCGTCGTTCAGCGTGCCGTCCGCGAACGTGCGCACTGCCCGAAAAATCACCCCCGGCAGCCTGCGTGTCTCTTCGCCCTGCCGACTCGCCAGCAGCTCAGCCAGCCTTCGCTCCCCGAACAGGCGTCCTTCGGAGCGGGCTTCGATGACCCCGTCGGTGTAGAGGAGCAGCAGTTCTCCCGGCTCCAGAGTGGTCTCCCTGGTGGCGTAGAGTGAATCGCCAAAGCTGCTCAATGGAGGCGAGGCCGACTTGAGGCGCTCGACCTCCCCAGTCTTGCGGAGCAGCAGCGCCGGAGGGTGTCCTGCGGAGGAGTAGGCCAGCGTCCTCGCGCCGACGTCCAGCAGGCCGAAGAAGACAGTGACGAATCTCTGAAACTGCGTGCGGCGGATCAAGGCCTGGTTGGTCAGGTGCAGTACGGCCTCTGGGGTGTTCCGCTGGTAGGCGTAGGCTCTGATCGTGTCTTTGACGAGCGAGGCCAGCGCCGCGGCCTCTACTCCATGGCCGCTGACGTCGCCGATCACTAGGCCCACCTGGCCATCGTCGACCGAGAACAGGTCGTAGAAGTCACCGCCCACCCGCGCCGCGTGCGTGGCCGAACGGTAGAGGTGGACGAAGCGCACGCCCTCGATCTTCTCGGGCACGGTCAGCAGCGACTCCTGCAGCTCCTGGGCGATGCGCCTCTGGGCTTGATACAGCCGGGCGTTCTCCAACGCGAGCGTGACCGAGGCGGCGAGCTTTTCGGCGAAGTCGATCTCCGGTTCGGTGATGTGCCGGGGTCCTGGAAAATAGAAGACAACGAGGCCGGTGAGTGACCCCCGCCGAAAGAACGGCGCCGCCAGGACGGCAGTCAGGCCGACTTCACGCGCAAAAGAGGAGGCCGCGTACGACATCTCCCGCACGTCGGGAATCGCGATCGCGCGCCGCTCTAGCTCTACCTCTAGGGAAACAGGGGCTGTGCTGCTCTCCAGGAGGCGGCCCACCAAGGATTCGTCCTGCCCAGCGGCGTAGCGGACCAGCCAGGCTTCGTCCTCGCGCATGGTCACCATAGCGAGTTCGCTCCCCAGGGCCTTGCCGCCTTCGATAACCAGGTTCTGCAGGATCTCGTCGGGATCCAGCGTGCCCAGTTCGAGGTTGATGCGGTTGAGGGCCTCGTTCAGCCGCTCACGTTGGCGCTCGACGGTGACATCCACGCCCGTTGCCACGATGTAACGCAGCGACCCATCCGGATTGCGTAGGGCCGTGTTTCGCCAGGAGACCAGGAAGCGGTTGCCGGCGCGGTCCAGCAGGCTGTTCTCGTACTCGCTCTGAAACTCGCCGGATTCGCTCAGGAGCTCTTGGAAGGTCCGATTCACGCCGCTGCGCTCGTCCTCGGGGATGAAGAGCTCGAAGACAACGCGGCCCCGCACCTCTTCCGCCGTGTAACCCGTCTTCTCTTCCGCCGTGCGGTTAAAGGCGACGATCCGGCCCTGCTCATCCAACACCACGAGCAAGGCCCCGGCGCTATCCAACACGGTCGTGCTGAACTGGTGCTCGGCGCGGAGGGCCTCTTCGGCCCGCCGCAACTCCTCCTCGCGGCGGCGGCGGGGGCCGGCGTCGGTGAAGTACACCGACAGTCCGCTGGGAGAGGGATAGGCTCGGATTTCTGCCCAGACGTCCAGGGGCGGGTAGTACTCCTCGAAAAAGACCGGTCGCTGCTCGGTGACGGCTTCTTCCAAGCGCTTCTGGAAGGCGGAACCCACGGCTTCCGGGAGTTCCGCCCACAGATTCTTGCCGAGGAGGTCTTCTCGTGGTCGCCGCAGGGCGGTCTCGGCATGAGCGTTCAGGTAGGTGAAGCGCCACTCTCGATCAACGGCGTAGAAGGCGTCTGTGACTCGATCGAGTGCGTCGGAAGGCGTCTCCAGCCTTTCAGGCGCCGGCTCCAGCTTTTCGGGCTCGTCAGAATTCGCTTCGGTGGGATTCTCCAAGTCCGCCTGGCTGCTCAAAGGAAACCTCCAACTTGCGCGGGGCTTTTTGAGAGGGCGGGAGGCTCTCCTGTCCCGCCGGCTGCGGCATTATAGCCTCAGGCTCGTGGCCCTGCCATGGGAGAGGGAACGAGCTGGACTCCTGGCGGGTGGATCGGGGAACGACACTCGATAGACTGTGCCCTGGACAATACTGTAATCCTTGGGGAGGTCGCCTAGTGCGCGCCGTGATCCAGGTCAACGATCTGCGCAAGCAGTTCAATCCTCCCGACGGCACCGTGGCCGTCGACGGGGTGAGTTTCACCGTGGAGGGAGGAGAGATCTTCAGCCTTCTTGGACCCAACGGTGCAGGCAAGACCACGACCATCTCCATGCTCTCCTGCCTGCTGCGCCCGACTGGGGGTGAGGCTTGGGTGGCCGGCAGTTCCATCATCGAAGAGCCGCGCCAGGTACGCGATCATCTGGGGGTCGTTCCGCAGGAAGTCGCCCTCTACTTGGATCTGAACGGTCGCGAGAACCTGCGCTTCTGGGGGCGGATGTACCGGTTGAGCGGTGATGATCTCGAGCGGCGGATCGATGAGGTTCTCGACCTGATTGGCCTCGCCGAGCGGCAGAGGGACCGGGTGGCGGATTATTCGGGAGGTATGAAGCGCCGCCTGAATATCGGCGTGGCTCTGCTCCACCGGCCGGAGGTCCTCTTCCTGGACGAACCCACGGTGGGAATCGATCCGCAGAGCCGGCGTTCGATCCTGGACGGCATCAAAGACCTCAACTCTGCGGGGATGACCGTTCTCTACACGACCCACTACATGGAAGAAGCGCAGGAGATCTCTGACCGCATCGGCATCATGGACCACGGGCGCATGGTCAACTGCGGTACCCACGCGGAGTTGGTGAGACTGGTGGGCGAGGAAACCCGGGTGAACGTGAGCATCGATGGCGGCCCCGAGAAGGTGGCCAAGCGTTGGGAAGGCCTTGCTGGCGTGCGGATATTATCCCGGGAAGGCTCGGATCTTCGCCTGCTGGTCAAGGACGCTCAGGATGCCATACCACGCCTCTTTCAGCAGGCAGAGAGGGCCGGCAGCCGGCTGACCGCGATCACCGTCGAGGAGCCGGACCTGGAAGACGTCTTCCTCCATCTGACCGGGCGAGAACTGAGGGATTGAAGCTTGCGCACTGCCCTGTTCATCTCTTTGAAGGACGTACGCCGGGCGTACCGGGACCCCGCGGGGATCGCCATGATGCTGCTGGCGCCTCTGGTGCTTACGCTGCTGCTGGGTGCCGCCTTCGGGGGTGAGGTGGGGCAGAGCCTCACCCCGGTTCCTGTCGTGCTCGTCGACGAGGATGGGGGTGAGTCCGCCCGCTCGCTGGTCGGCGGGCTGGAGGCGGCCGGAGGGGAGGGATTGCTCGAACTCTCTCGCGTGGATACGCGCGAGCAGGCCGAGGCGGCAATCGACGCGGGGAACGCTTCCGCCGCCATCATCATCCCCGAGGGCTTCAGCGAAGCTTTCTCCGGAGGTTGGAGTCTCGGTGGTGCGGGCATCCAGGTGGAGCTGCTCCAGGACCCGGCCGCTTCGGTGGGACCGCGGCTGGTCGCGGGTGTGCTGCGACAGCTGATCTCCTCGTTTAACGGGGCGTGGGCGGCCGGCGCAGCCGCCGCCGTGGAGGCAGGAGCCCCCGGACTCGCTGCCATACCCGAATCGGACGGAGGCTTCCCCGCAGAACCCGGGGGAGACCTGGCCGCCGCTCAAGATGCCGCCGAAGCAGCGGTTCACCGCTTTCGAGAACTGCAGGCGGGCACTCAGCCGCCTCAGATCGAATCACAGTCGCCGAGGATTGGGGACGCGGAAGCCACCGAGGTGTCGGTCACCGGCGCGGTGCTCGCGGGAATGATGATCTTCTTCATGTTGATCGCGGGAGCCAACGCGGCGCGCAGCATCCTGGAAGAAGATCAGGCCGGGACCCTGGCGCGGCTCTTCACCACGCCGACGTCTCGGGCGGCGGTTCTGGGCGGCAAGTTCCTCTCTGCCTTCCTCGCGGTTCTACTTCAGGCCGTCATCCTGGTGGCGGCCGGATGGCTGCTCTTCGGCATCCATTGGGGTTCGCCGGTCGCCGTGATGCTGCTGATCCTGATGGGGTCGCTGGTATCTGCGGGACTTGGGGTGATGCTCAACTCGTTCGTGCGCACCCCCCCACAGGCCGGTGCGATAGCGAGCGGCGTGGTGGTGTTCCTGGGTTTGGTCGGAGGCAGCTTCACCGGAACCCTTTCGGCGGGGGGTGCCTTTGATGTACTGCGCCGTCTGACCCCCAACGGTTGGCTACTCGAGGCCTGGGATCTGACCATGCGCGGAGCTCCCCTGGCCGATCTCGGGCTGCCTCTCCTGGCGGTGGGTGCCTTTGCCCTCCTGTTCTTCCTGGTTGGGAGCTGGTCTTTCCGCAGGCGGTACGCATGAGCGGCGTAGGGAGAGTCTGGCCGGTTCTCGGCAAAGAGCTGTTGCAGACCCGTCGCGACCGACTGGCCGCCCTCTTCACCTTCATCCTTCCCATCGTGTTCATGGCCTTCTTTGGTTATCTGTTCGGCGGGGAGCAGTTCCAGGAGGTGACCTTGGGGGTGGTGGCCGAGGATCCGTCGCGGGCGCTGGAAGGCCCCGCGGGGTCGGAGGGGGCTGCGGCGGAAGGGACCGCGGCGGCGAACCCTTCGGGTGAATTGTTCCAGTTGCTCGCCGAGAATGAGGATTTCACGCTGGTGCCGGTATCTCCCGAAGAGGCCGATGCGGCCGTGAGCGAAGGGGAGCTCGACGCAGCCCTGGTCATTGCCGAACCACTCGATCTGGCCGCGCCGAGTGTGACCCTGATCCGCGACGCGGTATCCGAAGCCGGATTTGTGGCGGAGGCGACGGTGCGCGCGGCTCTCGCCGACATTCAAAGCCGTAGCCTGGCGTCACGGGCGGCGCCCCAGGGGGCGAGCGTTGCCGAGTTTTTCGCGCAGACTCCGGTAGAGCTCAAGCGCACCGCCCTAGGCAGCGAGGAGGAGATTCCCAGCGGCTTCGAGCAATCCGCGCCGGGAATGATCGTCAACTGGATCCTCTTCAGCCTCCTGACCATCGCCCTCGGCCTGATCTACGAGCGCAACACCGGCACCCTCGCCCGGCTACGCACCGCCGGCGCGGGAGTGAAAGACGTGATGGGGGGCAAGTTTCTCGCCATGGTGTTGATCACGCTCGTCCAGCAGGTGGCGCTGATCACCGTGGCGCAGGTCGCCTTTGGCGTGGAGTTCACCCGGAGCCCCGGGGCGCTTGCCGCTACCGTCTTGACACTCTCGCTGTTGGCCTCGTCCACGGGAATGCTGCTCGCCACTCTCTTCAATAGCGAGGCGGCGATGATCGCGGGCACGGTGATCATCGCCCTGGTCATGTCGGCCATGGGGGGCGCCTGGTTCCCCCTGGAAATCACGGGCGACACCTTCTCCACGGTGGCACACTTACTCCCGACCGCCTGGATAATCGATGCCTTCCAGCAGAACATTCTGCGGGGAGAGGGCCTCACCGGCATCTATCCGTCCCTCCTGGTGGTCCTCGGTTGGAGCGCGCTCCTAGCGGTTCTCGCCTTCGTCCGCCTGCGCAGTTCCTTCCGCACTTAGTGGCCCAGGCTGCTCCGCAAGCCAGGCGAGCACTTCGTCCCGCAAGAACAGCGGGTTTCCTTCGCGGTCGGCCACAGAAGGGGGGAAGGAGGCGCGCTCCCGGCGCCAAGCCTCCACCTGAGGTCGAGATATCTGTGCCAGTGCGGCCACCTGGTTCAGATCCACGAACCGCTCCTGCAATTCACCCCAGGCGTCTTTCCAACGCGTCGCCACCGGTCCCAGCAGGTTGCCCACGGTCCCGCCCAAGGTGGCAAGTCCTTTGGCCGTGGCGCGGCCAACCAACCGGCCCAGTTGCTCGGAGTCGGGCAGGCGGGCCAGGTAGTAGGAGATGGGCGCATCCGCGTCAGGCGGCTTCACGGCAAGGATGAGGCTGTAGTGGCGTGGTTCGGTAACCGGGGTCCAGCGCCAGCCCTGCTGTTCCGCTCTGTCGACCCAAAGGTCGGCGTCCTCGGGTTCGCCGCTGGGGACGATTTCGCCGCGGGATTCCCAGGCCTGCGGATCGAGCCGGCGGATCTCGCTCACAGGCGGGTCCGCGTGAGCGGGGGCGCGCCCTCCGCGGGAACGAGCACGCCGGCCTCGGTCTCTGCCGGAACCGGCTGACGCGGCGCCCGGTCCTCCGCGGCGGGCAATCGACGGAGGCCGCGCGTGTTGACCAGGGCGACGCCGGTCAAGGCCACGGCTCCGCCCAGCAAGGAAAGCGCGCTGGGGACTTCCCTCAGCCAGACCCAACCAATGAGGATCGCAAGGACCGGAGAGAGGTACAAGAAGCTGGTCACGAGCGAGGCCGGCGCGCGCGAGAGTGCGTATGTCCAGGTGACGTAGCCGAGCGCCGCAGGAAAGATTCCGAGGTAGACCCCGGCGAACCCGGCTTCGAGCCCGGCGTGCGGCAACTGGCTCAGCAGCCCCGGCATGAAAACCAACATGGGCAGGCTGCCCGCCCAGATCGAGTAGGTGGCGAAGGCCAGCGGGCCGTATCGCCGGGTGTAGGGCTTCTGAAAGACGAAGTACAGGCTGGTGCTGAAAGCCGCGATCAATATGAGCAGCGCCCGCGGATCGAAGCTCAACCCCTCCGCTTCTCCCACCGCGACGGCCGCAACTCCGGCGAAGCTGACGGCGATTCCCACCCAGCCCCAGGCTCGGAGCTGTTCCGAGAGGAAGACGGTCGCAAGCAGCGCGGTGAACACCGGTCCGGAGGCGATCAGCAGGCTGGCGGCGCCGGCGCTCACCGTGACCTCGCCGAAGTTGAGGCAGAGATGGTAGACCGTTATTCCCAGGAAGCCCAACGCGAAGATCCCGGGCAGGTCCCGGCGTTCGGGCAGCCGCAGGCCGGCCACGAATGCGTAGACCCCGAGCACGGCCGAGGCGGTCAGGAAGCGCAGCAGGGCGAGTTCGCCCGGCCCGAATCCTTTGAGGCCGGCGCGGATGGCGGCAAAGGCCGACGCCCAGAAAAACACAGTGACGCCGAGCGCGACAAATGTGCGGGGGCCGCCGTGAGGGCTCAGGGTCGCACCTCCGGCTCGGCACGCTCCACTCTGCCGGCCATGGCACTCTCCTCCTCGCGACGCTTCTTCGGGTAGAGAACGGTTCGCACCAGATTGGTGGTGACGTCGCGCACCCCGCCACGGCGCACGGTGGCGATTATCTCGGCGGCCGCTTCGCGCTTGGAGTCGTCCGCCCAGCGGCAGCGGCAGTCGTGCAGGGGGCGACCGCCGATTCGGGCCACGCGGGCGATGGCGCTCTCGTCGCTGAGGTAGAGGGGGCGGATTATGGTCAGCCGGCCCCCGAACAGGGGCTGCCGTGGGAGCATGCTCTCATGGCGCCCCTGCCAGAAGAGGTTGAGTAGCAAGGTCTGGGCGGCATCGTCCTTGTGATGGCCAAGAGCGAGCAGACGGCAGTCCTCATCCTGAGCCAATTCGAGCAGACGCTTGCGCCGCCGCCAAGAGCAGAGGAAGCAGGGTGATTTCCCGGATTCGCTCACCTCGGTCTCGGTGGGAACGGTGTGGTCCTCCACCACGCGAAGCGGCACGCCCAGTTCCTCGCAGTGCGCGCGCAGACGCGCGGCGTACTCGCATCCCGGCGCGCAACCCCCGTCCACCACGTGGGCCGCTACCAGTCCGTAGCTGTCCGGGCGCCAGCGCTTGCGCAGAGCAAGCAGATCGAGCAGGGTGAGGCTGTCCTTTCCTCCGGAGACGCCCACGAGCACTCGGTCCCCGGCGCTGATCAACTCGAGGTCGCGCAGCGTCTTGCTCACCCGGCGGTCGAGGTTGCGGAGGGCGAGCAGGTAGGGATGACTGAGTGGCTGGTGGATGAGCGGCTCCATTTGAACTCCAGATGGTACACCCCAGGAGTCTTGCCCGCCCAGACCGCCCGGTACGGCTCAGGGTGTAGTAGAGGGTTATGCAGCCCGCTCCCGCACCACCTTGGCCACGTCGAGCCGCTGCACTACTCGTAGGATCGGCCACTGCGACAGCAGAGCCACCAGCAGGATGCCCGCCGCGGAGAAGACGAAGGTCAGGGGGCGCACGTGCAGATCAAAGCGGAATAGATCGCTGCTGTAGCTGCCCATGAAGTACCAGGCCGCGAGGTAGCCCAGAGCTAGACCGGGCACGATGGCCAGCAGCGTCAGCAGGATGTTCTCCGCGGTGATCAAAAGGGTGATCGTGCGTCGCCCTACGCCCGCAGCCTTCAGCATAGCTATCTCCGTGGCCCGTTCCGAGATGTTGGCGGACATGGTGTTGAAGATCAGGGCAAAGGCCATCACTCCGCCAAACGCGAGCATCACCCCGACGAAGGCGTAGAAGAGGCCCATGAAGGACTTGATGGTCTCTACCAGCGCCCGGGAATCGACGAAGGCGGCCACACTCGGGAGTGCGGTCAGCCGGGAGCGCATGTCTGAACGGATTGCCCCCTCGGCGTAGCGCACTGCGGCCGAATTGGCCAGCGCCCTAGAAGAGGTCCCCGCCCTGTCGGCAAGATAGCCCAGGTTGGCGTAGACCAGGGTACCCAGCGGTTCCTCGACGAAGCCGGCGATGACTTCCTCGAGGCTGAGGCCGGCTTCGGGCAGACGCACGGTCACCTGATCCCCGACGGCGAAGCCCAGCTGGTCGCGGAGGGCCACGCCGACATAGACCCCCTCTTCGGGCAGTTGCGCCTGCTCACCCGAGCTGAGCAAGAAGTCGTGCATCTGGGTTTCGCGCCCGAAGGCTTTCAGGGTGGTGGCGTACCGCTGTCCCGCCGTTTCCAGCACCACCGGAGTTTCGAGCACGGGCTCCACCCGCCCGACCCCTTGAACGGCCCGAATCTGCTCCAGGGGTAGGCCGGCTTGGGCGGAAGGGGGGGCTCCCTCCACTGTCGGGGCGAAGTGGAGCTGGGCATCCTGCTGCTCAATCTGCTGGAATTGGCGGTCGAGCAGCAACTGGGTGGTGTCGAGCATGCCCCAGGAAACCAGGATGAGAACCAAGGCGAGGATCACTCCGAACATGGTGGATAAGCTGCGTCGCTTGTTCCGGCCGATCCCGCGCAGCACCAGTTTGGCCCAAGCGGGAAGTCGGCCCAGAGGCGGAAGCAGACGCTCGAGCAGGCTGGGTCCACCCCGTGAAGCGGCCCCGCCCCGCATGGCGGTTCCCGGGGCCATGCGCGTCGCCCGGAACGCAGGAGCCAGAGCGGACAAGGTCCCGGCGAGCAGGCCGAAGACCGGTCCCAGGATCAGCGTCAGCGGATGAAAGTCGATGACGGTCACCGGCACCGAGATGGCGTCGGTGTAGAAACCGGCGATCAAGCGGCCGGCCAGAATGCCCACGGCGATCCCCGGGATCGATCCCAGCAGCCCAACCACGAGGCCGTAGACCAGGTAGTGGCGAAAGACGCGCCGCCGGCTGAAGCCGCTGGCCCGCAGGAGTCCGATGATGCTCCGCTGCGAGTAGACCAGCCGGGTGAGCAGTACGGAGGTGGCCATACCCGCCGCCCCCAGGAAGAGCAGGGGGAACATGAAAGAGAGTTCGCTAAAGCCCTGTACGTCCTGCTGTAGCGCGGCGTTCGAGGCCTGCTCGGCCCGACTGAAGGCGGCGCCCGCCTGCTGCTCCCGGGCCAGATCGCTGAGCGCTGCGTCAAGAGCCGCGCGGTCGGCCCCGGGCCCGTAGAGGAAAAGCGCCTGCATGGTGACCGCGGAGGGGGGCAGGCTGGAGAGGAACTTCTCGGGAGCGAATGCGACCCCGAAGTCATCCGCCGAGGTGAGGATCTCCTGGCGGTCCCGCGCCGGCCACAGATACTCGGGACTGGCCACGACTCCCGCCACCTCTAGCTCCCGCCAGCCGTCCCCGGCGAGTACCTCCAGACTGTCTCCCGGGGCCAGACCGAAGTGGTCGGCCATGTGCTGCTCCAAGAGAACTTCCGGCGGCGCTCCCGCGTTCAGATAGCGCCCCTCG
>JAGXFV010000039.1 GCA_024637095.1 Actinomycetes bacterium
GTGAAAAGGGAGTCCTCAGCCAGATCTGATAAATAGTCTGGTTTGCAGGTTAAACTAGGTGGCGGGACCCGGACTTGAACCGGGGACACCATGATTTTCAGTCATGTGCTCTACCAACTGAGCTATCCCGCCCAACGACGCCACGAGGAAGCGACCCGGCGTCCGGGTGAAGAGGAATGGTAGCCGAGGGGGCAGGCGTTTGCAAGCGATGCCCCCATAGGCCTGATCCCCCCTGCAGAGTGAGATTTCCTCTTCCCGTTCGCGCCAAATCCGTTTAACATCTGCATATCTGTTCATATGTCCCATGAAGGCAGATGTCCTTCAAGCGAACTCGCTCGAAGTACTGTTCCCGCCCCAGTTGTCCGGGAGGATCGGATGCCAGCCAGTCAGGGCCCCTTTGCCGACCAGCCTCTGCTCGAGTCGGCGGCGGCTGCCGACCGCGAACAAGCGACGGCCGTGGCCGAGCTTTTCAAGGTTCTCGGCGATCCGAGCCGGGTCCTGCTGCTGCGGACGCTGATCGAAGGCGAGGAGCTCTGCGTCAATCACCTCGCCGAATCCATCGACATGAGCCCCTCCGCGGTCTCCCATCACTTACGGATCCTGCGCACCGCGGGGCTGATCCGCTTCCGCCGCGAGGGCCGCGAGGTCTACTACCGCCCCGACGACGAACACGTGGAACAGCTGATCGCCGTCTGCGTCGAGCATGTGCAGCACCGCTAGATGACGGAGGAGCCGATGCCGCAGAAGCAGGTAGAAGTCCCCATCGTCCTCCCGACGGAGGACGAGTGTCGGCAGTGCGTGCTCCGTCTTCAGGAACACATGGAGCACACTCGGGGTGTCACTGCGGTCCAGGTAAACGATCGCGGCCGCACCATGACCGTGAGCTTCGATCCTGACCTGTTGACCTTCCGGGGTATCGAGGAGCGCGCCAAGGAGGCCTGCGCCGAATTGGCCGAGAGCTACTGCCATCAGAGCTTGATCCTGGGCGGACTGGACTGCGCCGACTGCGCCAGGTCGATCGAGCGGGCGGTAGAGAGACGTGAAGGCGTGCTCTACGTCTCAGCCAACTTCGCCAGCGCGCGGCTCTTCGTGGAGTACGACTGCCGGGATCATCTGCTCGAGCAGATCGCCTCCGACGTGCGCGGCCTGGGCTACGAAGTCTGGACTGAGGAGGAGTACAAGGCCCAGCGCGCGGCGGGTGAAACCCGGCCCTTCTACCTCCGTAACCGCCGCGCGCTGGTCACGCTGGCGAGCTTCGTGCTCCTGCTGGTCGGAGTCGCCCTCTGGCTGAACACGCCGGAGCCCCACCTGGCGGCGATCGGCTTCCTCGCGGTGGCGGCAGTCATCGGCGGCTACTCGGTGGCCCGCAACGGCTTCAATACCGTATGGCGCACCCGCAACGTGGACATGAACGTCCTCATGACAGTGGCCGTCATCGGGGCGGCAGCCGTTGGTGAGTGGGTGGAAGCGGCGCTCGTGGTGGTGCTTTTCGGCTTGGGCGAAACCCTGGAAGGCTGGGCTGTGGAGCGCACACGTGGTTCCATCCAGCAGCTGATCGACCTCTCCCCCGATGTAGCCCTTATCCGCCACGGCGATCACGAGGAGCGGATTCCCGTGGAACAGGTCGCGGTGGGGCAGGTGATCGTGATCAAACCGGGGGACCGGATCGCGCTCGACGGCGTCGTGGTCAAGGGTCACTCCGCGGTGGACGAGTCGCCGATCACCGGGGAGTCGATGCCGCGCGGAAAAGCGGTCGACGATCAGGTGTTCGCGGGGACCATCAACCAGAACGGCACGCTCGAGGTGCAGGTGACGGCGCCTGCGGGCAACACCACGCTGGATCGGCTGATCGCGCTGGTGCAGGAGGCCCAAGGTCAGAAGGCGCCCTCGGAGCGCTGGGTGGACGCCTTCGCCAAGTATTACACCCCGGCGGTCATGATCATAGCCCTGTTCACCGCCTTGCTGCCTCCCCTGCTGTTGGGCGCAGCCTGGGGCACCTGGATATACCGGGCGCTGGCGTTGCTGATTCTGGCCTGCCCCTGCGCCCTGGTGATCTCCACCCCGGTGACGATCGTGGCGGCCATCGGCGCCGCCAGCAAGCAGGGGGTATTGATCAAAGGGGGAGCTCACCTGGAGGCTGCCGGCAGCCTACGGGCTCTGGCCTTCGACAAGACCGGAACTCTGACCGAGGGACTGCCCCGAGTGACGGACGTCGCCGGCTTCAACGGTTTCGAGGAGTCCGCTTCGGCGACCCCGGGCAACGGCGGTGGGGGCGACGGCAGTGCGGGCAACAAGATACTCGCGATGGCGGCGGCACTGGAGAAGGACTCAGAGCACCCCCTGGCCGAGGCCATACTGCACGCCGCCACGGCCCGAGAACTGGACCTGGAGACGGTGCACGATTTCGAGGCGATTCCCGGCCGCGGCGCCCGGGGACGTTTGAACGGGAGCTCCTACTTCATCGGCAACCCCCGCCTCTACGAGGAACAGGGAATCGCACTCGGCCGGAACGTACTCGACTACGTGGCGGAGCGGCAATCTCGCGGCGAGACCGTGGTCATCCTGGGAACGAACGACGGCGCCGTCGGCGCCATCGGCATCGCCGACGAGCTGCGGCCGGTCAGCCAAAGCGCCATCAAAGAACTGCGCGACGCCGGTATCGAGCACCTGATCATGCTGACGGGTGACAACGAGCGCACCGCGGCCGCGGTGGCCAAGCGCGTCGGCCTCGACGAGTACAGGGCCGAACTGCTGCCCGAAGACAAGGTCGATGCGATCAAGGAACTGCTCGCCCGGTACGGGCGGGTGGGCATGATTGGCGACGGAATCAACGACGCTCCCGCGCTCGCCACTGCCACGGTCGGGCTGGCCATGGGCTCAGCCGGTAGCGACACCGCTATCGAGACGGCCGACATTGCCCTAATGGCCGACGACCTCACCCGCGTTCCCTTCACCATCCGCCTCTCCCGGGCGGCACGCGACACCGTACGGCAGAACATCGGCTTTGCCCTGGGGGTCAAGGTGATCGCCACTTTTCTGGTCTTCCCCGGCTGGCTGACCCTCTGGATGGCGGTGCTGGCCGACACCGGCGCCTCGCTGGTGGTCATCCTCAATGGATTGCGCCTCTTGCGTCATGGCCGAGAGGATGCAGGCGGAGCGCAATCGGTATTCGCCGAACCGCTGGAGGAGGGCGCCGTCCTTCTCGAACCGGCCACGCACGCCGAGTCGCTCGAGGATGAGCACCTTCATGGCCGGATCAGCATCTCCGCGCAACCGCACTCCTCGGGTCTTCCCAGCAGACTGCGCCGGCGTGAATCACCCGGCCTGGTCGAGGACTCCTGCGGGTGCAGTGGGGAGCCGGCGCCCGGTGGCGGCTGACCGGCCCGACGTTAGACCTTCCGGTGGGAGGTCACAAGTTTCGGTTCCCCGCTGGGTTCGCCCTCACGATTGCCATAGGGATGCTCGCTTTTTCCTCGGCGGCTGTCGGGTTATCCTGCGGTGACAGCCCGCCGCCCGTGGCGGCCCGGGCGGGCGAGGTGGTGATCTCTCAGCCCTACGCGCTCAACTCGCCCTTGTCCCAATCCCTTCCCGTGTACCTGACCATCCTCAATCAAGGCGATGAGGATGACGTGCTGGTGGCCGCGAGCACCAAGACGGCGGGCGAGGTGGTGCTGGTCGAGGAGGGAGAGCAGTCGGCCCTCTTGCCCGAGGCGCCGCTGGAGGTGCCGGACCGAACCCAGGGCGGGGTGGTGGAGGTTCCGGCGCACAGTCGGATCAAGTTAATGCCTGACGGACATCATCTGCTGTTGCTGGATGCCCTCCCCCGGTTGTCCGACGGCGATGTGTTCACGATGGAACTCACCTTCGCAGCCGCAGGGGTCGTGGAGGTTCCGGTGCCCGTGGTGACTCCGCGGGATTAAGAAAGCGCCGTCCCAGTGACGACGCTCCGAAGCGAGTGGAGCGGGAGCGACGGGACTCGAACCCGCGACCTCCGGCGTGACAGGCCGGCGTTCTGACCAACTGAACTACGCCCCCGAGATCCGCATCCGAGCCCTCGGCCCAGAACCACGGTCCGGTCAAAGTACTGCCCCAGTCAGGTGGGCGCAGTAGGATTTGAACCTACGACCCCCTGCTTGTAAGGCAGGTGCTCTCCCACTGAGCTATGCGCCCCGATCCTACTCGCAGCCCCAAGCCTTTGCCCGGGCAAGCGCAGAGCACTCAGGAGGAAAGGAGGTGCCCCCAGGGGAATTCGAATCCCCGCCGTCGCCTTGAAAGGGCGATGTCCTAGGCCACTAGACGATGGGGGCGCGCCAATCCATTCGGCCGCGAGCGACCGAGGCGGAATCCTAACACAGAACCTCGAGGACAACCACCAGAGCTGCCCCCACTATGCACCCTATGGCAGGCACCCTTGAGGACGCTAAGGCTGACGCCGGCGGCGGCCAATACCGATGATCCTGCCGATGTCTTCGGCTACTCCCGTATACCCCCGAACACCGCTAAGCGCGGACATAACTCTCTCGAGCCCCTCGGTAAGGCGGGCCAGTGTCTCCAGGCTGCCCTCGAACCGGCGCTGCTTCTCCTCGAGGACCCGGCGGGCCCGCTCCAGACGGTAGACGACAACCGCGAGAACCACCGCGATCCCCAGCAGCAGGATGGTATTAATTATGAGGAGCGCTTCGACCATGCTCCTGCTACTACCCTCCCGGCCCTCCGCCCATCCTTCCGCTGCCAAGGCCGTCGGCCGACCTCGGCCGCGGGTATCCACGGCGATTGGGGAGTATACAAAGAATAGTGGGACGTGCAGCCTTTTTTGGCGGTTATCCAACCTAGGAGTAGTGAGCGCAATGGCTGACTACCATCCGGTATTCAGAGACAATCAGCCCGACGACGAGTTTGTGAAGGACGACGACTCGGCCCTGAGGAAGGAAAAAGAAACCGCAGCAGCCATCGGCGGCGGCGTGTATCTGGCGATAATCGTCCTGGCCATACTGATCTTGGCCCTCGCCCTGGTGGTCTTCTTGCTTTAAGCGCCCATGTCAGGGCACAGCACTCGACCGTTCGTCGGGAGAAGAAGGCCGTCGGTCCATCCGGCGGCCTTTCTGCTTGGTCTTCGGACAATTGATCTGCCAAGATCTCGATGTCCGCACGCGGCGCGGGCCGGTTCGAGCTTCCGGGGGGATCGCTCGGCCCGACCAGACCAAAGGCCGGCATAGGGGGAAGTCGATGGTCGTCTTTGTGGTCCTGTTCTCGTTGCTCTTCTTCGCGACGCTCTTTGGGCTAACCCAGGCAAAGCCCTGCATCCGCACCGTAGATGGCGTGCAGCGCTCAGAGACTCAATTCTGTCCGTTGGCCAAGTTTGGGATCCCGCTGCTGGCCGCCGGAGTCTTGTTGGTGGGATCCTTCCTCTTCTACGCCCACGGCTAGCCGGCCTGCTTCTCTGCGGCCCGCCCTCTGCGGCCGGCGCCGGCCTACGTCGACGTCCCCTCGCCGAGACATATCGTTACCGGCGCGATCCCTAAGACTTCCTCTTCTATGCGTAACTTCCGCTTTTCCGGGGGAGATGGTTCCGTAACAAGAAGTAAGCAGCCCCGAAGGAGGGCAAGTCATGTATTACGGGTTCGGAGGCCTACTCCTAATCGTTTTGATCGTTATTCTGGTCCTGCTCCTGATCTAGGAGCAAAGCGAGGTTAGACCAAACCTGTGAGGGGCGCTGCGGCGCCCCTCTTTTGTTGCCCCGTGACGAGTCCGGCAGCTTGCGCTCGGCCCGCAGTTTGTCCCGGTGTCAACGTGCGTCCTTCCCTCCGGCCCCTCCGCCAGTCACCCCCTCCGCGGCCAACTGGGCCAGCAGGAGCCCAACTTCCTCCGCCTCGTTGACGGCCACAATGCCGGTATCAGTCAATTCCCTCCACAGAAAGCTGTCGCTTCCTCGGGCGATGACCTCTACGCTTGGAGCGAGGAAACCAACCAGTTCGACGATGGCCTGGGTAGTGTCCGGATCCGAAGTCGTCACGATCACCGATTGGGCGCTCGCCACGCCTGCGTGCTCCAGCACCTCGGCTTGAGTGGCATCCCCCAGAATGAACTGAACGCCCTCTGGCACTTCCACCCTACCTAACCCCGGATCTACATCGATCACCTTGATCTCTTGCACGCCGCCTTCCCGGAGTGCCCGGGCCGCCGCCTCTCCCGCCGAGCCGTAGCCGACTATGACCACGTGCGCCTCGACCGGCAGCGGCTCCTCCGAGGTAGTTGACTTGGCTGCGCCTCGGCGGTTTGCCTTGCCGGCCAGCCGCGGAGCGAGTCCGACGAGGTAGGGGGTCACCAGCAAGGTGATGACTGTGACCGTGAGTATCAGGCGGAAGACCTCAGCCTCAAAAATGCCCCCGGTACGGGCCACCGTGGCCACGACGAACGAAAACTCGCCGATCTGCGCCAGGCTCAATCCCGTGGCAAGCGCGACCCCATTCGGGTAACGCAAAGCCCGAAGAATGGACCAGATCAGCGCCATCTTGCCGAAGAGAACCAACAAGACCACGAGGGACACCAATCCGATGTTTTCGAACGCCCAGGCGGGATGGCCGAACATGCCGATGGCTGCAAAAAACAACGTCACCAGGAGCGTCCTCAGGGCGGCTATGTCCGAGCGGATCTGCACGGCAAAGGGAGACTCCGCCAGGATCAAGCCGGCAACGAAGGCCCCCATGGCCGGATTCAGCTGGGCAGAATGGGCCGCCCACGTCGAACCCAGCGCGACGAGCACCGCGAGAAGGATGGGAAGTTCGCGATTCTGAGCAATATGGCGGGCACCAAGCACCCGAGGGAGAAGGTAGGTGAGGATCAGGTAGAAGAGCACGACCCCGAGGGCGGCGTAGAGCAGACGTTGCCCCAAGAGGAGCAGACTCCCTCCCAGACCGCCATCCCCGCTCAGGCTGGCGACGAGAAGGATCAATGGGACTACCGCCACGTCCTGTAGGAGCAGGATTCCAACAGCCGTGCGACCTTGAGGGCTGTCCATCTGTGAGCGGTCCTGCAGGAGCTTGATCACGAAGGCGGTGCTCGAGAGGGATACTGCGGCTCCGAGGGCGATCGCGGCGCTCTGCCCCAGTCCGGCCAGCAGCGAGGCCAAGTAGCCAAGCACGCCGGTCAGGAGGATCTGGGCGGCCCCGGCGGCGTAGGTGCGCGATCCCAAGCTGAGGAGGCGTCTGAAGGAGAACTCGAGGCCGATCGTAAAGAGAAGGAGCGCGGCGCCGAGCTCGGCCAACAGATAGCTCTCGTCCCCCGCGGTAACCCAGCCCAACACGTTCGGGCCAACGAACATCCCCGCCAAGAGGTAGCCCATGATGGCCCGCTGGCCCAGATGCTCGGCAATGCTGCCCAGTACGAGCGCCGCCGACAGGAGAATGATTACGTCGAGGAGTGTATCCCAGGCATCCATGACGAGAAAGTATTCCCCGGCTGCAAACCTATTAAAAAACCCCCGCAAAACAGGGGTTTTAGGTGAGCCCGGTAGGATTCGAACCTACGACCAGCGGATTAAAAGTCCCGCAGACGCTTATTCAGCCACGGTAACAGAGGGTAAGGGACGGAGGGGATAGCCCGATAACAAGCGGGTTTCACAGGAGGGCACGACCACCGAGAGACAGGCGCGGAAAGGCGCGGCGTTGTCACGATGTTGTCACGTGCGATGGTCGGATCGCGCTTGCTGGAGGTCCTTGTGAGCCGCCCAAGACTCCAGGTACCCGAAGAGCTCCTCAGTCCCCTGGATCATCGCACCGAACATCTCAAGCAGCAGTGTGGCTGGGACATGCTGAGGGTGCAAAGGGACTCCTCCCACTATCTCAGCCTCTCCTCCGACTCGCCAAGTCGAGAATACGTGGCTACCCGAGAAGTGCACCCACCCAGACGTCTTCTCGTACACAGTATCGAGCCATGGATGAGCGTCAGACGCCAGCTCTCTCAGTCTTTTGTCGAACAGCTTCTTACCTTCCTCGTCACGCAGATCTTTGACCCGTCCCCCAGCCATGACGTGATTAGCAAAAGCGGCAGGATCTCGGACATGGTCAGCGAGGTAGTGAGCAATCAGGAGGTTATCGAGTTGCGCCCGGATGAGCATGGCCCCGACGATGATATTCCAGTAGCGGACGACATGGAGAAATCCCTCGGTGAGGTGGAAAGATCGCTGACAGAGGGCTCCCAATAACAGGTCGGTTGAATAGAGGTAACCTTCGCCAGCAGCCAGGAACCGCCCGGTGCGAGAGACATGACTCTCCGTGAGCTTCCACAGCCGGCTATGCGGCCGAACGAGGCTCTCGTGCTCTTCCCACGGGGCTGGTAGTGCCTGCCTGCTATTGAGGTCGAACTTCATGCGCGTCAGCCCCCCTTCCTTCTTCCGGAAAAGCCGACGAAGAACGGAATTCGGCCCCGTGCTGATATCGGAGTTCCGTGATCAGCAGGCTCGCGGTCCCAAGAACTCCCATTGCGTACCGCTCGAGATCGGGCCGGTTCTGTATCCGGTGGGTGTTGACGTTCCGAACTGCCTTCCAGAAGCCCATCGCTAATACATGCCAACCCTCGCGTTCTTGCACAGTCTTTCCAAGCGGGAACTCCCCGTTCTCGTGGTGAAAAACCGCGTTCACAAGAGGAATACCCATCTCTTCCTCCGGACGCCCGGCCCACACCCGCACATGATTCTCAAGGAAGATCGCTGTCTGACTGGCCACCTGGGCCCATCGCCCCTCAGCGACGGCAGTCCGTACCTCGTCCCACAGTTCTGGATCGACGCTGCCTGATTCGAAGCGGTCTGCCCCCAATGAATCCAGCTCAAAAAGAGCAGCGCGGAGAATGCCTTCCGCCTGTCTGATCCCCCGCGAAAAGGCTCCTTCTCCGGCCCTCGCAAGACTCGATCGCGGGAGGTAGCTGAGGAGAGCGAACTGCCGGGGGAATCGATGTTGCTCGCCGAATATGCGCTCGAGGATGCTCTGTGCCTTCTCCCTCCACTCCACGAACTCTGAAGAGCATGGCGTTGGCATCAGTGTTCCGATTTCGTCAATGCGCTCTTGGAGCAATCTTGTCGCGCGCTCAGCGTCCAGAACAGTTCTCTTTCGCTGAGGAGCGTCTGCCCGCCCGGGTTCCTCTCCATAGAGGCCTCAAGGTCGCTCTCCGGGATCCGCCGGTCGTCTGGGCCACATTGAGAGTCAAGATATCGGTATCAACTACGTTCGGGTCGAGAGGCATCGGACCACCCCGGTGGGGAGGGGGACGGTTTGACTCCCTGGGATGCTACCAGGAACGCCCCCTTCCTGGCCACACGGTAGGCGTCTTCTTCAACACGAGCCCCCGGTCAAGGGGAAGGCCTTATCAAGGGGGTCAAAACGCTCAAAACGGCTCTGCGGTGGGGTCTCGGTAAGCGGCGGTATTCCGCGGACAGGAGCGGCCCGCCTAAGGCGCAATTCCCTGGGAGTGCGTCAGAAGTCGGACTTGAAGGCGATCAGCCCCGCTAGGAATTCCTGCGCACTCCCCGCCGAGGTCTTTGCTCCGTGAGCGATATTGTCGGCGAGCCTCTGAGCTTCCTCGGGACCCACCCCCCACAGTCGCATCGCCCGGTCGAAGGGCTCCACGAGCTCCTCCAGCGGGATCTCGAAACCCACAGAGAGATTCGCCACGTGGGGAGCTACTACCTCGATCTCACCTACACACCTGCCGCACCCGCTCAGAAGTGCAATGAGTTTCGCCCGCTCAAGCGGGCCAAAGGAGCCGACCGCACCGCGCTTCGTCCGCAGTCGGCGCTCGAGCGCGATCAGATCTTGGAGGTCATTGGTCGACCGTGCCGACGCGGAGACGAGGATCTTCTCGAAGTCGGCATGAAGCCGCAGAGACAGGAGCACCAGGCCAAGCAGCAGCCCAACGATCAGCAAAACCACCCCGGGTGTCCCGAGCTGGATCACGCTCACTACCTGCAACAAGAGACCGAAGATGAAGGCTAGGGCGCCCCAGAACCAAGGCAAGTCGATCCTTTTCCACCCGATCCAGAGACCTATCGCCTCAAGTAGGACTGAAGCTAGTGCGATGGCCAAGATCACTGGGTGGTGAACCTCGGATGCGCGTGACTCACGGCATCAACCACGGTCAGCGAAATAGGCAAGAATCGCAAGAGCATTCGCGATCACAGCGAGGGACCCCGCAATCAGTGACAACAGGGTCCTGATAGCGCCCCCGCGGCTTACCTCAGTCCCGCCCTCTGCCTTCTGCGCCCAGACCTCCAAGCTGTTCCCAATGAGCACTCCCAGGGGAAATGCTGCTAGCACGGCGAAGAGGACCGCAAGGATCTTGAGTGGAACTACTAGCAGTGGGTAGTCCAACGCGCTGGCCATAAGATGGAAGCCGGCCGCGGGCCCGGCGAAGAGTGCCACCCCAAAGAGCAACTCCCAGAGGGCTCTGCGACCACGAAGCCTCCGGAACAGGCCGACCTTGGACAGTTCGGAGAGGCCTCCGATGATGCCAACAAGGAGGCTGAATCCGGCGAGAACAAGGAAGGGGACCGCTGGCCACCCTTCCAGCCCGAAGTAGAAAGGGACACTCGCAGAGATGGGACCTATCAGCACGAGCACGGCACCGACAGCGGGGCCACTCATCGAACTGCTGATCTCGCTTCTCTCTGGTATCTCCAGATCCGCCAAGTCTGACTCCCGAGACAACATCAGCACCCGTCGGTATCGGCATCGCCGGGCTCAGGCCGTGCACCCTCGACGAACGTCTGGAGGTCGCTCTCAGTGATCCGCCAGTCCTTCCCTATCTTGAACCCCTTCATTTTGCCAGCAACTAAATAGCGCCGGACGGTTTGCGGGGCCACCTTGAGGAGCCCCGCCACTTCTTCAACCGTATAGACGACCTCTGCCACCACCACCACCTCCTTCGCAGGCCTTCTCTCGAGCGTAGCATGGGGAGTGTCTTAGGACGATAGAAGCCGATCGAGGATTGACGGATGCTACGCCGCGACATACCATAGGAGCCGATAGAGGCCCATCGAGGCCCCAAAGAGCGCCCCCGCAACTGCGTCAACAGTCCGGGGGCATGGCCAGCACCTAACAAGGAGGCGCTGACAATGAGAGATTCTAGCGGAGCGACCCTAACCCTTCCTCGCGAACCGGCTACGGTTATCCAGCTCCCGCTGTGGCCTTCGGATGATCTCGACCCGATCGGGCCCGGGGGTATGCAAGCCCGGGCGCCCAAGCGGAGCGGCCGGCGCCGCTTCTACTCAAACACCGAGCTCCTCAGCCGCCCCCTCGAGCACGTCCTCGAGGAGCTCTCCGCCCGGGAGATCGGGGAAGCGCTCGGGCTCGGGCACGATACGGGGAATCAGATCCAGCGCGGCCTCCGGCGTCTGGAGCCCGTCGAAGAGCTCCGGATCCGGCAGTACCTCGAGGCGGTGGTCGCATGAGGGAAAGCGAACGAGATCCAGCGGAGGTCCAGGCCGCACGTGAACGCGCCGAAGAGAAATACAGCGCGGACGGCGCGAATGGCGCGGAGATAGTCGAAGCCCTGAAGCGGCTCGAGCTTGCGGAGTGCGACCGCGGCCACGATCTTGAGAAGCCGTTCGACTGCCTGCACGAGCGGGCGACGGTTGCGGAGGTCATCTCCGAAGCCCAGCGCCGGGCGACGGAGTACGACCTCGAGGAGCACGAGCTCGCCCACCTGCTGGGCGCTGCGCTCGTCAGCTGGAGAGGTCGGAAGGCGCGGGCCAGTGAGGTTCCCTATCTGGGGGCCGGCTGGGCTGTGAATATCGCCACGATCGCGATCCAGGCCGTCTCCCCGAAGTCGCCGGTGTGGTGGTATCTCGATCTGATCGATCGGCAGCTCGAGGGCGGGCAGCTGAGGCTCTTCGGGCCAGTCGCCGCGGACTCCATGCCGTAGTGTCTGCGTGAGCGGTGCGACCGGGTATGCGCGGGAGGTGACGGCAGAGAAGCCCACTCCCACATGGCCGACGTGCCGAGCGCGTAGAGGGGCAGCGAGGTAGCCTCCGGGAAGCCAAGAGGCCCGGAGGCTACCTCAACCCGCAAGACGTCACCTCTCGATTTCGAAGCCCGCCCTATCGAAGTAGCTGTCGTACTCGTCTACCAGGTGAGACCCATGCTCAAGTTCGTGCAAGATGCGAACCAAGTCGTGCTGAAGCTGCGTAACTGCGTAGCTGCCGCCCACGGTGGGACGAGGCGCCGGGAGATAGGCTCTTCCGCCGTCCACCACCGCATAGCGAATTCGGTAGACGAGTTGGCCCTGGTAGAAGAAATCGGCAAAGCAGAGAGACGTGCTCCGGTCCGGAAAGTCGGACCAATTGGGCTGATACTCCTCCGAGTCTCGTTCCTGATAACCCCACGCAAGTCCAACCGATATGTCGGCGCGGTAAGCAGCCCGGGAATGGTGCGCCCCCACCACGTACAGTCTTTCTTCCCAACCCCCATCGGTGGAAGAGCCCATCTCGCCGATCGCGGTCAGAAACGTCGGCCCACCGCCGATGATCTCCCAATGATCAGCGTCGGACTGCCTGACTAGATCCAGAAGCTCCTCTAGTGTCATGGCTCTGATCCCCTTGCGTTTCGTTCGGTTCTTTTGAACCTCTATCGCTTCACGTTTCACGAGCTTATGTGGCGATTCGCCGTAAATGCAACCACTCTACCCGGATTCCAGCTTTTGCGCATCCTCTTGTGCGAGTTCGGTGCAGTCGCCAGACGAGGGGTCGCTTACGAAGTAGATCAGGAACAGACGGGACTCCTCGGAATCCAGTGCCAGGTGGCCGCGCAGCTGAGGGCCTCCGCTACTCGGCTGGTATTCCAGTAACTGCGGGTCACCGAACAGGGGCCAGGAGAGGATGACCGTCGTCAACTCCCGCCCCCCGTCGAACTTGGCGTCGAACGCGACGCGAGTGGTGTCGGGAGTGAAGTCGACCTCAGGAGTGACAGGCCACTTCTGGTCTAGGTGAGACACGACCCAGCTATTGAGCTCCATGAGCGGCCGCTCCACCAGGTCCTGCTGCGGCAGGCGGCGAACATACTCCTCGAGGTCACTCTCAAACCGCTGCTTCAGCTCCTCGTGTGTCTTGCTGAACGGCTGCCACCCCTCTGTCGCCATTACTGCACCCTCCTCCTCGTTTCCTTTTGGTCTTGCCTTTGTGTCGATCATATCGGCTATCCGGCTAGCAACTGCCCCTCTTGCCGTTAGAAAGCATTGTCGAAGAGACGCCTTCCTGCTTAGAATTCATGCTTGATGAACGATAAGACATCCAGGGAGGATCAGGAGTTCCGCTCTCACGACCTCGAGCCCCTCAGCCCCTACACTCGAGCCACCGAGGAGCGGCAGTGTCGCTGCACGCGCTGTGGCACACGCCGATGGGTGAAATTGGCCACACTACGCCGCAAGGACGGCGTCGCCTGCCGATGGTGTCACGGCTGGGAGAAGTGGAACCCGTGGAGTGAGCACGCGCGGCAGCTCGTGCTCGAGCGGCTGCAGGAGTTCGGCCAACTGTCACAGGCCCGGTCCTTCTTCGGCGACCAGGCACAGTCTCTCGAGCGGCTGCGGGGAGAGAAGCTCGCGCCGCTCACCGAGGTCGGAGACCTCTATCAGCCGGTCGGGGTGGTCTGCCTAGAGTGTGGCGAGACGACAGTAACCGTGCCGGAACGGATCTCAGCGGACCGACCGGGCTGGTTCGGATGTGAGCGCTGCTCCAGTGGTCGGCGGAAGAAGGAGCTCGAGCGGGCTCCGGAGCTATTCGCCGCGAATGGGCTCCGGCTTCTGGGCCCTTGCACGGGAGAGTACGTACCTCAGAAGGTAGAGTGCATTGAGTGTGGGAGCGAGCGCTCCGTGTCCCTGGACGCCCTCCGGCGCGGCTCCGCTCCCCTCTGCTGGACCTGCACCCATGGGATCCGGCCGGACGAGCCCCACCGCGTCTACCTGATCCACTTCGCCGATCTCGGGGTCTTCAAGGTTGGGATCACCCACGACCGCCACGACCGCCGCTTGCTCGACCACCAGCTCGCCGGCGGACGCGTCGTTGAGACCGTGCTTGTCCTTGATCGCAAAGAGGCGAGACGTCTCGAGCGGCTGATTCAGGCGAGGTATTCGGCTTGGACGGTGCCGGACGTGGGTCCGGAGGACCTCCCTCAGGGTGGCTGGACCGAGACCTGGAGTGACAAAGCACCGATGCTCGACCTCACGCGGGCATCTCTGCTCCTTCAGGGTTAGCGCCCTCCGTGGTTCCTCTCGAAAACTACCCCGACTGTTTCGGCGCGTCGGACCTTCTATCCGATTCCGCTCTGAGTGGTGGCCCTTTTGCAGGGCTTTCTCTGTCCTTGACAACGGCATGACAACTCGGAAACTGACAGAACCCGGGGAGGCCGCTCGGGCTCGAGGTGAAGCGGCAAGTCCTCTCGAGCGGAGCGCCCGAAGGAAGGAAGGCGCCGCGCCTCCTCCCCGGGTCCATCTTCCTGGGGGCTAGTAACTCAGCCGGGACCCCCGAATGATCAAACAAAACACGCATTAGCGGACCGCCTGCCGCCGGTTGAGTTCAAGCTCCGCCTCTTCGATCTTCCGGTCCAGGATCTCGATCACCTGGCCCGTGCTCAGTTCGTCGAGCAGGTGCTCAAGGCGTTCCTCCGGGGTCTGCCCTTCGCTCTGAATGGCGAGTGCGATCATCTTCGCCACCAGCTCGGTATTCTGGCGGCTCTCCCGGATCACCATAAGCGCCGCTCTGAGATCACCAGCAAGTTCCGCCATGGCGAGGATCCCGAGCGTGCACTCTTGGAGATCCCGCATCTGCTCTAAACAAAGCGCGAACGGGCTCTGTTCCGAAAGCAGCAAGGCGATCTCTTCTGGCAATCCGAAGAGGAGGAGGCGGAATACGTAGGCCTAGCAGTAGACTTGGTCCGCGACCTCGAGGAGGTAGGCTATCCAGTCGATCCCGAGGCCTCCTGGACTCCTGGCGAAGAAGCGCTGGAGCCTCTCTCCGCCTACCTACCGTCCTGGAGATTGTGGGAAGCTCTGGTAACCAAGTATGCGGGGCTTAGCGGCGAAGAGCTTTCAACGCCGTGGAGGCCGTTCGGACTATCCGTTGGCCGGGCAGCGCGGCCGGCAGGAGGGGAACGTCTCGAGCTTCGCTTCCCATTCCAGATCTCACAGAAAGCTCTTATCCAGTTCATCCGCGCGAGTTGGCCGGAGTGGAAGGAAGAAGGCCTTGTGCACGCCCGGCGCCCCCTCTCAGATAAGGCTGTCGCGCTGCTCCGCCTCGTCACCCTTGAACTACCTCCGGAGATCACGTGGCGGGAACGGCTGGAGGTGTGGAACGAGCGCTATCCGGATTGGGCGGTAGGCAACGTCCGCCACTTCCAGCGGGGCTTCCGGCGGTATGAGGAACAGTTGACGGGGCAGCAGTACGGGCTCGAGTGGGCCTACGCGCCCGAGACCCTGGAATTCGAGCAGTATACAGCCGAAGATGTCCGATCTCTCCTCAAAGAGGGAGGTCCAAAGGCGCGGCGCTTCGTCCGTCAGCACGCGGCGACGTTCAAGACCAGATACGAGGCCACGGTACAGGAGCGCGGCGAAGACATGGCCGATGTGCTCTACGGCGTCCGCTGGGCGCAGGACGTACTGGAGGAGGTCAAGAGATCCGCGCCTACCCCTGACCCAGCCTCGGCGAGACTGCATCAGTGGCCGGCTGAGAAGTGGCGCTGGAGGGCGCCCGAAAGGAGCGACCAGTGAAGGGCCATGTTCGCAAACGGAGCTCGTGGGAGTTCGTGATCGACCTCGGCCACCAGCCCGCCCAGCGGTGCCTGAGCTGCAAGCGGGCTCGATACTGGGTTGAGAGAAAGAAGCTCGAGGTCTGCCCGAAGTGCGGTGGCGAGCTTCTTGACCGCGTCGAGCGCCGGCAGAAAACTCAAGGCGGCTTTGCCACGAAGAAGCAAGCCCAGACCGCGCTCAGCGAGGTCCTGGTGAAGCTGAACGCCGATCAGTACGTGGAGCCCGCGAAGATCACCGTCCGGGAGTTCCTCGAGGACGAATGGCTTCCCGCCATCGAGACCACCATCCGACCATCGACCTTCGCCAGCTACAAAGGGCACGTCGACAAGCACCTGGTTCCCCATCTCGGCTCGATCCGGCTGCAGAAGCTGACGCCAGCGCGGATAAACGCGCTGTACGCAGAGCTCCAGCAGGACGGCGAAGACCGCAAGAAGCTCTCGCCCTCGACGGTCCGCCGGATCCACGCGACGCTCCACCGGGCGCTCAAGGACGGCGTCCGCTGGGAGCGCCTGCATCGTAACGCGGCGGACGCTACAGATCCCCCGAAGCCGAAGCAGGCCGGGGGCGGCAAGGACATGAAGGTGTGGAGCCTCGAGGAGCTGCAGACCTTCCTGAGGGCCACGAAGGACCATCGCATGTACCCGCTATGGAAGACGCTCGCCAGCACCGGCATGCGCCGCGGGGAAGCGCTCGGGCTGCGCTGGCCAGACGTCGATCTCGACGCCGGGCGGATCTCGATCTCCCGCACGCTGATCGCGGTGGGTAAGGAAGTCCAGGAGTCAGAGCCGAAGACGAAGTACGGCCGGCGAAAGATCAGCATCGACCCCTTGACGGCACAGATGCTCAAGGAGTGGCAGAAGCAGCAACTCAAAGAGCAGATGTCGCTCGGCCGTGGCCAAGAAGCGAAGACAGGGCCCGTATTCACTTCTGAGACGGGAGAAGCCTACTCCCCGAACTGGGTGACGAAGTGTTTCGAGCAGCAAGTAAGGGCGACAAAGGTTCCCCGCATCCGGCTGCACGATCTTCGGCACACCTACGCGACGCTCTGCCTGGGAAAAAAGGTGCACCCAAAATTGGTACAGGCACAGCTCGGGCACGCAAATATCGGGATCACTCTCGATACCTACTCTCACGTCATTCCCGCCCAGCAGGAAGAGGCGGCAGCCATGATCGGGGCCCTAATAGGAGGCTGACAGTCCCCAGGTTGTCAAAATGTTGTCACGAGAGGCATTTTCGCCCATTCTCCGACTATTGGAGCAAACAAAAACCCCCGGTAATTCGGGGGGTTTTAGGTGAGCCCGGTAGGATTCGAACCTACGACCAGCGGATTAAAAGTCCGATGCTCTACCAACTGAGCTACGGGCCCGAGCGAGGATGCATTCTAGCCCGATTGGTAGCGCAGGTCAACGGCGGCCACGGGGGGCGGCCCGTACACTGTCCCCGTCACCGTTTGGTGGCGGCGGTCCGGCGGAAGATCTGCTTCAAAGGGAAAATCCCCCTGCGGCTGGAAATCGGGCGAGGAGCCGGACATGCATGACGAAGCGCGTGCAACTATAGACAGCGACAAGCTGGCCCACTTGGTCAGGCACTGGATCGAGCACAACGACGGACATCGGGAAAGCTATCTGGAGTGGCGCCAGAAGCTGTCCGAGGACGACCTACCGGTTACCCGCGCCTCTCTCGAGAAGGTGGCGGAACTCACCACCCGCATGAACGAGGCTCTGCATCAGGCGCTCGAGGAGCTGGATCCGAGCGCGTAAGGGCGGCCCCTGCTTTTCCTAGAGTTCGTCTGCCACGTACCCCGCCACCGCGTCGGCTTCCGCGTCCCCGAGGGAAACGTCATAGCCTTCCACGTCCTCGTGTCCGGCCTGGATCTCCTCCGCGATCTGTCCCTGGGTGAAGTCGGTCAGGGCCGGTCCCTCCCCACCCTGTCCGTCTGCGCCGTGGCAGCCGGCGCAGTTGTCTGAGTAGAGCGCCGCTGCGTCGACTTCGGCCGCGGCTGCGGTGTCCTCGGTACCGAGTGCGGTGTCCTCGGTCTCCTCGGTGCCCTCGACCTCAGGAACCGTAGAATCGGTGGTGTCCGCCTGATCGTCATCGTCCCCGCAACCAACCAAGGGCACGGCCACCAGAGCCAGAAGCAGCAGCATGACCAGCACGAACGGATTACGCTTCAACAAACTGTCCTTCCTTCCGAAACCCAACGCGGAGGGTACTACCCCCTATGGTGGGGGGAAGTAACGGATGGCCGTGGACCAACTTAGGCGATCAGTGCCGGAAGTGCCGTCGACCGGTGTAGACCATGGCCAATCCGCGCTCTTCGGCCACGCGCATCACGTCGTCGTCGCGGACTGACCCCCCGGGCTGGATCATGCTGGTCGCACCGGCGTCGGCCACCACCTCGAGGGCATCCGGGAAGGGCAGGAAGGCGTCTGAAGCCACGGCCGTCCCGTCCAGGGAGAAACGCGCCTTCTCCACAGCGATCTTGGCAGCGTCCACCCGGCTCATCTGGCCCGCGCCCACGCCCACGGTCATCAGGTCCTTCGCCAGAACGATGGCATTGGACTTTACGTGCTTGGCGACTCGCCAGGCAAAGAGCAGGTCGCCCCATTCGTCCTCGTTGGGGTGCCGGCGACTGACCACCTCGCAAGCCTCACGGTTCTCCGAGTCGGAATCGCGATCCTGGACCAGCAGGCCGCCGATCACCCGTTTGAGGTCCAGCGCGCGGCGCCCACCCCGCCGGCCCTCCTGGTCGACCAGCAAACGAATCTTGGGTTTGCGTCCCAGAATTTCCAGAGCTTCCTCGGTAAAGGCGGGCGCGAAGAGCAGTTCGACGAAGTGATCGCCCATTGCCCGCGCCAATTCCTCCTCGACCGGACGGTTGACCACCATGACCCCGCCAAAGGCGGAAACCGGATCGCAGGAAAAGGCCTTCTCGTAGGCGTGGGTCACGTTGTCGGCCAGGGCCACCCCACAGGGATTGTTGTGCTTGATGATCACGCACGAAGGCAGCGTGAACTCGTCCGCCAGACGCCGCCCGGAATCCAGATCCAGGAGGTTGTTGAAGGAGAGGTCCGTTCCGTGGAGCTGCATGATCTGGTTGAGAACATGCTTACGTCCGTCGACGTCGGAATAGAAGGCCGCCCGCTGGTGCGGGTTTTCCCCGTAACGCAGATCCTGGACCTTCTTGAAGTCCCACATAAGATAGGTGGGGAAAGGCTGATCTTCATTCGAAGTGAACCAGCCGGCGATGGCGAAGTCGTAGTGGGCGGTGTGGTGGAAAGCCTCGATGGCCAGTTCCCGGCGAGTGCTGAGCGAGATACGCCCGTCGCCTTCCTTGAGTTCCTGCAACACGCTCTCGTAGCGGTGAGGATCAACCAGGACACCCACGCTGTGGAAGTTCTTAGCGGCGGCGCGCACCATGGTGGGACCGCCGATGTCGATGTTCTCGATGACCTCTTCCTCGGCCACTCCGCGCTTCTCTGAGGTCTCCTCGAAGGGGTAGAGGTTGACCACCACCAGGTCGATGGGTTCTATCTCGAGCTCCTGCAAGGCCTTCATGTGCTCGTGCACGTTGCGGTCCGCCAGAATGGCGCCGTGAACGTTCGGATGCAGGGTCTTCACCCGCCCGTCGAGAATCTCCGGAAAGCCGGTGACGTCGGATATCGGGGTGATCGGGATGCCCTTCTCCTCGAGGAACCGCGCGGTTCCCCCCGTGGAGATGATCTCCACGCCAAGATCGGCCAGTCCCCGTGCGAAGCCCTCCAGGTTCGACTTGTTCGATACCGACACCAGGGCACGGTTTACCTTCACGCTTCCCTCCAATTACCAGTCGATGCGACTGGGTTCTGAGTCGTCGACACGGACCTGGCGAGACCCCCGCTCGGGCGGTTGGATCTTGCCGGTCGCGAAAAGTTCCACCACCCGGGGAAGCACCCGATGCTCGAGCGCATGAATGCGTTCCCCCAGCGATACGCGTCCTTCGTCCTCGTGAACGGCGAGGCTCTCCTGCCGGATGATCGGGCCGGTGTCCATCCCTTCGTCGACGAAGTGGACGGTGACCCCCGTGATCTTCACCCCGTATTCGAGGGCGTCGCGGATGCCGTCGGTTCCGGGGAAAGCGGGAAGCAACGCGGGGTGCAGGTTGATCACGCTCCAGGGAAAACGCTCGAGCAGCGCCGGCGTGAGCATGCGCATGTAGCCCGCGAGAACGATTAGGTCGGCGGCCGAGGCGGTGATGGCGTCGGCGATGGCCCGGTCGCGCCCCTCACGGCTCACGTGGGGGTCAAGCGGAAAAACGGCCGTGGGAATGTCGGCGCGTTCGGCCCGCTCGAGGGCGAGAGCTCCGGGGACGTCGCTCACGACCAGCACCACTTCGACCCCCGCAACCTTGTGATGCAGCCGGTTGAGGACCGCCTGCAGATTCGAGCCGCTTCCCGAGGCCATCACGGCCACGCGGTACACGAGAAAGTGCCTCCCCTGTCTCCCGCTACTCCCTCCCGGCGGTCGCCTGACGCATCGCAGAAAACCACAGGAACCGCCCTTTGCCGGGGCGGCGGGCTCATCGTATCAACTGGGCTTGTGAACTAGAAACCCGGCGGAGCGAGCAGGACGCGGTTGCCCGAGGGATCGGTCAGGAGGTCGCCGGATTCGCCACCCTCCAGGGGAAGGCCGGCGGCTTTGGCGCGCTCGATAACCGCCTCGCGCGCCGCGCGTTCGAGCCGCAGGGTGAAGTAGAGCATACCCGCGGATCCGGGGGGCGCGGGCGGAGCACCCCGTCCGGCCCAGATGTTGTAGGCGATGTGATGGTGATAGCCGTGCAGGGAGACGAAGTGCGCCTGCCCCGGAAACTCGGCCGACTTATGGAAGCCTAGGACGTCCAGGTAGAAGGCGTCTGCGGCCTCCAAGTCGGCGACCTGGAGGTGGACGTGGCCGAGCCGCGTACCGGGGGCGGCGGCGGCGTCCTCGGCCTGCGCTTCGGCGAGCAGCCCATCCCAGTCGAGCGGTGCGTTCTCCATGACCACCATGCCATCCCTACGCGGCCACTCGGATTCCGGGCGGTCGCGGTAGAGTTCGATCCCGTTGCCTTCGGGGTCGGCGAGGTAGATCGCTTCGCTGACCAGATGGTCCGCGCCGCCCTGCGGCGCCGCATTTTCCGCCAGCAACCGCTGCACCACCTGACCGAGTGCGGCCCGCGAGGGGAACCGAATCGCCATGTGGTAGAGGCCGGTGGTGCGTGAGGGTCGAGGACGTACGGCCCCGGATTCCAGCGCGAGGAACTGGTGGTCACCCGCCCCGAGGACTGCACGCCCGCCGCCCGACCGGCTCTCCGGTCGGCTCTCTGATCGGCCTTGCGCTCGGGCGGTCCCTCCGCGTTCGCGTTCAATCAGCCGCAGACCCAGGGCGCCCGTGTAGAACTCCATCTGCGTTTCCAGGTCCAGGACCGAGAGGCACAGCGCACCGAAAACCGAGATGTCGCCGCTGTCCTGCATACGGTTTTCCCGCAGCGGCCTAGAAGATTCCCTGCAGCGTAACCGGCTCCTCGCCCTTGACGATCGAGCCCAGATACACCGGGTCCGCCCCGCCCCGAAGCAGGAGCTTTGCCGCGTATTCGGCCGACTTGAAGGGCACCACCACCACGTAGCCGATGCCCATGTTGAAGGTGCGGAACATCTCTTCGTCCTCGACCCCGCCCAACTCCTGGAGCGCCCTAAAGACCTTGGGCACCTTCCAGTTGTCGAAGTGGAGCCTGGCGCTCAGCCCTTCAGGGATCACCCGGGAGAGATTTCCCCCGATACCCCCGCCGGTCACGTGAGCCATGGCGTGGACGGCCACCCGCTCCAGCAAGGTGAAGACCGGGTTGACGTAGATCAGAGTGGGCTTGAGCAGGGTGTAGCTGATGCTCTCACCAAAATGCGGGAACTTGTCTCCCAGATCGCACTGATTGCTTTCGAGGATAGCCCGGGCCAGGGAGTATCCGTTGGAATGAAGGCCATCCGAGGCCAAGCCGATCACCACATCCCCCTGCGCGACCGCGGAGCCGTCGATGAGATGCTCTTTCTCGACCAGGCCGACGCAGAACCCGGCCAGGTCGAACTCCCCCGGAGCGTAAAGCCCGGGCATCTCGGCGGTTTCGCCGCCCACCAGGGCGCAGCCCGCCTGGCGGCAGCCGTCGGCGATCCCGGAGACCACCTCAGCGGCCTCAGCCGGGTCGAGCTTGCCTACAGCGAGATAGTCCAGAAACAGAACCGGGCTGGCTCCGGAGGTGATGACGTCGTTTACCGACATAGCCACGAGGTCGATGCCGATCGTGTTCAGCTTGCCGGCCTCCTGGGCCACCAGCAGTTTGGTGCCCACCCCGTCGGTAGCCGTGACCAGAACTGGGTTGGTGATGCCCTGAGGGAGTTCGTAGAGGGCGGCAAAGCCTCCCAGCCCGGCGATCACTCCCGGGATGCGCGTGCTCTCGGCGTGCTGCTTCATCAGCCGAACCGCCTCCTCGCCCGCCTCGATGTCCACTCCGGCATCCTTGTAGGAGAGAGATCCGGTGAGGTAGGCGGGAGTGCAGGCATCTGCCTCCGGTTGCTGCTCGCGTGCTTGGCCCTTCTGCTCGTCGCGTGCTTCGCCGTTCTGCTCCGCCATGGAGGCCCCCTAGAGAGAGATGGATGCGCCCCGGGAAATTGCCCTGGGAAAGTTCTGTGGGGCTACCTTACCCTACGAGGGCCGCCTCGAGTCGAGCCGGGCGCAGCCGGCTGGGGGGGCGCCGGGGTCGGGCCGGCCGGGGGTGGGCGCCGGAGCCGGCAGGCCAGCAGAGCGCTGCCTACAGTTGCAGGCTGAGGTTCGACAGAAACGCCGGAAGCTGGGGTTCACTCCAGAGCGCGACCGAACCCGCGGCTCCAAGCAGGAGAATGATCCCGATGTAAGCCAGATCGGCTCGGCGTTCCAGAGCCGCCAGGAAGAAGGCCAGGAGGAAACCGCTCAACAATAGATAGAGCAGGAGACTGAGGAGCAGGCCGCTCATCTCGATCCTCCTTCGGGCCAAACCCGCGTCGCGGGCAGCTTCGAGAACCGGCGGGGCGCCTTCCCCTGCAGTTGGTTCTCGCTTACATCTAGTACTCTACGAGAGCAACCGTCGCCCGACATCAGCCGGGAGGAGGGCTTTTCTCACCGGTCAAATGGCCAGTTATTGGGCATGGGCAGTTCTGGGGGCATGGAGGAGGTTCAGACGATGTGGGTCACAACGCATTTCTTTGCCGGAGCGGCACTGGCCGGTTTCGTCCGTCCGCGGCCGGCTCCCTGGATGGGTATTACCTCGCACGCCGTCCTGGACGCCGTGCCCCACTGGGACTACACCCGCGATTCCCGGCGCCGGTACTGGGCGGCTCTCGATGTCGCCGCGACCACAGTTGCATTGCTGGGTCTCCTAGGGACGGGCCGGATCGACCGAAAGCAGGCGGTGGGTGGCCTGGCGGGCGCGCTTCCCGACCTGGACGTGTTGGGAGCGGTGCTGCCGGTTCCCGATGCCCCGCGGCTCTTCCCCAGCCATCTGCGGGGCTTTCCCCACGGACGTGCGGGCATGAAGAAGGGGATCCTCGTTCAGGTGGGGTTGGTCTTGCTCGCGCTAAGGACTATGCGCGCGAGGAGTTGAGCGTGCCCGAGTGGCGGGGCGAGCGCCGCACCCACCGGGGGCGCCTCTACTCGATGGCCGCGGCGGCCTTCTCGAACCTGAACTTGGCGGCCTTCAGGCTCTCCGGCACCTCGCAGGGATAGTCGCCACTGAAGCAGGCGGTGCAAAACGAGCCCCCGGGGACGCCCGTCGCCTGCAGCAACCCTTCCAGCGAGAGGTAGGCCAAACTCGTGGCCCCGATCTCGGCGGCCACCTGGTTGACGCTGCGCTCAAAGGCGATGAACTCGTCCTGGGTGGCCATGTCGATCCCGTAGAAGCAGGGGAAGATGATCGGAGGCGAGCTGATCCGCAGGTGGATCTCGGCGGCACCCGCCTCGAAGAGCATCTGCACCAGCTTGCGCGTAGTGTTTCCCCGCACGATGGAGTCGTCCACCACCACGAGCTTCTTCCCCCGGATGGCGCTTGCCAGCGGGTTGAGCTTCATGCGGATGCCCAGCTTGCGGAGTTCGTCGCTGGGGTCGATGAAGGTGCGGCCGATGTAGCGGTTCTTGATCAGACCTTCGCCGTAGGTGATGCCGCTCCGGGCAGCGTAGCCGATGGCCGCGGAGATCCCGGTATCGGGCACCGGAATTACCAGATCCGCCTCCGCGGGCGACTCCTCGGCGAGGATCTCCCCCATCCGGCTCCGGGCCGCATAAAGCGTCTGTCCCTTGACCACCGAATCCGGGCGGGCGAAGTAGATGAACTCGAAGACGCAGAGCGATTCCTGCCGCCGACCGACCACCTGCTCGATGTGGTAGCCCTCCTCGTCCAACCAGCAAAGCTCTCCCGGATCGATCTCGCGCACCAGCCGCGCCCCGATGATGTCCAGAGCGGAGGTTTCGCTGGCCAGGACGTAGCGGCCTTCGGTTTCGCCCAGCACCAGAGGGCGCACGCCGTAGGGGTCGCGGAAGCCGATCACCTCGTTCTCGGTGAGAAGCACCGCGCTGAAGGCTCCGCGCAACTGCGGGATCACATGACGCAAGGCATCCTTGACGTCATCGGCCGGGTGCTCGGCCAGCAGGGCGGCGATGACTTCGGTGTCGGAGGTGGTCTCCAGGCCGGCCCCCCGGTCGGCCAACTGTTCGCGCAATTCGTCGGTGTTCACCAAATTGCCGTTGTGGGCCAGGGCGATAGCCGCATGGTCGCGGCAGCGGTGCAGCGGCTGAGCATTCCGCCACTCGCTGGAGCCGGTGGTCGAGTAACGCACGTGCCCGATAGCCAGCTGCCCGGGCAAAGAGCGCAGGGTCTGTTCGTTGAAGACCTGGCTCACCAGTCCCATCTCGCGGTAGACCATGATGTGCGACTGGTCGCTGACGGCGATGCCGGCGGACTCCTGCCCGCGATGTTGCAGAGCGAAGAGGCCGAAAAAGGTGAGGCGGGCGACGTCGCGCTCGGGGGCGTAGATGCCAAAGACCCCGCACTCTTCGCGCGGCGAATCCATAGCCGGGTGGTTATCGAGCAGTTCCTCGTCCCGATCGTGATCGGGGCGGAGAGCAGGCAGGCTGTCTCCTCGGGGCATCACTTGTCTATTGAACCACTCCCAGGGGATTCTTCAAGGGCACTGGGAATTCCGCGCTGATATGCGTCGGCCAGAGCGGGGAGCGAGACCTCCAATTCTTCGCCTCCGATCTCCAGGCTGAGGGCCTCGCCGCCCACGCTTCCCAGCCGAACCGAGGGGACGCCCAGGCTCTGCAGGCGCGACAGCAGACGCTCCACCTGCTCGAGAGCCACGCTGACCACCACGCGGGTCGGCGCCTCGCCAAAGAGGGTCAGATCCTGCCGCCCGCTGACCCGTCCCGGAACCCGGCTGAGGTCGAGCCGCGCTCCGATCCCTCCGGCCACGCAGCACTCGGCCAGAGCCACGGCCAGTCCGCCGTCCGAGCAGTCGTGAGCGGAGCGCACGATGCCCTCGCGGATCGCCCCGCGCACGGCCTCCTGCAGAGCCAGTTCCGCCCGCAGATCCACGTCGGGGATGCGGCCCTCGACCTTACCGAACCAGCGCTTCTGGTATTCGGAGCCGTCCAGCGCGGGAGCCCCGTCGCCCAGCAGAAAGACCACGTCGCCCTTCCCCCGAAAACGGATCTCCGCCCGGCGCTCGAATTCGGGCATGACGCCCAGCATCCCCACCACCGGCGTGGGATAAATGGCTTCGCCGAAACTCTCGTTGTAGAAGGAGACGTTGCCCGAGATCACCGGGGTGCCGAAGGCCTCACAGGCTTCGGACATGCCCTCGATAGCGCGGGCGAACTGAGAGGCGATAGGGGGCTTCTCCGGGTTGCCGAAGTTCAGGCAGTTGGTGATCGCGATGGGCTCCGCGCCCGTGCAGGAGACGTTCCGCGCGGCTTCGGCTACCGCCCCCTTGCCTCCCCGGTAGGGATCGAGGTAGCAGTGACGCCCGTTGCCGTCGGTGCAGACGGCGATGCCGCCTCCACTCCGTTTGATGCGGAGCACAGCCGCGTCGCCGCCGGGGCCTTCCACCGTGTTGAGCTGCACCTGGTGGTCGTACTGCTCCCAGATCCAGCGGCGGCTGGCGATGTTGGGCGAGCCCAAGAGGTCGAGCAAGATCCCGGCACAGGAGCTATCCGGCCGGGAATACTCCGCGAGTTCGACGGGCTCATCCCGCTCGTGGGCGGGGCGCTCCCGGTCGACGGCGTAGGTGGGAGCCTCCGCCAGGGCGAGGGCGGGCATGTCGGCCACGCGCTCGCCGTCGTGGTACACGCGAAGGCGCTGACCGTCGGTGACCGCGCCCACGATGGTCGCGTCCAGATCCCAGCGCTCGCAGACCTCGCGCACGCCCTCCCAATGGGCCGGTTCCACGATCGCCAACATGCGCTCCTGACTCTCGGAGATCATGATCTCCCACGCGGCCATGTCCGGCTCCCTCAGGGGCACCCGGTCGGTGTGGATGTCGATCCCCACCCCGCCCTTTGCCGCCATCTCGCTGGACGAGGAGGTGATCCCCGCCGCTCCCAGGTCCTGCAGGGCCACAAAACGATCTGCCTGAAGCAGCTCCAGACAGGCCTCCAGCAGTTTTTTCTCGGTGAAAGGATCGCCCACCTGGACGCTCGGCCGCTTCTCCTCGAGCGTCTCGTCGAACTCCTGGCTGGCCAGCACGCTGGCGCCGCCGATGCCGTCGCGACCGGTCTTCGAACCGATCAGAACCACGTGGTTGCCCGGCCCCGCCGCCGTGCTGCGAATGATCGCGTCGTGCGAAACGACGCCCACGGTCATGGCGTTCACCAGGCAGTTGCCCTGATAGGCCTCCTCGAAGTAAACCTCGCCCCCCACGGTGGGAATGCCCATGCAGTTGCCGTAGCCCCCGATTCCGGCCACCACCTGCTCAAAGAGATAACGCTGCCTCGCGGTGCCGTCAGCGTGTTCGGTGTCCGCCGCTCCTTGGGCGAAGTCCGCCTGTCCCGCCCCGCGGTGCGCGGCCCCCCGCCCGTCGGCAATACCCGTGCCCGCCCTGCCGCGGCCCGGCGGCGGGGCGATCTCCCCGAACCGGAGCGAGTTCAGGTTGCAAATGGGGCGCGCCCCCATGGTGAAGATGTCGCGCAGGATGCCGCCCACTCCCGTGGCCGCCCCCTGATAGGGCTCCACCGCGGAGGGGTGGTTGTGGCTCTCGATCTTCATCGCGATCGCCAGACCGTCGCCGATATCGACGATGCCCGCGTTCTCGCCGGGTCCCTGGAGCACGCGCTCCCCGCCGCTGGGGAAGCACTTGAGCAGAGGCCGGGAGTGCTTATAGCCGCAGTGCTCGCTCCACATCAAGGAGTAGACGGCCAACTCCACGTGGGTGGGTTCCGCCCCCTGGATCTGCCGGATCTGTTGGTACTCGCGACCGCTAAGACCCAGCTCCTCGTAGAGTTCAGGCATCTAAGCTCTCCTGCTCTTCCTGATCCGCGGTTTCCTGATCCGCGGTTTCTTCCGGCAAGGGTCGGCAGTCCGGCCCACAGTTGGCGATGTCATGCCACTCGAGCTGGCTCTGACAGACCAGGCACTCGCATGCGTCCGGCAGGTGGCTCGGCCGAAAGCTGTTGTGGAAACCGCAGCGGGGGCAGATGGTATCGGTCACTGTTCGAGAGTGTGATCGATGAGCGAACCGAAGACACCGCGCCCGTCGGTCCCGCCCAGTTCGGCCTCGCACACCCGCTCAGGATGGGGCATCATCCCCATGACGTTGCCCGTCTCGTTGACGATACCCGCGACGTTGTCCACCGCGCCGTTGGGATTGGCGCCATCGGTGACGTTCCCATACTCGTCGCAGTAGCGAAAAACCACCAGGCCCTGCTCTTCGATCTTGCGGAGACTCTCCGAGCCCGCGGTCCAATTGCCCTCGTTGTGGTTGACCGGGATTTGGATGACCTGGCCCACCTCGAACCGCCGAGTGAACGGCGTGTCGTTACGCTCCACCTTCAGATACTGAGGATGACAGATGAACTTGAGCCCCCGGTTCTGCAGCAGCGCGCCGTGCACCAGATGGGCCTCCGCGAGGATCTGAAAGCCGTTGCAGATGCCCAGCACCGGGCCTCCGGCACGGGCGAAAGCCGCCACTTCCTGCATGATGGGACTGAAGCGGGCTATGGCCCCCGTACGCAGATAGTCGCCGTAAGAGAAACCGCCTGGGAGCACCACGACGTCCGCTCCGTCCAGGTCGTGATCCTTGTGCCAAAGGTAGTGCGGCGCAGCCTCCGGAAAGGTGGAGAGGGCGTGGTGGGCGTCGTACTCGCAGTTGGAACCGGGAAAGACCACGATCCCAAAATTGACCGGGCGGCGGGGGGCCTGGGCCCCTGGTTCAGCGGCGGCGGTCCCGCTAACGGTCCCGGCCGTCACTCTTTGCCGGCCTCGCGGTTTTCCTTATCGACCTCTTCTTTTCCCGCAGCGAAAGGATCGGCCGCGGTCCAGGGACTGCCCGCGTGCTCGCCGGCCTTGCGCGGGGGCTTGTCCTCGGGCGTGATCACGCCCTCCTTACCCTTCTCGAAGTCCTCGTTGCCCTCGGCTTCAGAGCCGGTCTGTTCCTGCCCCGAAGCGTAAGGATCCGCAGCCGTCCACGGGCTGGCGGCGTGCTCGCCGGCCTTGCGCGGTGTGTTCTCTTCGCCCACGATTACCTCCTCGGAGCCGCCGCAGCTCTCGTGCGGATACTCCCGGTCGTCCACGATTTCCACGAAGAAGTCCTCGATGATCGGATTGGCCAGCAGGCGACGGGACATCGACTCCACCTGGGCGTTCAGCTCGTCGCCCTCGGCGCCGTCGATTTCCAGGGTAATGTAGCGGCCCACGCGCACCTCGGAGACTCCCTGGAAGCCCAGCGCGGGTAGGGCCCGCTCGATGGTCACCCCCTGGGGATCCAGAATGCCCGCCTTCGGAGTGACATATACCGCTACTCTTGCCATCTGGTTCTCTCTCGTTCGTCGATTAGGAGATGCGTCTGAGGACTTCCTGATACGCATCCTCTACCCCGCCCATATCCCGGCGGAACCGGTCCTTGTCCAGCTTCTCCCCCGTCTCGGAGTCCCAGAAGCGGCAGGTGTCAGGAGAGATCTCGTCGCCCAGCCGGATGACCCCGCCGGCGTCCTTGCCGAACTCCAGCTTGAAGTCGACCAGCGTGAGGCCACGCTCCTCGAAGAAGCCCTTGAGCACGCTGTTGATCTTCACCGCGGCGGCGGTGGCCTTCTCGAGGTCCTCGCGGCTTATCACCCCGAGTTCGTCGAGGTGCGCCATGCACAGGAGCGGATCGCCCAGCTCGTCGTCTTTATAGTAGTACTCGACGATGGGCGGGTTCTTGAGGGACGTCCCCTCGGGATAACCGATGCGCTTGGAAAGCGAGCCGGCGGCGACGTTCCGCACCACGAATTCCACTTGGAACATGCCCAGGCGGTTGATCCTCATCGCGGTCTCGGATTCCTTGCCCAGGAAGTGGGTCTCGACCCCATTCTCCTCCAGCAGTGAGAAAAGCCTGGTCGAAATAGCGTTGTTCAGGCGGCCCTTTTCCTGGATCGTGCCCTTCTTCTTGCCGTCGAAGGCCGTGGCCGAGTCCTTGAAATCCTGGATATAGACATCGGGGTCGTCGGTGGCGTAGACCACCTTGGCCTTACCCTCGTAGAGTTTCTCACCTCGGGTCATGTCGCTCTGCTCTCCTTGTCATGTGGTGCCAAGGAATCCCATCATAACAGCCGGGTTCGGCCCCGAGAGCCCTTCGGGCAGACGGCGACGCAGACCCCCGCAGGTCTGGGCGCCCGTAGTCTCTTTCAAGCCGTGCCGATAGTCGCGGCAGGCCCTCACGTCCATCCTCGAGCCGACCGGTTCGTCTTCGGAGAAGCCGCGACCGAGAAGCGCTCTCGGAGGACAGGCCTCCACGCAATTCTCGCAGCTTTCGCATTTCTCTTGCGGCGGCTCCGCCGGAGCTCATGGCCAGGCCGCAGATCTGCTTTTTCAGCATCAACAGCGACTGTCCGCTCATCCGAGCCTCCTGCTCAATAAGCCCGTACCTGCGGTTCGAACTGGTCGATGACCACCGGCTTGTAGTCGAGCCGCGGACCCTCCGGCGTCCAGAAGGCCAGCGTGTGCTGCAGCCAACGCTCGTCATCACGCTGAGGGAAGTCCAAGCGGGTATGGGCTCCCCGCGATTCCTCACGTGCCAGGGCTCCCTCGGCTCCTGCCAGCGCTACATCCAGCATACGCTCAAGCTCCAGCACGCGCAGCACGTCCAGATTGAAGACCAGGCCGGTGGCCCGCACTCCGACCCTCGGGTAGCGTTCGCGCAATTCACGCAGGGTGGCGACCGCCCGCTCCAATCCCTCTCCACTACGGTACACCTGGACGTAGTCGTCCATGGTCTCGGTGACCAGCCGCCGGATCGCATAGGGATCTTCCGTCCCGGTGCGCCCAGTCAGTTCCTCGATGCGCTTCTCCAGAGCACGCACGCCGTCGGCCACCGCCCGGCCACCGGTCTCCTCGGGCCGCAGGTCCAAACCCAGCACGTACTTGCCGGCCGTCTCCCCCACCCGCTTGCCAAAGACAATGGTCTCGAGCAAAGAGTTACCGCCCAGCCGGTTCGCGCCGTGCACCGATACGCAGGCACACTCGCCGGCGGCAAAGAAACCCTCCAGTTGCGTGTAGCCGTCGTAGTCGGCGTCGATGCCACCCATCGAGTAGTGCTGGCCAGGCTGGATGGGGATCGGCGTCTCCACCGGGTCGATGCCGGCAAAGTGCACACAGATATCCCGGATACCGGGCAACCTCTCCTCGATCACCTGTTCGCCCAGATGGCGCAGATCGAGGTTGACGTAGGGCTTACCCTCGATCCCCCTGCCCTCGTTGATCTCAGTCTGAATCGAACGGGCCACCAGGTCGCGCGGGGCCAATTCCATGAAGTTGGGCGCGTACTTCGACATGAAGCGCTCGCCCTGGTCGTTCACCAGGTAACCGCCCTCGCCCCGGCAGCCCTCGGTCATCAGAATGTTGGTTCCGTAAAGCGTGGTGGGATGGAACTGGACGAATTCCATGTCGAGGATGGGCACCCCGGCGCGGTACGCCAGACCCACCCCGGTCCCGGTGTTGATCAGGGCGCTCGTCGAGCGGCCGTACACTCGGCCCGAACCCCCCGAGGCGAAGATCACCGCGTCGGCGAGAAAGCCTTCGAGCGTCCCCCTCCTCAAGTTGTAGGCCACGATACCCCGGCAGACTTCGTCCTCGACCACCAGGTCCTGCACGTAATATTCATCGTAGACGGTGAGGCCGCGGGCGATCGCCTGTTGAAACATGGTGTGGAGCAGGTAGTGGCCGGTCTTGTCGGCGCCGTAGCAGGCCCGCGGGTATCCGGCACCGCCCAGGGCGCGCTGAGCGATGGTGCCGTCCTCGAAGCGGCTGAAGGGTGTTCCCCAGTGCTCCATCTCGAAGATCCGGCCGGGCGCGTCCTTGCACATGATTCTGATCGCATCCTGGTCGCCCAGGTAGTCCGAGCCTTTGACCGTGTCGAAGGCGTGGAGATCGGGGTTATCCTCACGGCTTTCGGGGTGATTACCCAAGCTGGCGTTGATGCCGCCCTGGGCCGCACCGGAGTGAGAACGGACCGGGTGGACCAGGGAAACCACGGCGCAGTCGGCGCCCAGCGAAGTGGCCTCGACGGCGGCGCGGAGCCCGGCGAGCCCTCCTCCCACGATCACGATTTGATGACGGTGCACTCGGTCCTCCTGATCCGGCTGGTTTCTAGGCTCTTCCGTTGGTCGTGCCCGCGCCGGCCGGCGCGGTGGCCGCGGCCGAGTCGGGGGCCGCGGAGTCGAGAGCCCCGGAGTCCGGAGCCGCGGACGGGAAGGAGCCTATGTCGCCAAATAGCACGCGCACTTTCCGACCCGCCACCGGCATGGGCCACAGCCTCTCCAGCAACATCTCCGATTCGGACTCCGGCAGTCGGGTTTGGGCGAGCACGGTGAACTTATCGCGCAGTTCCTCGTCGGTCAGCGCATTCTCCGGATCCCCCTTGGGAAAGTCGATCCGTCCCTCTAGCCGACGCCCGTCAACGGTGCGAACCTCGACGCGCGAGCCCCATCGGCGCGGGTAGAACTCGTCCAGCGCCGGGTCGGCAGATAAGTCCATCCGCTCGGCCAACGCCAGGATCTGCGGGTCCTCCAAAGCCTCCTCGGTGAAAGCGTCCAGGTCCAGCCGGCCTCGAAGCGCCGCCTGCGCCAGGCAGAAGGGCAGGTTGAACTTGGCCGCCCAAGGCGAGGTGGGCCGGACGTCCTTGAGCCGCTCGTAGCCACCGGTATAGAGGAATGCATGGACCGATTCCAGATCCACGGCCGAGAGTCGGTGTTCGCGCATCACCTCGAGCAGAGCGTCGACAGCGGGATGTGTGTGCCGGCAGGAGGCGTGATACTTGAAGGAGACCTCCGGCGTCTTGAACCGGGTGAAGCCGGACTCGCCGTTTGCCTCCAGCCCCTCGAGCAGCTTCTCGCGCCAGCGGCGCTCGAGGCGGGTCCAGTCTGCGGGCTGCAGCTTCCGTCCGGCATCGCGGTAGGCGCCCGCCAAAGTGGTCGCCGGGATCAGCGACTTATCGCCCAGGAGCACTTCGGTCGGGCCGGTGAACCCCTGAGAGGCGAGCAGAGCGGCCAGCAGCCCGTTTTGCGCGGCCTTCGCCGTGTGGAGCTGCTTGGTCATGGTGCCCTCTTCCAGGAACTGCCACAGGCCGGCCGCCTGGGAGCCCGCATTACCCATGGCCCATAGCAACGCCTCTTCGTCCAACCCAAGCAGAACCCCGGCGGCGACGGCGGCGCCGAAGGCGCCGGCCGTCCCCGTGGTGTGGAAGTACACGTAATGCTCAGGCCCCAGAGCCTCGCCGATCCGCAGCGAGACCTCGTAACCCGCCAAACAGGCGGTCAGCAGTTCCTCCTCGGTGGAATCGAGCGCCTCCGCCAGCGCCAAAGCCGCGGGAAACACACAGGTCGCCGGGTGATAGATGGATCCGTTGTGCAGGTCGTCCATCTCCACCACGTGGCTGGCCGCCGCATTGACCAGGGCCACGGCGAGCACGGGGGCCCGCCGGAAGTCGGTGAAAACCGTGCCCACCCCGTCTGGTCCCCAGGCGTGCCCCGCTTCGTCGTCCGTGCGACCGGGCACGTTGGTGGCGCCGCCGTACACCCGCGAGACCTGGTCCAGTGTCGTCGCCTGCTTCGACCGGGATCCCGCGAGCGCCGAGGCCATCCAGTCCAGGAAGAGAGCCTTGATCTGCCTGCGCGCCTCGTCGGTCGCGTCCTCCCAGTACAGCGCCAGCGCGGCGCGGGCAAGCTGAGCTTCGGGCGGCGCATTCATCATTCGCTCGTCTCCTCGTCGACGGCATCGGCACCCAGGGGGCCGGCGCCGGCCTCACCGGCGGAATCGGCGTCTCTCCCGGCCCCCACTCGCTCGGCCACATGTGCGGCCACCTGCTCCGGGGTACGCTGGGCCGGGGGTTCGTAAGGGATCGAGCCGGCGGCACGTAGGCGAATGGCCTCGATTGGTTTGTGGTCAAAGGCGCGGTCTTTGGCGACCAGGACGGTGACCGGCACTTCCAGGTGCTGGATCATCACCGTGTCGTGCCCGACGCAGAGGGCCATCAGAATGGCCAGATCGACCTCTGCCTCGTTGAAGAGCTTGGCCTGGGCCACCGGGTTGCACATCGGCTCGAAACCGCCCGGCCGCACCTTGTCTTCGTCGGCGAGTCCGAGCAGCTCCTCCTTGGCGATCGAACCCGTCTTGCACATTACCGAAGTCACCCGGAATCCTTGCTCCTCCAAATAACGGTGGTACATTTCGGCCTCGTCCCGCACGGTCACGCAGAAGGCCAGTCCCAGGTGCTCGTAGCCCATGCGCTTGGCAAAGGCGACGGTTTCATAGGCGCGGTCCCAGATGCGGTAGCCGTAGTGCTCGACGAATGCCGCCTGGCGGGACATCTCCTTTAGCTCGGGCTCCGCGTAGCGCTCGCGCACCTCTTCGCGAAGCGCCCGCCGGCTCACACGGCAGTCCGGGTCTCCTTCGTAACAGCGCTGGCCCAGGTCGCAGACCGCACAGTAAACCTTGCTCTCTCGCTTCAAAGCCACTTGCTACTCCTTCTCTTCCGCTGTCTCCAGCACGCGGCGGGCCCTCTCCACCACGGGCGCGTCAACCATCATGCCACCCACGGTCACGACCCCGCCGCCGGCCTGGTCAAAAGTGGCGACGATCTCCCTGGCGCGCTCTATCTCTGCCGCCGAGGGAGCAAAGGCACGATGAATGACGTCCAGTTGGGCCGGATGGATGGCGAGTTTGCCGGTCATTCCCAGGGTACGGACCGCGGCGCATTCCTGAGCGAGACCCTCATCGTCGCGGAAATCACGGTAGACCGTGTCGACAGCCTGCACCCCCGCGGCCGACGCGGCGTTCGCCATCATCGCCCGGGCGAAGAAGAGCTCGATCCCTGCCGGCGTGCGCTCGGTACCCAGGGACAGAGCGTAGTCCTCACCGCCAAA
>JAGXFV010000040.1 GCA_024637095.1 Actinomycetes bacterium
GACGTGAACGGCGAGAGCCTATCGCTATGGGACCAGCTGGGGCTTCTCCACTTCCGCGCGCACCATCTCGGCCGGAGCATCGAGCTCGAGTAGGGGTGGGGGGGACCCCCCTTGCCCAACCCTCACCCGCGGGGGGCTTAGGGCCTCAAATCCTGTACAAGACATCATATTTTCCCACGGAGGTGAGCCATGCCTGGAGTACCCGGTCGAGGTGGCCCGCCTCCGAAGCGCTCAAGCCAAAGACGGCGCCGGAATAAGCCCGACCAGCCGATAGAGCAGGCCCCCGGCGAACCCGTCGCAGAGCCGCCCAAGCTGGTGAACGCGCGAGCTCATTCAGCCCTCGGCCGGCGGGTTTGGAAAGCGGCCCAGGAGTCAGGGCAGAACCAATTCTATGAGGCCACCGACTGGGTCGCCGTCGAGCTCCTCGTGCATTCGGTAGACGCCTATGTGAAGCAACCGCGGGCGGGCATGTTGGCGAGCATCACGTCGCTCATGTCCTCGCTGCTTTTCACAGAGGGTGATCGACGCCGTGCCCGCCTAGAGCTTGAGCGCAGCACTGGGGAGGGGGAGGTGACGGAGGATGCCGCCAACCTCGACGAGTATCGCCGTCGTCTCCAGTCCTGCTGATCGACTCGCCACTCTCCCTCCTGGAGAGCCGAAGTTCACGCTCGGCTACGAGGGGGTCAAGTGGGCACATACATGGCTCATTCAACCGAACGGGCCTCGCGCCGGGCAACCGTTCAGATGCACATTCGACCAGTTCCGCTTCCTGCTCTGGTGGTATGCCATCGACGAGTTTGGCGAGTGGCTGTTTAATCATGCGGTCCGGCGGCTAGCGAAAGGCTCCGGCAAGAGTCCCTTCGCAGGCGTTCTTGCTCTAATCGAGTTCTGCGCGCCGGTCAGGTTGGCGCGGTTCGATCTACGACTAGACAAAGAGGGGCGGTGCCGCGGAAAGCCTGTCGATATGCCGCTAGTGCAGATCGCGGCAACGGCTGAAAGCCAGACTATCAACACGATGCGAATGGTGAGGGCGTTTGCTCCCAAGGGCTCAGAAGTGGTCCGGGAGTTCCACCTGGACCCAGGCAAGACCAAGTACTACAAACTCCCCGAGGGGACGCTCGAAGTGATCACATCGTCAGCCACCGCGGCTGACGGGGCTGAGGGGTCCTTCACCGTCGCCGATGAAACCGAGCACTGGAAGCCCTCGAACGGTGGCGTGGAACTGGCCTCCACGCTTGAGGACAACCTGGCGAAGTCAGGATCCAGGATGCTGGAAACCTCGAACGCCTGGGTGCCCGGCGCCGAGACCGTAGCCGAAGGGACCTGGGACGCATGGGTGGCCCAGGAAGAAGGACGTACGCGCGGCGAGACGCGGATCCTGTACGATGCCCGACTCGCTCCGCCCGATACCGACATGACGGACCCCGAGAGCCTGCGCTCGGCGCTCGAGTGGATCTACGGAGACTGCGATTGGAAGCGTCCAACACCGGACGCCCCGCCCAACGTCAAACCCATCATGGAGCGCATCTGGTCGCCCAGGGCACGCCCCGATGATTCGAAGCGCAAGTACCTCAACTGGCCGACGGCGGCTTACGACGCCTGGGTGACGCTCGAGGAGTGGAAGAAGCTCACCGACTCCACTGTGGTGGTGGATCCCGAGGAGCCGGTCGTCCTCTTCTTCGACGGCTCGAAATCCAAAGACGCGACCGCCCTTGTCGGCTGCACGATCGACGCCGGGCATGTATTCACGCTCGGCGTCTGGGAACCGGATCAGAACGACCCTCTCTCGACCGTGGACTTTGCCGACGTTGACCGCGTGGTCATGGAGACCTTCAAGAACTACCGCGTGGTCGCCTTCTTCGCCGACGTCCGGGAGTGGGAGCAATTCACACTCACCACCTGGCCCGAGCGCCACAAGGCAGACCTCAAGGTGTGGGCAGCCCCCCAAGCTCGCCCGCCTCAATCGGTCGCCTGGGACATGCGCGGCCATAGCTACGAGTTCGCCAAGGCATCCGAAGCCTGCCACGCGGAAATTGTTGAGCAGGGATTCACCCACGACGGTTACTCGGCCACCACGCGCCACATCGCCAACGCCCGCCGGCGGCCCTATCGGGACGCGGTAGCCATCGGCAAAGAATCGCCCGACTCGCCCCGAAAGATTGACGCCGCGGTCTGCGTGATCGGCGCGCGGATGGTCCGGCGGATCGTAATGGGGTCGGGCAAGAGGCTCGGCCGCTCGAAACCGACCAAGGTAATCGTCCTCAAATGAGGGAGGGATATTGGCACTTCTAAACTTCGCCCTCCCGCGGCTTACCGTACTTTCGGGTGATGAGAACGCGACCGTGCGGGTGCTGATTGAGCAGCTCCAGTCGGTGCAGCGTACAAACGCGCTGAAGGCCGGCTATTACGACGGCAAGCAGCGCGTCCGCGACCTCGGCATCGCCATCCCGCCGCACCTCAGAACGCTTGAAGCGGTCGTGGGTTGGCCGGGAACCGTGGTCGACGTCCTCGAGGAACGCCTTGACCATAACGGCTGGGTCTTTCCTAACGCACAGGACAGCCTCAGTCTAGAGCTAATCGTAGAGGAGAACCAACTAGACGAAGAGTTCTCCCGCGGACACCTCGACGCCCTCATCTACGGCATCGCTTTCGGCGTGGTCGGCAAAGGCAACGAGGGGGAACCCTCCACTCTCATTACCGTGGAATCGCCTACGCGTATGACCGGGATCTGGAACCGCCGAAAGCGTGCGATGGACTCTGCCCTCCTCGTGACGGTGAATGACAACGCCGAGATCGACGGCGCGACCCTCTACCTGCCCGGGCAGACGCTTGAGATGACGTACGGTCAGGGGGTATGGGAACTGGAAGACCGCAAGCCGCACAGCTTGTCGGGTATTCCTGTGGAACCCATCGTCAACCGGACTCGCTCGGGCGACATGACGGGGCGCTCGGAGATCACTCCCGCCATCCGCGCCTACACCGACAACGGCGTGCGAACGGTACTCGGCATGGAGATCGCGCGGGAGTTCTTCGCCGCCCCGCAGCGCTACATTCTGGGCGCAGAGGAATCCGCATTTCAAGACGCAGAGGGTAACCCCAAGTCCGCTTGGGAGAGCTACGTCGGCAAGGTACTCGCGCTCACGGCGAACGAAGACGGGGGCATGCCCTCGGTGGGTTCCTTCGCTGCCGGTTCCCCCGAGCCGTTCCTTCGGCAACTCCAGGGCCTCGCGCAATTGGTAGCCGCTGAGAGCGGAATGAGTGCGAGTTATCTCGGCGTAATCCAAGATAACCCCGCCTCTGCCGACGCTATCCGCGCCGCCGACGTGAGGCTAGAGAAGCGCGCCGAGCGCCGCCAGAAGAGCTTCGGCGCGGCCGAAGGGCGTCTCATGCGGAAGGCTCTGTGGATTCAGGACGGGGCTGATCCGGGAGTGACGCCTCTGCCGATCTGGAGAGACGCCGCCACACCTACGCGCTCGGCGCAGGCCCAGGAAGCAGTCGCGCTTGTGACCGCGGGCATCCTACCGGCCGACTCCGAGGTGACCTACGAGCGTATTGGATTCTCCGAGACCGACCGGCAAAGGCTCCGTCAAGATGCGCGGCGTGCTCGGGCAGGCCGCACGGTAGCGGCGCTCGCCCAGGCCGCCGACCGTGCTATCACGCCGCAGGTTGAAGAGGTTGCGGGCGAGTCGTGAGCATCCCCTGGGAGATGATCGCGGAGCAGCTGCGCGTCACTAGCCAAATCAAGACACTCACCGCGCGGGACCTCATAAAGCTTTGGGACGTACTCGACATCGAGGATATGACCCGCTCCTGGGCGGTACTTGAGGAAGCCCTCCGGGACATCACGGCCACCTATGGCGACATATCCGCCGCGAGCGCGATTGACTTCCTGGAATCAGCAGCAGAGGCCGCGGGCAGACCAAGCGCCGTCATTCCCATGGCCGCCGTTGCACCAGACGAGCAAGTGGGCTCGATGATGCGTTGGGGCCTTGGTCCCTTGTGGGAAGAAACCCCGCGCCCATCCATGGCGCTCAAGCGACTAGCCGGTGGGGCCGGCAGGCTTTCGCTGCAACCCGGGCGCAACACCGTCCTCGACTACGTTCGCCGGGAGAGGATTCGCTGGGCGTTCGTTCCCCAAGGCACGGCCACCTGTCCCTTCTGCCTCATGCTCGCAAGCCGTGGAGCCGTCTACCACACCGAGCAACCCAGATATCACGAATTCTGCGACTGCAGCATAACGCCGATTCACGAAGACCAAGACGTCCCGCAGGTAAACCAGGACCTCGAGGACGAATGGCGCGCCGTCACCGCCGGAGCCCGCGATCAGCGCGCCGTGTGGGGCAAGCACATCCGCGAGACGCGGGGCCTCGAAAGCTAACCGCCAAGGGGCGGTCTTTTTATACATCCCCCTCCTTAATCGCTCGGCTAGTTGCCGCTGCGATGCAAACCACCTCAAGAGAGGACGACCATCATGGCAGAGGAAGCCCAAGCGGGCCCCGAAACCGGTGAAGAGCAACCAGAAAACCACGAACCGGAGTTCGAGGGCGAGTTCGACCCCGAACGCGCCAAGCGCACCATCGGCAACTTGCGCGCCACCGAAAAGCAGCTCAAGGCTCAGGTAGCCGAGTTGGTCAAGAAGGCGCAGAAGCTGGACGAACTCGAGGAAGCCGAAAAGACCGAGCAAGAGCGGCTCACCGAACAACTGAACCAAGCGACCGAGAAGCTGCAAGCGCTCGAGCGGCAATCCCTCAGAAACCGCATCGCCCTGGAAAAGGGCGTTCCCGCGCAACTGGCAAGCCGCTTGCAGGGCGAGACCGAGGAGGAACTGGCCGCTGACGCCGATGCGCTGCTATCGCTTGTCACCTCGGAGCAGCACGAACCGTCCCCTCCCCGGGCCTCGCCCCGGCAGGGAACGCGAGAAACGCCCGCTCTCAACGACGACGATCCTCTGCTCCGCGACCTGAAGTCAAAGCTAGGCATTCAATAGAAAGGAGTGGTTGTGGCTATTACCGCTGCGTCCACCATCAGCGACTTTTCAGGCTTTCTAAACGAACAACAGTCCGCTGCTATTTTCGAACGCGCGCGCCGGATCTCGGCCGTGCAACGACTCACGCCTCAGATCCCCCTCGGCGCCAACGGCGTGGATATCCCGGTAGTTACCGGGAAGCTCTCCGCCGGGTGGGTTTCCGAGGGCACGGCAAAGCCCGCGTCTAAGGGCTCGATGGCCCTGAAGACCATTTCCCCGAAGAAGATCGCGGCCATCGCTGTGGTCTCCGCTGAGGTAGTCCGCTCGAACCCCGGCGGCTACATGGATCAAATCCGACCGGAGATGGCGGAAGCCTTCGCGGACGCGTTTGACCGCGCTGCTCTCCGTGACGAAGGCCCCGACGGCACCGCCAGTGGCGGCCCCTTCGCCACCTGGGTCGGCCAGACGACCAAGGCCGTCGAGTTCGGCACCGGCACCAACCTGTACGCCGACCTGATCGCGGGTGGTAAGTTGCTCGCCGCCGACGAGAAGAATCTCCAGGGGTTCGCCTTCGCCCGCCGGGTGGAGTGGGACTTCCTGGATGTTCTGGACCTGAACGAGCGACCGATCTTCATCGACAGCCCACTGGACGACACCACCACGGCGCTGTTCGAGACCAACCAGAATATGCCAGCGCGCGCCGGGCGGCTTCTGAAGCGCCCCGTGTGGATGGCCGATGGCGTAGGCGAGGCCATTCCCGCCGGTCTGTCCACCACCTACATCCAGGGCTACGGCGGCGAGTGGGACCAGTGCCGTTGGGGCGTCGTCGGGGGCATTAGCTACAAGGTGTCCACCGAGGCGACCGTGACCATCAACGGGACCCTGGTCAGCCTCTTCGAGAACAACCTCGTAGCGGTCCTGGGCGAGGCCGAGTACGGCTTCCTCTGTAACGATACCGCAGCGTTCGTCGAGTACACCGAAACCACGCCGGCAGTTTAGGCGGATGACTCATGTCTAAGAAAGACGAACAGCCCAAAACCGTGATCATGGTGAGCACCCACGGCACCAAGGTCACGGTGGATGAGGACCTCGCCGCGAAGCTCGGCGGCGGCTTCAAACCTATCAAGAAGGCCAAGGCCGAGTCCAATAGCTAAGGAGTAACCCGTGAGCCTCCCCTCCCTCGCCACCGCCCAGGACTTCGAGACGCGCTACGGCGCCTCTGTGGACGACGCTGCTCGTCTTCAGGCTTTGCTCGACGATGCCTCGGCGCTGGCGCGGCAGGTAGCCGGCTCCGACTACGTCGGGGCCGGCGGCAGCCTGGAAGCCGTGCCGCAGACCATTGTCGCCGTTGTCTGTCAGTCGGTCCGCCGGGCATACGACAATGCCGAGGGCATGATTGGCGAGAACATTGGTGACTACAGCTACCGTTTGGCCGATGCGCGGGCAGAAGGTGTCTACCTGACAGAGACAGAAGAACGGCGCATTAAGAACGCGGCGGGCAAGGTGTCGCCGACTGCTTTCTCGGTGTCTACCTACGGGCCGGTCGGCTACCTTGGCACGACTGAGGATACGGACTGGTCGTGAGTCTTTCTCCACACAGACTCCCTCAACTGCGCCGGCAGACCGAAGTCCACATGCAGGACACCTGCGTGATCGTCACTCAGACGGCAGGCACCCGCGACACCCTCGGCCGCACGACGACCACTCCAACCGACACCACTACAAAGTGTCGCTTCGACCCCCGCGGCCGCTCCAGCGTCGCCGGGGAGGAGCGCACCGGCAGCTACACTGTCACCGAGGCAGATGCTCTGGTGCATTTGCCATACGGCACGCAGGTGGCGCTCGCAGATCAGATCCGCATCACTCACCGTTTCGGCGAGTTGTTGGCCCCGCCCCTCGTCTACGAGGTAGCGGGACCCGCGGAGTTGGGCGCGCTTGATACCGCCGTCGTGCTGAATCAGGTGTCGACGTGAGCCGTACTCTTGGTGGCAACGTGCGTGGCCTGGATAAGCTGACGCGCAAGCTAAGCGCCCTCGCCAGCCTGGACCGAGGCAAAGTGCTTCGGCAGGCGGAAAAAGCGGCGCTCGAGGTGCTGGCCGATGAAGCGGACGCCGTTCTCCGCATGGACGGCCACGCCGAGACCGAAGACCTCCGCCAAGAGACCGCGGACATGATCGGCAACTGGGAGGTCACCGAGCACCGCAAGAGCTCACGCCTCAGCAACGGCTCTCCACAAGCTAAGCACCACGAGTTCGGCACCGGGGTCCACAACCCCTACGGCGGACGCAGCGAAGAGTGGGAATACAAGGGCGCGGACGGCAGGTTTCACCGCACCGAAGGCATCACCCCTGTGGCTCCGCTTCGTCGCGCCGCTGACGCGAACGAGGGCAAGATTGCAGGTGCGGCGGCCAAGGAATTGAAAGCCGCAATCAAGAGGATCGTCCGGTGAGTACGGCCCACGAGAACATCACCACGTATCTGAAGACCGTCACCGCGATCACCGACATCGTGGGCGCGAAGATAATGACCCCCGACCTCGAGCAGGGCACCACGCCTCCCGCCCTTAACTTCTGGCGTGTGACCAACACCGCACTCCACGTGAGAAGCATCGTCCAACCCCGCTATCAGTTCGACTGCTGGGCGCTTGACCCGCTGAACGCGGAGAAGCTAGGCGACGCGGTCAAGGGAGCGATCGAGGGCTACCACGGCCTCATGGGCTCCATGCACGTAGTTTCCTTGGTACTCACCGCCATGGGCCCCCGCCAAGATCCGGTGACGGGTCACTACCGCACCATCGTCGATGTAAGACTCCACTACGACGAGCCGGCGCCCTAGCCGGTCAGTCACCGCCCTTTCACCAAGGACCGCTCTAGGCGGTCCTTTCTCTTGCCAAAGACCTGGAGGTGATCCGTATGACGACCTACGCAAAAGAGGGGGCCGACCGGCTTGGTGTCTGCGATCCGAAAACCGGACGCTGCTACCAGTTCGATCTCCCTCATACCACGAAAGACGAGGCCGAGATCCGCGCGCTCAAGAGCGGCGGCGCCGTTGTGGCGGAACGGCCGCCGAAGAAGAAAGACAAGGAGCGTGAAACGGAATGAGCATCAACGCCACGAACAATGCCTTCTACGTCGCCGCGCAGTCGGCCAAGGGAACGGCGGCCGCGGCCGCGGCAGGCTACTTCCTGAGTTACATCTCAGGCGACGTGCGCGTCGAACCCGCCCAGGGGCGACTGCAAAGCTCGAACGGAGGAGTGTGGGGCGGAGGCTACCCCTACGCCATGCCCGTGAACCTCGCCGAGCGCACGCTGCGCTTCGTGTTGTCCCCGAAGAACGCAGGCGCAATTGTCGCTTGGCTGCTCGGCGCAGATGCGGTGGCCGGTATCGCAGATCCCTACTCGCACGCCATCACCGTCGCCGACACTGGTCCCTATCTCACCATGTGGCGCATGGTTGACGGCGAGTGGACTGTGTTCGAGGACGTCAAGATCGAGTCCTGGAAGATTGGCGCGGGGAACTCTGGCGATGACATCATCGCCTACTGCGAGGTGACGGTAGCTCCCCTGGCGCTGCCGAAACACCTGGCCGCCGCTCCCGCCAGTCTCCCCGCACAGGAGTCGGCACGCTTTGACTTCTGGCAGGGTAATGGTGCCTACCTGGTCGACGCCGGCTCCGGTGCTGAGGCCGCGGTGGACTCCATCACCGCCTGGGAGGTCTCGGCCGAGAAGCAGATGAGCCTGCCGAACGGCGAGGACGTGACTCCCTACGACGCCTTCGAGGGCCGTGGGACCATTATGGCCGGCTACCAGTTGCTCGCGGTCGATCACACCATCGAATTCATTCACAACTTCGGTGCAGCTGCCCCGGCCGACGCGGCCCCGCTTTCCACCTCGCTGCAATCCGGGTCGCTGAACTTCGCTCTGACCGAAACCCCCGCGGCCCCCGGCCCGGAGCGGTCCATCTCCTTCGATGTCAACGACCTGACCTACGACGCCGTGGAGAAGGCCACCATCGCCCCCGACAACTCCGCGAGCGAGCAATCCTACAACCTGCGCGGTACGGCCGAGGGTGTCTCGCCGATCACCGTGACGGTGAAGAACGGCGTGACGGCAGCCTACATCAGCTAACCCCCTGAACTTGCCCCGGTCCCCGCTGTTTCTCCTCGGTTGCAGCGGGGTCGGGGCATACAAACCGAGGAGACCGTAATGGAACGCATCAACGTAGAGAACTTTGAACGCGCCCGGGGGAAAGAACTGGTCTTCCCCGACGGCGAGGTGTGGGCGATCCGCGTCCCCGCCGACGGCGACCGCTACACCTGGCAGCGCCTCGCCAACGAGCGCCGCGCTCGGCTCCAGGAGTGGGGTAAACAGGTTCAGGCTATGGCCGACGCCGAACGTGAGCGTCTGGACGAAGAAGGAGACCTCGAGCCGGTGGAACGCAACCGCCGGGTGCGGGAGTTCATCAACTCCCAGGTGCCACCCGACAACGTCACCGACAACTACCTGGACGCGGCGCAGCTGGCCGTGTTGATCGACGGCGAACCGACTCCGGACGTGGTCCTGGAGCGCTTGGCCTTCCCCACCATCAACGCCCTGGTTGGCTGGGCCAAAGACATTCTCCGGGGTGGTGAGGGAAAAAACCTGCTCGGGGAGGCGAGCGAGAGTTAACCGAGGACGAGCTGGACTGGTTCTACACCCAGCTCACCTTCTGGTATCACATTCCGCCCTGGGAGTTTGCCCGAGCGCCTGCTGACTGGGTGCGGAAGCTCGCCCGTCACCTCCCCTCTCACCGAGACAACTACTTCCTGCGCCTGCAAGCAGCCTCCATGGGTGGCTACAAGCCCACGGACACCGAGGAACCTGAACCCGACGCTCCCCACAAGACGCGCCTCACGGCCGCGTCCGAATCCCTGACCGGCTTCATGCGGGCTGGTCTCAAGAAAATGAAGCGGAGGTGACTTGGCTACTGAACTCGAACGTCTTGACGTAGTCCTCTCCGCCGACAACAAGGGGCTCATCCGCGGGCTGGACCAGGCCAAGCGGGACGTCAACACCTTTGGTAGAGACGGCACCCGGGCACTCTCCAACTTCGCCAGGGTAGGCGTAGGGGCAGCCGTGGCCGGGATCGGCGCCCTCAGCGTCGCCGTCGCCGGTTCCACCGTGGCCGCCGCCACAATGGCGATCAGCTGGGAATCGGCCTTTGCCGGCGTGCGCAAGACGGTCGACGCCACCGAAACCGAGTTCGCTGCTCTGGATAAGGGCCTGCGCGAAATGGCGAAGCGCAAGCCGATCAAGGCGGAGGACCTCGCTGGCATCGCCGAGGCCGCCGGCCAGTTGGGCATCCAGAAGGAGAACATACTCGAGTTCACCGACGTGATCGCCGACCTGGGCGAGGCCACCAACCTCACCGGGGAACAAGGCGCCACCGAGCTCGCCCGCCTCGCCAACATCACGCGCATGAGCCAGACCGACTTCGATCGGCTGGGCTCCACCATCGTCGCCCTTGGTAACAACATGGCGACCACGGAAGCCGAGATCAGCGCCATGTCGTTGCGCATCGCCGGCGCTGGGACGCAGGTTGGCCTCTCCGAGGATCAGATCCTCTCCTGGGCCGCCGCCATGAGCTCCCTCGGTATCGAGGCGGAGCTTGGCGGCTCGGCCATCTCCCGGGTGTTCTTGGAGATGAAGTCCGCTGTGGTCGGGCAGACGGACGACCTAAAGACCTGGGCCGAGGTAGCCGGCCAGTCGGTAGACGAGTTCTCTGAGCTTTTCGAAAAGGACGCCTCCGCCGCCACGCTTGAATTCGTCGAAGGCCTGAACAAGCTGAACGAGCAGGGCGAGGACGTCACCCCCATCATCGAAGATCTGGGGCTTGAGGGCATCCGCCTGATGGACGTACTCGGCCGCTTGGCTTCAGGCCAGGAGACGGTGAACGAGGCGCTGGAGGTCGGCGGCGAGGCCTGGGAAGAGAACACCGCGCTCACCGAAGAGGCCGAGAAGCGCTACGAGACCGCCGCGGCCAAGCTCGGCATTATGTGGAACAACATCCGCGACGTGGGCATCGAACTCGGCGGGTGGACGCTCGGCCCGATCGTAGGGATGTCGGAGAGCCTCGTTGCGGCGGCGGAAAATGCGTCCGCTTTCCTGGAGAGCCTGAAGAAGGTGTCTGGTTGGGAAGGCGCTGACCTCACCGAGAAACTGGGCATCGCCTGGGAGGAACTGAACGGCCAACTCGAAGAGTGGTTCTACGCGGCCGAGTATCCGGTGCGCATCATTCCCACCTTCGGAATGGGGAGTCCTACTGGGGGCTCCTGGCGTGACGTAACCAGCACCGAACTCCCCATGGGTGTGATGCAGGCGGAGATCCGCTTCGTCGAGGGCCAGGACACCGGGGCCGATCAAATAGCCCAGTGGGGTATCGACATCGGCCGCGCCATTGGCGGGACGGTCGAAGCCCTGTTCGGCGCCATGAGCGACGATGACGGCTCCGTGCTTGGCGACATGGCCCATACCTTCGTGGACAGCGTGAAAACCGGTCTTGAGGAAACCGACTGGTCGAAGCTCGCGCAGACCATCCAGCAGGCCATCGTGCAGGCGGCACTCGGGATCGAAGCCGACTCGGAAAAAATAAGCGAGATAGAGAAGTCCTACGAGGGGCAGCGGCCCGGCAGCGCGGGCTCGACGCTCGAAAGCCTGGGGTCCTTCTTCCCGGCGCTCAACGAGAAGCTGAATTCAGCGTACGATGCCCTCGACGGCTGGCTCGACGAGCTGTTCGGAATCGACGAGGCTCAGGCCGCCGAGATCCAGTCGGGCATCATTGACGCTGTCACCATCGACTCCGCTCAGGCACAGCTGGTCGGCGCGCAATTCGCCTCTGACTTCCGCGAGGGCATCGGCCTGTGGACCGAGCAGATCGCGGCGATGTTCTCCGGCATTCGCCCCGACCCGACTGCGGCCGGGGTCTACTTTGCCGACGGCTTCCTCATTCAGAACGTGCGCATGGTGCCCACGCTCATCGACATCTTCGAATCGCAGAAACCGAACGGACTGGCGCCCGGAGTCAGCTTTGCGGACGGGTTCCTGATCTCGAACGTCCGCATGGTGCCGACGCTCATTGATATCTTTGAGAACCAGCGCCCGAGCGGGGGAGGCGGAGGCTCCTACTACGGCTCCACCTTCGTCTCCGCGGCCCAAGCCGAACTCAACAAATGGTCGCCCAGCGTCCCGTTGCCGACCATCGGAGGAATCGCTCAGCGGGGCGGATCCGGTTTCGGCGAGGACATGCTGGCCGAACTCTTCCAGGGTGGCGGCATGGCCGATGTGGGCGGGCTCACGGGGTACACCGGGGGCATGGCGCAGACGATCGCGGGGATGTTCCCGATCTCACTGGGGTCCGGGTTCCGGCCCGGCGCTACCGTGAGGAACACCGGACGCAGGTCTCTACACGCTTCCGGGCGCGGGACCGACTGGTTTGGCAACTACGGAATGCTCCGACAGGCCTTCCAGTTCCTCGCTTCTAACGCGGGCCGGTTCGGGATCCAAGAACTGCTCCACGACGACCTAGCTTGGTCGCTGGGCGCGCCCTACGTCCACAAGAACACCAACGCACAGAGCGTGGCCGATCACCGCGACCACCTCCACGCCGGCTTCCGCTTCCACGAGGGTGGCGAGGTTCCCGTGCTCGCCAAGGTAGGCGAGCGCTTCATCACCTCAGAGCAGAACGAGTGGTTAACCAATTTCACCCGGACCATCCAAGCGCAGACCGAGGTGCTTCGCAGAGCCGTAGTAGCCGACACCCCCCTGGGGGAGCGCGGCGCCGAGTTCGTCGACCGGGTCACGGAGATGTTCGATCAGCGCTTGGGCGATGTGGGGTCCTATTCCTCACGCGAGTCGGCCCGCTTCGGCATGCTGGAGAGCCTGGGAGCCATGCCGGCGACACTGGAGCCGGTGCTTGAGCGTCTGGTGTCCCTCGCCGATGAGGCCGCGACGGAAGCTTTCGCGCAGCTCGAATGGGCCAAAGCCAACCGCGACCGCTTAGCCCCGGACGAGTTCAACGAGGTTGCCGAAACCTACTTCGAGCTTGCTGAGGCTGCCAAAGAGGCCCGGGACGAGCTCGTGGAGTTCGCCATCGGCGTGCAGGAGACAGCGATAGACGACGCCTTGAGCTTCGTAGGCCGCGAGGAAGCCCGGCTCGGGTGGCAAGAGGCCTCCGGTGCGCCACACTCAGGCATGGTTGACACCGCCTGGGGCATCGCTAACTACTCGCAGCGGGCGGCCGATGAAGCCGGAGATCTCCTCGCCTGGGCGAAGGACAACCGGGCGCAGCTGTCCGACCAGGATTTCAACGAGATTGCCGAGAACTACTTCCAGCTCTCGGAGGCAGCCGGAGAGGCGGCTGACGACCTCGCCGAACTCACCTTCCGGCCGGTATTCGACTTCCTGGATGGCGTAGAGCAGAACATCGATGTGCAGCGGGACGCCCTACGCCTCGACCGGGAACTTAACGATCTACGCTCGACCGAGCGGGACCTGAGACAACTCCAGGCGCAGGGCTACTACACTGCGGCCGACATCGCCCGGATGCGCGACCTCGGATATGACATTGGCTACACGCGTGAGGATATGGCGCTTGATCGCCAGCAGGACATCGTCAGCCGAATCGATGCCGACATCAAGGTACGTGTGGAATCCGACGGGCCGCTCACCGACTCCCAGGTCCAGCAGATCGTGGACGGAGTCACTGCGGAGCTGGTAGGCGCTGGTTACTCCACGGAGGTGTCCATTGGCTAGCATCATTTTCGACGGCGTAGACCTCTCGCCCTACATAGAGTTCCCCCGTATTGATGACCTGTTCGCGCTTGCCGCTCTGGCCGAAGGCCCCCCAGGGGGAGAACTTGAAGCACGCTTCCCCATTCTTGCTGCGCTCGGGATGCAACCCGTAGACGCGACTCTTCACGGCCTCACCAAGGGTTCGAGCCGCGCTAACCTTCTGTCGAAGAAGGATTCTCTCTACGCGGCGCTCAACCCGCGGAAGGGCTACTGCTATCTGACGCGCACAGACGTGACTGATCGCAGGTACATCGCCCGAGTGCTGGGCGCGCCCTGGCCTGAGCCGATGTTGCCCTTCCGGGCGGATTGGGTGGAAGGCCTCGCCGTCAAAGTGCGCCGGCTGCCCTACGCCGAAGCCCTGACTGAAACGGTGCTCACCCTGGCGTCGGGTGCAGTGGTGATTAACCCCGGCCCGCTCCACGTGTTCCCCACCTACAGCTTGAAGAACGTCAGTGCTTCGGCGACCACCGTGAACACCGAACTGACTGTCTACAACGGCAACAGTCAGAAGTTCATCTACTACGGGGATATTGAAGCAGGCGAAACCCTGCACATCGACGCGGCCACCGGCATCGTCAAGGTGGACGCATCCACGCGTACCGAGTACCTCAGTTCGTCTCGCTTCCCGCCCCTGCGCCCGACCGGGGAGTATGACCCCGAGCAGGAGGACAACACGGTCATCTTCGTCGACGCGGACTTCGACCTGACCGTGACCTACCGCCGCCTCTGGTTGGCCTAGATGGGCTGGGGAGACCAAGCATGGGGGCAGTTCCCGTGGGGTGGAGGAGCCGTGGCCGAATCGGGCACGTCCACGCCCACTCCCCGCGCCGACGTTTTGTTCCTGCCGATGCTGGACACGGGAGGAGCGGTAATCGGCCAGCTGACTCCGTACCGAGTTACCCGCACCCGCTCGGTGGACCGCGCATGGCAACTGACTGTGGAGTTCTGGCCCGAGCGCATGGATGGCCTTGTGCCCATTGCTCAACTCTCGGCACTCTCATGGCAGGCGAAGTGGCTAGTCTACGAAGGCCACCGCTACCTGATTCATCTGCCCGCAGGTGATCCTGCCCGGCTGCGCACGCTCACCTGCTACTCGTGGGAGACGGCCCTCAAAGAGAGGCTGACCAATACCAGCGCCGGCGCCTTCTCCTGCGTCAGTCGCCTGCCCTCGGAGATCGGCAACTACTTTGTCGGCGACGAGATCCCGCTCGACCTCTTGAACGGCGACTTCGGGGCGTTCGACCCCTCTTTCGACGCCAACGGCAACCGACTGGCTCCGGTGTACCCCTCGTTCTGGAACATGCGGCACAGCGATGGGGACGTAGTGCGCTTGAGCACTTTGGTGACCAGCGGGTGGAACGCCGGCCGGGGCATGGTGGCCTTGATGCCCGCAAACCCGTATGCCTCTGCGACCTCGTCCGTCCTGCACTCCAATATCCGTCGGGTGACTCCGGGCCGGCAGTATCGCATCCGCTTTGCTTCGTTCTTCAACCTAGTGGCCCAAGCGGGCTCCATCATCCGGGCCAGCGTGCGCTTCTGGAGCGACGATCTCTCCCGTGTGATCAAGCAGGACAACAAAGTTGTCTACCGCAGCCAGTCGGGGAACGGCTGGGTGGAAACGGTAACCAACTGGGTCACGGCCGCTTCCCGGAACATGGATATCGTTTTCTCGGTCTACTCGACCGACTCCCGAACCCTGGTGGACAACGTCAGGCTGTTCGAGCGCCGGGATACACCGCTCGACCCCTTCATCTTCCTGTCCCCGGAGATGGACGTGCGTACCGAAGAAGAACGCGCCGTGGCCCACAACGACGAACGGGTGACCGCGCTGGGCGGGTGGACCGACCAAGGCGAGTACCTCGTTTCCTCCGCTGCCGGGGACCTGATCGACTTCATCTTCACCGGGGCCGATCTGCAAGTGCGCTTCGGTCCTGGCACCAGCGGGACTATCAACTTCTCATTCGACGGCATGGCCAACGTGCTCTCCAACTGGCCGGTGACCGCGAATCAAGTCTGGAACCTGTCCAGCACGCTGGCCGCTCTCAGCACCCAGACCGAGCACTACCTAACCATCGAGGTGGCCAGCGGCACCGTGCGGTTGGGGCAGTCGGGCGTGGCTTTCTACCTGACCAGCGAGAACCGGGTAAGCCTACGCGCCGAGCAGCGTCCCGTTCACGACATGCTTGCGGAGCTTCAGTCGCTGGTTGGGGGCGAGTACAGCTTTGCCCCAGACGGCGGCACGATCACCCTGAAACGCAGCGTGGGCAGTGACCGGACCAAGCAGGTCCGGTGCGACGAGCGCACCATCATTTCCGGCAGCTATGCCTTCACTCAAGAGGAGCGCACATACAACCGAGTGGTCGGCACCGCCTACGGCGAGGGCGAGCACAAGCTGTAGTCACCCTGCAAACCGCCGCAGCCGAGGCGGACCCCCGTGAGGTGGTCCATGACATGCCCGACGTCGTCAGCGAGCATGCGGCTCTGGCTAAGGTGAAATCGGTACTCGAGCGGGTGAGCGAGAAGCGACTCTCCCACAGCCTGCGCTCCCACGAGAGCGTTGCGGGAGTGCTGGTGCCCGGAGACACCGTGCCCCTGCTCTACGAGGACGTGGAGGACACCGATCTGCGAGTGCTGGAGATCAGCGACAGCTCCGACTCGGAGATTGTCTCCCTGCGCCTGGGCGACCGCACCGCTGACCTTGCCGATCGCATCAGGAGGATTCGATGACTGTTTCCCGCTCCAGCTTGGCTAAGCCGGTTGTCTCCCCCGACAACTACAGCTATCCGACGAACGTCGACGCGGCGATCGACCGGCTGAACTCCCTGCTGGCCGAAATGAGCGCCAAGGGCGACCTGCTCACCATGGACGGCACCAATCTGGTGCGGAAGGCAGCGGGAGTGGTCGGGCAGTATCTGACCCCGCAGGCCGACGGTAGCTTGGCCTGGGCCGATCTGCCCGCAGCCAGCAGCGGCGTGGGCTCCGTGGCGGCCAGCACCTGGACGGCCCCGGCGCAGAGCACCGACAACTACTACACGCTGACTGTGCCCGGCCAGATGCTGATTACCCGGCTGCGGGTGTCCGTTGTCGGCAGCGACCCCAACTGGAAGCTGCAGCTCTACGAGGATGCGGCCCGGAACATTCTGGCCTACGACTCGGGCTTCGTGTTGGCCGCCGAGTGGGACGACCGGATCCCCCTGGAGTGGTTCGGCGGCACCACCATCTATGCGCGTGTCCAGAACGCCTCGCTGTCCGCGGTCACGCAGTTCGCGCCCACGATCAACTACCGCCTCTAGCCCGTGGGTAACGCAGCCACACGTCGAGTGCTGGTCCTGCCCATGGGCCTCCAACACGCAGCCACACGCCGAGTGCTGGTCGAAGCCGTCCCGGAATACCCGATTGTCGAACCGCGACCCTACCCGTCGATGGTCCGGGAGTTCCCGGCCAACTCCCGCAACTATCCCTGGTTCGGGCAGTTCATCCCGTTGGGCACCACGGAGTTCGTCTATGCTGCCACCCGTCGGGTGCTGGTGGCCGCCACCTTGCCCCTGACTCCCCCGGCCGGCGCAGCCATCGCCACGGACTTCGGGATTGTTGGGGACGGGACTGACGAGAGGGCCGCGATGCAGGCCATGATCAACGCCACCGGAGTTGGGGACGTTCTCTGGTTCCCCGATCCCCCGGTGCGCTACTACTTCGGGCAGGCTCCCGGACAGAGCTACGGTTTGGCGGGGAGGACCGGGCTGGACATTCGCGGGGTTGGAGACGCAACGTACTTCTACACCCCAGCCACCTACCCGATCCAGTTCTTCTCCGGGGACAGCGGCATCACGCTCAAGAACTTCAGGCTCCAGGGGACGTACCTCACCAACCAGTACGGAGTCGTCTTTTCCGGGAACGTGTCGCAGGTCCTGATTGATGGTCTGACGGTTCACGACATGCTCTTTGCCGGTCTTTACTCGTCGGCTGCGCTCACCGAGGCCCTGGTTAAGAACACCACGCTCCACGACAACGGCTTCGTCGGCGTCCAGCTGAAAGACGGCAGCGGTCAGGTCCGCTTCGAGGACTGCCTGAGTCACAACTGCATGGACCCCATGTATCCGCCGCACCCCTACTACATCAGCGGAGCCACCGGCCTGATCGAGTTCATCCGGTGCGAGGGCCACACAGTTGCCTCCCGGCCCAATGGCTACGGCGGGGTGCAGCTCACCAACTGCTCGAATGTCTACCTCGAAGACTGCAACATGCACCACAACCGTCCGGTGGGCGCGAACGACGGCTACGGATACATCTTCGACGGGGCGACCAACGCCGAACTCGTGCGCTGCATCGGCGCGAAGGACGGCTACACCGGCCCCTGCCTCGACAACTACTACACCTTCTACGAGATCGGCGGTCCGACTGTCACCTACGAGGACTGCGTCGGCACCAAACGGGTCTACGGATAGAGAGGTCTGATTAGATGCCCACTTTTGGACGCACTCAGAACGACGGTGCCTCTTCCTCCACCGCCTACATCGGTCGCTGGCATGGCGGCTACTACGAACTGACCGAGAAGGCCCTGGTTTCCAAGTTGACCGGCCGTTTCGCAGGCGGCACTGAGGCGGTCAACGCCAAGGGCGTGATCTACGCCGCTGACGGCACTTACGTCTACACGGGAACCCCGAACCAGAACGGTCCAGGCACGCTCCTGGGAGCGTCGAACCCCACAGTGATCGCGGCCACCACCGACCCGCAGGTGCTCGACTTCAATTTTGCCTCCGCGGTGGCTCTCGATGCGGGCTGGTACTGGATAGGTTTTATCTACGATCACGACGGCGGAGTGACCAACGCCCGCTTCTACCAGACCTGGAACGGCAGCGCCTACATCTACGGCCAGATCACCAGCGGGATGAACTACACCACGCCGGCTAACCCGGCCCTGGCCGTTTCGCTGGAGGACTATACCTGGCCCAACGTTTACGCCACTTACACCGTGGTCGTGGTGGGGGAGATTCACCTCTACGACGGCACCCCCACGGCGGCCGCGACGGACGGAACCGAGGTCACCGAGACGCTGACCAACCCGGTAGAGGGCGGGGATCTCACCCTGGGGGAGACAGAGGACCTGACCGACCCGCTCAAGCTGGCCGTGAGATGCAATACCGGGTGGGCGCGTTCCGGGAGCTTTACGATCACTCCCAGTGGGACAACGCAGACCGCTTGGAGGCTGGCTCCAGACAGCGCTGGTTCTCCCGGCACCTGGGGAGCCTGGGGCGACCCGCTCACCCTTGCCGGACCCATCGGTGGCACCAACACCATCTGGTGGGTGCAGGCCAGGAACCTGCCGACCGAGGATACCCCCGCCACCGACATCAGCGTCACCCTGGCCCACCCGGTGGACAACATTGTGGCGGTGTAACAGCCGTGACCTACGAAGAACGCCAATTCGCGCTAGTCGTAAAGGGGATCATGGCCGAAGAACTGCGACCCCTATGGGACGAGATCAAGGAGATGCGAAGAGAACTCGCCTCGATCAACACCGAAGCCCGCCTTGACGAATCCGCGCTTGCCGCACGGCGAGAGTACTGCCATGCCAAGCACGAGCAGGTGGACCGGGACTTGGGCGAGATCCGCGCGGCGATAGCCGAGGGCGATAAGACGTCATCGCAGTCGGGGCAGCGCATGTTTGTCACCTGGAAGGAAAAGTGGTCCTGGCTCTGGGTAGCCGTGGCCGCGACACTGCTTCTGCTTGTCGAGGTTCTGGCGGACAAGGTGATCTCGCTTATGGACGCCGCCCTGTAGTTCCCCCCTGATCGGAGGTTCGATGGGCTTCACCCTCCCCTGCCCCTGCCGCTGCCCCGACTGCGGCAACGTCCTTCTCCAAGACCGCAAGACAAACCTCTGCAGCTGCTCCGATGCCCGCCACGGTGGCTACTACGGGTGCCCGGGGCTGGGTCACGTTCAGCGCCTGCCCTTAGACGCCCCCGGGCGGCTGAGAGACGAGGCGGCGCACTGTGCGCAGAGCGTGAGTCGGTGACCTTCCGCAAGCGAGGCGGCGAAGTGGAGGTGGAGTGCGAGTGATCCGGATATGGCCCTTCCGCCGGCGACGGTGGTTCAGGATGAGGAGGAGGCACTGATGAGTGATCGACTGCACCCTGTGACGGGCAAGCCTCTGCCGCCCCTACCCGCAACGGTCGAGCTGCCCTGCCGACACCTCTGCGAGCGGATCTGGGAGCCCGGGGATCCCCCCATCCTGCCGCCTATCGAGTCAGCGTACTGCAGCCGACCGGTGCAGCTGACCGAGGAGCGTGCGGAGCAGCTGCGGGCACAAGGCCGCACTGACGACGTCCGCTGCCTCGAGCATTCGGGGAAGGTCTGACGTGGGCACCGCATTCACCGACGAATCCAAACGGCTCTTCCTGGGCCGTTTTCTTTTGCCCGAGGAGATCGAGCCCTGGATCCGGGCGCAGTCCTTGGGCTCGCTGCCCGCGATCTACGGGGTGACGCATCACACGTGGGCCCCGACCCCGGCCACCTGGAAGGGTCGCTCGAGCCTCGACGGCATCTTCCGCTACTACCGAGAGAATCTCGGCTGGCCGGCCGGCGTGGGTCCGCACTTCTTCGTCGCCCCCCGAGAGAGAGGCGGGCCGTGGGGCGTCTGGGTCGGAACCCACCCTCGGCACGACGGGATCCACGTCTCCGGGTGGAACTCCCGCTCGATCGGCATGGAGTACGTCTGGAACGGCGACCTCGCGCCCTTCACCCCCGAGATGCTCCGAATAGGGACGCTCGTCTGGCAGGCGATTGAGCGGAAGATCGGCCTCCCCATTCGCATCAGCTACACCCGCGGCTCGCCCGGCCACTTCATGCACAGGGACAAGAGCCCGAAGAGCTGCCCTGGCAACCGCAACGACCGCGCTGCGATCATCGACGCCTACCGAGCAAGCACGCAGACGCAGATTCCCGACTTCCTGGAGGACCTCATGGCTCAGCTCACCGACGAAGAGAGGGACCAGCTGCTCGCCGACATCCACAACACGGCGCTCGCCTCGATGGAACAGACCGAACTCCAGAAGCGAACGGTAAAGAGCGGGCAGGCGCTCAGCTACCGGGTGAACGCGCTCCTGGCGGGTGTGCTGTCGCTGGTTGAAGAGGAGGGCGAGCTGCCCGAGGTCGTGCGCGCCGAACTCGCCAAGGCGACCGAGGCGGGCTTTACCGTGCCGGGGTCGGCTTAGTGGGTCAGTGTCTCCGCTGGACCCCAGCATCTATGCATGCGGATCGGCGCAACCGGTCGTGCGAGAACTGCGGCCGGAGAGGCCGCACCGAGTGCCCCGAGACCCCTGACCAAGGAGAACCGACATGAAGCTGATCCCAAGAACTGTCCTGGTGCGCGGCCTGCGCACCGCACTGCAAGTCTTCGTCGCCTTCATCCTGGCATTCATCGGCACCGTGATGGTCGAAGTGGCCGGGGCGGGAACCCTCCGCGCCTTTGCCGACATGGACATGCTGGACAAGGCCGCATTCGCTGGGGTTATGTCTGCCCTGGTCCTCGTGGTCAGCCTGCTCCAGAAC
>JAGXFV010000041.1 GCA_024637095.1 Actinomycetes bacterium
CAGTCTCTATCGGGAGGATCTCTCGAGGGAGTTCCGCTTTCGCCTGACCGACGTGGACAACGTCCTTCATGATTTCGAAAAGCGCGGCCTTGAGTTCTTCGACGAAACCATTCGCCTGACTCGGGCCTTTGAGCTTATCAATCGGGACAAGATAAGGGATCAATTCGAGCGCAAGGTGGTGGCGGAAGCGCCCCAGCAGATCGAGCAGAAGGTCGAAGAGGTGATCGACTGGATGGTGGGCGCCGAGCTTCGCCAATGGCAGACGGTGAACGCCCTGATCGCCGGGCGCCGCGCCCAGCACGCCGAGCGGATCGTGGGACAGGTGGGCAGCTTCGACTACGACCGCGGCCAACTGCTGGACACGGTGGGCCGCGCGGCGCAGAAGGCCATCGATCGCTACGACCGCACGGCCGAGGCCCGGCGCCTGGCCGAGTCGGTCAGGTCGTCGGTGGCGGGCATCGCGCTGCTTGAGGTGGGGGCCCTGGGATTGGGGGCGGTGATCACCGCGCTCGCCACCACGACTCTGGTCGACGTAACCGGCATCCTGGCCGCGGGAACCATGGCCACGCTGGGTCTCTTCATCCTTCCCGCCCGGCGGCGCCGGGCCAAGCAGGAGTTCACCGAGAAGATCGCCGAACTGCGCACGCAGCTCCTGGCCACCGTCACCGAGCAGTTCGATCATGAGATCGAACGGAGCCTCTTCCGGGTCCGCGAGGCCATCGCCCCGTACACCCGCTTCGTGCGGGCCGAGCGCGAACGGTTGGAAGAGATGCACGGGCAGCTGGAGGAGGCGGACCGGGAGCTACAATCGCTCAAGAGGCAGCTGGAGGAGCTCTAGCCGGGTTCGGCCTGCGCGAGAGTGATCCCCCGGCTAGGGGGGATAATCCCGGTTGAGTTCTATCATTGGAGGTGTGCCGTGGGACGCGTAGTTCACTTCGACATCACGGCTGAAGATCCCGAGCGGGCCATGGCCTTCTACAAGGAGGCACTGGGCTGGGAGTTTCAGAAGTGGGAGGGCCCTCTCGACTATTGGCTGATCACCACCGGACCTGAAGACGTTCCGGGCATCAATGGCGGACTGGGGGCCCGCACTCCAGACACTCTTCCGGGGACCACCAATTCCCTGTACGTCGAGTCTTTGGACGAAGCCGTCGACAAGGTGACGGCGGCGGGAGGCACGATCGTCGTACCCCGGATGGCGGTTCCCGGCGTCGGCTGGATGGTCTACTTCCAGGACACCGAAGGAAACGTCTTCGGGATGATGGAAGCGGACGAGTCGGCGGCCTAGAGTACGACGGAGATGAGTGGAGCGCTCAGCCCGCGCGAGGCCGCGTGCGTTTACGACCGCATCGGGCGTCTGCAGGATTGGCAAAGCCTGTACGAAGGACCCGCCATCGGCGAGCTATTGTGCGCAGGCGACTTTGCCAAAGCCCGCTCTGTCTATGAATTGGGACCCGGGACGGGCGCCCTGGCCGAGCGGCTGCTCTCGGGCTACCTGCCCAAAGATGCGCGCTACCGCGGCGTCGACGTCAGTCCCAAGATGGTCCGCCTGTCCCGTGAGCGTCTGCACCGTTGGGCGGAGAGGGCCAAAATCGACTTAGTAGACGGTTCGCTGCCGCTACCCGGCCGAGACGGCGGGTACGATCGCTTTCTCGCTGCATACGTCTTCGACCTCCTGTCGCCCGCCTACAGCGTCCACGTTTTGGAAGAGGCCCGCCGCCTGCTAGGGGAAGCAGGCCTGCTTTGTCTGGTCAGCCTGACTCCGGCCAGGTCCGGTTCGGGTCGATTGGTATCGGCCGGTTGGCGGCGCCTGTGGCAACTTGATGCGCGCATTGTCGGCGGCTGTCGCCCGATCGATCTGGCCCCACTGCTGAATGCCGCCGGGTGGGAGATTCGGCACCGCGCTGTCGTGCAGACGTGGTCTGTAACAAGCGAAATCGTGGTCGCTGCCCCGCGGCCTGTCGGGGGTTGCTAGTTTTCTTGGGAGCTTTTTACCCGGGTAGTATTGACGAGGCCATTCTACCCGGGTAAAATACATCGCGTCTACGCCCCACCACGGGAATCCACCGGAGTAGGAGACAAGTGTGAGATCGAGCAAGCCGCAGTCGTGTACGTCCTTTGTGGGCAAGGAGCGTGTGGCCTCCGGAGACATCGAGGAGGTCGCGCGAAAGAGCAAGCAGTGGCTCGAGAGTGGGGAACAGCGGAGCCTCTTGATTTTTGACGACGTCTCCGCGAGGCCGGTCGAGATCGACGTTCGCGGGAGCGAACAAGCTGTGCTCGACCGACTGCGAGCGCGTTTCGCTGAGGCGGGCACCGCCGGAAATGGCGCTGAGGATATTGAGGACAAAGGTCCACGTTCTCCCGGCCGACCCAAGCTAGGCGTGGTGGGGCGCGAGGTTACCCTGCTTCCTCGCCACTGGGAATGGTTGAACGAGCAACCCGGAGGCGCATCAGTCACGCTACGCAAGTTGGTCGAGCAGGCTCGTCGCGATTTCGCCGGAAAGGACCGGGTTCGACGTTCGCAGGAGGCGGCACATCGCTTCATGTCGGCCATGGCGGGCGACGAGGCGGGCTACGAGGAGGCTTCCCGGGCGCTCTTTGCGGGCAGCCGGGAGCGGTTCGAAGCGAGCTCCAGGGAGTGGCCCGAGGACGTGCGGGAGTATGCGCTAGGCCTCGCCGCCGAGGCGCTCGACACTCAGGCGACGTCGGGGTCGGCCACCCAGTCGTGAGCGCGCCTCTCGGCTTCGGTCTTGAGGTGGCTGAGCCCACTGGCCAAAGCTTTGTCGAGCGTTCGACGACTGTAGCCGGACGCCAGCCGGGGGAGTAGGCCCTCCCAGGATTCCTCGGTTTGCACGCGCGTGTGGCCGTCGACGGACTGCAGCTTCCAAACGTGTATGGCGTGGATGCCCAGCGAAGTGCCGGTCCAGGACATGCGCTCCACGGGGATGAGATCGACGATCTCGGAGCGGATCGTCCCGGGACCCGATCTCCAGACGACCCGCGCGCCTCTTTCCAGAGGACCGTCGAGCGTGGCCGTCTTGATGTCGGGATTCCACTTCGGCCACTCCTCGACCCGGATCATGATCTGCCACACGAGTGCCGCCGGCGCGGCGATGTCGATGCTCGCGCTGGAGAAGGCGGGTGCGTCCCGTTTGGCTTCGAGCGGCTGGGAGTCCATGCCTCCCTTTACCCGATCGTGGACGTCGTTATCGCTCGATTACATTGAGCCGGTTACGTCCACGGCCTTGGCGGGAATATTCGTCCCGCACACCTAATTAATCATCGGAGGCCCGAGATGGAAGTCGACGTCTCCAGTTCGGTTCTGATCGATCGCCCAATCAACGAAGTCTTTGAGTATTCTACGAAGCCCGAGCATGCTCGCGAGTGGTACAAAAACCTCGATTCGGTCGATTGGCCGGCGGGAAGGCCCATCGCCGTCGGATCCCGGGTCAAGTTCGTGGCTCACTTTCTCGGACATCACATTGTCTCGACCTACGAGGTCACGGATTTATCACCCGGTAGTCTTCTGGTCGTTCACACCGTGGAAGGTCCGTTGTCCCTTGAGACCCGCTACGCCTGGGAACGGGCTTGGGGTGGCACAAAGATGACGGTCGAGAGTCACGGTCCCTCGCAGAGGTTTTCCGGGTTCAGTGCTCCATTTGTGGCTCGGGCTATCCGCCACGAGACCCGGAAAGACCTTCGTCACTTGAAGGACATTCTCGAGAGGCGCGGGCTGAGCGCCACCTGGCCGGCCCACTCGCACGGCTAACGCCCCGCCGCTGGCTTCATCCGGCCTCTTATGCGGGGCCGGATGCGGCGGCCGGATGCCGGCCGCCGCCTGACCTAATCCGTAGTCCCGCGCTGGGACGGGCTACTCGTAACGCAGTGCCTCGGCCGGATAGATGGCCGCGGCCTGACGGGCAGGGTAGAGGGTAGTTACCAGGGCGGCGACGTAAGCCACGGCCACGACTATCAGGGTGGTTCCCCAGGGGAACACTATCTGCAGCCCATCGAAGTCCTCCGCCATGGCGCTGACGATCTGCGGAGAGAGCGCGAAGCCGAGCACCAAGCCCAGCCCGATGCCGAGCAGCGCGATAAAGGAAGACTCCAGCAGGAAGGAGTTTCGCACCATCTCCCGCTGGAAGCCGATGGCGCGGAGCACGCCGATTTGCTGTCGCCGTTCGACCACGGAGCGGGCCGCGATCACTCCCAGAGCGGCTATCCCCACGACCAGCCCCAGCGCCATGAAACCCTGCAGCAGCTGGTTGATCATGATGTTGGCGGAAGAGAACTCCTTGATCTCCTGACTGGTCGACACAGCCTGCATCCCGCTGGCGAGGAACGTCCTCTCGAGCGTTCGGGCGACCACTTCGGGATCGCGGTCCGCCGCCGTTTGGAACCAGAACGAGCTGGGGGGGACGGGCTCTCCCACGATCCCTGCGAGCGTGTCCTGGGAGGTGATGGCCATCCCCGTGTAGATGGCGAGCGTTTCCATGACACCGATAACCCGTAGCTCTCGGGATCCGCCGGTGGCCGGATCCGTCACAGTCAACATCACGTCGTCGGGAAGGACGTCGTCCTGCACGTAGAAGCCGTCGAAACGGAAGGGCGGTTGGGGCGCTCCTTGCGAGAAGTCTGCCCGGGTGGGCACCAGGGCGGCCGAGACCACGACGGTGTCAGGCTCGGTCAGGCCCTGCCAGACAGCGCGGTCCGATTCGTAGCCCGAGGCGGTTAGGGCAAAGCCGTAGCCAACGGAATCGAGGTAGCCCTGATCCGCTCCCTGCAGGCCGATCTCCTCGGCTTCGATCTCGGCATCGCTCGGCCGAGCCTCGAGCAGGGAAAGGGCGACGCTGCCTATGGCAGTGAAGTCCTCGGGATCGAGGGTGGTCCCCGGTTCACCTTGGTTTGCGGCGGCTATCTCGGCGCGGATGTCCTCGATGGGACTTAGCAGGCCGCTAGTCGCTCGGACCTCGTAGCCGCCGGACAGTCCCTCTTCATTGGAGAACACCTGGCCCAGGGCCGCGGTGATGAAGGACATCACCACAAGGGTGAAGACCACGAGCGAGAACATGGCCAGAGTCATCCCGGTGCGAAAGCGGCTCTGCATGGGATAGGCCACGGCCGTCTTCAGCACTGGGGGCGCTCCCTTGATGCGGCCGAAGACCGACACCACTAGGGAGAGCAGCAGTTGGCTGTTGAAGATGACTACCCAGACGCCGCCGATGACCAGCATGATCCCCGAGATGAAGAACATCTCGATTCCCTGCTCCATCTCGGGGAGAAAGGATTCGAGCACCGAGGCAGGCATCAGCCAAAAGGCGAGGAGGCCCGCACCGGCTGCCGTAAAGGCGACGCGCTCGGGCAGGCCGAAGCGGCGGGCCAATAGCGGGAGGCCGATGATGACCAGGGATACGCCGAGACTAAATGGACCGTACTGCGCGCTCTGCAGCCCGCTCGCGGCGAGAAGAATCCCGATTAGGGGGAGGGCGATACCCATCGCCAGATTCTTCCAACTGCGTTGCTGGATGCGGGGCTCGGGGATGTCCCTCACCGCTCGAACGATATTGAGCCGGCTCACGCGCCAGGAGGAGACGATCACCACGAAGAAGGTAAGCACCACGCCCAGGGTGTAGGCGATGACCACGCTCTTCCAGTTGAAGGCAAAGGTCAGCTCTAGCGAACCGTTGGATTCGGCGATCTGGCTGAAGGCGGCCTGCAAGATGAAGACCATGGCGTAGCCCACGGCAACGCCGAGCAGACTGCCCACCGCTGCAGCCAGCACTGCGTAAATAGCTCCCTCGAAGGTAAACACGCGAATGACGTGTCCCCGCTGAGCGCCAACCGCACGGGCAATGCCCATTTCGTGCTTACGCTCAGCCGCCAGCATCACGAAGATCAGAAAGATCAGGAGAACGCCCGCCGCCACCGAGAATTGCGCGAAGAGGATGAAGATGGTGGAGAAGCTGGCTCCCGCCTCGTCCGCCTCGTCGAGCGCGTCCTGCTTGACGGGAGCGACCTCCAGATCGGTCTCGGCGAAGATGGGTTCCAGCGTCGAGACGACCATGTCGGTGTGTCTTGCTCCCTGCACGGCGTCGCCTTCATTGCTTATCAGCACCCGGTTTAGCCGTCCGTCCGCGCCCAGGAGATCCTGGGCAACGGGGAGGGTGACGACCATGGAAACCGTTCCTGCGGGGTGTTCCCCCTGGTCGTAGATTCCGGCCACGGTGAAGGAACGCGGTTGCGGTCCCGCAAACACCTGAATCTCGTCGCCAAGGGCCACGTCCAGGTTTTCAGCCGCCTGCGCGCTCACATAGGCCTGATCCTCGGTGAGCTCGGCAACCTGGAGAGCGCTGCCGTCGGCCGCTTCAAGCCGACCGACCTGCGGTCCCTCGGAAGGTAAGCCGGTTACGGCGAGTTGAGGCTCGCTCAGGCCGCCGTCGGGAGAGAAGGCGGGCAGCGACTCACGCAGGGCGGGCACCACCGCTTCGACCTCGGCTATCCCCGAGAGGGCGTCTTGGACTTCGACGGCGACGTCTTCCGAAAAGTAGTCGGGGGTCTCCATTGAACCGGGAGCGGTCGGCGTGGCCGCCGCTCCCTCCGTCCGCACGATTACGTCGGTTTGCCCGATCTCGCTCAGGGCCTGATGCCTGATGCTGTTGGTCAGCGTGTCCCCGGTGGCAAACGCGGCCGAGAAGAGCAAGGTCGCCAGCATGAGCCCGAGAATGATCAGGCCGGTTTGCGTCTTCCGCCGAGGAATGTTACGCACCGCCAGTTTGAACACCACCCGGTTGCGCAGGGCGGCTATCACGAAGACTAGGACGCCCAGAGCGAAGATGGCGACCAGTACGATCATCAGCTGGTCGATTGGCACTCCAAAAAGCTTTTGCATGACGCTGCCTCCCTAGCCTTGGGGTTCGGCGGAGAGAGGGGCGCTGCTCGTTGCCGTCACGCCGGCCTTCCCATCGGTCGGCTGCGCTTCCTGAGGCGTCGGGAGCGTGGTCCCGGCGGCCGCCGCGACGCCGTTCCCGTGGTCTTCGATCAAACCATCGCGCATGCGGATGATCCGATCGGTGGCCGCCGCCACGGTAGGATCGTGGGTCACCAGCACGAAGGTCTGGTCGTGTTCCTCGTTCAACTGCCTGAGCAGCTGCATGATGTCGCTGGAGTTCTCGCTGTCTAGGCTACCGGTGGGCTCGTCGCCCCAGACGATGGCGGGTCGATTTACCAGGGCGCGGGCAATGCTCACCCTTTGCTGCTGACCGCCCGACATCTCCGCCGGACGTTTGTCCTCCTCTCCGGCGAGCCCCACGAGCGCAAGCGCTTCGGCGGCGCGGTCACGAGCCTCCCCGGGCTTGATGCCGGCGACAAGCAGAGGCAGTTCGACGTTCTCGGCGGCCGAGAGCACCGGCAGCAGGTTGAAGAACTGAAAGACGAAGCCCATACGCTCCGCGCGGTAGCGCGTGCGTTTGCGGTCGGACATCTTCTGCAGAGGTTCGCCTTCGATGTAGGCTTCCCCAGCGGTCAGGTCGTCCAGGCCGGAGAGCACGTTCAACAACGTGGTCTTGCCGCAACCCGACGGGCCGACGATGGCTACCATCTCGCCGCGCTCGATGGTCAGATCGACGCCCTGGAGCGCGTTGACTTTGATCTTGCCGGTGTCGTATGTCTTGTGCACGTCGACCGCGCGCACTATCGGTTCAGCCATGATGCCCCCTCGAAGACTCGACCGGCGTCCGGCCGTGGGTTTTGATTCAGGATCCAGACTGGTGGTTCTGTAGTCAGTGTTCCCAATTCTCTCGTGCGCGCAGCCTGAGCACTACTCGCCACCAGGCCAGAGTTTTGCTGCCCACTTGGCGGGGCGCATCGGCGCGTGCCGGCGACCGGCATGATTCGCGGGCCTTGGTGGTCCCGGGCGGACCCGCCGACCGGAGAGAAACGGAGCTAGCAGAGCATACCGGAGTCGGCTCCCAGGTACCGGTTAGGGGCCGGTCTCTTCTTTTTTTCTGGTGGCCTCGAGGTCCACCGTGATCTCGACCTTGTCGCCGACAAGCATCCCACCGGTTTCGAGGGTCGTGTTCCATTCGAGCCCGAAGTCCTTGCGGTTTATCTCGGTCCGGCCTTCGAAGCCCACGCGGTCGTTGCCCCAGGGATCGGTCAGGCGGCCGCTGTAGTGGACGTCGAGCGGGATTTCCCTGGTGGTTGAACGGATGGTCAGGTCGCCCCAGACGCGGACGCGCTCGTCGTCGCGTTTCTCGATCCGTTTGCTCTTGAAGGTGATGCGCGGGTGCTCCTCGACGTGGAAGAAGTCTTCGGAGCGCAGGTGGGTGTCGCGGGCGGCCTCGCGGGTGTCGATGCTCGCGGTATCCACTGAGACCTCGATCTCGGAGGCCTCCAAGTTGTCAGGGTCAAGCCGCAGGTCCGCATCCCACTGGGCAAAAGTGCCGCTCACCCGGGCGATGACCATGTGCCGTACGCGAAAGGTCAAGTCGGAGTGGGCCTTGTCCACGATCCATTTATCGAGAGCCATCGGTGGTCCTACTTTCCGGCTCCGGCCCCCCTTGCAGTAACCCGTCGCCCGGTCCGTGATTGCGTTCGAATAAGCTGCATATCGCCGGCGCCGCTGCTCTTCATGCATCTGGGCCATCTACCAACCAAGGGCCGATGCGAGCTTGCCTCGCCTTCGCCTAACCTCCCTCGAGAGATGTTCTTGGCGGAAGGATGGAGGGTCATATGAAGCGGGTTTTGCTCGCGGTTCTGACCGCGTTCGTCGTTCTAGGTTTACTGTCGCCGTCGGTGGCGGCGGCATCTCCCTGGTCCTTTTCTTACTCGGCCTTCCGGCCGGACCCGAGGGCCGAAGCCCGCCCGCTTTCGGCGAGTCACACAAGTGAAACCGGCCGCCGGGTGCGCCGACCGGTGATCGGAAAGGTGAGGGGCCATCCGCAGAGGGCGGTGGATAGATGGGTCCGTGAGCAGGAGACCTATTACATCGAAATGCGGCAGGGGACGCCGGAACGTCCGGGGAGGCTCCTCGGCACCCTGCGTCTGGCCGATCCCGAGAGAAGCACTTCCACGGTTTGGATCGAGCCCGCCTATTTCGGCTGGTACAAGCCGCCTACTACTTCCTTGGGAGGAGGCGTCCACCAGAGCCAGATGAGCATCACCTACACGGGGAAGTCCTACCTCGGCAACAGATTGTGGACCTATACCCACACCGTGCAGTGGGAGTGGGACGGGACGAAGATCGTGGGTGGACGGTCTTATCCTTCCGCCGCGGTCTATGGAGTTTTCTGGCGCTGCCAGACGGCACACTTTGCCCAGTGGTCCTTTGGTGGCAAGGGGTTTTCCTCCTGGCGTCGGGGCTGGCAAGGCGACTTTCGGGACGTTGTCGCCGGCTACATGCTCCAGCAAGTCCTGCCCTGGATCGAGTTCATCGTTTATCGGGACGGCAGCGTCAGCTGGTACAAAGGGACGTAGGGAGGCGTTATGTCTTTGATCTTCATTGCGTTTGCGCTCCCGCTTCTGCTGGCCGCCTACTTGCTCACGCGCCCATCTCGAAAACTGCAACTCCTCGGGGTAGCCATGGGGTTTCTCGTGATTAGCGGCGCGGCGCTCTTTCTGCTTGGGAACATGTACTTCGAAACCGAGGCGGAGCTATATGAGTACAGTCCGGATGGCGCAAGAGTGCCGGTGAGCGCGCCCGATTAGCCACGCTTGGGGATCGGTTTGTTGGCCGTCCCGGGCGCCCCCCGAGGGTATACTCGCGCAGGGCATGGGACAGGTCGTCGTAGCGGGACGGGGTGCGGTAAGAGAGATGAGTTCGCCGGCTGATCGCAGCATAGTGGTGGAGAATTTGACGCGCTGTTACGGTGACCTCCGCGCTGTCGATTCGGTAGACCTGCAGATCGACTCGGGGAGGATCTTCGGCTTTCTGGGGCCGAACGGTGCAGGCAAGACAACGCTGGTGAAGGTGCTCACCACCATCTTGGCCCCCACCACCGGCCGCGCTTTGGTGGGCGGGCACGACGTGGTCTCGGAGGGGCACGAGGTACGGTCCCTGATCGGCGTGGCCCTGCAGGACGTCGGCCTGGATTCTCTGATGACGGCTTCCGAGCTGCTCCAACTACAAGCACGGTTGTTCGGCTACACACCAGAGGCCGCACGAGGTCGGACGCGGTTACTGCTGAAACGGGTGGGATTGGACGACGTGCCGGCGAAAAAGCGGGTGGGCGCCTACTCGGGAGGCATGAAGCGCCGGCTGGATCTGGCTCTGGCCCTGGTGCACGAGCCTGCCATCCTCTTTCTCGACGAGCCCACCACGGGGCTCGACCCGGTTAGCCGAGTCGAGATTTGGACCGAGGTGCGGCGGCTGAACCGAGACCTGGGGGTCACCATCTTCCTCACCACTCAGTATCTGGAAGAGGCCGACCGTTTGGCTGATGAGGTGGCCATCATCAGCCGCGGCCACATCGTGGCTCAGGGCTCGCCCATGGAGCTGAAGCGGGAGGTGGGCCAGGAGGTCATCACCCTGGTCTTTGCCGAGGAGGAAGAAGCCCGCCAAGCCGAAGGCGCGCTGGGTCACCTCGATGGTGCTCGACAGTTGGTCGGACGAGAGCTCCTAGTTTACTCCGCTAGGGCAGCCGAGTTGGTGCCGAGTCTCGTCCGCCGTCTGGATGCGCACGGTCTCGCTCTCGAGGGGTTGAGCTTGGCCCAGCCTTCGCTGGACGACGTCTTTCTCCGGGCCACGGGCGAGCGCATGGAGGACGGGGATGACTCGCATCTCGCAGAGAAGGTGGGGCCGTGACCGAAGCACTGCTGCTCATCAGGCGCTCCTTGCTCGTGGCGCTGCGCCAGCCGGCGGCGATCATTCCCAACATAGGGATCAGCGTGTTCTTCCTCTTCGTGTACAACGCGGGTTTGGGCGCGGTAGAGAACCTTCCCGGCTTTGAGGGTTCCTATCTGGCCTTCATCTTGCCGGTGGCGATCCTTTCCGCGGCCGTGGGCGGAGCGGGTGTGGCCGGTCAAGAGTTGGTGCGCGATCTGGAGTCCGGTTATTTCTCCAAGCTGCTGCTGACGCCGGCGCGCCGCCTATCCATAGTCTGGGGACCTATGGTGGCGGCCGCCATCCTCCTGGTCGGCCAGGTGGTGTTGATTCTCGTGCTGGGGCTGATCATCGGTCTGGATTCGGCCACCGGTGTTCCGGGACTGCTGTTGGTCGTCGTCTTCGCCTTTCTCTGGGGCATGGCCTTCGCCGGTTACGCCGCCTTTGCCGCCCTGCGCTTCAAGAACGCGGCGGCGGCACAGGCAGCCACGCTGGCCTTCTTTCCGCTGCTCTTTCTCTCGAGCACCTTTGTGCCGCTCGAATTCCTGGACGGCTGGTTGAAGGTGGCCGCCACCCTCAATCCAACCACTTATGTTTTCGAGGGAATGCGGGCAGTACTGATGACAGGATGGGATTGGCGCGACGTTGGACTGGGGCTGCTCGTAGTCGTGGGCACGGCCACCCTGACGGGGGCTCTGGCCGTACGGGAGGCCGTGCGTTCCACGAGACTGGCGCGCTGACCGAGCGCCAACCCGCTCCGCAGCCGCGCGGGCTCACTGAGAGCAGATAGGGCAAAATCCGTCCGGTCGACCGGCGCGCACGCCCCTCAAACACACTAGAGTGGAGAGAGGCAGACGCATCAGGGCGAAAGGGGCGGTCATGGCTACTCAATCCGACTATTACTCGGCCCGTCTGGAGATCGACTATCCGGCGAAGCTTGATCGGTTGACCACGTTCTTCCGGCTGGTCTGGGCCATACCGATCGTGATCATCCTGGCACTGATTTCGGCCGACTCCGAGACCACGGCATACGTGGCGACCGAGACCGGCGAGACCGTGAGGCGCGTAACCACCAGCGGGGGCGGGATCCTGGGTGGCCTCGCCGTGGCCACGGCGCTGATGATCCTGTTTCGACAGCGCTATCCGCGCTGGTGGTTTGACTTCGCCCGAGAGTTCACCCGTTTTTCCGCGCGAATCGGAGCATACCTGGCCCTGCTGACCGACCGGTACCCGTCCTCGTCGAGGAGCAGTCGGTGCATCTGGAACTGGACTATCCCGACGTCGAGCGCGATCTCAACCGCTGGTTACCGCTGGTGAAGTGGTTCCTCGCCATTCCTCACTACATCGTGCTGTTCTTCCTGGCGATCGGTGCGGTCGTGGCGATCATCATCGCCTGGTTCGCCATACTCTTCACCGGGCGCTATCCGCAGGCCCTCTTCGATTACGTGGTGGGAGTCGGGCGTTGGGCTCTGCGCGTCCAGGCCTACGTCAGCCTGTTGATCACCGACCGCTATCCACCCTTCAGCCTGAGATAGGACAGGATCTGCGGAGGCTGATCCCCAGCCGGCCCGGTCACCTCGGAGCCCTCGGCTTGTCAGCCCACCCGTTTAGGGATCGCGTTGCTGCCCGCGCCCGGAGGCCGGCTGGGCGGTTCGCCGCCGGTTTCGATCTGCGGGCGGCTTCGCGGATCGACCGAGCCCGCTCCGTAGACGTCTTGTTCGCGCGCCCCGGAGGCGCGCCCCCCACCGCTGTGGGGTTGTCGTTCCATCCGGCTCAGGACGTCCTCCAGGTCGTGGATCTCCTCCGCCACGATCGCCAGTCCCCGCTTTCGGTTGTTCTGCAGCCGGCCCTTGACCAGGAAGTAGGTGGCTCGAGCGACGACGGGAGCGTAGCGGGGCAGCTTGGACTCGAAGACCACGCACTCGAAGAGCCCGTAAGCGTCCTCCAAGGTGAGGAACATGGTGCGCCGTCCCGAACGCATCCAGGGGTTCTGGGCCCGCTCGTAGACGCCCGCCACCGTCACCTTCACCTCGTCGCCTAGATCGGGGAGCTCATAGCTCATCCGGACGCCAAGCCGGCGCAGTTCTTCCTCGTAGAGCTCGAGGGGGTGGCAGGTCACCGTCAGTCCCATCAGTTCGAGTTCCACCCTGACTCTATCCTCGCGGGTCCACTCCCGGATCAGGCCGGTCTTCTGAGGGGGAGAGGTGAAGGCCTTGAGCTGACCCTGCCGCCGGCCGGAGGCGCCGGCCAGGGCTTCGAGGCGGTCGTGCAGAAGCGGGAGCCGCCAGAGGAGCTCGGTGCGGTCCGGCTCCAGCGAGTCAAAGGCCCCTAGGCGGATGAGGTTCTCGGCCACCGGATACTCGACGCGCGTACGCAGGTAGAAGTCCTCGAAGGTTTCGAAAGGGGCCTGTTGCCGCTCGGCTTCTATCGCCTTGAGCGCCCGCTCCGACATCTGCTTCACCTGTGACAACCCCACGCGCAGCGCCGTGCCTCCTCCGGGATCCGGGGTGCCCGCAGGGGCCAGGCAGGCTCCGGGCGACACCCCGCCCCGGGCCGAAGGACGGTGGCCCCTGACGGAGACCGCCCGTCCTTCTGCTGCCGACCCCTCGCCCAACCCCTCGCTCGATGCTGGGGCTGCTTCGCCAACCCCCTCTTGCCTGCGGACCGACCCGTCCACCACCAACCACTCGTTTCGGCCCAGGGAAACGCCGTCGCCGTGGATCGCCTCGAGTTCGGCCAGGTCCTCCGGAGTCAGTCCCCAGTTGTGATCGCGGGTCCAGGCCAGGGCGAAAGGGTTGTAGCCGGCCACCGGCTTCCCGGGGGAGGCGCCGGAGCGAGACTCGCCGGACTCCCAGGGATCGGGCGGAAGAACGTCTTCCACGGTGAAACCGCGCCCCGATAGATTGATGTCGAGCGGCCGCACCTCGAGCCCGAAGCGGCGGGCGTCGTTCAGCACGGTGCGCGGGGTGTAGAACCCCATCGGTTGATTGTTGAGCACGGCGCAGAGAAACTCGGCGGGGTAGTGAGCCTTGAGGTAAGCGGTGGTGTAGCTGATGACGGCGAAGCAGACAGAGTGCGACTTGTTGAAGCCGTAGGCGGCGAAGCCCTCGAGTTGGCGGAAGATCTCCCGGGCGGCGGCTTCCGGGACACTGTTGGCCACCGCATGATGCACAAAAGTCTCGCCGATCTCGCGCATCTGTTCCCGGTTCTTGTCCCGCGTCATCGCCCGACGCAGGCTGTCGGCCTCGGCGGGG
>JAGXFV010000042.1 GCA_024637095.1 Actinomycetes bacterium
AAACCCCCCAATGCAAAACGGATGGGCAAGTACTGGACAGTACCAAAGCGGTATTCCGGCCGGAACAAACGGTATCCATCCTCACCCATCACCGCCCAACGGAATTACTTAGGAGCCCTCGAAAACCGTTGGTCCGGCTTGACCGGGCCCGGGGGTTCGAATCCCCCCCTCTCCGCCTTTTGCAGGGAAAACGTGCAAGAAAACCCGGCCTCGAACACCGGGTTTTCGCGTTTCTGGGGCCATCTGGTGACGCCTTGGTGACATAAAGGGCACCAGTGGACGGACCGAGACGGACAGAAAAGGGCGCGACAACGAATTCCCTGAAGCCATTAGTACTGACAGCCAGAAGCCGCCAATGACAGCGTTTGTATAATCCGGTCAGGCAACCCCGGGGGTTCAGATGGTTTTCGAGACTGGTCTTTGGCGTATCGAAGGCAACAAACCTACTCGTATCACTTCTGATGCAATCGATTATGAGAAGCGACTCGAAGAAGTGTTCGAGTTCGATATCTCTATTGTGTCTGAACCGCGTCGCTGGATGGTAGTTGGGCGACAGGTCCCCACTGAGCATGGAGGCTACATAGACCTACTCGCCCTCGACGAAGAGGGGAGTGTCATCGTCCTGGAATTGAAGCGGGACAAGAGTCATCGCGAGGTCGTCTCACAGGTTCTCGACTATGCCTCATGGGTCGAGGATCTGGAGTATGAGGACATCGCATCGATCTTCGCTGAATACGGGGAGAGATGGCAAGGTGGTTCAGCCAAGTCCCTGGAAGATGCATTCGAAGAGTTCTTTAAAATCGACATCCCCGAAGAGGTCAACGTCTCCCACGAGATGGTCATCGTCGCCACGGGCCTTCATCCGGAGTCAGAGCGGGTCGTCAGGTATCTGCAGTCGAACTACGGCGTGCCCGTGAATGCGGTCTTCTTTACCTTCTTCGTAGATGGCGGGACCGAGTATCTGTCGCGTTCGTGGCTGGTCGAGCCTTCTCAGGAAGAGGAATCATCGAGGAGACCGGCTCGCTGGAATCGCGAACACTACGTATCGTTCGGCTACCCGAGGGACGTAGTCGAAGCCGGGCTCAAGTACGGGTTCTTCGTGGGCGGTGGGGGTGACTGGTACTCCAGATCCATGGACATGTTGTCCGTGGGAGACAGAGTTTGGGTCTACTTGCCTCAGAAGCTCTTCGGTCCCGACAACGGATTCGTGGGTGTTGCACGGGTAACGGAACCGCGGCGGCCGGTGGACAGCTTCACCGTAAAGAAGGAAGGGGAACAGGTTCCTATCACTTCGGTGGTAGCTATACCCCTGGCGCTCGAAGAGGATGATCCAGCCAAAGCGGATTACGCTGTGCGCCTCGACTGGATTCACGTTCTCCCGATAGGCCAGGCAGTCTGGGAGAAGGGATTCCTGGCAAATCAGAATACGGTGGCAAGACCGACGTCACCAAAATGGGATTTCACAGTCAGAAGACTCAAGACGCTGTGGCACATCGAAGAAGAATAACGTTGCCGGTACAAGGTCTACGCGGTACGGGTGCGAGTCCCTCCCTCTTGGCCATTGCAGGGGTTTTTCGACGCGCGACCGGTCCCAACACCGGGTCTTCGCGTCTCTGGGGGGTTTGGTGACATCCAGGTGGCTCAAAGGACACCGCTAATCGGGGCGAGACGGACGGGAAGGCACTGGCTGACAACGGCCCGCCCGCCGGTGGCTAGAATCAGAGCCACATACTCCCCGTCCACCCAGTTCTAGCAGCAAGTTCCTAGCCAGAAAGAAAATATTGGTTACCGAGATGCGCGAACAGTCTCCAACAGTATTCCGTCACCAAATGGATCTGGCCCAACTCTATCCGAATGAGCCCGATCGTCTGGCATTCGAGGGGCGCTGGGAGACGTTCCTCAACGCGGTCAGGGATGAAGGAGACGTCTTCGAAAAGAAGGGCGACACTCTCGCCTATCTAACCGAACGTCTATCGTCGCCATCCATCCCTGATCGAAAGCCGGTACTTCTCCTCCTAGGAAACCCTGCAACCCATTCGGTCCGCGCCGGTATGTTCTTTGGCTCAGAGCGCGGCGGCGTCTCGGGCTATGCGGAAGATACCGGCCGCCCGGGGCCTGAGCAAGCGGGGCGGCCTGCGAAGGCGCGTAAACGAGGGAGCCACGAGTGCGGATGGACGAAACGCTCGGGTCCGCACCGAAGGGGCGGGGATCCCCATCGGCCCGCATAATGCAAGCCACACCAACCCTTCATCACTGAATTGACCACGGTCCTACGGCAGCCGGGGGAGCTTTCCGGCAGAAGGGCTTTTCCTTTCTGCCGGAAAGGCGGTCGCGCCGGGGGGTGGGTCTCGATCCGTGGGCTCTGCCGCCCGAAGCCCTGCCCTCGGTACTCCTTGACAGGCCTGTGCGCTACGAGTCCACCCCCAGGGCGGCTAGGTAGTCGATCTGGAAGGGCGCGTAGATCCTCCTACGCCGTCTTGCGCGCTTCGTCCGCTTCCACCTCTCGGAGCCAGGCAGGGTGGTGCTCCCGGGCGTACTCCTCAGTGACGTAGCCGGTGACCATGCCCGTGATGGCCTCTTTGGTGAGGGGATGCATGGTGGTGAGGTAGAAGTGGACCGCGAAAAGCCCGATCACCAGAAATGTGGCCAGGTCGTGCAGAATGACGCTCACCTTGAACCAGTCCGCGGAACCGCTACCCGCTCCGAGCCACATAACGATGCCGGTGACCGCCAACACCGCGAAGCCCACGAGCTGGGCGAGATAGTTGAGCTTCTGGCCCGCGTTGTAGCGGCCCTCCTCGGGAAGGTCGCCTCGCTCGCCGATCCAGTAGAAGCGAGTGGCGGCGCTCCACAGCCACTTCAGATCGTCCCTGGACCACGTGAAGATGAAGCGCATGTCCCGGCCGGCGCTCTTATGACCAAAGACCGCGTAGTAGACCGCCGACACGATAAGGCCTATGGCCGCGAACCGATGAAGCACCCGGGTCGCGGCGCCCGCCTCTCCCACCGCAAAACCCGGGACGGAGAAGGCGATCACGACCCCAGTCACCGCGAGGACGCTGAAGAACAGCGCGTAGAGCCAGTGGGCCCACTGTTGCGGCACGCTGAACCGCCGAATCCACCTAGTCACGGTCGGCCCCCTTTCCCGCTTCAGCCCGCGCAGCTACCGCCTGATTGGCCATCCGGCGGGCAATTATCCAGTTGATTCCGGCGGTTACCGCTCCTACGCCGATGAGGATCCCTCCTAAGGGCTGCAAGAGACCCTGCCAGGCCGCCGCCAAGGAGTAGCTGCCACTGGGATCGCTGGGCAGACCGAATGCGCCCGGCTCGTCGGGCAGCACGTACATCATCCCTAGGCCGCCGAGGAGGTTGGCCCCGTAAAGGTTGATCTTGGCGCCATCGTCCCGGCTCTCTTTCAGGGCCGCCACCCGCTCTTCACCCTTGAGCACCATGTCGTTACGCAGGCCGAAGGAAATGGCCCCCGCGGGACAGCTCTTCGAGCAGATCGGCTCCATGCCGCTCGTCAGGCGATCCTGGCAGAAGGTGCACTTGGAGGCCACGGCCGTTCCAGCGAGCAGGCTGGTGATCTTCATCTGCGGAATGCCAAATGGGCAGAACTCGGCGCAGTAGCCGCACCCGTTGCAGCGGTCCTCCTCGAGGGAGACGAAGCCCAGGGGGTGAGTGCGAAGCGCCTTTGTGGGACACACCTCCGCGCAGGCCGCGTCTGTGCAGTGCAGGCACTGCTGCTTGAGGAAGGTCCAGTCGACTCCCTCCTCCCCGCTCGACTCGATGAAATCGATCTTCGTCCAGGTTTCGGGGCTGAGGGAGGGCGGGTTCTCATACGTGCCCCGGTTGCTCGTGGTCTGCCCCTCGAGGCCGTTCCATTCCTTGCAGGCTACCTGGCATGCTCGGCAGCCGACGCACTTCGTCAAATCGATGAGTGTCGCAACTTTGTCTCTCATCTCACCCCCTCCCTAGGCCTTTTGCACGTCGCAGAGGAACGCTTTGTACTCCGGGATCATCGTGTTCGCGTCGCCCACGTGGGGGGTCAGCAGGTTGCCGCTGTCACCCGTGGCGAGACCCTGGTAGCCGTAGTGCCAGAGGATCCCCACCTCGTGAACGGAGGTTCCGTTGAGACTGAAGGGCTTGAAGCGCGGCGTCACCACGGCGACAGCCTTGACCTCGCCGCGGGCCGACCGTACCTTAACATGTTCGCCGCTCACGATGCCCCGTTCCTCCGCCAGCTCCTGGCCCATTTCCACGAACAGCTCGGGCTGAAGCTCGACCAGCCACGGTAGGAAGCGCGTCATGGCTCCGGTCTGCATCATCTCGCTAACCCGGTAGGTGGTACCAATTACCGGGAACTCCTCCTTCTCGCCCTTCAAGTCCATTTCCGAATTCCAGATCTTGAAGCAGGGGTTGTTCTGGGTGGAGTGAAGCTTGTTCTCCACCGGGCTTTCCCAGGGCTCGTAATGAACCGGGAAAGGGCCGTCCACGTGTCCCATGCCGAAGAGCCTACCGACACCTTCCGGCTTCATGATGAAAGGGAGGATGGTGCCGGGCGGGGTGCCGCCGTCGGGGACGTCGCCCACCCACTTCTCTGTCTCCGGGTCCCAGACAATGACGGCGTCCTCGGGGTCCCAAGGCCTACCGGTGTCCGGCCGGATGGAGGCTCGATTGTAGATGATGCGCCGGTTGATCGGCCAGCACCAGCTCCAGTTCGAGTAAAGGCCGATGCCGGAAGGGTCATCGGTGTCGCGGCGCTTGGCCAGATTTCCCTCCCGGGTGTAGTAGTTATAGAGCCAGTTGCCGCAGGCCGTGCTTCCATCGTCTTTGAGCTCGGTGAAGTTCTTCACCTGCTCGCCCGCCCGGGCCACCAGCTTTTTTTCCTTGTCGTACAGGTCCGCCAGGGCTGTGCCGCTGATCTCCCGGGCTACCTGCTCGGCGTCCGGCTCGCCGTCGCCGTAGTCCCAGGTGAGATTCAGAATCGCTTCTTTGTTCGGGCCCCCCTCCTGTTCGTAGAGCCTGCGAAGCTCGAGCCAGATCATGTTGGCGATCCAGGTGTCGGGTTTGGAGTCGCCCACCGGCTCTATCGCCTTGTAGCGCCACTGAATCCACCGCCCCGAGTTGGTAACCGATCCCTCGCGCTCCACGAACGAGGCCGCCGGCAGGAGGAACACCTCGGTGTCCACGGCCGTCGAATCTACCCCGGGCTCCCGCCAGACGTTGGCGGTCTCGGTGGGCCAGAGGTCAATGGCCACCATCCAGTCCAGCTTTCGCAAGGCGGCCCGCTCCATGTTGGAATTGGGACCGCTCACCGCCGGGTTCGTACCGAAAGAGATCAGGCCTTTGATGTCCCCGGCGTACATGGCTTCGAACAGGGCGATGTACGAATAGTTCTCGCCGTTCTTCGGCAACCAGTTGAAACCGAACTCGTTCTCAGCTGTGGCGGCTTCTCCGTACCAGGCCTTGAGCAGGCTGACCATGTACTTGGGCGTGTGTTGCCACCAGTTGACGCTGCCCGGCATGTTCGTGGTCGGCGTCACCCGGTCCAGATACTCCTGGAGGCTCTGGTCCGCCTCCACGGGCGTGGCCAGATAGCCCGGGAGGATGTGGAAGAGCAGGCACATATCGGTGGATCCCTGGACGTTGTGGAGGCCGCGCAGGGCATTCACGCCTCCACCCGCCAGGCCGATGTTCCCCAGGAGGAGCTGCAGCACCGCGTAGCTGCGCACGTTCTGGGTGCCGTAAGTATGCTGGGTGGCCCCCATCGCGTACATGATGGTGCCCGATTTGCCCGGCTCCCCCGACGCCGAGTAGGTCTCGTAAACCTCGAGCAGCCGCTCGACCGGAGTGCCGGTTACCTCGGACACGGCCTCCGGCGTGTAGTCCGCATAGTGGGCTCTGAGCTTCTGGAAGACACAGTCGGGGTGGGTGAGGGACGTATCCCGCGTCGGAACACCCTCAGCGTCCGTCTGATAGGCCCAGTTCTTCGTGTCGTACGCCCGCTCAGCCTCGTTGTAGCCGCTGAAGAGGCCGGTCTCGGGATCGAACTCGTAGCCTTTGTCTACCAGGAACGATCCGTTGGTGTACTCGGCCACGTAATCTCGGTTGTAGCACTCGTTCTCGATAATGTGCTTGATCATGCCCCCGATGAAGGCGATGTCGGTGCCCGAGCGCAGGGGCACGAAGATGTCCGACTGGGCCGACGTCCTGGTGTAGCGCGGATCCACGCTTATCACCTTGGCGCCGTTCTTCTCCCTGGCCTTCTCCACCCAACGCCAGCTGATCGGGTGGTTCTCCGCCGGGTTCGAGCCGATTATCATGATCACGTCGGCGTTGCCGATGTCGATCCAGTGGTTGGTCATGGCCCCTCTGCCAAACGACTCTGCCAGAGCCGCTACCGTTGAGGAGTGTCATAAGCGGGCCTGATGCTCTATGTAGGTGAGACCGAGGGCGCGTGCGGCCTTTACCCAGAGATAACATTCCTCGTTGGTGTTCGAAGATCCCCCGAGGAAGGCGACCCCTTCGGTTCTGTTCACCACTTTGCCGTCGGGCGTCCGGTCGGTAAAGGTAGCGTCGCGGCTGTCCTTGATTCTGCGGGCGATCTCGGGGATGGCCCAGTCCCAGGTCTTCTCCTCCCACTCCGAGCTGCCCGGCGCCCGGTAGAGCACCTCCGTCACCCGCTCCGGGTTGTGAGGGATCTGGGCCATGGCCATACCCTTGCTGCAGAGCGCGCCCTGATTGATCGGGTGATCCGGGTCGCCCTCAATACTGACGACCTTGCCGCCTTCCGTGCCCACCAGGGCTCCGCAACCCACAGAGCAGTAGGTGCAGGTGGTTGGTATCGTCCCCAGGGGCCGCTGCAGGCGGTAGCCCTTCCCTTCATCGGCCAGCGCCACTCCCGCCGGGAGCGCGGCGACAGCCGCAAGCCCCCCCGTTCGCTTGAGAAATTGCCGTCGAGTGACTTCCACACGTCCCCCTTTGCCGGTCTGGGCCTATGCTCGGCAGCACTACACGCATGCTAGTATGTAACAAACGATACCACGGAGCCGGCGGCGAGCTACAAAGTCGTGGCGTGAATCTCTACAAGTGGTCGCTGTGTGCGCGTGAACGGTAGTCACCTGACGGGCCCGAACCGGGGTGAGCCCCACGCTGAGGAATCGAGCACGACGACAGTGACGGTCGTGACTCGTGCGCACGCGCTCTCCGTCTCCTCGGAGTCCCGGGCGGCGGCAGGCGCCCTTTGGTGGACCTACGGCTCGACCCGCAGCGCGGCGAGGTAGTCGAATTAGAACGCGGTCATCGGGGGAGGCGGAGCCGACAATCCAGATAGGCGCTCGACCCGATGGGGCGGACTGAGCCGCTCCGGATTCGCTCGAGTCCCCGCACACGCAGCAGGGTGAGCTGCCGGCCGGAGGCTGCTCCACAGCTCACCCCGGAGTGGCTGACATTCCCCTGGCTGGGCAGTAAACTTAAAACAATTCCATGGTCCTGGCGCAGAAAGGGGGCACCCGCGCCGCAGAATCTGTGGGGCCGCGGTGTGTGACGAAATAAGGTGCCATCTGCGGCGCTCTTCATCAGCCTCGGAATCTGGATTTGGTGGACGCCCTGACCTAGACGTGGTTCACTGAGCTCGATAGGGCCGCGCGGCGGATGCGCCGTAGGCGGAATCATTCCGAGAGGACTGGAGGTCCATCATGCTGGCCAGTTTCTCTGTTGCTCCCTTTGGTGTTGGAGAAGGACTGGGCGAGTTCGTGGCGGGGATGATGCCGCTGATCGAAGCCTCCGGGCTTCCCTTTAAGCTGGGAGCCATGCAGACCACGATCGAGGGGGACGAGGCCGAGGTCATGCAGCTCATCATGAGCTGCCACCGTTACATGCGGGAAAAGGCACCACGGGTGGTGACTCACATCACCATCGACGACCGCGCCGGAGGTACCGGCCGGCTCGAGGGCAAGGTGCACGACGTGGAGAGGATCCTGGGGAGAGAGCTTCGCCACGAGTAGGTGCCTGGCGGGGCGCCTGCTACTCCACGGCGTCACACCCCAGATCGAACTGGACCCCCTGAGCCAGCGGCAGATCCACCCCGTAGTTGATGGCCGCAGTCTGGCGGGGGCGTAGGCTTTCCAGGCATCGCTTCCGCTTTCGCGGCCGCCCCCGGTCTCCTTCTCTCCGCCGAAGGCCCCGCCTATCTCCGCCCCCGGGAGCCCGATCTGCGGTTGGGACAATCGCACGTTCGCGTGGAACCGTTGACACGAGGGAATCGGAGCCCCGGTGGCGGAAGCTGGCAGTCTGGGTTCGCCCGCTCGCGGCCGGGCCGCGTCAGAACCGCGCGAAATCCCCGATGTCCTTTTCGAACTCGCGCACCACCCCCCGGGAAAGGGCCGGCCGCACCTCCGAGATAGCCTGCAGGAAGTCCTCGGTACCCCCGCTGGCCTCCACTTCCTCGAACACGGCCCGCTCGAAGGCGAGTTGAGCGGCCTTGCGGGCGGCGAACTCGATGTCGGCCGGGGTGAAGAGGGCGCTCGCTTCGACCAGAGCGTCGAGATCGACCTCCGCGGCGGTGATACCTTCGACGTAGCGGCCCCATATCGACCAGCGCGCCTGGTCATCGGGGGGACCGATCGGCAACAGGTGGTCGAACCGGCCGGGCCGCAGGAACGCCGAGTCCAGGGTGCGGATCGAGTTCGTAGCGCAGATGAGAAGTCGATTGGGGTGACCCCGCAAGACCGGGATCGCCTTCAGCAGCTCATTCGTCACCGCGTGGGAGACGGGCGCGTCGTCGCGGCTCTGGGCAATCTCCTCGACCTCGTCGATGAACACCACAGCCGCGTCGATCTCGGCCAGACGGTGGAAGAACAGCCGCAGCTCGTGGGCCTGAGCGTCCCGCCCTCCGGCGGCCAGCCGGCTGGGGAAGAGCTCGATGAACGGCCAGTCCACGCGCGAAGCGATCCCCTTGGCGAACGTTGTCTTGCCGGTGCCTGGCGGTCCGAAGAGGACGATCGCCTTGGGTGGCTGGACGCCGTGCTGTTCAGCGAGGATCGGCTTCGCGAGGGGCAGGATGATCCGCCGTTCGATGAGCTGCTTCTCGCGGTCCATCCCTTCGAGCCGTTCCCAAAGACCGGCCGGCACCAGCTGCCCACCCAACTCGGCGAGGAGGTTGAGCTCGGCCGGTTGCGTGGGGAGGAACCGTTCGAAGTAGGTGACCTCAGGGCGGATGGTGAACCCGTGGTCCAAGAGCAGCTGCTCCTCGACCTCTCCGGCCGGGAACACGGCCGTCGTCTGCCGGACGCCCTTGTCGAGCAGCTCCCGGTGGATGGCGTCGAGCAGACTGCTCCTCACCCCCCTCTTGTGCCAGGCGGCTGAGACGGCCAGACGGAGGATCCACGCCCGGTCGCCGCTGACACGGCTGACCACGGTGCCGATCACCTGCCCCTCCACCACGGCTACCAGGGCCGGTTCGGCGGCGAGGACGGCGGCGACAACTTCCGCTACCCGAAAGAGCGGCGGCGAGCCGTCGATGGTGACTTCTTCCCAGAGGTGGACTGCCTGATCGAGGTCGCTATCCTCGAAGTCGCGGATCTGCCAGATGGGTGGCATGAGGGCCCCCTCGGTCTGCTTCGTCGGCGACCGGGCAGTCTACACTTGGGGACGGCGAAGAGCAAGGGGGGCGAACCTGAGCACCGAAGCAGCACCTTGCGTCGGAGCCCCAGGCTCAGATAGAGTGTGACGCACGTTTAGCCTGACGTGGAATCGGTTGCGCGCCCAAGGAGGCAGACCGCCACGTCTTGGTTCCTCAAGGGCGCAAGGAGCGAGTCATGAACTGCTTGATCCTTGCGGCCGGGCAGGGAAGCCGGCTCTCTTGCCACCACGAACCCAAACCCCTCGTTCCGGTTGGAGGTCTTCCCCTCCTGGAACGGGTGATCCTCGCCGCTCGGGCCGCGGTCGCGGGGAGCGGGGCTCCGGTGGCCGGCGGCGACGGTAGATGGTGGCCGGCGAGACGCCTAGGGCGCGACAGGCGGGGCGAGTGCCCACCAGGGGGGCAAGCTTCTCCACGGTCTCTTGGATCATTGCTCGGTGCTCTTCTCGGGCTTGGCGCCCCTGGGCTCCAAGAGCTCGCCCAGAAGCGCGGAGACGTTTCCCTGGACCTCGATCACCCGGTGGGCCTTCTCGAGCTCGGCCTCGGTGCGCTCCAGGCGCCGGCGCAGCCTGGCGTTATCGGCCTCCAGGGGATGGGCCGGTTTGCGCCCTCGCGGCAGGGAAAGCGCCTCTAGGGCACCCTCGTCGCTCTTGCCTGCGCCACTTGGTGAGGTGCGAGGAATAGAGACCCTCGCGCCGGAGAAGTGCGCCCACCTCGCCCGGCCGGGTGGCGGCCTCCGCCTCGGTGAGGATGCGGAGCTTGTACTCGGCCGTGAAACGGCGACGGCGGGCGTGCTCGACGAGCTCCGGGTCGGGGACCCCGGACGGGGCGCCGCAGACCGCGTCCGCCTCCGCGGACATGAGCATCTCGGCGAACGTCCGTACCATCTCGCGCAGAAGATCGACGTCCGCCCCCTCCAACTGCTTGCGCAACCAGCTCAACGGGTCCATCCTTGAATCGACCACTGTCTCCTCCTCGGTGTAAGGGAACTAAGCCACCCTCGAGGATGGAGCAGTGGTCACCTCATCTCAAGAGGTGACCACCGGAAATCTCGTACACCACTTCTGTGGACGCTAACCTTGCGGATTACATGCGCTATCAAAATTCAGACTACTACCGGATTACTGCAGACAGCGACGACGCCCCAACTCCGACCCGCGTCGTCTACTCAACCGCCAATCCCGATTTCCGGTTCATATCCCATCACGGAGAATCGCAAGACATCGAGCTGCTCCCTGCCTCCCCCCACGAGCATGGATCCCTTCAGTCCATGATCGAAGAGGTGTCTTTGGAGGCTGGAGTCGCGATGGAGGAGGCTGGTGACATTCTGGTGACAGACTCTTCAGGGCCTGTCGGAGCAGCCACCACTGGACAGTAGGCAACCGGTATCCCGGCCGGAACAAACGGTATCCATCCCCACCCAAAACCCCTCAACGGAAATACTTAGGAGCCCTCGAAAACCGTTGGTCCGGCTTGACCGGGCCCGGGGGTTCGAATCCCCCCCTCTCCGCCTTTTGCAGGGATTTCTTGACGTGTGACCCGGTCCAGGTGGCCGGGTTTTCGCGTTCCTGGGGGCGTTGGCGAGGATCTTGGTGACCGTTTGGGGCCAAACGCGTCACCACTAGCCGGACGGAGACGGACTTGACAACACGGATAGTGAGTATGTGGGGGCCGGTTTCCTCTGGGTGGCCTGACCCAAACACAGATCGACGCGAGAGGATAGGCGGAGCCGGTTGCCCTCGGGTGACTTGACCCGCATTCCGATCGACCATGATGTGTGAACCGCCCCGGGTTCAATGGAGACTCGGTTGCTTGAGTCCCTCTGGCTCGGCGAGGGACTGCTGACGATAGAACATCTCCTCGTATTCTGCCGGCGGTAGGTAACCGATGGGCTCGAGGAGCCGACGGTGGTTGAACCAGTCCACCCATTCCAGGGTGGCGAACTCGACGTCTTCGAGGTGCTTCCAGGGTCCGCGCTTCCTGATGAGCTCCGTCTTGTAGAGGCCGATGACGGTCTCGGCGAGGGCGTTATCGTATGAATCTCCGCGGCTCCCCACTGAGGTGACGGCGCCGGCTTCGGCCAAGCGTTCCGTGTAGCGGATGGAGAGGTACTGCCTGGGTTCAAGCGGTCGTCGCAACACCGTCTTCGTGAGCGGAGCATAGCAAGGCGGTGAATGCTTCGGCTGGAGTCCTCCAACTGAGGGTTTTGCGTGGCCGGCTGTTGAGGGTGGCGGCGACGGCCACGAGATCTTCTGCACTGTGCCTGCTCAGGTCCGTGCCCTTCGGGAAGTATTGCCGCAACAGCCCGTTGGTGTTCTCGTTCGTGCCACGCTGCCAGGGGCTGTGCGGGTCGCAGAAGTAGATCGCCAGCCCTGTGTCGATGCGCAGCTGGGCGTGCTGCGACATCTCCGCCCCCTGGTCCCACGTGAGCGATCTGCAAAGATGCTCGGGCAGCTTCCCGATGGACGCGGCAATGGCGTCTCGAACGGCCTCTGCGCCGTGTCCGGCCAGTGCGGGACCGTGCTTGGTTCGCGGCGTGGTGCCGTGGCCCTCCAGCCGCGGAAGGTGCAGGAGCATCGTTAGCCGGGTCGCGCGCTCGACCAGTGTTCCGATGGCGGAGCTTTTAAGTCCCAGGATGAGATCGCCCTCCCAGTGACCGGGGACAGCGCGATCTTCAACCTCGGCGGGTCGCTCGCTGATCATGATCTCCGGGCTGAGGAAGTTCTTGCCCCGCTCTCGGGTGCGCGCCCGCGGCACGCGTAGCGCGCGACCGGTGCGAAGACACGCGGTCAGTTCGCGGCGCAGAGCACCGCGCCCTTGCACGTAGAGCGACTGATAGATCGCTTCATGCGAGATCCGCATGGACTCATCATAAGGGAAGTCTACGCGCAGACGGTTCGAGATCTTCTCCGGACTCCACGACGTGGCCCAGCGCCGGTCTTTTCGGCGACCATGTCGCCGGCCGAGCCAAGGAACGTGGGGACCTCGGATGGGCGCTCCGTCTGGCGCGGCGACCATCCCGGCGAGGCGCTCTTGGACATATTCGCGAAGTTGATCGTTCGCAGCAAGCTTGGCGACCTTGGGCCGCTTGGTCCGGCGCTCGGCATGCCACTGTGCGGTAGAGGCCCGATACTCGAGACGGCCCCCGCGAGTCGCTGCATTGCGCCTGAGCTCCCGTGAGATCGTCGACGGCGAGCGGCCGATCTGGGAAGCGATCTCGCGTACCCCACAACCCGTCGCGTTGAGGATCGCGATCTCTTCTCGCTCGGCGAAGGACAGGTAACGACCAGAAAGTGGAGTGGGGCTGATAGTTCGCATACCACCAGCTTGACGGAACAACCGCACGCCGACCGCCGGTGAGAGGCCGGCGACGGCGGCGGCATCCTCGCTGGAGAATCCGCAAGCAATCGCTTCCCAGAACTGCTGGAGGCGCTCCCGACGCCATCCCGGAGGTCGTCCAGGCGAGCGCATGGGTGGACGCAACGCACGGTCACCGCTCCGAACCCTTCTTGATCCCATCGCAACTCCTCACACTCGAGGTGTTGCGACGACCGCTTGACTCCACCCAGTTCACCTCGGAGGGATTCACAGGCCTACTTCAGGCCCACGGGGTCAAGATCAGCATGGACGGACGGGGCCGCTGGATGGACAACGTCTTCATCGAGAGGCTCTGGCGGAGCGTGAAATGCGAGGAGGTGTACCTGAAAGGATACGAGAGCATTCCCGAAGCCCGGAGGGAGCTTGCCGCCTACTTCGACTTCTACAACCTGCGGCGCCGGCACCAGGGACTCGAAGACCGGACCCCCGATGAGGTCTATTGGTCTACACTTCCTGGAGAAGGACCGAGCCGATCTTCCATCGCTCCAGATGGGCCACTTCGTAACTTCCTAAAGAACCCCGACCCGATCTGTTAAAGAAGGCCGAGCCGATCGGGGGTGCGGTCGACGGCGATATCGCCTCCCGATCGACGGTCGGAGCCGCAGCGAATCGGCCGCCGCGTCCCCACACCATGAGCGCTCACCGGCGTGCTACGGGCTGCCCTGAGGCTCCCGCACGGGTGCTTCCGCCGCGGTCTAAACCCGGCCCGACGAGAATCCGCCGTGCGAGCACAAAGCCGAGGCCAGTTCCGGAGTGTGGGGCTAGCACGATGGCGAGATGTCGATGGCTGTATTGAAAACTTCGCGGAATGGGCGGATCGTATCACCCTCCGCAGCCAGCCAAGGAGACCACACTCAAGCAGCCTATTCTCCGGGAAACCCGGAGCGGTTCAGTATCGATTCGCCGACGTCGTATCTACATGCGGGCCCCGAGTACCCTATGCCGCCAGACTGACATTTCCGATATCCGCTGTCAGTTCTGTCAGGGCCCCGTGGTAGCCGAAGACCTCGGTACCGCTTCGAGTGTGGCCCAAGGCAAGGATTGAAGATTGTCTACTAGTCTACTTTCCCGCGTCCCCTACTCCACCAGGCGCAGGTTAAAGAAGTGGTTCTCCAATCTGGGCCACGAAATGTTAAGTTGAGAGAGCATCCTCGGCAGAGCCCAGAAGCTTATCGGCGCGGTTCCCCTAAGCGCCCACCACGTCCAGGAGCCAAGCGTCGTGGAATCCTTCGGTAAGAATGGTAGCCACCTCCGACGCAGATCAACCAACTCCTCTGCCGTCACCATACTCGTGTACCCGTAGTTCCGGCGCACTTCCACGCGAAAGGGACCCGCCCCCTCGAACAACTGACGGTACTGGTTTACACTTCGGTAGACGGCCTGATACTCACCCCGTGCTAAGGATACACCTTGACGTACAGTCGACTCACGGAGGATAATCGCCCCATTTTCCACAAGACGATTCTTCAAAGAGCTTAGTAGCGCGACAACGTCCACGTCGTTCAGATACATACACAGACCACCCAAGAAGATCATATCGAACGACCCATCAGGAAGGTCGTTTCTAATGTCACCTTCAAGTATCGTAACATTAGGAAGCCGTGCCGCTCTTTCCCTGGAAGCCTTCACCATCATTGCACTCTGCTCGACCCCTATGACAGTCTGGTAGCGTTTCGAGAAGTTTTCGGCCCAAGCCCCCGCACCACAGCCGACATCTAGCACTCGCGCCGACTCACTCACCGCGTTGAGCCAATCACTGATGGTGCGCAGCTCTTGGTGTCGTCGATATCGGGCAGCACGGCCCGGCAGATTATGCTCATGGGCCATCATACTGACGGTGGCTGCCGTGCCGCCCCCCGCACCATCAAAGTAGCGTCTGACGGTTGCATCGTCGATTTCCTGATCAATGGAGTCATCTTGATTCATCGGCACTTACCCCTGAAAGAGCTATTGCTACTAGTAACGACTCTTGCCACGTTATCTGAGCCCTCTACCTTTGCCTCGCTCCACAATGCTGCAGTCCTCTCCAGCCCACCTACCCCATCACCATGCCACACTGATATCCTGTGACCACAAGCAACCACTCATCCCGCTACGAGTAACTGCCACCCATATATCACAGACATTGTCAAAGTATAGGCCATAAGAGCGTAATACCATCGCCCGGCCAATTTACGAGTCTTGATAGGAGCTACGTTCAAACCTGCCAACACAATGAGCAGGATATAGAGGGCAACAGCAAAGGCGGCCTGACCGACCAAACCGCTAAACAGAAAGACGAAGACGAGGATGATGACGTTGTTGTCAAGAGCCAGTCCCATATAGGTGGACTCCCCCACAAGGCCGAAGACATTGAAATAGCTCAAGCGGATAGCCCCGATCGCAACTACTATGAACGCACCAGGGATGAACCAGAGGCTGAAATGCCCGTAACTCAGCAAGACCACAGCTGGACAAATGCCGAAACTGACAATATCAATCAGGGAGTCAAGCTGGCCACCGAATAGACGCTGCTCCTCGGTTCGTTTCATGCGCCTGGCGATAATGCCATCGCTCCAGTCAAAGAAGACGGCCCAAATCATGCCGATCATCGCAGCTGGAAATACCTCACGCACGGCATAATATATAGCCAGCACCGCGCACAGTAGTCCGACCAGCGAACAAATATTGGGCAGATCCTTGGCATATGCAAGCATTGTCTTCTGTCGAGCAGGCAATGGCGTGCCTTGCTCACCTGACGCTCGGGAGACAGTTGTCATGTTCTACTCGAGTGCACAAATGCCGCGCAATGCTTCAACCAAGCGCGAGTTTTCAGGCTGGGTGCGGCTCGCCATCCGGACGTAACGGTCGGACTCCTGCAGTGTCTTGCCCTGACAGTGCTTTATGTAGATATTGTGCTCAACAAACAGCCTCCTGGTTACCTCGGGGCCGCAGGCTGCCTGGTCCGGAAGGCGGCAGAAGACGAAGTTGGCATCCGGTTTCAGGGGGACTAATCCCTCAATCGAACGGAGTTCCTGATAGAAGCAGTCCCTGTCATCTCTGACTCTGCTGCAGCTGTCAGTGAATTCCTGACGGTACTGTGGGGCGAGGCGCAAGAACTCTTCCGCAAATCCATTGATGTTCCAAATAGGGAGCCTTTCCCGTACCTTTCTGGCAAAGTCATGGTTGGCGGTGAGCAGGTAACCGAGTCTGATGCCGCAGATGCCATAGACCTTGCTCATACTCTTGAGAATCGCCAGGTTCGGGTATCTATCGATTTCTTTCTCAAGCGTTTCCTGGTCGGAGCTACCAGCAAAATCAATGAAAGATTCATCAACGATGAGCATACACTCTTGGTCTGCCAATATCTTCAGCAGACGGATAAGTTGAGCTTTTGGGATCAGCAACGAGGTGGGATTGTTCGGAGTGACGACTACCGCCAGACCCGCCTTACAACGCTTGGCCTCAGCTGCGAATTTGTCCACATCCAACTGAAAAGAAGGCGGGTCGAGGGCGAACTCAATTACATCACCGGCGGCCCCAGCATTGGCGTATTCATTAAACGACGGAACCGGCACAACCAATTTGCGGCCCATCCCAGCAATAATCTTGATGAGCTCTGCCGCCCCATTGCCCACCACAATTCGTTCCGGCGGCTGGGTGATCAGGTCGCCCACCAGACCGGCCAGCTCTTTCTGGGCAATAGGGTAGTTCATTACCAACTGATAGATGTGCCCGGCAATATGGCGGAAGAACTCCTCTGGCGGGAAATAGAGGTTATACAGATAATTATGATCGACAAACTCATGACGCCAGTAGCCGCCATGTTGACCGGAAATACCGTTGTAGGCATCTTGAGCTGAAGAAAATACGCTTGTCATATCTTTTGACCCAATCGATGGCTGTGCGCGCGTCCAAGCTGACGTCATTGGGCGCCGACACCCTCTCTGCCGAAATGGCTGCGGGGGGCGCTTTCAATTCGGCGGGGGGCTCTGTCGATCCGGCCAGTGGCCTCTAGATGCCTACAGGCCGGGGGGTAGAGCCCTGGCCCTTCACCTCGCTTACCATGTGATCAGTCAGAATGGCAGGGGGACGGTGATGGAGACCCCACATCTGTTCAGCCGCTCGCAGATCAGCAATGGTGTCAATCTCGTACCAGCGGTTGTTATCAAAGAGAACCGACGTGAAGGAAAGACAGCCATCGCTGACCATATCCGCGAAAACAGTCTCATAATAGCCATTCACCATTTCCTTTGCAATATGCTGCTGCAATCTTTCCCGAACCATTTGCCAGGTTATCGTGGAAAGGCTATAAATGTTGACGGTCTTGTATTGATTATAGTCATGCTTATGAGCACCGCAGTAAAATGCTTCAATCTCCCGGCGGCTATTGATCGTCACCGTGGTGCCGTTCATCCAGGGCTGCAATCTAGCCACTGCGATTCGATCGGGACGCAGCATATCTGTCAACATTGCAGGGTCGAAAACCAGATCGCTCTCAATCAATAGAAACGGCTCTTCTATCACGTGGCTAGCAAGCCATAACGAATAGATATTGTTAGTTGTCTTGTATAAGTGACTAGTGATGTAGCTGATATCCATTCCTCCAGCCCGAGTTCCAAGAAACTCGCGGACATGGTCGGCTTGGTGTCCAACAACCACAACCAGACGCTTGAAATTGTGTATCTGGAGGGAGTGAATGAGCCTCTCCAGAATAGGTATTTCATTGACGGGCAGAAGGCATTTCGGTGCCATATCGGTAAAAGGAGAAAGGCGGCTGCCTATGCCTGCAGCCAACAGCAGAGCAGTACTTACCTGTTCATTCTTACGACGGCAACTCGTAGTCCCACTCGTAGTCCTGTTCCTCATCCCGATCCTGTCCGCATTCATAACCACCCATAATAGTGACCGCAGTAGCGCGAAGTTGCGTGTATCTACGTAAGAGATCTATAGAAGGAACTTGGATAGTATAGGTATAGTAGGTATATCTACTTTTACTTCTTATCACAGGATGACATGTTCGGCAAATCGGCTATGTTATACAATCTCCAAGACACTATAGTATCCAGAAGGAGGTAACCTGAGGGATGCGAGCATGTATGGGCCAAGCGTTCTCCTGCTAGCCTGCGGCCTTGGGTTTCCTGGCGTCCGCTGATCAAAAACTCACTTTCCCCACCCTACCGCCACGCTCTTCTTGAATTTTCCAAAGCCGGCGCTCAGCCCGTCTGGCGCCGGCCTTCTTCGCTGTTGAGCCTCGACAGTTCGATCTCCAGCTGCAGCCACCTCGAGGCAAGCTCGCGGAACCTGCGGTAGTTCTCCAGCTCTTTCTCAAGCGCGGGGATCAAGCGCGGGGACCTCCTCCGGCCTCACGTACCTGGTGTGCCCTTTGCCCAAGTAGCTGTAGCTGAGCTGGCGGTACTCGCCGCCGCGGGTGCGCTTCTGGGCGGAAAGGCTTCCCGGGTGGATGCGGCCGAGCCCTGTGAGGCTCAGCTTGATCGCGGCAATCTCCGCTTCCAACTCTGTCTTACCGGCGCTCATGCTTGGATCATAGTATAAGTACAATGGAGTGTCGAGGACGTGAGCCATGAACGACGCGAGGTCCCTGCTCGACGAGATGCGGGTGAGTCACGCGGAGCACCTGCCCCTGGTGGCCGCCTTCCCAGAGCGGATGGGGCTGGGCCGCGGAGGTCAACGCGGCGGTGCCCGACCACGGAGGCTCAGCGTCAATACCAAATGAATCGTGATCGAATTGCTTCAGTCTTGGAAACGATCGCCAACTGTTGATGGTGTCGCTAGGTCGTCGGCCCCCGGGCGGTTGTCCCTGGGCCGTCCACTGAGTGCGCCGTGCGGACACCGCCATAGCCAGGTCTCGCTATGCCGGAGGCTGGATCGGCCGCGCAATGGCCATTTTCGCCGTGAGCCTCATCTTCCTGACGATGGTGAGGGGGAGTTTCCAGCCCGTCCTGCGCCGCATTTGGGGAGGCAGGCGAGCGAGAGAAGTGCATATGGTTATCGGCTTGCTGGCGCTCATATTCATTCTGGCCCACTTCGCCTCTGTTGCACCTACCCTTGGCGAGCGCTGGGGAACCGCCAACCGGGGCTTCCTAATACTCGGTCCAGTGGCACTGGTCTTGCTCCTGACTACGATCGGCACCGCTCTCGATCGCCGCCGCTTGCCCAGACTCTGGCGTCGGGTCCACTTCCTGAACTACGCTGCCTTTCCTATTGCCATACTGCACGGCGTCGCGATGCAAGAGCATGGCCCCGCATTGTTCATGCGGATCAGCTATGGCGCGTTCTTGTTACTCGCTTTCGCGGGTCTTGGCTACCGCGCGCGCTCTTCTGGACGAAGCAAGAAGCCTCGCCCGTCCGCCTAGCACGAGAACCCGTAGCCGGTTGAACACCGCCCCGCACCGAGAGGGCAGACGGGTGTGACGGGCGAAAAGTCAAGGCGATCTCCTCGCCGGAGTCGGGTGGGTTCAGGCCCGTGGCTCGCGGGCCACGATACTCGGAACGTCGCTCGCTCGGTCTTTCGATTGCAGAATCCAGTAGCAGTCGAGTCGGCCCCGCGAGCGTGGCCCCAAAGACTCCGCGGCATTTCGGTGGCACCTCCCCCCGGGCCTCTCCGCGGAGGGAGCGTATCCGTCGTTAGCGATACCTGATCGACCGCCGACGGGCACGGCGCACTCCGAAACCCTCTGCTGCGCCGGGGAAAGGCCGGCCGTGGTACCTACCCTTGCTGAACTCGGTCTCGTTTGGCGCCACGCGAGGAACGGACGAGCAGGACGATCCCCCCTAGCACGACGAGTGCAAAGACGATGCCGGCAACCAGCGTGTCCGTGGTGGAGCGGGCGCCTCCAGTAGAGGAAAACACCGAGGACCCGGTCGTGGTGCTCTCCGGAGTTCAACGCAGGAAAAATGCGAAGCCGTCGACTCGGCCAACCCGTACCCTAGGTGACCGCCAACCTAGTCAGCGCATTTGAGCCACGGACAAGCCGTCGGCAGGACCGCAGCCAGATCCTCCCAGGTCGCCCAAGAGAATTGCCTCGATACCTGCTCCCAGTCGACATTCTCCCGATGTGGCAAATCCCTCGCAATAGATGACGGATCACTCTGGTACTCGAGAGCGAGATACCCGTAATGGCGGGCATATGCGTGCTGGATCGAGCAACACACCATGGTGACGAAGATGGCCAGCAGCCCGCAGTTTTCGACGAAGGACTTGGCCCAATCCGCAATCGAATTCATGGCCACCTGCACGGGCTGAGTCGTACGCCATGCTTCGGCATTCTAGGTGCGCTCCCGGTCGCTCTTCAGGGCCGAATGGGAGTCGAGAATGGCCCATGCGCGCTGTTCGGCGGCATTGACGGCGTCCGACACCCGCGAGCGAAGAGCCTCATCGATTTCGGCCCGCCGCTCGATGACGATCGGTTCTTCATAGACCACGGCAATCCGTGCGCCGGGCAGTGGGACCAGCTGACGATCCCAACGGGGAACGCGAAACGCGGGTCGGGCGGCGTAGCCCATCACCACGAGGGGCTTGCCGGAGAGGCGAGCGATCCACAGCGCGCCCGAGCGCAGCTTGCGTGGAGGGCCGTGCGGGCCATCAAGGGCGATCCCGATGCTCCAGTCTGCCTCGAGCGACCTTGCCATCTGCCGCAGTCCCGCTATGGGATTGCCTCTCCCGTCAGGCGGAAGAGGCACGGGCTCCATTCTGCTGGCGACGAGCCAGCCCCGCATGGTCGCACCCGCGAGACCCGGTGGTACGAAGGCGCGGTACGGATGGGGTCTCCGTTCGGCATGGACAGCCAGAGCGAGCAGGTTCATGCTGTGCCAGGTCACTGCGATGAACGGTCCGGATGGAAGCTCTCCCTCGAAGGTGATCTTGGCCGAGCCCATTGTCCAGCGGCTGTAGCGAGCAATCTCGCGGCCCCAAGTCTCGGCGAATGGAGTCAGTACACGCATCCTTGTCCTGCTCGCTTTCTTCTAAGACGGTGGCTGGAGCTTCTAAGAGTTGCCGCTTCCACTTCGTGATCTGGTTGGAGTGTACCGCGAGGCGCTCAGCGATCGTGATGAGGGGCTCGTCGCCCTTGATGGCTTCCAGCGCCACCTTGGCTTTGAAAGCCGGTGAGTGGTTGCGTCTCGGTCTTCCCGGCATCGTTTCTGCTCCTCCGTGGGCGTGTGCCAGGGAGCAGTATCACCTATCCGGCTGTCCAGTTTCGCCCGGCCACTTCTCAAGAGGGGGTACCGGCTCCGCCGGGCGACTGCGGGCAAGGTCATATGCCGCCTGCAGGTTGCTCCAGAATTCAGGCGTGGTGTTGAGCGCTTCGGACAGCAGCCACGCGGTCTCCGGCGTAACACCTCGCTTGCCGCGCACAAGCTCGTTGATACGTTGCACCGGCACGCCGAGATGCGCCGCGAAGGCGACCTGAGATACACCCAGCGGCACGAGGAACTCCTCGCGGAGGATCACCCCCGGATGGGTGGGTATGCGGTTCTCAGGGATCATGCCACACCTCCTACCGGGTGATAGTCCACCAACCGGACTTCATGCGCGCCGTACTTCATGCGCGCCGTGGTTCTCCCAGCGAAACAGGAGCCGCCATTGATCGTTCACCCGAATCGAGTGAAAGCCCACTAGATCACCCTTGAGGGCCTCCAAGCGGTTGCCCGGAGGTGACCTCAGGTCGAGCATCGTCGACGCAGCGTTCAGCATGTCCAGCTTGACCAGAGCAAGCGCCCCGATGTCTCGCGGAAACCGACGCGCGCGGGCGGTGGGCCGACCATGATAGAGATCCTCCGTCCCCCGGTCACCGAACGAAATGATCAACGCGCCTCCTTGCCTGCGGAATAATCATACACGCTAACCCGGTTACCGTGTAAAAGAGTCACCAACCGCACACGACTCCACGCACTTGGAGGTCCCCTGACTTTCCGCTCCAAGTGCCGGAGCTTCCACGCCTTGACATACAAGCGCCATTTGCGTACGCTTTGACGTACCTAGGAGTTGGAGGTGCAGGAATGACCACCCTCAGCGCTACGGAAGCGCGGAAGCAGCTCTACAAGCTCATCGACGAGGTCACAGAGTCCCACGAGCCGGTGCAGATAACCGGCAAGAGGGGCAATGCGGTCCTCGTCGGCGAAGACGATTGGCGCTCGGTACAGGAAACCCTGCATCTGGTCTCCATCCCAGGCATGCGGGAGTCCATTCTGGAAGGCATGGAGACGCCGGTCGAGCAGCTCGAAGACCAGCTCGATTGGTGAGTTGGCGCCTCGTCTACACGAAGGCCGCCCAGAAAGACGCCAGGAAACTCACCGCGGCGGGCCTCCAGCCGAATGCGCAGGCTCTCCTCGATCTCCTCGAACAGAACCCCTACCAGACCCCGCCCCCGTTCGAGAAGCTTGTCGGCGACCTGTCAGGAGCCTTCTCCCGGCGCATCAACATCCAGCATCGTCTGGTCTACCAGTTACTGGACGAGGGACGGATCGTGAAGGTGCTCCGGATGTGGAGCCACTACGAGTAGGGCTTTCGACCGAGTGCGGGGGAGCGGCGGTAGAGCTAGACCTGGGCGTGCTCGCCACCGCCGGGGCCGGACCGAGGAGGGATGGGGAAGGGCTGCTACTCTAGTTGCGTTGCACGACCACGCGGAGTGTTGACATGGCCAACAGATCCTGCAAAAACGATCCAGGCGACGCCGCCCTCGCGCGGATCGAACCCTTGCCCATCGATGTCATCAAGGCGCTTGCCCACCCCATCCGCCTACGGATCCTGGAGGTTCTCACGGACAAGGAGGCGTTCGGAGTCAGCGAGGACTCCTGCTGCGCAAGACAAGAGGTGTGCGTCTGCAAGTTGAACGATCTCTTCGAGATCTCGGCGCCCACGTTGAGCCATCACCTGAAACTCCTCCGGGAAGCGGGCCTGATCGAGGGGCGCCGCGACGGCGTGTGGATCTACTACTCCATCGTGCCCGGGCCGCTCAGCCGCTTGGCTGACCTGCTCCTGTCGTTCGAACCAGAGCGGCGCTAGCCCGCCCCGGCCCTCTCCGTGACCTAGGCGGGTTCGGAGACTGTCTCCGTAGATCCGACCCCCACCGTTCCCAAGGCCGGCGCTGCAATGGGCGAACGGTGGCCGATCAGCGCCATCCGGCCGAGCGCGGCGAGCAGCACGAGCCCAAGCCCCCAGACGACCAGATAAGCCTCGAAGCCGCGAGCGTCGATCATACGACCGGCCAGCATCGTGCCCACCGAGCCGCCGCCCATGAAGGCAAAGGCCACGAGACTCATGGCGACTCCGCGATGCTGCGCGGCGAGTTCGGTGGCGATTGTGAGGACGCTCGAGTGGGCCAACATGAAGGAGGCCCCCAGTGCGAAGATCACCACCAAAGCCAGAGGGAGGCTCGAGTACCGAGAAATGACCAGACTCCCCACACCACCGAGCGCCAGGGCGAGCCCGATAAGGTTGGCCAGGCCCACGCGCCCGGCGATGCGCCCGGCCACCCGCCCAAAGATCACCGAGGCGATCCCGAATGTCGTCAGAGACAGCCCCACGCCGAGCGGACCGAGGCCGTGGCGTTCGTGGAGCAACGCGCCCAGATAGCTGAAGAGGCCCAGGATGAGGATGCCTTCCCCCAGGGCCGATCAGGTAGACGCGCAGGCTCGTCCAACGGCCTAACAGGGTGCGGTACGGCGCCAATAGCGGACCATGGACCCCGGTCGGCCGCACGGCAAAGCGCCGGCCCTTGGTCAGGAGGATGGCCACTACGAGCACGCCCAGCAGCCCGTAAATGAAGAAGACGCCGCGCCAGCTGAAGGCGGCCGCGATGCTGCCGCCCACCGCCATGCTCAGACCTTGCCCCAAGAACGAGATGCCCATGAAGGTGCCGATGGCCCGCTGCCGCTGCTGCATGGGTACAACATCACCGATGAGCGCGAGCGAGACCGGCATGGTGGAGGCGGCGAAGATGCCGGTGATTGCGCGGACGGCTACGAGCCCCGTCAGCGAGGTCATGAAGCCGCCGATCGCTGTGACGATGCTGAAGACCGCGAGGGTGAACACCACGGTGCGGAACTTGCCGAAGCGGTCGGCGAGCGGCCCGAAGACCAGCTGGAAGAGCCCGAAGGGCAGCATGTAGGCGGCGATCAGGATGCCGGTGCGCGCGACTGGCTCATCCAGGGCGCCCGCGATAGAGGGCAACAAGGGCGAGACCACCCAGTTGTCGGCCATCACCACCAGGCCCGCCAGGCCGAGCACGAGTACCAGCGAGGACCAGGTCTGCTCGTTCTTCTTCGCGCCCACCGCGCCGCCTCCTAATTCGATATTCTTCAAACTACTCCACGATACCCCGCAGAGTATTAGGAGGCAAGACCCTAGCAAGAACTATCACTCTGGCCTGAGGCCCTGTCCACGATGCGTCAAGATTGGTTCGAGGCGCCGTCGAAGGAGCGACCCGCCCGCCCACAGCCGACCTGGCCAAACTACACGGCGCCTTCGCGACACCCGGCGGCCGACCGAGAAAGGCCAAGGCCGGATGAGGTCCTCGAGACTCTCTACTCACTGTAGGCAGTCCTTCCTTCAGTGAGGCGTAACAGAGGTACCGAAACTCAGGTGTAACAGGGGTACCGAGACTCAGGTGTAACAGGGGTACCGAGACTTGACAGAGGGCACCGGTAGACGGACCAGAACGAACTCACCGCCTGAGAATGACCAGGACAGCCTGTTCGCTACACCTCCCCGTTACTCACGCGCGTGGGGCTTGAAGTCGGAAACTGAACCGCATTAGGTACGTCTCGTCTCCCCTCTGTACCGCCCGTACGTCACCAGCGCCCTCGGCCTCCACCGCTTTGCGCAGACCCTGCCAGAGTGTCATCGGCTTCATCCTGTTGCGCCGTCCACCCAGAGGACCGTGGCCGTGCCGAGTGCTGCAATGAGAATGCCCGCCAAGGGAGCGCCGATCAGCGTCGCACCCCGTTGCACGGCCTAGATGATCGAGGTCGCCCGTTCGAGAGCCATTCCGGCGGACTCGGCCAAGTCGGGGAGCATCGAAAAGCGGGCCGTGGTGCCGGGGCCGTCGAGGAGCGCACCCAGGAAGACGAGCGCGAACAGGTGCCAGGTCTCGAGGCCGATCGTGAAGTACAGGAGGGGAATCGCCGCCACGGTGAGGCCGCTTGCCGCGTCCGCCAAGACGCTCATCGCCTT
>JAGXFV010000006.1 GCA_024637095.1 Actinomycetes bacterium
CCATCAGTTCGTACGTGCCTGTCTGGTTGGCCGAAAATACCGAGGCCCTGTCCGTCGGCTCTCCCCGCAGGGCCGCTAGAAACCGCTCGCGGCTGTTCACGCTGTCACCTCTTTCACCCGACTCTGGCCGGGTCCGTTTGTTGCATTCGTAGCAATCATCAGTATACGTCAGTCTTTGACACGACCACCGGGCAGTGCGCTTCATGTATGACCTGGGTACTGGTCGAACCCATAGCGAGACGTCCGAATCCGCCCAGGCCGCGGTTGCCGATGACTATGAGGCTGCAGGTGCCGTCTTCGTGAGCCTCTTCGACTAATCCGTGGGCAGCCGACTTATCCTCTAGGAATGAACAACTCATCAGTACAGCGTTTGGGCGGCGGATGGCCCAGCAAGTATGCAAAGGGCCGCGACGCCCAGGGCGTCTACTACAGGGGCGTAGCTCTGATGGAAGGCCTCTAGATGAGGACGCCGTATGCTCTCATCGCATGCGAAGTGCAGGACCGCTACGCCGGGGCTGCTGCGGTGACGACTCTGTGGCTGACCGCATCGCTCCCCCTTAGAGAACGCGTTCGGCCTAACGTCACGCATCAGCCACCTCGGGAGCCGCGCATCGCGCGGGTTCCGAGGTGGGTTCTGCCTGCGTATGTTCGATGACGCTCTCTGCATCTTCTGGATACAGTTTCGGGATGCAATCAGGGCACAGCCCGTGACTGAACTCCACTTCTGAGTGATTGCCTACATACAGTTCAATTTGCTGCCAAGAGCCTGAATCATTCCTGATCTTCTTGCAGTATGAACAGATTGGAAGTATGCCCCTGAGCTGCCTTACTTCGGCCAACGCCTTGCCAAGCTCTCCATTGCGCTTCGATAGGACCTCGCTTGCCTTTTGAGCGTCTCGCCAACGCCGAAGAGAGAAGACTGCAAGTGCGAACACCAGGAAAACCGCTACGGCGAAAAGCTCATCCAGTTCCCAACTATCCAATCGCCATAGGAGCTTCAAGAGACGTTCCACAGGATCCACCTGAGCTGCAACTATGAACACGAGCGCAGCTAAGCCGACGATGATGAGGAGTTCTAGTCGGATCTTCCGCTGTGCCTTATGGTCGGGAGAAACACTCATGTGTTCTATCCTCAATGCAATCGAACAATGCTTCTGCAGTCTGCTGAACTCCGGACAACGGCTGCGGCTGTCTGCATATATGGTGCGGCGCCTGCTATCACCTGCGGCGGAAAGACCGAGCGGGCGCGGGAGTCTGGACGCGCTCGTCCAACTGACTTGGGACCCTGGCGGACTGTATATGTCGCTTGGCAACTGGTCAAGGAGCCTCCCCAACGCCTAGGACGCGAAAGAAGGCGATCCGAGTGTGACCAACCGGGAGATCGCCGACCTCGCCCTCAAGCGAGCGAACTCCGACGTCTTTGCCGTCGATAGCCCTGATGATGAACATCTACACCCACCTGCTCCCCGAAGCCGACCGGGAAGCCACCGCGGGCATGCAAATCCCGTTAGAGGCCAAGGAATGAAACCCGGTCGCTACCAAGGTTGCTACCATTTGGGCTTCGGCAGAAACCAAGGCAAAAGAAAAACCCCGCTTTTGCGGGGTTTTCGAGTGGGCCCACCAGGACTCGAACCTGGGACCAGCCGATTATGAGTCGGCCGCTCTAACCAACTGAGCTATGGGCCCGCGACACTAATCATGTTGCCGAACGAACCTAATCATTTTACCGAATCGCGAGTGAGGACATAAACCCCGTGCTCGGCCATGAGGTTCGGCCAGAAACCCACGGGGCTTCGACGGCCGATGTAGAAGCTTCGCTCCGCTTTCATGCCCAGGTTGGCGATGAAGAGCCGGAAGTCCGCGATCGTAAGGCTGTGGATGTTCGGCGTTTCGTACCATTCGTAGGGCAAGGCAGGCGTGACCGGTGCCCGGCCTCGAAGAAGGAGCTGAGAACGGGCGCGCCAGTGACCGAAGTTGGGAAAACTGACCACGAGGTGCTTGGCCACCCTGAGCGCCTCGCACATAACCAGGGCCGTCGCCCGCGCCTCCTGCAGAGTCTGGCTGAGGATGACGTAGTCGAACATCCCGTCAGGGTAGTAGGAGAGGCCTTCATCGATGTCGCCGTGATAGACAGATAGGCCTTTGCCCACGGCCTCGTAGACCTTCTCCTCGGAGATCTCCACCCCGGTCCCCCGAACGTTCTTGCGGTCGACCAGAAGTCTGAGTAGGACACCGCGGCCGCAGCCCAGGTCAAGGACTCGGGACCCCTCCTCGATAGTATCGACAATGAAGTGGTGATCGTAGCGTACGCCGGCAGGGTCCCGTGCTATGCGGCTGGGCAGGCCTTCGGCCGGACGGCTCTGCTCGGGATTCCCCAAGAGCTCGCGCAATTCCCGGCCCGGCCGCCTCACACGCCCACGCCCCGCCGGTGGGCGGTAACCTCGAGGAAATGTGTGATCAGGTGCGTCTGCTGCTGCGCCTCGAGCAGGAAGGCGTCATGGCCAAAATCGGAGCGAATCTCCAGATAGGTGCAGTCCAACCCGTTCCCCTTTATTGCCCGCACGATCTCTTTGGACTGGTAAGGGGGATAGAGCCAGTCGCTGGAGAAGGCGATCACCAGAAAGCGCATCTCGGGAGGCACTTCCCGGAAGGCCTCGACCAACGTCCCACGTCCATTGGCCAGGTCGAAGTAATCGAGCGCTTTGGTGATGTAGAGGTAGGTGTTGGCGTCGAAGCGCTGGGTGAAGACTTCCCCCTGGTGCTTCAGGTAGCTCTCGACCTCGAAATCCATGGTGAAATCGAAACCGTAGACCTCCTTGTCCCGCAGACGCCTTCCGAATTTCTCGTGCATCGAGCCGTCGGACAGGTAGGTGATGTGCCCTATCATCCGCGCGACCGCCAGACCAGCATCCGGCGCCGTCCTGTCGTAGTAATCGCCGCCACACCAGTTGGGATCGCGCAGGATGGCCTGGCGGCCGACCTCATTGAAGGCGATCTGCTGAGGCGAATGGCGATGAGTCGTGGCTATCGATATGCAGGAGTCGACCACCTCCGGATAGGCCGTGACCCACTCCAGCGCCTGCATCCCTCCCATCGAGCCACCGGCCACAGCAAGCAGCCGGCGGATGCCCAAATGATCGACGAGCATTTTCTGTGCCCTGACCATGTCAGGGACGGTCACCACCGGGAAGCGCATGCCATAACGTTGGCCCGTCTTCGGGTCCAGGCTGGCCGGGCCCGTGGTGCCTCGGCAGCCGCCAATCACGTTGGAACAGACCAGGTAGTAACGGTCGGTGTCGAAAGCCTTACCCGGACCGACCATGATGTCCCACCAGCCGGGACGGTCGTCACCCTCATGGTAGCCGGCCGCATGGGCATCCCCCGAAAGAGCGTGAAGCAGCAAGATCGCGTTCGAGCGATCGTCGTTCAGGGACCCATAGGTCTCGTAGGCGATCTTGAGCGGCGCCAACTCGAGACCCGAGTCGAGAGGTAGGGCATCGAACTCGGCGTACTGGGTTTCCACCAGCCCCACCAGGCTCGCAGCGCTGCCGCTTTCGGTCGAGTAGTCACTCATCTGTCAGCTTCTCCGACGGGGGTGTTGGTCACCGGACCGCCCCCCGTCGGTTTGGCTACCGCTGGGAGGCTCCCAAGGCTCGATCGAGATCCGCCAATATGTCTTCGATGTGTTCGAGGCCGACGGAGAGGCGCACGAATTCGGGCGTCACCCCCGAAGCGCGCTGCTCCTCCTCGCCGAGCTGCTGGTGCGTCGTGCTCGCCGGGTGGATCACCAGCGACTTGGCGTCACCGATGTTGGCCAGATGGCTGAAGAGCTCCAGTGAGCAGATCAGACGGCGCCCGGCCTCGGCTCCACCTTTGATGCCGAATCCCACCAGCGCCCCGAACAGGTTGCGGTAATGATAGCGCTTGGACAGCTCATAGCCCGAATCCGACTCCAGACCCGGGTAGGCTACCCACTCGACCGCCGGATGGCCGCTGAGAAAGCGGGCAACGGCAAGTGCGTTTTCGCTGTGACGCTCCATGCGCAGAGGCAGGGTCTCCAGTCCCTGCAGGAAGAGAAAGCTGTTGAAGGGGCTGAGCGCCGGTCCCATGTCGCGCAGCAATGTCAGCCGCAACTTGAGCGCGTACGCGATGTTGCCCTTACCCGGATAGGAGGGGTCGCCCAGATCGGGGAAGTCGCCGAAGGCCTCAAGAAAGTTCAAGCCGTGATAGCTCTCGTCGGGCTCCGCCATTACCGGGAACTTGCCGTTGGCCCAGTCGAAATTGCCCCCGTCAATGACAACGCCGCCGATCGAGGTTCCGTGCCCCCCAATGAACTTGGTGGCGGAGTTGACAATGATGTTGGCCCCATGTTCCAGCGGCCGCAATAGGTAGGCCGTGGGCATGGTGTTGTCTATCACCAAGGGCACGGAGGCTTCCTTGGCGATTGCTCCGACGGCGCTCATGTCGAGAGTATTCAGCAACGGATTGCCCACCGACTCCGCGTAGAGAGCGCGCGTTTCCGGACGGATTGCTGTCTTGAAGTTTTGCGGATCGGAAGGATCGACGAAGTCGACGGCGATACCTAGCCGGGCGAAGGTGTGCTGCAGAAGCGTGCGAGTGCCGCCGTACAGGGTCGAGGCCGCCACCACGTGGTCCCCCGAGCGCAGGAAGGTGAGAAGCCCCAGCGTAATCGCCGCCTGACCGGAAGCCGTCGCCACCGCCGCGGTTCCCCCCTCCAACGCAGCCATACGCGACTCGAACACGGCCGTCGTGGGATTCATTATGCGCGTGTAGATGTTGCCGATTCCGCGCAGAGCAAAGAGGTCGGCGGCATGATCCGGGTCGTCGAAGGTATAAGAAGTCGTCTGGTAGATGGGCACCGCCCGAGCTTTGGTGGATCCTCCCCGGGGTTGTCCCGCGTGGAGCACCAGAGTTTCGAAGCGCTGGTCTTGTTGGCCGCTCTTAGGCTCGCTGTTGTTCATCTTGACCCAATCCCGAGTTCGTCGGTCGACTTAGTATAGATTAACCGTTCCGCAGCCTACCGCCTACCTGAATGATGCGCAAGGGGAACGTGAACTGGGGTCAGCCGCGGTAGCGGTTGGTGATGGGCAGACGCCGGTCCTTGCCGAAGGCTTTGGAAGTCACGCGCGGTCCCGGCGGCGCCTGGCGGCGCTTGTACTCGTTACGGTCGATCAGCGCGATCACCTGCTCCACGTCGGCCCTGGGCAGGCCGCCCGCCACGATCTCCTCGATGCTCTCGTCCAGGATCACATAGGCTTCCACTATCCGGTCCAGGATTTCGTAGGGCGGCAGGGAATCCTGATCACGCTGGTCCGCCCGCAGTTCGGCGCTGGGAGGACGAGTAATGGTCGATAGGGGAATGGGGTCCTTCCCCTCCTCCTGTCCGTTCCGGTACTCCGCCAGCTGATAGACGATGGTCTTCGGCACGTCTTTGATCACCGCGTAGCCGCCGGCCATGTCCCCGTAGAGCGTGGCGTAACCGGTGGCCATCTCGCTCTTGTTGCCCGTTGTCAGCACCAGCCAGCCGAACTTGTTCGAAAGCGCCATCAACAGATTGCCGCGGATGCGGGCCTGAAGGTTCTCCTCCGCCACTCCGGACTCAGTGCCCGCGAAGTGAGGCGAGAGCATCTTCAGATAGGCCGTGAAGGCGCCCTCTATGGGGATCTCGCGAAAGTCGATTTCATTCCGTTCGGCAAGGAGCTCGGCGTCGCTGCGCGTGCCGCTACTCGTGAAGCGGGAGGGCATGGAGACCCCGGTCACCCGCTCAGGACCCAAGGCATCCACAGCGATGAGTGCCGTCAGCGCGGAGTCGATCCCTCCGCTTAGACCGAGAACCACGTGCTGAAAGCCGTTCTTCTCCGTGTAGTCTCGCACTCCCAATTGGAGCGCCGCATAGAGTTCGGCCAGCCGCTCGAGGGGCTGTGGCGGATCGGCCGGGGCTGAGGTCGCGCGCAGGCATGAAAGTCTTCGGGCCAACCACACCGACGGTGAGAATTCGCCCCCGCCAAGCGATGGGGCCGTCCCTTGGCCCTGATCGGTCGGGGCGGGCCCCCGGTCCTCGTCTACAATGGTTGACTTCGCACGCTCGATTCCCATGATGTCTACGGGCCAGCGCGCGGGGGCCTCCGCCCGTCCCCGCACCTGGGCGGCCTCTTCCAGGTCCACCTCCACGAACTGAACCTCTTCCGCGAACGCCGCGAGGCGGGCCCGCAAGACCCCCCGGGGGTCGAACAGCAGAGATTGACCGTCAAAGATCAGTTCGTCCTGACCTCCCACTCCGTTCAGATAGACCACATAGGCACGGGAGTCGCGTGCCCGCTCCGCCAGCATCTTCTCCCTCGCGGGGCCCTTGCCGAAATGATAGGGCGACATGGATATGTTGACGATGACACCGGCCCCTCCCCGAAACGCAGCCTCCTCCGACGGCCCTCCCGCATCCCATATGTCCTCGCAGATGTTGACGGCGACCCGGCCTTCGGGCAGTTGCAGCACCAGCACCCGGTCGCCGGAAGCGAAATAGCGGTCCTCGTCGAAGACGGCGTAGTTGGGCAGCCGAATCTTGCGGTAGAGGGCCCGGACGCTCCCACCGGAAAGAACCGCGGCCCCGTTGTAGGCGAGACCGTCTTCCCACAGGGGGCAGCCCACTATGGCCACGAGGTTCTCGCCAACCTCCGCCGCAAGCCGGCGGACCGCCTCCTCGCAGTCCCGCACGAAGTGGTCCTTGAGCAAGAGGTCTTCCGGCGGATAACCGCAGATCGCGAGCTCGGGAAAAACCGCCAACCGGGCTCCTCCCTGCTGCGCGAGCTCGATCCCCCGCCGAATCAGGGCACTGTTGCCGGCCAGATCCCCAACCGTCGGGTTGATCTGGGCCAGCGCGATCCTCATGCGCCCTCGCGCTCCAGGAAGGCCAGCAGTTCGCGGGTTTTCTGCTCGACCAACTCCACCTCTCCCCGAGTCTCCAGGTTCAGCCGTATCAGAGGCTCGGTGTTGGAGGGCCTCACGTTGAAGCGCCAATCAGCGAATTCGATGCTGATCCCATCGGTCTCATCCACCGAGAGCGCGCTGGAGCCATATTCCTCCTTCAGACGAGCCAGAGCCTTGTCCGGGTTGGAGAGGCGGGTGTTGATCTCGCCGCTTATGGGATAGCGCCTCTGCATCTCGGAGACCAGATCCGACAAGGGCCGCCCGGTGGTGCTCAGCAGATCGGCCACCAACAGCCAGGGGATCATGCCGCTGTCCGCGTAAGAGAACTCGCGGAAGTAGTGGTGCGCCGACATCTCGCCCCCATACGCGGCGTCTTCGGCCCGCATCCTCTCTTTGATGAAGGAATGCCCGCTCTTGCTCTGGACCGCCACGCCTCCCTGCTCGTTCACGATCTCCAGTGTGTTCCAGATCAGGCGGGGATCGTGCACGATCTTGGCACCCTGGTGGCGCCGCAACACGCCCTGGGCAAGCAGGCCGACCAGGTAGTAGCCGTCGACGAACTCGCCCCGCTCGTCCCAGAAAAAGCACCGATCGAAGTCGCCGTCCCAGGCCAGGCCCAGATCGGCCCCCGCTTCCCGCACGGCGCGGGCGGTAGCTTCGCGGTTCTCAGGGAGCAGTGGGTTAGGGACGCCGTTGGGAAAGGTGCCGTCGGGTTCCCCGTGCAGGATTTCGAAATCAAGCGGCAGATGCTCCGCAAGTGCCTTGACGATCGGCCCCGCCATGCCGTCTCCACCGTTGGCCACGATCTTCAGGCGGCGAAGACCTTCCGGCTCCAAGTAGCCCAACAGGTGCTCGATATATGGCTCCTGAATGTCACGGCGCTCGACGGAGCCAGACCCGTCGACCACGACCTCGTCCGGAGCCCTGCTGTCGCCGGCCAAAGCGTCCGCCACCAGCCGTTCGATGTCGGCCAAGCCGGTCTCGCTGCTGATCGGGATCGCCTTCTCGCGCACCAGTTTCATGCCGTTGTACTCGGCGGGGTTGTGACTCGCGGTCACCATGATGCCGCCGCCCACCTCGAGCGCGAAGACTGCGAAATAGACCTGCTCGGTCCCCACCAGACCGATGTCCAACACGTCCACGCCGGCCGCGGTCAGTCCCCTGGTAAGCGCCTCGACGAGTCTCTCTCCGGTTGGCCGCATGTCTCGGCCGACCACGACCTTCCCCGGCTTGAAAAGCAGCGCGAATGCCCGGCCGATATGCTCGGCCATCCTCTCGTCGAGTTCTTCGGGAACCTTGCCCCGGATGTCATAAGCCTTGAAGCCGGTGAGCTTCTGTCTGGCCACGGACCTTCACCCCTTCCCGGACGTCTCCCCCAGATCCTGGGTGAGGCGCTTGATCTCTTCCGCCCGGCCGCGATCGGCAACCAGGGTCCGATTTCCGGAGCGGACTACGATGAGACCCTCGACGCCGAGCAGAGCGACCAACTCCTCCGGATCCTCGGCGAAGACCACGTTGCCCTGAGCCTCGAGCGCCCGAAGGCGCCCACGGTAGCGGTTACCCGCCGAGTCCTCCGGCAAAAACTCGGCCAGGGAGGGCCAGCCGCCGATATCGTCCCAGTCGAACGAGGCCTCGATCATGCGAATCTCCTCGGCGCCCTCCATAATGCCGAAATCGATGGAGACGGAGGGCAACTCGGCAAATCCGTCCGATAGAGCCTGCGGATCGATCTCTCCCCCGGCGCGGACAGCAGGGCGCAGCGCCTCGAGGTGCCCGGGAAGCTGACGCCCATACTCCGCCAGGATCGTGGCGACGCTCCAGACGAACATCCCACTGTTCCAGTAGAAGCGGCCCGAATCCAGATAGCGGCGGGCGGTCGGCTCATCGGGCTTCTCGCGGAACTGCTCCAACTGAAAATGCTTCACGCCCCCGGAGGCCTGCACTGGGCTTCCCCGCTCTAGGTAGCCGTATCCCGTGGCCGGATAGGTCGGAGAGACGCCCAGAGTGAAGAGAGCGTGACTTTGGCGGGCTCCCTCCACGGCTCCCTCAACGTCCTTCACAAAGGCAGCGGTGGGTTCGATCCGATGGTCCGCGGTCAGCACGACCATGACGGAACTCTGCGAAGCCCGCTTCCCCCCAGTCACCCCCTCCCCCAGCCGTGCCTCGGCCAGCAGGGCGGCCAGCGCGACGGGCGCGGCCGTATCCCGGCGCATGGGCTCGCCGATGATGTTCTCGGGGGGCAACTCCGGGAGCTCCCTCGCGACCTCCTCCCGGAAACGAGCGGCGGTCAGCACCAGGACATCCTCGGACTCCGTCAGTGCCCGGGCACGGGCATAGCTCTGCTGGAGCAGAGTGCCCTCACCAACCAGACTGAGGAACTGCTTGGGCCTCTCTTCAGTGCTCAGCGGCCAAAAGCGTGTGCCCGCTCCACCGGCCATGATCAGGACGACGACATCCGTAGGGCGCGAAGCTTTCATCCTGCTCTACCGAAGTCGTCCTCGAGCCGCTCGATATCGTCCTCCCCGAAGTAATCCCCCCGCTGGACTTCGATGAAGACCAGGTGCGAGTCCCCGGGATTAGCCATGCGATGCGCAGCTCCGCGCGGGATATCGAAGGACTCTCCCTCCAGCAACTCGAAGTCCTCGCCATCTCTGGTCACGACGCCTCGGCCCGAGACCACCACCCAGTGCTCGGCCCGTTGTTGATGCCGCTGGAGGCTGAGCCGCTTGCCCGGACGGACCACGATCCGCTTGACCTTGTGGTCGGGTTCGTCCGAGAGCACCTCGTAGTGACCCCAGGGGCGTTCCGACCCCTCGCCCAACTCGTGCGACAACTTGGGTTCCTCCTCCAACCGCGACCTCGCCCGCATGGGAGGCACTTTGCCTCCCTGAGGATCATCCTAACAAAGGGATCGTCTAGCCCCGCGGCCGTTTGGGTCCAGGACTGTCTAGGCCCGGGATCGTCTGGGCCCGGGATCGTTTGGGTTCGGCGCTCCCCGGCGACGTTCCAGGGGATGAAACCGCTTGCCCAAACTGCCGCCGGGCACACTCGACGTATGCGATTCGGAATCGGCCTATTGACGATCCTGCTTGCGCTGGGCTTGGCGGGATGCCAGGAGCAGGAGAACCCCACGGGGGCCACCCGCGAGAATGCGACATCAGAATCCACGCCCAGCGACTCGAAGGGCGCAGCCGCCCGGGAGGCCGCGTCCGAGGACGACCTGGTAGTAGACACGGTGACCACCGGCCTGAACGTCCCCTGGGAGATGCGGTTTTTGCCGACGGGGGACCTGCTCGTCACCGAACGCACAGGCCGCGTCCTGAGAATCGCCCTGCCCGGAGGGGAACAGGTGCCGGTGGGACAGATCGATGTAACCGCCGTCGGAGAATCAGGCTTGCTGGGCTTTGACTTGGACCCGGAATTCCCCGACCAGCCGTATGTCTACGCGGCCTACACCTACTCGAATCGCGGTTCGACGGCCAACCGACTGAGCCGCTTCACCCTAGAAGAGGACAGCCTCGGCGAAGAAAAGGTTCTCCTGGACGGGATCCCGGCGGCCCGGATCCATGACGGCAGCCGGGTGGCCTTCGGTCCCGACGGCTACCTGTGGATGACCATGGGCGAGGGCGGGCGGTCCAGCCTGGCACAGGACCGAGCCTCCCTGGCCGGGAAGGTGCTGCGGGTCGACAGAGAGGGCCGGCCCGCCCCGGAGAATCCGTTTGGCACATCCGTCTTCACGTGGGGACACCGCAACCCACAGGGGCTCGCCTTTCATCCCCAAACCGGGCAGGCTTTCGTCACCGAACACGGTCCCAGCGAGAACGACGAGATCAACGGGCTTGTCGCCGGGGAGAACTACGGCTGGCCCCTGGTCGGAGGAGTCACCGGGGCCGAGGAATTCCACGACCCCATCTACACCTGGACGCCCACCATCGCCCCCGCGGACGCCTCCTTCTATACCAGCGACCTGATTCCCGGCTGGCAGGGATCCTTCCTGTTCGTCACGCTCAAAGAGCAGGACCTAAGACGCCTGGAACCGGCGGACGAGCAGTTCACCGGAGTGAGCGACGAGCAGGTGCTCTTCGATGGGTCCTTTGGCAGGCTCCGGGCTCTCGCCGTGGACGAGCAGGGGACGCTCTACTTGGCCACCAGCAACCGCGACGGCCGCGGGAATCCCACCTCAGACGACGACCGCATTCTTCGGGTGCGACCGAAGTAGCCTGCCAAGCAGGCAGGTCCGTGCGTAGGGTGGGCGAAAACAGGAGCCAGAAACGAAGAAAACAGGGGGCCAGGAACCAAGAAAGGCCCCGACGAAGATGCCGGAGCCAGTCTGCAATCCAATCAGGCTCCTCGGGCAGGACTCGAACCTGCAACACCCTGGTTAACAGCCAGGTGCTCTACCAATTGAGCTACCGAGGAACGTCAGATCGGCGGGTAGTATAGCCGAAGCGCTTGGGCTTGCAAAGCGGTCCGGCAGCGCCTCGAAACACTGCTAGGCAGCCGATTCCCCCAGCACCATGCGCTCGACCTCCGCACCGCACTCGGGGCACTGGAGGAGCGCTCCCTGGGCAGGCGAGCGCTGCTCGATCAACGGTGTTCCGCAGGCGAAACAGGGGGATCCACCCCCGAGGCCACGCAGAAACGCCGCGAGAGACGGGGACTGCAAATGCCCGCAGGAGCTTTCCGAAACCGGCGTCAATTGCCGCTTTTCCTTGCCTCCGCCCGGCGGGTCACACTCAGCGGCGAGGGTCAAAGCCTGTTCGATCACCATCAGAGCCTCCTCATGACGCCCACCACGCGTCCCACCACGGTCGCGTCCCGAACCAGAATCGGTTCGAATGCGGGATTCTCGGGTTGCAGCCGAATATGTCCGTCCTCTTTGAAGAACCGCTTAAGGGTGGCCTCCTCTTCGCCGAGCAGGGCCACCACGATGTCGCCGTTGTCGGCTCCATCTTGCCGCCGAACGATCACCACGTCGCCGTCCAGAATGCCGGCCCCGATCATGGACGTGCCCCGCACGCGGAGCGCGAAGCAGTCCTCGTCCTTGGACATGAACTCGGGAGTGGATAGATACTCCTCGATGTTCTCCTCCGCGAGCAGCGGTTCCCCGGCGGCCACGCGGCCGACCAGGGGCACCAGGCGCCCTGCCGCGTCTTGGGAGGAACGCGAAGAGCCAGACCCCGTCTCCACCAGTTCGAGCGCCCGCCTCTTGCCGACTCCCCGACGCAGGTAGCCCTTCCGTTCCAGGGTGGCCAGTTGGTTGTGCACCGAAGCCGGCGAAGTCAGACCGACGGCCTCGCCGATCTCGCGCACGGTGGGAGGGTATCCGTGTCGGCCGACGTACCGCCGGATGAAGTTGACTATCGCCCTCTGCCTATCGCTCAAATCCATGCCCAGCTCCTCCACTACCGAACTTATGTTCGTAATCAGTATAGAACAAACGTTTGGTTGAGGCTACCGAACCAGAGTAGCAGCGCCGCCGGACAGAACCGGAAATCCCCGCACAAGCAGGCGCTTGTTCGGGCGGGCTTCACAGGGATCCGCAGCTGTCGGGGAAGTTGCAGGGGTCGGGGCCATCCTCTATACTCTGCGCGCAAGCAGCAGGTCCGAGTGGCGGAACTGGCAGACGCGCTAGGTTGAGGGCCTAGTGAGCCTTATAAGCTCGTGGGGGTTCAAATCCCCCCTCGGACATCGGTTATGGCGGGCCGCAATCGGCCCGTTTCTCGTTTCTGCCCATCCGCTCGAACCCGACTATTGGGACGCGACTGCCGACCCGAGGATGGCACTCGCGGCTCGATCCGCGCTGGCAATGCAGTCGGGAATGCCGATGCCCCAATACGAACCGCCGGCGAGGTGCACGCCCGGCACCGCCTCCAGCCTGCGCTCGACCGATTCAACCCGCTGCCGATGGCCCACGTTGTACTGCGGCATGGCCTGCTCCCAGCGGTAAAGCCGCTTCACCACCGGGTTGCGGGCTCCGAGGAGCCCGCTCACCTCCCGCTCCACAGCGGCCAGCAGGGACTCGTCATCTTCGCGCAGGAGCTCCGGGGCCTTGGTCCCCCCCACGAAGGCGCGCACGAGCACGTGGCCTTCCGGCGCGCGTCCAGGGAATTTGGAAGAGCTCCAGGTGATGCCCATTATCTGCCTGCCTTCCGAACGGGGAATGACCAGGCCAAACCCGACGAGCGGGTGAGCCACGTCCGCCCGAGCAAAGCCCAGGCTGACCGTGGCCGCGTCCACGAACTCAATTTGCTCGAGCTCAGTGGCGGCGTGCGGAACCAGCCCCCGAAGCAGGCCGGCCGCCTCGAAGGCTGGAACCGCCAGCACCACCTCGTCGAAGGCTTCCTGCGAGGCGCCGTCCCCGGTCTCGGGCGAGCTGTAGCCGAGCGTGTAGGGCGGGCCGCCCGCGGCCGTGCGTTCCAGGCTCTGGACCACCGCACCGCGGCGGACCGTGCCCCGAGGCATCCCTTCTTCCAGCGCGATGATGAACTGATCCAGGCCGGGTTGCAGGGTGACGAAGGCGCTCCGAGCGGCGGCCGGCTTCGACCTGGTCTTGCGCCGCGCACTCAACATGGCCAGCACCAGCGAGCGGTGTTCGTCCTCCATGGTCTTGAAGCGGGGGAAGGTGCTCATCAGGCTGAGGCGGTCGGGGTCCCCTGCGTGCACGCCCGCGACCAGCGGTTCGGCAATGCGCTCTAGGGCTTCTTCTCCCAAGCGTCGGCGCACGAAATCGCCCAAGGTCTCGTCGGCCGTGCCACCTCGCGGCAGAACGAGGTCGAGACCCATGCGTAGCTTCCCCGGCCAGGAGAGCAGATGTGTTCTGGCTAGGGGCATGAACTTGGTGGGGACCATCAGCATGACCCCGTCGGGCAGGGCGTGGGGAACGCCTCCTTTGAGCACGTAGGTCTTTCCCCCGCCCATGGTCCTGGTGCCGGTAACCGCCCGCTCTAGACCGAGTTCGGAGGCCAGACGCAGACCCCAGGGCTTCTGCGAGACAAAGCAGTCCGGGCCGCCCTCGATCAAGAAGCCTTCCTCACGGCTGGTGGCGATGTGCCCCCCCAGACGCTGCTCCCGCTCGAAGAGGCGCACGTCGAGTTCGACGCCGGCCCGGCGGGATCTCTCCAACAAGAAGTGGGCGGTTGCGAGACCGGCGATCCCGCCGCCGACCACGGCAATCTTGCGGGGTGAGTGAGTCATGCTCGTAGCTGAGTCACCAACTCCCGGGCCCGCTCGCGCCCGACACGCACGGTATCGGGAATGCCGGAGCCGTGATAGGCGCCTCCGGCCAGGACCAGTCCGGGCAGTTCCGCCAACGCTGCTTCCACGCGCTCGACCCGCGCACCGTGGCCCACCACGTACTGGGGCATCGCCCGCTCCCAACGATAGGCCCGCGCCCATAGGGGCTCGGGCAGCCCTAGGATATCGGTCAGCTCGCGGGCTGCGATGCGCCTTAATTCGTCCTGCGAAGGGACGTTTTCACCGGGAGGGACCCGAACGAAGCAACGCATCAACACGGTATCCGCCGGAGCGCGCTCGAAGAATTTGGTGGTCACCCAGGTGAAGGCCTTGATCCGCCTCGCCTCGCCCTTGGGAATCACCGTGCCGAAGCCGCCCGGCGAGATCGGCACGTCCTCCCTGCGATAGGCGAGAGTGACCGTGGCCGAGGAGACGTAAGGCATCTCCCGCAGTTCCTCCGCGACACCCGGCGCCAGGCAGGCGAGGATCTCCGCCGTCACATGCGCCGGCGTTGCCAAGATGACCGCGTCGGCCTGCTCCGGTCCACCTTCGGCTTTGGTCACCTCCCAGCGGCCGTCAGGGCCGCGGCCAATCCCCGTAACCTTCTGACCCAGCTCTAAGCGTTCGTCGCCCAGTCGCCGCGCAAGCTCCGCCACCAGTTCCTCGAGCCCGCTGCGTAACGTGACGAACATCGTCCGGGGGATCTGCCTGCGCGGCGCGCCCGAGCCGGTGCCCGAACCCGCATCGATCTCGGCCGCGGCGCGCTCCCGGGCCCGTCGAGCGGCCCGCATGCGCCGAAGCATTGCCAGGATCAGACTGCGCTCTTCCTGCTCCATCTGCAGAAAACGCGGAAAGGTGGAGGCAACGCTCATGGTCTCGGGATCGCCGCTGTGAATGCCGGCCACCAGAGGCTCGCCCAATTTGTCCAGGGCCTCGTGGCCCAGACGCCGGCGTATGAAATCGCCCAAGGTCTCGTCGCCGGTGGTTTTTCGCTTGGGCAGGACCAGGTCGAGCGCCATGCGGAACTTGCCCGGCCAGCTGAACAAGCTCGCGGTGATGAACGGGGTCACTTTGGTGGGCACCAGAAGGATCAAACCGTCGGGGAGCGGGTGGAGCTTTCCCTTCCACAGCACGTAGGTGCGGCGGTCGGCATCGTTCGTCGGGGCGAGCTGGTCGGCGAGGCCCAGGTCCTCTATCAACTGCACTCCCCAAGGCTTCTCGCTGACGATGCAATCGGGGCCCGCCTCGATCAGACAATCGTCCACCCGGTCGGTGCGGATGCTTCCGCCCACCCGGTCGGCGGCCTCGAGCAACCTGACTTCAAGCTCCAACCCTTGCCGTTTCGCCTCCTCGGTCAACTCCCAGGCGGCGGCCAGGCCTCCGATTCCGCCGCCCACCACAATCACTCTCTTGACCTGCGAAGCCGATTCCATATGGCTCTAAGTCTCCTCCGGGCCGGCAAGGACCGCATCTGCCAGCGCCGCTATGAATCGCGGGTGAGTCCCGACCGTGCCGGCGCGCGCAAACCCGACTCCCAATTCGCGCGCCCGCTGTTTGAACTCGATATCGAGATCATAGAGGGTCTCGAGATGCTCTGAGACGAACCCCAGGGGCGCCACGACGATCCCTGCATGCCCCGCGTTCGCCAACTCCTCCAGCACCGACTCGGCGAAAGGGCCCATCCAACTGACACCGGGACGGGGCGCCGCGCTTTGAAACGCCAGCCGGAACTTAGACACCCGCAACTTCTCGGCCAAGAGAGCCACCGTCTGCTCGAGGCGGGCACGGTAGACTTGGTCCTCCCGGCCGTCTCGCAACGGTAGGCTGTGGGCGGTAAAGAGCACAGGGGTTGATTTGGGAAGGCCGGCTTCCGCGCGGGCGCTCTCCACGCGATCGGCCACCGCCTCGAGGTATCCGGCAGCCGTGTGCCACCCGGAGACAAAAGCCTGCTCAAGGTCGTAACCGCCGCCCAGGAGGGCCGCCACTCGCTCGCGGTAGGCTCCGGTCGCCCCCTCAGAACCATGGGAAGCCAGCACAGCAAAGCGCAGCCTCCCGCCCCAGTCCGCAGCTTCCCGCACAGCTTCTTCCAGAAAAGGCTCGGAGCTGCGCATGCCCAAGAAGATCCGGATCTCCATCGCGGCGCCCAACCGGCCGGGGATTTCGCCTCGGCGCCCGTCCAAGTCCTCCTGCAGGGCCGCCGCCTGCGCGCGGCTGTTCGCCACGAGCGGGGACCCGCCTCCAATCAGCCGGTAACGCTCCCGCGCGTTCCGCACCGCTTCGGCGGAAGGCCGGCGCGGGGCCATCACCCGGCCGAGGAAGGACTCCACCCCCTCCAGATCACGCGGGCCTCCATAACCAAGGAGAACGACCGCCAGACGTCGCCGGTCCGCGTCCAGCCCTACTCCTTCGGACAGCCGCTGAGGCGATGCACCGCGTCGATCATGAACCCGGCGTTCTCCACGGGCACGGTGGGCAGGATGCCGTGTCCCAGGTTGAAGATGTGCCCCGGACGGCCGCCTGCAGAGTCGAGCACCCGCTTGACTCTCTCTTCGATGACCGTCTGGTCCGCATAGAGGACGATCGGATCGAGATTGCCCTGGACGGCGACGTCGTGGCCCAGTAGTTCCCAAGCCTGCGACAGCTCCACCCGCCAGTCGAGGCCGATGACGTCTCCGCCGGCCTGCTTCATCAGTTCCAGCAGGGTGGTGGTGTCGGTCCCGAAATGAATGGTGGGAACCGAATGACCGATCCCCTCGAAAACCCTGGTGCTGTAGGGAAGAACGTATTCCTCGTAGTCCCGGGGGCTGAGAATGCCCACCCAGCTGTCAAACAGCTGAAGCGCCTGCGCACCCGCTTCTATCTGATACTTGAGATAGGCGATGACCACCTCAGTCACTTTGTCCAGGAAGGCGTGCCAGACTTCCGGACGACCGTACATCAGGGTCTTGGTATCCACGAAGTTCCTCGAACCGCCACCCTCGATGATGTAGCTGGCCAGAGTGAACGGGGCGCCGGAGAAGCCGATGAGAGGCACCCGGTCGGCCAGTTCGCGGCGGACCATGCGGATGGCCTCGCTCAGAAAGGGAACATCGCGCTCCGGTTCGATCGGAGTCAGCGCCGCGACGTCATCGGCCGTGCGCACGGGATTGCCGATAACCGGGCCCTCTCCTTTGGCGAACTCGAGGTCGATGCCCATGGCCGGAAGCGGCAGGAGGATATCCGCAAAGATGATGGCGGCATCCAGTTCGAATCGGCGCAGGGGTTGAACCGTAACCTCCGCAGCAAGTTCCGGCGTCCGGCACATCTCGAGAAATGAGTGCTTCGCGCGCAACTCCCGGTACTCCTCCAGATAACGGCCCGCTTGACGCATCATCCAGACCGGAGTGCAGTCTACCGGCTCTCGCCGGCACGCCTTCAAAAAACGGTGCTCTGACGACATCTAGATCCTTTCCAGGGGACGGCCGAAAACCCAGAGAGGGCGAACGACGTGGTCGCCCGCCCCAGCGGCAAAGGATACCAGGTCGCGCCGAGAAGACAGAGACGGCGGCGGCGCCTCTAGTTGGGCCTCTCCACGATGCCCGTGAGCTCGCCGGGCACCTCTATGAGGTTGGAGAAGGGCAGACACAGCTCGGAGCCGAAGTTCGCGCTCCAGAAGGACGAGAAATCCGGGTCGCCATACGATCGCTTGACCTCGAGTATCTCGTCGAGCGACTCATAGAGAGCCTGGACCATTTCGGGATCGAAATGAGTGCCCGACTCATTCTCGATGATAGCCAGGGCCTTCTCGACGGGATAGGCCGGCTTGTAGACGCGTGGAGAAGTGAGTGCGTCAAAAGCGTCCGCAATCGCCACGATCCGCCCCTCTAGCGGTATCTGCTCTCCCCGAAGGCCCAGCGGATATCCGGAGCCGTCGAACCACTCGTGGTGAGACAAGGCGATTCGCTCAGCGAGTTGGAACAACTTCGAACTGGAGCCCGAAAGGATGCGGGCGCCGATGACGGTGTGCTTCTTGATCTCCTCGAACTCCTCATCGGCGAGCAGCCCCGGTTTAAGCAGATCGGCATCGGAGATGCCGATCTTGCCCACGTCGTGCATGGGACTTGCCTGCCGGATCAGCGCTACTAGTTCCTCTTCGCAGCCCACGCGTTTAGCCAGCAGCTCAGAAGTCAGCCCAATGCGCACCAGGTGGTTTCCTGTGTCTTCGTCGCGATATTCGGCAGCGGCGGCCAGACGGTAGATACTCTCCCGATGGGAACGCTCCAAGGCTACGCTGGCAGCGCCCAGTTCGATCATGGCTTCGCGAAGCCCCGCGGTGCGCTCCTGGACCAGCCGTTCGAGGTCGAGCCGGTAGGCGCGGTTCTCGAGTTCGAGTTGACGATTCCGCCGGGCCCGGCCAACCACCTCTTTGATCTCTATAGTGCTGACCGGCTTCTGCAGGTAGTCGACGGCGCCGTGGGTGAGAGCATTCACGGCCTCGTCCACAACTCCCGAGCCGGTGACGATAACGACGGCGATATCCGGATCTGCCTCTCTCAGCCGCTCCAACAACCAGAGTCCGCCGTGGCCGGGCATGTTGAGGTCGATCAGGGCCACAGCATACTTCGCTGGGGAAATGTGCTCGAGCGCGGCTTCGGCGTCGGGGAAGTCTTCGACTCGGTGGCCGGCCCTCTCCACGACCCGGCGGAGGAACCTTCTGACCGCGCTATCATCGTCGACCACGAGCACTGCCTCTTCGCCAAGGTGTGCGGCGGAGTCAGGAAGACCGATCGTGTATGACTTCAAATCCTGCTCCCCGTCGACCACGAGCACTGCATCTTCGCCAAGCAGTGCGGCGGAGTCAGGAAGACCGATCGTGTATGGCTTCAAAATCCTGCACCCCATAGAGGTCTTGCTCCTACTCCCCATGCTGGGGATATATCGGCATCCGCGCTCCCAAACTGAATGAAGTGCGCTCCATCTTGCCTAAGTCAAGCGACTGCTAAGCGCTGACCGTCCAGAATCAGATCTCGAGCATCTATCTTCGAGGGAAAAGAAAGAGGGCGCTCCGCCAACGCAGAGCGCCCTCTTTGCGCTTCTTAGGATGATCCCTTGGGCTACACCGAGGTCTCTTTGCTCTCGGCGCCGGCATCGGCGGATCCTCCGTTCATCGCCTCCAACCTGACCGCGGCCACTTTGAGCTCCGGAATCTTGGAAATCGGATCAAACGTCTGAACCGTGAGCCGGTTGGCGGGCGCCTCCGCGAAATGGAAGGGCATGAAGACCAGTCCGGGCGAAACCCGATCGGTGACCCAAGCGAACGGTTCGATGGAACCGCGTCTGCTGGTCAACCGCACGCGCTCCCCGTGCTTGATACCCAGGTCGCGCGCGTCATCAGGGTTGATCTCCAGACGCGCATCCGGGACCAGGGCGTTCAGGCCCGGGGCCTGCCGGGACATGGTGCCGGTGTGGTAGTGCACCAGTTCGCGTCCCGTCGTCAGTATCATCGGATACTCATCCGAGACTTCCTCGATGGGCTTCTTGTACTCCACCGCCGAGAAGAAGCCGTTACCCCGGGAGAAGCGGCCGGCGTGAAGCACCGGGGTCCCCGAGTGATCCTCGTCCGGGCAGGGCCACTGCAGGCCGCAGCTGTCCGTCTCCTCGAAGACGACGTCGGGCGTGCGTTGCTCGCTCTTCGCGTCCAGGCGGCGATAGGTGATGCCGCCGTATTGGGGGGTCACCTGGTTGATCTCGGTCATGAGGTCTTCCGGCCCTTTGAGGCTCCAATCAGCTCCCATGCGCGTAGCAAGCAACTGCACGATCTCCCAGTCCGGCTTGGTGCCTTCCCGAGGCTCGAGCGCTGCGCGCACGCGCTGAACCCGACGCTCGGTGTTTGTGAAGGTGCCTTCCTTTTCCACGCTGGTGCAGGCGGGCAACACAACATCGGCGTACTCGCAGGTCTCCGTGAAGAAGATGTCCTGCACCACCAAGAAGTCAACCTTGGAGAGGCTCTCCTCGACGTGCTTCTGGTCGGGGTCGGAGATTATTGGGTTCTCTCCCATCACGTAGAGAGCGCGGATCTCACCGTCGTCGATGGCCCGCATCATCTCCATGATGGTCTTGCCCTTCTGCCGGTCCTCGAGCGTAACGCCCCAGGCCTCTTCCATCTTGGCGATGGCGGCGGGGTCGTCCACCTTCTGGTAACCGGAGAAGACGTCAGGCAGCCCCCCCATGTCGCAGGCTCCCTGCACGTTGTTCTGACCGCGGAGCGGGTTGACCCCCGTGCCCCGCCGGCCGATGTTGCCGGTCACCATCGACAGATTGGCCACAGCGAGCACGTTGTTGGTGCCCGTGTGGAACTGGGTGATGCCCATGGCGTAGAGGATGTTCGCGTTGTTACAGGTGGCGTAGAGTTCAGCCGCTTTCTTGATGTCCTCAGCGGGCACACCGGTGATTTCGGCGGCCTCTTCGACCGTCGTGCTCATGATCGAGTCGCGGAAGGCCTCGTAGTTTTCAGTCCGCGACTCGATGAACTCCATGTCCTCCAAGCCCTTGTCGAGTATATGCCGCATCATACCGTTGAGCAGCGCGACGTTGGTACCGGGGCGGAGTTGCAGGTGCAGGTGCGCACGCCGCGCCAGATCGATCTTGCGGGGATCGGCCACGATGAGGGTCTTGCCCTCCTTGAGCAGCCGGACGACCTCGATGCCGATAACCGGATGTGCCTCTGTGGTGTTGGAACCGATGAGAAGCATCACGTCGGCTTCGTGGATGTCCGCGATGGAGTTGGTCATCGCGCCGCTGCCAAATGCTGTCGCCAGACCGGCGACGGTGGAGCTGTGTCATAAGCGGGCACAGTGGTCCACGTTGTTTGTGCCGATCACCCCCCGCATGAACTTCTGGAAGAGATAGTTCTCTTCGTTCGTGCACTTGGCCGAAGCAAGACCGGCAAAGGCCTTGCCGCCGGCCTCTTCCTTGATGCGCTTGAAGTTCTGTTCGATGCGGTCTAGGGCTACGTCCCAGGTGGTCGGGACCAGGTTGCCGTCCTCGTTCCGCACCATGGGAGTCGTCAGACGATCGGGGGAATTGACGAACTCCATGCCAAAGCGGCCCTTGACGCAGAGATTGCCGTTGTTGACTCCCTGGCCGGGTTCGGTGGTCACACGGACCAGACGGTCGCGGAAGGTCTGCACCGTGAACTCGCAACCGACGCCGCAGTAGGGGCAGACGGTGTCGGTCTTGTCGGTCTGCCAGATGCGGGCGTCGTGGCGGCTGCGCTTGTGGGTAAGGGCGCCCACCGGGCAGGCGCTCACGCACTGGCCGCAAGAAACACAACCGACCTGCTCCAGCGGCAGGTTATAGGGCGTATCGATGATGGTCTCGTAGCCGCGGTTGGTGAAGCCCCAGCAGCCGATGCCCATCACGTCCCGACAAATGCGCACACAACGGCCACAGTTGATGCAGCGGTTGGGATTGCGGGCCACGTTGGGATGGTCGTCCCGGGTCTCGAAGTCCTTGGGATGCCATCCCCAGGGAGTCATATTGACGTCGTACTCCCAGGCATAATCCTGCAGACGGCAGTCGCCGGCAGCTTCGCACACCGGGCAGTCCAGGGGGTGGTTCGAGAGCAGCAGTTCGATGACGAACTTGCGCAGCTTGAAGATCTTGTCACTCATGGTGGTGACGGACATGCCGTCTCCGATGACGGCGGCGCAGGCGGGAACCGGCCCGCGGGCGCCTTCAACCTCCACCAGGCACATGCGGCAGCCCCCGTAGGGCTCCATGCGCTCGTCGTAGCAGAGCGTGGGAATGTCGATCCCCATTCTGCGGCATACGGTCAGAATCGTGTCCCCGGGGGCCGCTTTGACCTCCTGACCGTCTACGGTCAGGGTCAGCGTTCTCTCTCCGGTTTCGGGCGCAACCGCCATCTAGGCCCTCCTCACGGCGTCGAATCGGCACTTATCGTAGCAGGCCCCACAGCGGATGCAGATATCCGAATCGATGACGTGGACCTCCTTCTTCTCCCCCGTGATCGCGTCGACCGGGCAGGCCCGAGCGCAGGCGCGGCAACCGGTGCAGTTGACCGGGTCGATGCTATAGGTGGTAAGGGCGGCGCAGGCGCCGGCCCGGCATTTCTGTTCGTGAATGTGCTCCTCGAATTCCTCGCGGAAGTACTTGATCGAGGTGAGCACCGGGTTGGGCGCCGTTCCCCCGAGGGCGCATAGCGAGCCCGACTTGATGTTCTCGGCCAGATCCAGGAGGAGGTCGATATCCTCCGGCTTACCCTCGCCCTCGGTGATGCGGTCGAGAATCTCGAGCATCCGCGTGGTGCCGATCCGGCAGGGGACGCATTTGCCGCAGCTCTCCGCCTGGGTGAACTTGAGGAAGAACCGTGCCGTGTCCACGATGCAGTTGTCTCGGTCCAGAACCACCATGCCGCCCGAGCCGACAATGGCTCCGGTCTGGTTGAGCTCCTCATAGTCGACTCTAGTGTCCAGCAGAGACTCGGGCAGACAGCCCCCGGAGGGGCCCCCCATCTGCACCGCCTTGAACTCCTTGTCGTTCTTGACCCCGCCGCCGATCTTGAAGATGACCTCGCGAAGGGTGAGGCCCATGGGCACCTCGGCCAAACCGCTGCGGTTGATCTTCCCGGTCACCGCGAAGACCTTGGTCCCTTTGGATTTCTCGTAGCCCCGCTCGGCGAAGGCTTCGGCCCCCTGGGTCATGATCCAGGGCACGCAGGCCAGCGTCTCCACGTTGTTGATGTTGGTTGGGCGGGCCCACAAGCCCGACTGCGCCGGGAAGGGCGGCCGCAGCCGCGGCATTCCCCGCTTGCCCTCGATCGATTGCATGAGGGCAGTTTCCTCGCCACAGACGAAGGCGCCGGCGCCCTCCTTGACCTTGATCTTGAAGTTGAAGTCGGAGCCCATGATGTCCTTACCGATCAGGCCGCGCTCCTCAGCCTGCTTCAACGCGATCTTGAGGCGCTTTATGGCAAGCGGGTACTCCGCGCGGACGTAGATATAGCCCTCGTCGGCCCCGATGGCGTAGCCGCCGATGGCCATCCCCTCGAATACGGCGTGTGGATCGCCCTCGAGCACCGAGCGGTCCATGAAGGCACCGGGGTCGCCCTCATCGCCGTTGCAGATAAAGTACTTCTTGCCGTCGGGGCTCTTGGCCTCGGCGGCGAACCTCCATTTGAGTCCCGTGGGGAAGCCCGCTCCTCCGCGGCCGCGCAGGCCCGACGCCAGAACCTCTTCGTGGACCTGGGTTGGAGTCATCTCCGTCAGCACCCGGTAGAGACCCTGATAGCCTCCCTCTTCCAGGTAGGCGTCGATGTCTTCGGGATCGATGCGGCCACAGTGGCGCAGTACCAGACGGTCCTGGTAGGCGTAGAAGTCGTTGTGCGAGGTTTCCTCCTCCGAGGAGAGCACGATCCATTTGTGAACCGGTTCCCCGCCGACAATGTGCTCCTCGATGATCTTGGCGACCATCTTCGGGGTGACGGTGCCGTAGGTCACCGTTCGCTCTTGGCCCTTGGTGCGTGTGGTCACGTCCACCAGCACGTCCATGGCGCACATACCCCGGCAACCGGTCCCGGTCAGAGTGGAGCAGCTTCCCTCGCACTTGTCCTCGCGCGGCTTGATCACGGCATAGGCATCCGTGGCGGCGAGCCCTTTCTCGAAGGCCTCCCATACCCCGTCGCCGCCGGCGGCGATACCACCGGTGCCCATGCAGATCCCGATCTCGACCTCGGGCGTGGTCTTGAGAGGACGAAGTACGGTGGGTTTCTTGACCTTCTGCGCAACCGCCATCTACTCGTCCTCCTCAGACTCGGCGGCGGACTGGGCGCCGTTCCCGTCCCCGTTCCCTTCCGCCGCCAAGGTGCCGCGGAAGTCCTTGAGCGACTTGACCGCCGAGTCCGCAGTCAGCTTGCCGTAAGTGCGATCATTGATCATCATGACCGGCGCCATTCCGCAGGCTCCCAAGCAGGCTACGCTCTCAAGGGTAAACAACATGTCCTCGGTGTTCTCACCGTCTTCGATGCCAAGGTGGCGGCCAACCTCGAGGCTGACGAGGGGCGCGCCGGAAACGTGACAGGCCGTGCCGTGGCACACGCGCACCACGTGTTTGCCCCGAGGAACCAGGCGAAACTGCGCGTAGAAGGTGGCCACGCCATACAGCGAGCTCAGCGGCTGGTCCAACTCCGCGGCGATAATCGCCATTGCCGGGTCCGGCAGGAATCCGTAAAGCTCCTGAGTCCCCTGCAGAAGCGGGATGAGGGTCCCCTCCTGCCCACGGTATTTGGCGAGCAACTCATTGAGCGGCTCGGCGTCGAAACCCTCCATGTCGATCATGGGAGGGTGCTCGGCCACTCCGTGAGAATTTTCACCAGCCCGCGTAGCTTTCGTTTCCCACATAGAAACCTCCGGACGATCGAAGAACTAGCGACCGAGGCGCTACCTGAGCTCCGCGTCGGAGACGGAGTAGAGGGACTCGTTGTGGAGCGCCCGGATCAACCGGATCGTCCGCATCATGTCCCGGTCAAGCGCGTCTACAATAGCCGATGTCATGCCGACCGCGGCCAGCATGCTCAAATAAACCGCGTTGATGGGCGAGCGCAACTCGTCGGGGGCCCCGTTGGAGATGTTGGAGAGCCCGCAGGTTGTCTGCACCTTGGGCTCGAACATTTCCGAGATCATCTGCAGCACTTCCATCACCGCCTGCGAGTGTTGCTGCCCCACGTCAACGCCCACCGGCAGGATGATCGGGTCGATGATGATCTTCTCGTTGGGGATCCCGAGCTCGTTAGCCGCCGTTACCAGCTCGTAAGCGATGGCCACGCGCTCGTTGGCGTCGATCGGGATGGCCTGGCCCATCGTCAGGCCGATAATCTCACAATCGTACTTTGCGGCCAAGGGCAGGATGTTCTCCATCTTGTCCGGCTGAGCGGAGAAGGAATTGATGATGGGCTTGGGCAGCCCCAGCTCGAGGCATTTTACGACTCCCGCCTCCATCGCGACGTGGTTGGTGGTGTCCAGGCATTGCTGGACCCCGGGCGCCGCCTCGGCTACGGTCTCGACCACGAACTCCATGATCTTGTCCCCGTCTTTGCGCGCCGGGCCCAGGTTGATGTCGATGACATCGGCGCCGGCGGCCATGATCTGCTTGGCCAGACTGGCGATCGGCTCCTTGTCCCCCTCTTTCATGGCGGCGCCGATCCGGTTGATCATGACGTTGATGTTCTCAGCGATTACGAGCACGTGTCCTCCTCATTTAAAGGTCATCCACCCTGCCGGCGCGGAGATAGGCCTCCTCCGCCCGGTATGAGCTACGTACGAAGGGCGCCGCCTCAACCCGCAGGCCGAGCGACTCCCCATGCTTCCGGTACTCCTCGAAGAGCTCGGGTCGAACGTACTCCTCGACCGGCAGGTGTTCCTTGCTCGGCCGCAGATACTGGCCCACGGTAACCACCTCGACTCCCGCTTGCCGGGCATCGTCAAGCACCGTGAACACCTCCCCCACTGTCTCCCCCAATCCGACCATCAGGCCGGTTTTGACCACGCTCCGTCCTTCCCGCGCGGCCTGCTCGAGCACCGCCAGCGAACGCTGGTAGTCGGCCTGCGGCCGCACCCGCGGATAGAGCCGCGGAACGGTCTCGAGATTATGGTTGAACACCTCGGGAATCGATTCCAACACCAACCGCACGGAATCCGGATCCCCCTGGAAATCCGGCACCAGTACCTCGATGCGGGTCTCGGGCAGACGTTCCCTGACGGCGGCGATGGTGGCCACGAAGTGAGCGGCACCCCCGTCCGGGAGGTCGTCCCGGGTGACCGAGGTGATTACCACGAAGCTGAGCCCCAGATTCGTGGCGGCGTCGGCCACCTGCCGGGGTTCCTCCGGATCGAGAGGGGCCGGCCGGCCGCCGTCCACGCTGCAAAAGCGGCAGTTACGGCTGCACACCCCTCCCATGATCAGGAAGGTGGCGGTCCCGTGCTCGAAGCACTCGCCCTTGTTGGGGCAGCGGGCGCTCTCGCACACGGTATGCAGGCCTCGCTCCCGCAGCAACCCTTCCATCTCCCGCAGGGCGCCCGCCTTGGGCAGAGGCTTCTTGAGCCACTCAGGCTTGCGCCCGGGTCCTTCTTTGGGCTTCGTCATATCCCTAACGGAAGAAGTGAATTGCCTCGCCGTGCACGTCCTCAGCCGCCTCGAGCACGCCTTCGGCGATCGTGGGATGCGCATGGATCATGTTGATAATGTCTTTGACCTCGAGCTCCTGCTCGATCGCCAGGCCGATCTCGTGGATCAGGTCGGTGACGTGCGCCCCCATCATGTTGGCGCCCAGCACCCGGTCGGTCTCTTCGTCGGCCACGATCTGAATGTAGCCCTGGTCCTCGCCTATGGCCAAGGCCTTCCCCAGCCCCGCCATGCGGAAGCTGCCCGTGATCGGCTTGAAGCCCTCATCCTTGGCCTGGTCCTCGGTCAGCCCGATGCTGGCGATCTCCGGCATGGTGTAGATGCAGCTGGGAACGGCCCGCAGATCGCGTTTGACGTCGCCACCCATGCAGTTCTCCACCGCGGCCAGACCTTCATGCGAGGCCACGTGCGCCAACTGAATGCCGCCGTTTACGTCGCCCACGCAGTAGACGTTGGCCGCGCCGGTCTCCAGTTTCTCGTTGACCATGATGTAGCCGCGCTGATCGGTCTCGATGCCCAGCACCTCGAGGCCGATGTCCTTGGAGTTGGGCGTACGGCCGATGGAGACCAGCATCTTCTCCGCGGTGATCTGCTCGCCGCCCTCTACGTTGGCGGTTATGTAATTCTCGCCGTATTCGGCGATCCCCTCGACCCGCGTCTTCAGCCGGATGTCGATGCCGCGCTTCTTGAAGATACTCTGGAACTGCTTGGCTAGGCGTTTGTCCTCCAGGGGCAACACCTGAGGCATCATCTCGACCATGGTGATCTTGGTGCCGAGCTCGCTGAAGATGCCGGCGAACTCGCAGCCGATGACACCGGCCCCAATGATGAGCAGCGTTTCGGGAAGCTCGGTGAGCCGCAGGGCGTCCGTCGAGTCGAGGACCGTCGGCTGGTTGAAGTCGAAGAAAGGCAGCTGAGCCGGCTCCGAACCGGTGGCAATGATCAGCTTGTCGTACTCCAAGGTCTCCTTGCCGTCCTTGGTCTCGACTTCGACCTTGCCCTCGGCCACTATGCGCCCGTGTCCCCGGACCAGTTTGATCTTGTGACGCTTGAACAGCCCTTCGACGCCCTCGCGCATCTTCCGAGCGACGTCGTCCTTGCGTTCGTACATCCGCGCAAAGTCCGGCTTAATCTCGCCTTCGACCTTGAACCCGAACTCATCGCCCTCGCGGGCCTTGTGCAGGGCGTCTACGCTGCCCAAGAGCGCCTTGGTGGGGATGCACCCGCGGTTGAGGCAGGTCCCGCCGACCATGTCCTTCTCCACGCAGGTCACGTCGGCCCCGCGCTGCGCGGCGCGGATGGCGGCGACGTAGCCACCCGGGCCGCCTCCGAGAATGACGATCCTCGTAACCTCGCTCACCGTGTCTATCCTCCTCCTGTATTCCCTCGTACAAAAGGGGGCGGGCCCTTGGTCGGCCCGCCCCCTGCTTCGCTCTTCGTCTAGATCAAGTCCGCCAACTGCAGGATCTCGGGTACGATCTCCTCCTTGCCGATGGCCATGACGTGGACCCCGTCACACACATTCTTCTCCTTGAGGAGCTTGATGTGCCGGGCACAGATTTCCATGCCCTTCTTTGTGGCCTCTTCTTTGGGAACCGAGGCCATCTCCTCCAGGAGGTTGTCGGGGACGAACACTCCCGGCACGAACTTGTTCATATACTTGGCCATCCCCACGCTGGTGAGCACCACCAAGCCGGCCATGATCTTAACGTCCTTACCCTCGGTCACCCCACGCGCGTACTCCATGAAGTTCTGGAAGTTGTCCATGTCATACACGGCCTGGGTTTGGAAGAACTGCGCTCCGGCCTCGATCTTTTTCTCGAACTTGGCCTTCTGGGGTTCGATGGGGTTCGATTCGGGCGTGACCACGGCCCCGATGTAGAAGTCGGTCGAGCCCTGAAGCTCGTTTCCGGCCCAGTCGGAACCTTCGTTCATCTTCTTGACGGCCTGGATCAGCTGCACCGACTCGAAGTCATAGACTTCGCGGGCGTCCTTATGGTCTCCGACGCTGACGTGATCGCCGGTCAGGCAGAGCACGTTGCGGATTCCGAGAAAGTGCGCGCTCATCAGGTCGTTCTGCAGTGCCAGCCGATTGCGGTCACGGGTGGTCATCTGAAAGATGGCGTCGCCGCCCACGCTTACGATGTGGTGAGAAACCGCCATGGAGCCCAGCCGCAGGACCGCGCTCTGATTGTCGGTCACATTGAGGCCGTCGACCATGTCCTTGAGGAGGTCGATGTGATGCAGCATGTCATCGACCTGAGTTCCCTTCGGCGGACCGATCTCACCGGATACGACGAACTTCCCTGATTCTGCCGCCTCCCGGTACTTACCCATCTACGCCGCCCCTTTTTCCTCGTCCTTGTCACGAGCATCCAACCGTCCGGGCCGCTCGACGGCGTTCCAACGCTTGGGACCTTGGATCTTCATGAACTGCTCGATCCGGTCCTCTTTCTTCAACTGGTTGTGGATCAGCACCCAGGCGCAGGGCTTGTCGGGATCCACCTCGCACTGCCCGTTGTTGGTACCGCCGCAGGGGCCGTTCAGGATGCCCTTTGCGCAGCGGGTGACCGGGCAGATGGAGCCGTATTCGTCGAGCACGCACTCGCCGCACAAGGAGCATTTCTCCTCGTATTGCAGGTTGCGCTTGACGTTGCCCAGGAAGAGCGTGTTGGTCCCAGGGATCACGTGCTTGTCCGTTGCCTCGCGCACCGACTGGGTGCCGGCACCGCACGAGAAGACGATGAAGGCGTCCGTTTCCTTTGCCGCGTCCTTGCTCTGCCGAAAGATGCGCTTCATGTCGAGCTCGTGGCAGGTCGCATGAGCCACGTCGTTGCCGAGCACGGTCTTGCCCGCCGCTTCCAGCCGCGTCTTCATATCGACGATTTCGTTCTCGCCGCCGGACTCGGTCATGGTCGCGCACTCCCCGCAGCCGACCAGGTACACCTTCTCCTGGTCCCCCAGCGCTTCGAGGATCTCCTCGAAGGGTTTCTGCTGACTGATGATCACTTCGTCTTACCTCCGTTCTCGGCCCGCCACTGTGGCGGGCCGGATTCCCATAGCTTCTCGGTCACGGACAGCCGGGTCCGCGGCCGTTTGGCCCCAGAGTCCCGGTGGCCAGCCCCTTATCCGGCGGTCATCTGCCGCAGATAGCGGGGCACGTCCGCCGCTTCGCGGACACCGACCACGACCTCCCAGTCGGAAAGCTCTTCTTCGAGCTCGCCGCTGATCTGGGCCACGTAGCCGGGGATGACTATCTTACGGTGCTTTATCTTCTCTTCAATGCCGCTCTTCTTGACGAAGGGGGCGATGGCGTCGGCCACGAACTTGCCCGCAGCCCACGAGGTAAGCACGGACTGACCTTCGGTATCCATAACCAGCAGCCACGTCGGCACCTTGCTGGCTTCGATTTCTCCCGCGACGGTGAAGTAGGTCAGAGAGAAGTTCGTGGTCAGCAGCACCGGGCTGTCCTCGGACGGCTCGTTGAGCGGGTAGACACCCTGATCCATCTGCATCGGTCGCTGTGGGTCAGTGTAGATGTTCTGAGCCAGCACCAGAAGCGGCATGAGATGGGCGGGATCGGATGTGTCGAGCACGATGATGCCCGCGTACTTCGCCACGAAGACCCCGGCGAAGACGACCTGCAGGTTCTTGTCGTCGGTCATCTTGCAGGGGAAGGCGATGGTCGGGAAGCCAAGCGCGCGAAATTTCTTCTTGATGGCCGCGCGGCGGATGTAGGTCTGATCGCGCAGAGCGTCCTGCAGGTTGGCCGACATCGGGTCGAGCACGACTTCCTTGAAGTCGCCGTCGATCGCCTTCTGGCCGAGTTCCGCCAATTGGTCCAGGTCGGGAGCCTTGATGGCAAAGGGGACGTTGAGCTCCTTGGCCGCGGCGGAAACCTGATCGAAGTTCTCGGCGGTCGCCGCATAGAGCAGAGGTTTCTTGGCCTTGATCGGCTCAGCCGCCTGCTTGAGTGCGGCGGCGTCCTCACTTATCAGGACGACGGCGGCGCCGGTATCCGAGGCCTTCTTCGCACGGTCGGTCAGCTTGCCGGCGTCCGCGGACTCGATCGCGAACATCTTCGCCCGGAGCACCTGGCCCACCCGCTCAAATTCCTGGGTCTTGAAGGACTCCAGCTTCTGCTCGAAGGCGGAGTCGTCCGTGTCGTCCCCGACGTAAATCGCTATGCCCGGAGGATTCTCGAACCGCTTCTCGTGGCGGTATAGCACGGTCTCCTCGCCCACGCCGACGGCAAAATCGCCCGAACCGATGGTGACTTTGCGGATCGGAGGCGCCGAGGCTTCACCCAGCTCTGCCTTGACTTCGTCCGTAACGTGGGGGCATTTATCCAGCTCGGCCTTGCCGGCCGCGAGCTGCATGGCGAAGGCCATACATGTTGGGAACCCGCAATCCTTGCAATTAGTCTTAGCAAGGAGCTTGAAGATCTGAAGCCCGCTTAGCGCCACAGGTGCTGCTCCTTTCTCCTTTAGAACCGACGAACAGAGGCCTCCGATGGAGGGGCGGCGGACCGCCCCTCCATCGGAGGGCCTTATAGACCGCTAGAAGAGCGGATCCATTTCCAGGGCCGGATGACCCACTTCACTCAGGAAGTTGAGGATCTCGTCCTCTTCGGTCCCGTTCTCTTCGGTCGCGATCTTATCGTACAGGTCCTCGTAGCCCTGATTCGTCGCGTTGGCGGTGATCAGTTCCTTGAGTTCCTCTTTGAGCTTCTTGGGCAGCCACACCAGCCGGGCAATGCCGCCCTCGGCGCTGACGAACTTGCCCGAACCCATGTAGAACTTGGAGTGCCCGATGAAGCCGGGGGTTTGCGCTCCACCGCCCACCGAGCCGGCCAGGGTGGAGAACTTCATCCCGCTTGGGGTCATGCCGGTGTGATCACGGTCCACCGTCATGATGCCGTTGCACATGGGAAGCACCACGCTGATCGCTTCGAAGCAGCCGCAGGAGGTCATGGGCTCTTCGAGGATGCTGTAGGCGTTGAAGCGCTCGAGCGCGTTATGAGACGTGGCGTAGACGAACTCGTTCACGCCCTCCCATTGACCCATGTGCTCGTCAAGCGTCGCGCCTTTTTCGATCGGCTGGTTGGGGCCGGTCGGGTTGATTTCGAACGCGGCCTTGCCGTCCAGCCAGTTGTACGCGCCGCACAGGCCTGAGCGCTCCGGGGTGATCACGCAGACGTGATCCGGAGCGAAGCTCTGGCAGAGCGTGCAGGAGTAGAAGGTTTCCACGCTGGTGTCGGTCAGAGAACCCAACCGCTCGTCGCGCTGCTGGTAAACGTCCTGAGCCCGCTCCAGCAGTTGCGAAACCTCTGCCTCTTTGGTGAAGACGGTGACTTGAACCTTGTCCAAGATGCCGCCGAACTCGGAGTGGTAGCGCGCGTGGATGATCTTGCCCACGTGCTCGAAAGTGAAGCCGGCGTCGACCGCCTTTTTCGAGATGCGCTCCCAGATGATGTCCCGCTGACCGACGTGCAGGTAGCCTTCGGCCTCGTTGAGGAAATGGTGGATCTGCCGCTCGAGAATCGGCTCGAAGTCAGACTGCATCTTGCGGCCCGATACCTCGACCAGCACCCCAAAGGGAATGGTGGTGCCCGGTTCGATATCGCCGATATCGGGGCCCACAACGGTTACCTTCCCGTCTTCCACGTCCTCGGCGGTGACGGCGAGCTCGGCGCCGGTCGCCTTGGGACCAGCCATCTCCACATATAGGTCGTCCTTGCGGATCCGTTCACCCTCGAAGGCAGGACCGTAGGCCACGGGAATCGGGACCTCGGTGATGACGATCTTGAGACCCCGGACCTCGATAGCCTTGCTAACGATTTCCGTCAGGGACACATCGGAACAAACGTGCTCGTAGGTGCAGATTCCGGTGGGCAGGATCTGCGGAATGTCGTCCTCCGCGATGGTCGGGAAGCCATAGTTGATGGCCCCTGCCGCCGCGGCGTATTTTAGGTCGTCGACCTCGCCCAGGGCGAGAACAAACGCGAACACGCGGTCCTTGTTGTACTTGAGGATGCGGGCGAAGTCACCCGGTTGCACGCCGCCGAAGGCCATGGCCGCCCGCGTAGCGAAGTTTACCGAGTAGATATGACCATAGATTTCGGGACCGAAAGGAACCAAACGGGTGTCCCAGCCGATCTCCACGCCGCCTTCCACCAGCTGCTCGGCAAAGGTGGTGCCGCGGGATTCGCCGGCCATGAAGACGTAGAGGTACTTGCCCTGCATCTCCCGGGCAAGCGCCACGGCGGTCTCCACGTCCGGAGCCGCGCCGGTGACCGCGGCGAAACCGGGGGCCGAACCGTCCACGAACTCGACGCCCCGCTGACGCATGATCACGTCGTCGGCGAAACCGAGCCAGATACCCTCGGTCGGCGAGGGACCGACGCCCACGTACTTGAGGGCCTCGATGATCTCGGCCAGCCAGAGGGCGGCCATGCCGCCGTCCAGGGTCTCACCCAGATAAGGGAGCCACATCTTGGGGCTGGGTTCCGGCGGGATAAGCTTCTCCGCCTCGTCCAGCACCCACTGGATGTCCTCGAGTTTCTCAACCACGTGGCCCGTGATGCCGTAGATCACAGGGAGGTAGTAGCCGGTGTTGGGGAACTCGACCGGGGTCGAGGCGTCCATGGAGGACAGGGCCTCCTCGTAACGACCGGCCGCCAGGTCGTAGTAGCGGCGCACACCGCGTGCCACGCCTCCAGCGATGGTCTCTCGGATACCTTCGGGTTTGCGCTTAGCAGTTACAGCCATCTACCTACCCCCGCCTTTCGGCCATGTCAACCAGCACACGCTCACGAGTCTCGTGGATACCGAGGGCCTCGCGCTTCTTCTGGATGTGAGCCATGGAATGCTCGAAGATGTCCTCCCACTTGGGGTGGAACTCGAGCTTGCCGCCGAACTTCTCTTCCCAGCCGTCGGTGTGGATGTCGGTCACCACACCGGAGGCCTTCACGGGAGAGTCAACGCCACCGAAGATGACGTAGGCGCCGCTGCCGACGCAGTAGGTGGCGATCTCCAGAGCCTTCTCGCAGTAGTACTCGGGTGAGATACCGACCGCGGGCACGTCGCTGATGTCTTCGCCCAAGCCGCCGGTCTCGACGATGTCGGCCAGCAAAGTGAGGATCCGGGAGTTGTCGACGCAGCTGCCCATATGCAGTACGGGCGGCATGCCGGTAGTCTCGGCCACCTCGGAGAGGCCGGGGCCGGCGTTCTCGAACATCTCCGGATTCAGGTAGCCGTGCTTGCCCGACGCGTGCGCCGCGCAACCGGTCACGATCACGATGACGTCGTTCTCGATGAAGTTCTTCACCAGATTGACGATGCCCTCGTCCTGCGGCGTCTGGGCGTTGTTGCAGCCCACGATGGCGGCGGCGCCCTGAATCTTGCCGCTGATGATGGCCTCGTTCAGCGGGGTGAGGCTCTCGCGGAACTTACCGCCCAACATGTAGCGGATGTACTCGTGCGAGAAGCCGGCCACCACTTCCTGCTTGATGTTAGGGATGTGGATGTCGGCCCGGTTTTCGTAGTTGTCCACCGCCATCTTCACGATCTCGTTGGCGATCTCGCGGGCACGGTGCTCCTCGAATTCCATGTGCGTGGCGCCCGTCATCTTGCCCTTAGGCGACGTGGTCACCAGGTGGGTGTGGAAGTTCTTGGCCACGTCGACCAGGCCCTGGAAGGTGCACTGGACGTCGACCACCATCAGTTCCACGGCGCCCGTCATGAGCGCGAGTTCCTGGTGGAGGGAGTTGCCTGCAGGCGGCACGCCCCGGCGCATCCAGATCTCGTTGGCCGTACAGCAGATACCCGCCATGGTGATGCCCTTGGCACCTTTGGACTTGGCGTACTCGATCATCTCCGGGTCCTGGGCCGCGTCCACGATCAGCTCCGACAGGGTCGGCTCGTGCCCGTGAATGATGATGTTGACTTCGTCCTGATTGAGCACGCCAAGGTTGCTCTCGCTGGTCAGCGGCTTGGGAGTGCCGAACAGGATGTCGGAGATGTCGGTGGCGATCATCGAACCGCCCCAGCCGTCGGCCAGACACATCCGGACCGCATGATCCATGATGTTATCCGCGTCCTGGTCGGTGCCCGCGTGAGTCCTGTGCATGGCCTCGACCACCTCGCGGTCGAACCCGCGGGGACGCACGCCCAGCTTGTCCCAAAGCTCCTGCCGCTTCTTGGGGGCCCGGTAGGACATGGTTTGATAGCCCTCCTGGCGACCGAAGTCGTACAGAGCGGCCTCGGCGACCTCGGCGGCCAGAGGCAGATCCTCTTTGCCCTCGGTCTCGATCCCGTAGTAACCGGCGAACCGGCGAAGCTTCAAGGGATCCTTGATGCGGTAGTCCTTGGTCTCCCCGCGGCCCACGGCGAGCAGAGTCTTCGCCATGTCGCGGCCATGATCGGCGTGGGCAGAAGCGCCCCCCGCGCAGGAGCGGAGATAATTACGAGCGGCAACAGTGCCCAGAGTGGCTCCGCACACGCCACGCTTGTCGTTCTTGTCCTGGCCTGTGAACCGGCAAGGGCCCATGAAACAGATCTTGCAGCAGGCCCCTTCCCCCCCTACGGAACAGTACTTGCCCTTCTCGTCGACCCGGGAGAACATCGTCGAGATTCCCTTTTCCTCCGCGACCTTGAGCATTTCTTGGGCCGCCGGGTCCATCGATTTGTGCGCGTAGCCGTTTCCGTTTCCGGTCTTCTTTTCTGCCATTCTCGATGGTGCTCCTTTCTGCTTTTACTGCTGCTCGCCCTGCAGGCTCGCGATAGCCTGACGGACGAGTTCGGCCGATTCCGGATGCCTGAGAACGAGAACCTCGCCGCCGGCCACCAGCAGGCTGATCGCCGTGAGCGACTCCCACATCAGGCCGCGGGTCTTCCGGTCGCCCGTGCCGGGCAGTTCGTCCTCCCCGACCTTGGTTTCTTTGGCCTTCCAGGCCTCCTGACCCACGGTAGCGATGATGGGCATCTGCATCTTCGGATCGTTTTGGGCCAGGGCCGCCAACCGGTCGCGCTCGAAAACCGTGTACGAGTACTCGAGCCCGTAGCCGAGAGCGCCGGTGGTGGGGTCCATCATGATGTTGGTTTCTTCGACACCCAGCTGACCGAGAAGCACGTTGAGCTGCTTGGCCAGGTTGACGTCGATTGGCGAGAAGGCGATCACGCCGTGCTTGAAGCCCATGGAGGCCGCCCCTACCTGACGGTAGTTGTCCTCTTCGGCATTGCCCAGCACCACGCGCTTCTCACCGGCCGCCTCCGACACCTCGCGGAGGACTTCGGCGTCAAGGTCGATATCTCCCGATCCAACCACGACAAAGGGCACATCTAGTGAATCGATTACCTCCTTGGCGGCGGCTGCTGCTTCTTTGGGATCCCGGGCCACGCCGTTGGGATCCGTCGACTTCAGGCGCAGATAGATGAACTGCGCACCGAAGTCCTCTACGACCTTCTTGGCCCATGCCTTGGGGTCGTCGTAGACGTCTTGATAGATCTCGTTCAGCTCCGGAGACCAGTCGTCGGGCGCGGCGTCCCACACCTCGAAGCCGATCACCGGCGCGTTGGGCATCTCGCCCTCAAAGGTCTGGAAAGGAAATGTCGATTCCCCTCCAACCGTGAGATCGCCGATCTTGGATTCGCGGATGCTGCCTTTGTAGTTCTCGTTCGGTGCCTGGAACGCCACGCGTCTTACTCCTTCCCTGCCATTTGAGCTGCTCTCTCGCCTGTGATTCGGGCTACTCCGGATGCCCTAGCGCTCGGCCAGCAGGCGCGCGGCCCGAAGAGTGTTCTTGGCCAACATCATGTTGGTCACGGAGCCGACGCCACCCGGGACGGGAGTGATGGCCTTCGCCTTCTCCTTGACCTGATCGAAGTTCACGTCCCCCACGGTCTTGCTCGGGGCGTCGGTGAGGTCGGCGGCGCACTGTCGGCAGGGGCTCTTCTTGCCGCGGTTGTACGTCTGGCACTCGGGACAGACGATGACGCGGTTGATACCGACGTCGATGACAACCGCCCCCTCCTTGACCTGGTCGGCGTTGACCAGATTGGGAACGCCGGCCGCCACGATCAGGTAATCCGCAGTGGTTGTGTGCTTCTCAAGATTCCCCTTCTGCGAGGTGAAGACATGGGCCGTAGTTGTGGTCGCATTCCGGTTGAGGCTGAGGAAGCTGACCGGCTTGCCCACGATATTGGAGTGGCCTACGACACAGATCTCTGCGCCCTCGAAGCCGTCTTTGGGATCGATGCCCTCACCGGCCATGTACCGCTCCATCAGTTCGATACAGGCGGACGGTGTAGCAGGCGGGAAAGTCGGTTCACCCAAAGCCAGCTTGCCCATGTTAAACGGGTGAAAGCAATCGATGTCTTTGTCGACGCTAATGGAGTTGATCACCGCCGAGTCGGAGATGTGCTCGGGAAATGGTCTGAGCGGAAGTATACCGGATATTTGTGCGTCTTGATTCAAACTATTCACGATTTCGATAACGTCCTGCTCGGTGACGTCCTCGGGGTGGGTTTCTTCCCGGTATTTGAAGCCCATCTCCCCACAGAACTTCTCCACCGCGCCGCGGTACATCTTGGCGCCGAAGTTGTCGCCCACCAGCAGCGTCGCGATTCCCGGCTCGATGCCCTTGCCTTTCAGCTCTTCGAGCTCTCGCGCGAGCTCCCCGCGAATCTCCTCCGCAATAGCCTTACCGTCGATGATCTTTGCCGCCATGCGTCCCCCTCTGTATATCGAATGATATTGTCCTGCACTCTGCATTCCACCCGGAACGGCGGGGAGCCGGTCCGCCGTTGGCTCTTGCGCCCTGGCTCCCAGGCGGTGCTAGCCCAGTTTTTCGTAGGTCAGCCGCAGAACCTTCTGCCGGAGCTGCCAGACCTCGTCCATGATGGCCTGCATCCGGGCCCAGCTCACCTGGTTGTACTCCTGGTCCGAGATGTAGCCCACGTTGATCTTCACATTGAGAGCCGCGCTCTCCGCCGCCGCGTCGGCGAGGAGCACGGCCACGCCGGCGTCGCTGACCGCGTTGACGTTACCGATCTGGGCCGCCGTCAGACTGAGTTTAGCCACCCGCAGCGATTGTTCGCCGATCGCCAGCGGCACGTTGGCCGCTTCCTTGAGGGATTCCTGCATCCTGCGGTCGCGCTCGGCCTTCTGCTCTTCGGTTTCGCGGGGCAGCTTCATCGCCGCGGAGACCGCAGCGTAGGCCTCAGTGTCGCTCTGCACCAGATCTTGGAGAATGGCCCGGACCTCTTCGGCTTCCGCCAACAGCAACTGAACCCGGTCCTCCACGTCGGCGTACTTCTCCTTGCCGAGCGTGAGGTTCGCGACCATGCTCACCAGCCCCGCTCCCAGCGCGCCCGCCAGGGCCGCGACGCTTCCGCCCCCCGGTTCCGGGCTGGAGGTGGCCAGTTTGTCGAGAAAGGCCTTGATGCTGCCGTCGACATAGGACTTGCTCACAGTGATCTCCCTAAAGCCGTCATTCCTTCTTGCCCGCCTGCCCCCCGTCGAGCACGTACTGGTCCACCAGATCACGCACCGCCACGCGGCTAACGGCGTCGTTGCCCAGCGCAAAGACGTCAAGCCCGGCGAGGTCGTTTTCGAAGATGGCCGGGTCTTGGGGAATCGTCACCGCAGGCTCGAGCGAAGTGTGCTCGAGCAGCGGCTCCACATCCAAACCCTCCGGCACGCGGTTGACCACCACGTACCGTTTCTTGACCACGAGCCCCATCTCGTCGATCAGTTCGTTGACCCGCTCTACGGTCCGCATTCCGCGCACGGTGGGGTCCGTGACCACGAACATCACATCGACGTCCCTGGTGGTGTGCCGGCTGAGGTGTTCGAGGCCACCCTCATTGTCCATCAGCACCCACTCGTACTCCTTGGCCAACGTCTTGATGTACTCCCTTAGGAGGTTGTTGGCGTAGCAGTAGCAGCCGGGGCCTTCCGGACGGCCCATAACCAACAGGTCGTAGCCCTTGGCTTCGGCCAGGGCCTCGTGCATCTTGTACTCGATCCAGCTCTGCTTATCCCAACCGGTCGGGATCTCGCGCGCGCCGACGAAGGCTTCCTCCCGCAGGCCACCAACAGTGGCCGGAGCCGTGACGCCCAAGACCTCGCCCAGGTTGGCGTTCGGGTCCGCGTCCACCACCAAGATCGGCGCCTCATCTCGCTCGACCAATTCACGAAGGATGAGACCCGTCAGGGTGGTCTTGCCCGTCCCCCCTTTGCCGGCCACCGCCACGGTTCGCGTTTCGCTCAGGATGCTCCTCCGTTCAGCTGATTGAGCACATTTTCCATGTTGGGGAAGTAGGTCATGTCCGTGTGGGGCAGGAACATGGCCGCCATATAGTAGTCCATGAAGGTCTGGTTGTCGGAAAGCTCCACGTTGGTCACCGAGGTGGCAATCTGCTCCGCCGAGCGCAGCATGTCCTTGGAGAGTGACACCAGCCTCGCGCCAAGCAACGAGCCATTGCCCACGAAGGTGAATTTCTCGTAGTCGATCTCGGGGAAGAGGCCGATGGCCTGGGCCTGCTCGATCCTCAGGTACTTGCCGAAACCCCCCGCGACCAAGACCTGCTCCAGGTCGCTCCAGTCGAGCGCCACGCTCTCCAACAAGGTCTGGATGCCCGCGTAGATGGCCGCTTTGGCGCGCACCAGGTTGTCGATATCCGCCTCGGTGATGACGATGTCGTCTCCCGTGCCGGAGTACTCGGCCTCGACCAGGACGTACTCGGTGGCCCCCTCGGTCTCACGCACCCGCCAGGTGTCGAGCTCTGTGCGGAACTTGCCGTTCTGGGTGATCACCCCGGTTTCCAGGAGCTCAGCGACGGCGTCGATTATCCCGGACCCACAGATACCCACCGGAGAGACCTCGCTTATGGTCAGGATCGTGGGGTCGTAGGTCACCGGATCGATGCGCACGCTTTCGACGGCACCATCCGTCGCCCGCATGCCGTGCTTTATCCCGCCCCCCTCGAACGCCGGTCCGGCGGAACACGAGGTGGCTATCAGCCAGTCCCGGTTGCCCACCACGGCCTCGCCGTTGGTGCCGATGTCCATGTAAAGCGTGATCTTTTCGGTGCGAAACATGCCGGAACCCAGTATGCCGGAAACGATGTCTCCGCCGACGTAGCTGGAGACGCTGGGGAATGTGTAGAGGTGGACATGACGGCCAACCTCGATCCCGTCGCCCAGATTCGCCGCTCTGACCGGCGGAATGAAGTCCGCGGGAGGCACGTATGGCGCCATCCGCAAATACTTGGGGTCGATACCGACCAACAGGCTGGTCATCGTGGTGTTGCCCGCAGCCACGAGATGGCTGATCTTCATGCGGTCGACGCCGGAGGAGGCCACCAGACTGTCGATGATGTCGTTTATGGTATTGACGATCGACTGCTGCAAACGCTCCCGGCCGCGGCTCTTTTGGGAGAAGACGATTCGGCTGATGACATCCTCGCCGAAGCTGATCTGCCGGTTGTACTCGGAGGCCTGGGCCAGGCTCACCCCCTGCTTGAGGTCGAGCAACTGTCCCCAGACGGTGGTGGTGCCGATGTCGAGGACCACCGAGTAATCCTCATTGCATACGGCACCCGGCTCGAGGTTGATCACCTTGTATCCGTAATTGGTGTCGACCACCGTCGCCGTAACCGTCCAATTCTGCTCGCGCAGGATGTGCGGCATGTTGCGGATCCAGATGGAGTCCACCGATGCGTTCTCCAAGAGCTGCTCGTCCTTCAGCCCCTTCTTGAAGCGGGCAAGGTCGTTCATGTTGTCGAGCGTGGTGGGCTCGGGCAGCGTGAGACAGACCTTTTTCACCACCGGGTCGAGGGTCCAGTCCGCGACCAGTGATTCCAGCTCTGCGGGAGTGAGCAGCTTGCCCTTGCGGTCGCCCACCAACTCCCGATCGAGCACCGCAGCGTTACCCATGCGCGAAGTCTCGGGGACGAAGACCACGGCATCCGAGCGCAGGTAGGTCTGACAGGCCAGCCGAAGGCCGGATTGCCAGTCGGCGTCGTCGAGCTTCGAAGAACGCTCGGACAGAATCTCGCCGGACACCAGTTTGATTACGCACTTCCCGCAGGAACCGGCCCCGCCACAGGAGGCGTTGATGTGGATGCCGGAACGCATGGCCGCGCGCAGAATAGATTCATCCGGGGCGACGTCGCTGATAGCGACGTCGCCCGGCTGAAAGGTGAGGGTGTAGCGCTCGGTCACGCTACACCCTCGAACCGTTTTTTACCGGAGACAGCACTTAGAACAGGCCGACGATCTTCCCGTCACTGGTCAGGTCGATCTTCTCGGCGGCCGGCTTCTTGGGCAGGCCGGGCATGGTCATCATCTTGCCGCAAACGGGGATGATGAAGCCGGAGCCCGTGTTCAGCCGCACCTCACGCACGGTTAGACGCCAATCCCTCGGCCGGCCGAGCTTCGTCTTGTCGTCGGAGAGGGAGGCCTGAGTCTTGGCCATGCAGATGGGCAGGTCGCTGTAGCCCAGCTGATTGATCCGCTCAATAGACTCTTCCGCGTCGGAGGCGTAGTCCACGCCATCGGCGCCGTAGATCTTGGTTGCGATCGCCTCGATCTTCTCTTTTATGGGCTGCTTGACGTCGTAGAGGAACTTGAAGTCCGGCTTCTCCTCGGAGCACATGCGCACGATCTCCCGCGCCAGCTCCGCGCCGCCTTCGCCTCCGTTGGCCCACACGTCGGACAGCACGACCTTGGAGCCCATCTCCTTGACCCGCTTGTCCAGGTGCGCCAACTCGGCATCGGTGTCCGTGGGGAACTTGTTGATGGCGACCACGACGGGTACGCCGAACAGTTGCATGTTCTCGACGTGTTTCTCGAGGTTCTCCAGGCCCTTGTCCAGCGCGTCGACGTTCTCTTCCTTCAGGTTCTCGAAGGGGACTCCGCCGTGCATCTTCAGCGCGCGGACGGTGGCCACGAGCACCACGGCGTCCGGGACCAGGCCGGCGTAACGACACTTGATGTCGAAGAATTTCTCCGCGCCCAGGTCGGCGGCGAAGCCTGCTTCGGTGACCACGTAGTCGGCCAGCTTGAGAGCCAGCTTGGTCGCCTGCACCGAGTTACAGCCGTGGGCGATGTTCGCGAAGGGGCCGCCGTGCACGATGGCAGGAGTGTTCTCCAGAGTCTGCACCAGGTTGGGCATGAGGGCGTCCTTGAGCAGGACGGCCATGGAGCCCGAGGCCTTGATGTCGGCGGCGGTGACCGCCTTCCCGTCTTTGTCGAAGCCCAGGGTCACGCGGCCCAGCCGATCCTTGAGATCGTCCAGGTCGTTCGCCAGGCAGAGGATGGCCATGACCTCGGAGGCCACGGTGATGTCGAAGCGGGTGTCGCGTTCGACGCCCTCGCCTTCCTTGCCGACAGTGACGGCACGCAGGGCGCGGTCGTTCAGGTCGACCACCCGCGGCCAAACGATGTTCTCAGTGTCTATGTTGAGATCGTTGCCCTGGAAGAGGTGGTTGTCGAGAATGGCGGCGCAGAGGTTATGCGCCGTGGTGATCGCGTGCAGGTCGCCGGTGAAATGGAGGTTTATGTCCTCCATGGGGACCACCTGGGCGTAGCCACCGCCTGCGGCGCCGCCCTTGATCCCAAAAGAAGGACCCAGAGAAGGCTCGCGGAGAGTGGTGATGACCGATTCGCCGATCTTGGCCAGTCCCATCGAGAGACCGACGTTGGTGGTGGTTTTCCCCTCACCCGCTGGGGTCGGCGTAATCGCGGTGCAGAGAATCAGTTTACCGTCGGGATTGTCTTTGACCCGGTCCATGACGTCGAGGTGAATCTTCGCCTTGTATTTCCCATACAGATCGAGATCATCCGCCGAGAGGCCAAGCTGGTCAGCCACCTCGATGATCGGCTTAAGCTCAGCCTCTTGCGCGATTTCGATATCGCTCTTGTACTCCGCCAATGCCCCTCCCCTTTACCCGTTTCAGCTGGCGCGACGATTCTAAGTGACAAAGATGCTAACGCAAATAGGTAGGACCGTTCAAGCCCGGCCCCGCCCCGCTCCTCCTTCCCTAGGTGCCGTCCATCGAACCGGCACTCTCTCTGGCGGTGATCGCCTCGTTCATGATTTCCTTCAGCGAGCGCCCGGTCTCCTCCGCCACTCGGCGGCAGTCCTCGTACTCCGGTGAGCACGTAACCTCGACGCCCTTCCAGTAGCCTATCTTGACCGCGACCTCACCGCCCCTCACAGAAACACATTCCGTGCGACGCTCAAGTTCGTGCCGCCCACTCACCCGCCGTCGCAGGCCGAAAGTGGTCGACTCAACAAATATCATGTCTACGAGTGGGTCTTCGTCCTCGGGCCGGGCGATCACGGTAAGTTCCACTCCGGGCCGGCCCTTCTTCATCAGCACCGGAGCCAGGTAGACGTCCAGAGCGCCCAGCGCGAGAAGGCGGCTCTGGAGGAAGCCGAGGACTTCGGGCGTGGCGTCATCGATGGCGGCCTCGAGGACCAGGCAGGACGAGTCGCCTCTAACCACTGTTTCTTCCCCGAATTCGATAGTGGTTTCAGCGGGCTTGCCCACGACCACGCGCAGCAGGTTCGGCCCGTGCTCGAGGACACGATGACCAGCCCCGTAACCCACGGCCCGCGGGGTCATGGGCGGCATCCCACCCCAGGTGTCGGCCGCTTCGGTGAGAAGCAAGGCGCCCGTGGGCGTCGTCACCTCGGAACTCTCGGGCCCTGCCGAGACCGGCACACCCTCCAGGAGCGCCAGGGTCGCGGGGGCGGGAATCCCCACATCCCCATGCTCGGTCCGCAGTCTCCCTTGGCCCACGGGCACAGGCCCCACGGCCACGCGCTCGATCCCGAGTTCGTGAACCAGGCTGAAGAAGCCCACGACGTCGACCATGGTGTCGACCGCGCCCAGTTCGTGGAAGTGCACCTCGTTCACGGGGACGCCGTGCAAATCGGCCTCGACCCGGGCGAGGCGGTCCAGGGCCTTCAGCGAACGTTCCCGCACCTGCCCCGGCAGCGCGGCCGTCCGGATCAACGCCAAAACCTCTCGAGGTCCCCGGCGCGGCTGCCGGCCCCCATCCTCCACGGTCAGGCGGGTGCAGGCGAAGCCCTTCTCCACCCCACGCTCCGCGAGAACCCGAACACCCTGTAGGTTCAGGGCCGCGATGCTCCCGGTCAGCACCCGTTCCAGGTTTTGCTCAGGAAAGGCGTCGAGGAGGGCGGCCAAGAGCATGTCTCCTGCGGCGCCCGCCCAGAGGTCCACGTAGAGAAGCGTCCTCGGTTCGGACTTGGTCTGATCAGTCTGGTTTTCCATGGCGGGAAGACTATCTTATGGTCCCGCACCAGGCATCACAAGCGCGTAGCGAGATCTCGTCTTGGTTTTCGTTGCAATAGCGCCCGCATCTTTCTAGACTTCGGGGTATCACCGCCAGCGTACGGAACCCCACCCGAAGCGGACAAGGAAGAATGATCGAGGAAAGGCTCGCTCACTACATCGGCCGCACCGTGAGGCGCCTGCGCCTGGAGCGCGACTTCACCCTGCAGGCGCTCGCCGATGAGTCCGGTATCTCCAAGAGCTACCTGGGGGACATCGAGAAGGGGCGCAAGAATCCGACCACCGACGTCCTCGAGTCGATCGCGCGGGCCCTGGCGGTGCCGTCGCGGCAACTGCTCTATCAGGCCGCTCTCGAGGAAGGGGCGGCGACGGGAGGTCAGTTGACACTGGAGGAGGACCGTGACGAAGAGATGGAGGTCCGGGAGATCCAGCAGTTGTCCCGCCGTCTGGGCCCCCGGGACCGACGGCTATTGATAGATCTCGCCCGGCGCCTGTCGAAATGAGCCAACCTCCTACGGAAGACAGGGACGAGCTCCAGCCGGCTGACTCTGCGACGGCACCCGGCGCCGAGAATGCCAACTCCGGGGCGGAATCTGACACCGAGAAGACGGGCTCCGCGAGCGGCTTCTACTCCATCAGGCTGGCCCACTACGGCAGTTGGCGCATGGTGGTGGGGCTCCTGCTGCTATCCGTGCTGCTGGCCAACCTGGCCGGCCTTGCCATCTCCTTCGCCGCGCTGGGCCTCGATGTCGATAGCAGCGAACTCCTGAGCAACCCGGCGACCGTGCTCCTCCTGCTGTCCTTGCAGGGGGCGATCTTCGTTTCGGTGGTTTACTACTTCGTGGTGCGCCGCCGGGTTACATCGTGGCGGGAAATGGGAGTGGCCGAGTACGGCCCCGGGAGCTCCATACTGCGTGGCCTCGGCTACGGGCTGCTCTTCCTCTTCGTGTCAGGCCTGGTGGGCGTCCTTCAGTCACTGCTGGGCATCGAGCAGACCGATCCCCTGCCCTTCGACATAGACACGGAGAGCCTGTTCGGGCGGGCTGCCTTGCTCTTCGGAGGCGTGGTGCTCGCTCCCATCAGCGAGGAGATCTTCTTCCGGGGATACATCTTCCGGGCGATGGCTGCCCGCAAAGGGCTGATCCTGGGGATCGTCTACAGCTCCGCCCTTTTTGGCGCCATTCACCTGATACGGGATTTTCCCAGCGAAACCGCCGACCTGCCCGGCTACTTCTCGGTCTTCCTGCCGATCGCCGCGGGCTCGACCCTGCTGGCAATCGCCTATCACCGCAGCCGCGACCTCTGGACCCCGATCGTGGCTCACGCGGTCAACAACGCCTTCGCCATCGGGGTTCTCTTCGCCGCGGGTTCCTAGCGGGCAATACAGCTAGTCCCAGCCCATCTCCTCCAGTCGCTCGTCGGAGATACCGTAGAAGTGGGCAATCTCGTGAATCACGGTGCGCTGCACCTCTTCGCGGACCAGTTCCGGGTCCTCGTCGGCAGCCTGCTCGAGGGGGCGCTGGTAGATCACGATGCGATCGGGAAGCACTCCGGCATACCAGGAACCCCGATCTGTCAAGGGTATTCCGTGGTAGAGACCGAGCAGTTCCGCCGGATCGGCTCCCTCCATGCCTGCCTCCGCCAAGTCATCTTCGCTAGGCCACTCCTCGACCACCACCTCGACATTTTCTAAACGAACCAGGAACTCCTCAGGCAGGGAATCGAGCGCCTCAGCCACCAGGTCTTGAAAGCGATCCGCATCCATAGCTAGCTGTCGCCGTCGGCCGAAGGCAGATCGCCCGCAGGCTGAAGTACTTCGGGATGGTCGCCCCAAAGTGGTTCGCCCCCATCCGGTACCAGCCCGGATTCCTGCAACAGCGCAGTGAGCGCCCTCACGGCCTCACCCCGATGGGAGATCGCATCCTTTTCGCCCGGACCGCCTTCGGCGAGAGTGCACGTCCAACCGGTCGGCTGGAAGACTGGGTCATAACCGAAGCCACTCTCGCCCCGAGGCTCCAGAGTAATCGCACCTTCGAACGTCCCTCTGGCTTCGAGCAATCCCGTTCCGGCAAGTCGAGCAAGGTCGGGCGGAAGGACCAAGGCGAGCGCACAGACGAAGCGTCCACGGCGATCACTCCGGCCGGACAGTTGGGCGAGCAGCCGTAACACGTTCTCGCGATCGCCGGCGTCCTCGCCCGCGTAGCGAGCGGACATCACACCCGGCTTACCGCCCAGCGCGTCGACTTCGAGCCCGGAATCATCCGCCAACACAGCCACATGCCCTCCGACCGCTGCAAAGGCGCTGCCGGCCTTGAGCAGCGCATTTTCGGCGAAAGTGGATCCAGTTTCCGGCGGCAGAGTGACATGGGGAGGCAGCGGTACAACGGCGAAACCTGGATTCAGCAGGCGGCCAAACTCGCGCACCTTGCCGGCGTTCTTCGTCGCCAGATAGAGTCTGGGCAGGCGGGGCAGCGCCATCGACTAGCGGCCCAGGTAGCCCCGGGCGATGGTCTGCGCCTGCACGGAGCCGATCTCACGGATGCCTTCCGTGGCCAGATCGATCAGCAGGTCGAGTTCGCTGCGGTCGAAAAAACCCTCTTCCGCTGTGGCCTGCACCTCGATCAGCCCGCCACTGCCGTTCATCACGACGTTCATGTCGACCCCGGCCGCGCTGTCTTCGATGTAATCGAGGTCGAGACGGGGTTCGCCCTCGACCAGGCCGACGCTGACCGCCGCGACCGAGTCCGATAGCGGCATCTGACGCAGGGTTCCGGCTTCCACGGCTTTGTGGAGCGCGGCGTGGAGTGCCAGGTAGGCTCCCGATATTGAGGCGCAGCGCGTACCTCCGTCGGCCTCGATCACGTCGCAGTCGACGTAGATGGTGCGCTCGCCGATGCCCTTCAGATTGATTATGCTGCGAAGGCTGCGCCCGATGAGCCTTTGGATCTCGAGAGTGCGGCCGCCCTGCCGGCCCCGGGAGGCTTCCCGGGCGGTGCGGTCCGAAGTCGAGGCGGGCAGCAACGAGTACTCTGCCGTCAGCCAGCCCTCGCCGCTTCCCCTGCGCCAATTGGGAACCCCGTTGGTCACGGTTGCCGTGCAAATGACACGGGTCTTGCCGGACTCGAACAAAACAGAACCGTCGGCCGATGAGATGAAGTTCGGGGTCACCTGCATCTCACGCATTTGGTCCGGCAGTCGGCCGCTGGGGCGCTCCTTGGCTTTCGGCTTAGCGGTGTCCATCTATCTCGTCGCCTCCTCGCGCTCCCGGTGCGCCGGTTGATTCCGCTGCGCCGGGTCGGACCCTTCGCCCGACCAGAAAGCGACCTCACGGATGGGTAACTGGAGAAACCTACGGCCGACCGAGCGGAATTGCTCGGGATCGCCGGTGGATACAAAGCTGTAGCGTCCTTCTTCCGGGGAGCGGTTGGCGAGGCCTTTGCGCTCGAGGATCTCCCCCACTTCCCGCGCTATCTCCTGCGCCGAGTTGATCAGGGCCACTCCCGGGCCCAACAACCGGCGAAGCATGGGTGTCAGCAGCGGATAGTGTGTGCAACCCAGAATTACCGTGTCCACCCCCGCAGCCCTGAGCGGCGCAACGTACTCCCTTACGGCCGACTCGACCTCCTCGGAGAAGACGTCACCCTCCTGAATCAAGGGGGCGAGGCGGGGACAGGCAACGGGAAACACTTCGAGCCCCGCGTCGAGCGCGGCCAGCGCGCGTTGGTAGCCGCCGGAATTTACCGTGGCCTCAGTTGCCATCAGTCCGACCCGCCGGTTGCGCGTCTCCTGCATGGCGGCACGCGCCCCGGGCATGACCACGCCAACGATCGGAGTCGTGAAGGCGGCCTGTAGTTGAGGCAAGGCGGCCGCGGCCGCCGAGTTGCAGGCCACGATGATCAGCTTTACCCCCCGCTCCACCAGAAAGCCGGCATTCCGAAAAGCCAGGGCCTGCACCTGCTCCTGCGTCTTGGGCCCGTAGGGGAACGATCCCGTGTCTCCCAGATAGATGAAGTCCTCGTGCGGAAGGCTAACGAGGCACTCGTGCAGAACCGTCAGTCCGCCGACGCCGGAGTCGAAGAGCCCGATTGGGCTCTCCCGTGCTTCAGGCGTGGCCGCATCCGCAGCCCGGTTTGCACCAAGTGTCACTTCGTCCATGGCGAAGCATTCTAACACCCGCAGGGGCCGCTTCTCCCGGACCAAGGCGGTTTGGCAGACAGCCTTCGTGCTAGTGTCTGCCGCATGAGCCCGGAGCCAGGCAAGAGCCGGAAACCGGATGTCGCTCGCGGCGATACCCATGTCGCTCGCGGCGGTCTTCTGATCCGCGTGCGTGGGAGGGTGCAAGGCGTGGGCTTTCGCCCCTTCGTCAAGCGATTGGCGGACACCGAGGGTCTGGCCGGCCGGGTGTGGAACCATCCCGGGGGCGTCGAGATCGAGGTGGAAGGACCCCCCCAAGGTCTGCAGACCTTCCTCGCCAGGTTGAGCGCCGAACCACCTCCGCTCGCCCAGATCGAATCTCTGGAAAGCGAGAGCGTGCCGGCACGAGGTTTGAGCGGCTTTGCCTTCGCCCCCAGTGAATCCGGCCCCTCGGCGACGCTCCCCCCACCCGATGCCGCCATGTGTGGCGCCTGCCGCAATGAGATCTCCGACCCCCAGGACCACCGTCACCTCTACCCCTTTACCACCTGCGTCGACTGCGGGCCCCGCTACACGATTCTGCGCTCGCTTCCCTACGATCGTCCCCACACCACAATGGCGGATTTCGAGATGTGTGCCCGGTGTTCGGCCGAGTATGAGGATCCGGCGGGGCGCAGGCTTCACGCCCAGACCAACGCCTGCCCGGTCTGCGGTCCGCGGCTCATCTGGCTGTCCCCGGCAGAGGCCGACTCGTTTCTGGAGGAGCTCAGCGACCCCACCCGCACGCCCACTCCCGCAGGCCTTCCCGGCGGATCCCCTCCCGGCCGGGTCACGGGCGAGGCGTCGCTTCAGCGGGCGATTCAAGCTCTGCGCCGAGACCAGATCCTGGCCATCAAGGGGATCGGGGGTTTTCACCTTGCCTGCGACGCCACCTCGGGGACCGCGGTGGCCATGCTGCGTGGGCGAAAGGGCCGCGACGGCAAACCCCTCGCCCTCATGGCGCGGTCGGTGGAGGAGGTGAGGCGTTACGCCGTCGTTTCTCCCTTCGAAGAGAGGTTGCTCGAATCGTCCGCGCGCCCCATCGTCCTGCTGGCGCGGCGGGAGGGGATTGACCCTTCGAAATTGGCGGCGGGCGTCGCCCCGGGATCACCGGACCTGGGCTTCTTTCTGCCCTACTCCCCCCTCCATCATCTGCTGATGGAGGGGTTGGACACACCCATGGTGCTCACCTCGGGCAACCTCAGCGACGAACCCATCGCTTACCAGGATCGGGATGCCGTCCGCCGCCTGCGGCCGGTCGCAGACGGGTTCCTGCTCCACGACCGCCCGATCGAGCATCCCGCCGACGACTCGGTCTTCCGGGCGTTTCGCGAGAGGCCCTATCCCGTCCGCCGAAGTCGGGGGTATGTGCCCAACCCGGTCCCCTTCCGGGGCGCGGACCTGCCCCTTCTCGCCGTGGGCGCCCACCAGAAGAACACCTTCTGCCTGACCCGGGAGGCCCGGGCCTTCCTCAGCGTCCACCACGGCGATCTCGACCACCCCGAGGCCTTTCAGGCGTTCGAACGCTCGATCGAAGGGCTCACGCGGCTGCTGGGGATCAATCCACAGTTGATCGTCCACGACCTCCACCCCGATTACGGTTCCACGCGTCTGGCGGTGGAACTGGGGGAGCGTCTCGGCGTGCCCTTGGTCGGCGTTCAGCATCATCAGGCGCATGTGGCGTCGGTCCTGGCCGAGACCGGGCATGCCTCCAAGGTGGTGGGCATCGCCTATGACGGCACCGGCTACGGCACGGACGGCACCATCTGGGGAGGTGAAGTGTTCGTCGGCGAGGCCGCGGAGCTGACCCGGTGTGCGCACTGGGAACAGTTCCCGCTTCCGGGAGGAGACCTGGCTGGGAGGCAACTGTGGCGTTCGGCCCTGGGGCTCCTCCTCACCGTGGCAGGCAATTTGGGAGAGGATGACGACTGGATCGCGGCGCGGCTCGCCGGGCTGCCGGCCGCCACTGCATGGGAGGCACACCCCTGGCGGTCGCTGGCCCCCGCAGCCCGGCGCGGTTTCGCTTCACCCATGACCTCGTCGGTGGGGCGCATGTTCGATGGTGTCGCCGCCATTATCGGGATCCGTCACCAAGCCTCATTCGAAGCGGAGGGCGCCATCCTGTTGGAAGGGCTCGCCCGGGCCCACTTCCGCGATGGCCTGCCCTCCCCGACGGCTCCCCCTCCCTGGCCCGGGCAGAATAGCGCGGGAGTCCCCGAGCCGGCTTCCCAGACGATGCCCGAGCCGGCTCCCCGGACGGCGCCCGAGCCGCTCGGGCTGCGAGCTCTCCCCCTGCGCCCCCTGGTGACGGGTCTGCTCGAGGATCTGAGCTCGGGGCTGAGTCCGGCCGCGGTGGCCGGCCGCTTTCATCATCAAATCGCCTGGACCACGGCGGATGTCGCCGGCTCACTGGCCGAACAGGCGGGGGCCGACACCGTCGCGCTCGGGGGAGGCGTCTTTCAGAACCTGGTATTGCTCGAAATGACGGTGCGCTTCCTGGAGGCCAAAGGGCTGCGCGCGTTGATCCACCGGGAGGTCCCCACGAACGACGGCGGTCTCTCGCTGGGGCAGGCGGAAATCGCCGCCGCCCGGCTGGCGTGAAGGGCCGCGTATAATGCCTCCCAGTCCAGACGACGTGACTCCGGGCACGGGGGGAGGCCGCGCATGCGCTACGTAGACGAGTATCGTGAGCCCCGGTTGGTCCGTGAACTGATGGACGAACTCAGCGGCCTGCGGGTCCCCCGGCCCCTGACCATCATGGAGGTCTGCGGCAGCCACACCATGGCACTCTCGCGATTCGGGCTGCGCAAAGTCCTGCCGCCTGAAGTGCGCTTGGTATCCGGCCCGGGCTGCCCGGTGTGCGTGACCCCGTCGGGATATCTCGACCAAGCGATCGCGCTGGCCAGGCGACCCGAGGTCATCTTGGCTTCGTTCGGCGACCTGCTCCGCGTTCGCGGCTCCAGACAAAGCTTGGAGGAGGCCCGCGCCGAGGGTGGCGACGTGCGCGTGGTCTACTCCGTGCTCGACGCCCTGGAGTTGGCGCGCACAAACCCAGAGCGGGCGGTGGTCTTCCTCGCCATCGGCTTCGAGACCACCGCACCCACCGACGCCGCGGCAGTCGCCCAGGCCGAAGACGAAGGCATCGCCAACTTCTACCTCCTCACCGAGCTCAAGGTAATGCCTCCGCCCATGCGGGCGCTTCTCGAGGCACCGGACGTCCGGGTGGACGGTTTCCTGCTACCGGGCCACGTCAGCGCGATCGTCGGCTGGGGAGCCTTTCGCTTCCTGCCCGAGGAGTACGGGGCGGCCTGCGCGGTCGCGGGCTTTGAACCCCTGGACCTGCTGCGCGCCTTGGCCGCCGTGATCGTCCAACTGACTGAGGGGCGCCCTTCCATCGCCAACACCTACGGAAGGGTGGTCACCGAGGAGGGCAATCTCGCAGCTCAAGGACTGCTGCGGAAGCACTTCCGCCCGGTGAGCTCCCACTGGCGTGGCATTGGGGAACTCCCCGCGAGCGGCCTTGGCCTCCAGCCCGGCCTGACCCACCGGGACGCCCGCGTGGCCTTCTCCCTCAAACCGGTTCAAGGCAGGGAGAACCCGGCCTGCCGCTGCGGTGAGGTCCTGCGCGGAGCGATCACTCCCCCCGAGTGCCCCTTGTTCTCGGGGCGCTGCACTCCCGCTTCGCCCCAGGGAGCCTGCATGGTGTCTTCCGAGGGGACCTGCGCGGCCTACTTCCGCTATGAGCGACTCGCCGGCAGCGCGCCTCTGAGCGACCGTGGGACCCCGGCCGGGGCCAATCCCAAGGCAGAAGAGGTCGCGCCATGAGCGAGCGGGTGCTTCTGGCTCACGGCGGCGGGGGCGGACTCGCCCGGCAGCTGATCCTCAACGAGGTGCTTCCCGCGCTCACGAACCCGGCGCTCGCTCCCCTCGCCGATGCCGCGGTGGTCGAGGGCGCGCCCCGCCTGGCCTTCACCACCGATGCCTACGTGGTCACGCCCGCCTTCTTTCCCGGCGGCGACATCGGCCGGTTGGCAGTGTGCGGCACGGTCAACGATCTGGCTGTCTCCGGCGCGCGGCCGCTTTACCTGAGTTTAGCCGCCATCCTGGAAGAAGGCTTCCCCCTGAGGGACCTGCGGCTCATCCTCGCTTCGGTCAAGCAGGCAGCGCTGGAGGCGGGGGTGGTCGTGGTCACCGGCGATACCAAGGTGGTGGAGCGGGGTGCCGCCGACGGAGTCTTCCTGACCTCAGCAGGCGTGGGCAGCGTGGGCCGCCTCCCTCCGGGCTGGGGTGCGCCCGAGCCGGGAGACGCCCTCCTGGTCAACGGAAACCTGGGCGATCACGGCTTCACCATTCTTGCCGCCCGCGAGGGGCTCACCTTCGAGCACCCCTTGAAGAGCGACGCCGCTCCGCTCAACGGTCTGGTCTTCGCCTTGCTGGACGCGGAGGTACGCGTTCGGCTGATGCGCGACCTCACTCGGGGGGGCCTTGGGGCTGCGCTCAACGAGTGGGTTTCCGGCCGCCCCTGGGGGTTCGATGTGCAGGAATCCCAGCTTCCCTTCTCCCCGGGAGTGCGTTCCCTGGCCGAATTGCTCGGGCTCGACCCGGTCTTCTCCGCCAACGAAGGTAAACTCCTGGCCGTCGTCCACACTGATGACGCCACCCGGGCGCTCGAGCTGATGCATGACCACCCCTTGGGACGGGAGGCGGCCGTGATCGGGCGGGTGACGGAGGCCAACCCCGGCCTGGTGGTGACCGAGACCGCCTTCGGCTCCCGGCGCATCCTCGACCAACCCGCCGGCGACCCCCTCCCCCGGATCTGCTGAGCGCCTCGTGCACGAGATGTCACTGGCGATGGGACTCCTGCGGGAGATTGAGCGTCAGCTCAAGCCCTATGGGCCGGAAGCGCGGGCCACGCGCGTCTTCCTCGAAGTCGGAGGCCTGCGGGCGGTGTTCCCCGAAGCCATGCAGCTCTGCTTCAGGGCGGCTTCTCAAGGAACTGTGGCCGAAGGAGCCGAGCTGGTGATCGATGAGATCGTGCCGCGGGGACGATGCGTGGGCTGCGGCCGCGAGCGGGAGATCGACCACACGTATTTTCTCTGTCCCGACTGCGATCTACCGGTGAAACTTCTTGCCGGCGAGGAGCTCTTATTGCGCTCGATCGAAATCGAGGAGCCCGACCCAAAAGGCGACAAATGAAATTCGACCGCGAAGAGGCGGCCCGTTTTCATCGGGGACACGGAAAGCCGCCGGGCCACGAGCACCCCGAGCACCAAGAGCCGGTCCAGGAGGCGCGTCACGCCGAACTGCGCACCACAGCCGCAGGCGCAGCGGGCGCCACCGACACCGACACCGCGGACGATGCCGGAGCTCAAGGCCCGCGCAAAGCCGCCCGCACGGAGATCGAAGTCAGGTTCGACCTGCTGGACGAAAACCGCCGCGACGCCGCCTCCCTTCGCGAGCGACTGCGCGAACAGGGCGTTTTCGCCATCAACTTGATGAGCTCTCCCGGCGCGGGTAAGACGGCGCTCCTCGAAGCCACCCTGCCCCGCCTGGGCGCCATCCGCGTGGCCGTGCTCGAGGGTGATATCGAGACCTCAGCCGACGCCGAGCGGCTCGCCCCCTTCGGTGTACCCGTGGTGCAGATCAATACGGGACCGTTCGGGGGCGATTGCCATCTCCCCGCCCCGCTGGTGGCGGATGCGATGGAGAAGCTGCCGCTCTCCAAACTCGATCTGGTCTTCATCGAGAACGTGGGCAACCTGGTCTGTCCCGCGGAGTTCGACCTGGGCGAAGCCCGCAAGGTGGTGCTGCTCTCGGTGACAGAGGGCGAGGACAAGCCATTGAAATACCCCCTGATCTTCCGGGAGTCTTCCCTGGCGTTGATCACCAAGATCGACCTTCTGCCCCACCTCGACTTCGATCTGCCTCGGCTCGAGGAGAACCTTAGGCGGGTCAACCCCGAATTGAGGGTCGTGCAGCTCTCGGCTCGCTCAGGCGACGGCCTCGAGGACTGGTTGAAGTGGCTCTCTGATGAGCTCGGGGAAGCGCTTCGCGCGTCTGATTAGGTACCGCTTCGCCGTGGTCACTGCACGATCGGTTTGCCGTCGTCGTCGGTGGGCGGCCGGCCGGTTTCTGGACCCAGCTATATGCCACCCGGGCCCCTCTGCGCTCCCGACAACCCACCTTCGTCCAGGCCCCGGTCGAGAACCGCGTTGATTTCTCCCCCAACGAGGACAGAGAAGCTCATCAAGTAGAACCAGAGCAGGATGACCAGCATGAAGCTGAACGAGCTGTAGGTCAGCCAGCTGATCTGGAACATGTTCTGCGAGATGAACCAGCCCAGAGTCCAGGAGAGCAGCGCCATGGCGATGACCGCGAACAGGCTACCCGGGGTGGTCCAGCGCCACTTGCCCCGGTGGACCGGCGCGAAGTGGTAGAGCAGCGCGAGCCCGATTCCCAGGAGCACGAAGGCCACCGGCCAGCGAAGGATCCGGATGACAAAACTGGGTAGGAAGCCCAGTCCCAGTGCCTTGGTGAATGGCTCGAGTAGCTGCGGCCCGAAGATTCCGAAAAGGACTCCGCCAACAAGAAAGACCAAGAGCGCTAAGGTCATGGCGAGCCCCATCAACCGCCGCTCCAGATAATTTCGCTGATCTTGCAAGTCGTAGGCGCGGTTGATGCCCTTGACCACGACGCCAAATCCCCGCGAGGCCCCCCATAGGGTCAGGATTATGCCGATGGAAAGCAAACCGTTCCGGCGGCTCTCCGCCGGTTGCAGGATCTCCTCTTTGATGATGGTGAAAATGCGGCCGTCGTCGCCTGAGGTCATCTGCTGGATCATGTCGAGAATCCCCGGGATCACCCGGGTGCCCTGAGGCAGATAAGGCTCCAGCGATTGCAGGAGAATCACGAACGGGAACAGGCTGAACATGCCATAGAAGGCAACCTCCGCCGAGAGACCCACGACGTCGTCGTCCATCGCCTCCTTGGTGGTCGCGTGGCCGACCTTCCATCCCCGGTTGTCGAACCAGGAGCGGGGGCTCTCTTCGAGTTTCTCCCGGACGCCACTCACAAAGCAGTCTCCCTCCGCCGCGTCGCGACGCGCCGCGAAGTAGCGCGTCCGTCAGCGCCCTAGTTCCCCGTTCCTCTGCGGCCGCCAAACTCGCACCGGCCTTGCGCCCTCCTCCGGATTCGCCCGCCAGAAGAAGAACGCGGACAGCGCCACGGCGACCGCCGCCACCCCCCAGATCATGTTGTAGCCACGGGTCTCGGTGAGGAAAGGAGCGCTGGCATCGATGGCGATCCCGGCGATGACCGGGGATACGATTACCGCCATGGCCCGGGCCATGGAAAAGTAGCCGGTGAACTGCCCGTAGCGTCCGCGCGGAACCATGTTGACGAAAATGGCGTACGGCAGGGTGAGCACGGTCGATCCGCCCAATCCGAAGATCGGCAGCAAAAAGAAACCCAGGCGCAGATCACGCAGGAAGAAGCCGATCACGCAGCCAACGAAGTACACGGCCATCCCGATCCACATTATCCGGGTGCGCCCGTAGCGGTCTCCCAAGTAGCCGGTGAGGATGGCGGCGGCGACATGTACCACCCCCACCACGCCGAGCAGCAGCGCGCCGGTCCGGGTGTCGGCCCCCAATGCGTACAGAAAGTAGAGCATGATGAACGGGCGAATGCCGGAGATGGTGGCCTCCCAGAGAAAGTTCGCGACCAGGAAGCGGCGGATGCGGACCCGACCCACCAGCGAAGAGGCTATGTCGCGCAGACCGGCGCTGAAGCCGAGCGACACCGGCGCCTCCTCGGGATCGGGCGTGGGCTCCTTGATGGTCGACACCGTGATGAAGGTGACCACCATGATCAAGCCCGCCGCGCCCAGGAAAGGCAGCGGTTGCCAGAGGTCGAAGAGAATGCCTCCCACGAGCATGCCGAAGAACATCCCCCCACCCCGCATGAAGTTCTGAGCGCCCTGAATGCGGCCCTGCTGGTCGAGTGGAGCGACGTCGGGGAGCAGCGATTGATAAGGCGAGGTGTACAGGTGATAGGCGGCGAAGAACAGGAAGGTGATCACCGCCAGCGGGATGAAGCCTTCCTGAAAAGGCGCCAGAATCAAGGCGGCGGCGATGAACGGCGCGGAGAAGATCATGAAGGGCTCGCGTCGCCCCCACCGGGTCCAGATGCGATCACTCATGTAGCCGCCCAGAAGAGGGATCGCCAGACCGAAAATGCCCTCGCCTCCAATGGCAAGCCCGATGAGGGTGGCGGACGAGGTATAGGCGGCAAGCAGCAGCGGCAGGTAGGTGGTGACCACCGAGAGCGCCGTGGAAGAGCCCAGCGTGGCCGCCGTCAGCTCGAGCATCCCCCGTAGCGTCATGCGCTCCTTCTCCATGACGGCCCCCAGAGGAGCTAGCGCTCCGTCTCTCCGATGAGCAGCAGCCGGACGTCCGCGACGTTCGTCCCGGTCGGACCGGTGCGGAGCAGTCCGTCTATCGCGGCGAGGGCAGGATAGGAATCGTTCTGCGCGAGCGCGCGGGCGACCTCGATGCCCGCGCCCGCCAGGGCTTCCGCCGAGGCCCCGTCGACCACGCCGCCGGCGGCATCGGTCGGGCCATCGACCCCGTCGGTGCCGGCGGAGAGGAAGGTGACCGGTAGGCCGGCGAGGCCGTTGGCGGCGGCGAGCGCGCTCTCCTGATTGCGGCCTCCCAGCCCCTCGCCCCGGACGGTCACGGTCGCCTCGCCGCCCGTGACCAAGGCACAGGGAGGGGCAATCGGCACCGAGTCCGCCAGCACCGAATGCGCCAGCCCCGTATGGAACCGCCCCAACTCCGCCGCCTCACCCTGCAGCATGTGCGACAGAATCAGGGACTCATACCCCAAGTCCCCGGCACGGGTGGCCATTGCGCGACAGGCCTCCAGATTGCGGGCGACGATGGTGTGGCTGGTATGGGCCAGCGCGGACGAGCCCGGTTCCGGCGTCTCCGCCGCTTCGCCCTCGCCCCCCCGCCGGAGGCTCTCCAGCACGGCAGGCGGCAGCTTGTCTTCCAAAGCACGCTCTTCCACGATGCGCAGAGCGTCGGCGAAGGTGGTGGGGTCACCGTACAAGGGGCCGCTGCCGATCGCGGCGAGGTCGTCCCCCACCACGTCCGAGATCACCAGGCACGCGGTGCGCGCGGGATGAGTGGCCAAGCCCAGACGACCGCCGGCGATGGCCGAGAGGTGCTTGCGCACGGTGTTGATCTCGTGAATGTTCGCTCCCGAGGCCAGAAGGGCAGCGTTGGTTAGCTGGAGGTCCCCCAAGGACAGGTCGGCAGCGGGAAGCGATATCAGAGCGCTGGCCCCTCCGGAGAGAAGCACCAGCACGAGGTCGGCCTCACCGGCGGTCGCGGCAAGTTGCAGCAGGCGCCGGGCCGCCCGCGCCCCGGCTTCATTGGGCAAAGGATGCCCTCCGGCAACCAGTTCAACCGGGCCATCGATCGGCGCCACTCCGGGGGGCCCGACGACCAGCCCCTCTATCTGCCAATGGTGCGGGCCGTGCGCGGCCACAGCCTCGAGAGTCCCCTGGACCATTCCGCGGGCCGCTTTGCCCGCCCCGAGTATGAGAAGGCGGCCCCCGGGGGATCCCCGGAGGCCGCCCAACAGATCAGAGACGGCGGAGCGTGTAACCGGGGCCGGCGCTATCGCCTCGAGGCCCGCCCGCAGCACGTCGAGCGCGTCCCGGCGGCGCCGGTCCCGCGCGCCCGCCCGCTGTTCTGGAACCGGCATCATCGGCCGATTCTAGCAAACCCTACCCTTTGGCCCGCTCATACTGCTTGGACACGAAGTCCCAGTTGATCACGCTGAAGAACGCATCGATGTACTTGGGGCGCGCGTTACGATAGTCGATGTAGTAGGCGTGCTCCCAAACGTCCATCGTGAGCAGCGCCGTCTGCCCGTGGGCCAACGGCAGGTCGGCGTTCATGGTGTCGGTCACCTTGAGCTTGCCGCCATCCATCACCAGCCATGCCCAACCCGAGCCAAAGCGCCCCGCGCCTGCCTGGCTAAACTCCTCCTTGAAGTTGGCGAACGAGCCGAACTCGCTCTTGACAGCCTGCGCCAGCTCGCCGGAGGGCTCGCCACCACCGTCGGGAGACATGCAGTTCCAGTAGAAGGTGTGATTCCAGACCTGAGCGACGTTGTTGAAGAGACCGCCTTTCGCCGACTTGATGATCTCCTCCAGGTCCTTGCCGGCGTTCTCCGTGCCTTTGATCATCGAGTTGGTCTTCTCGACGTAGGCTTTGTGGTGCTTGTCGTGGTGAAACTCCAGGGTTTCAGCGCTGATGTGCGGCTCCAGGGCGTCCTTGGCGTAGGGCAGTTCCGGAAGCTCAAAGGCCATCGATTTCCCTCCTCTGGATTGGATGCCTGACCGGGCAATCGCCGAAAGGTCTACCCCCGGTCCTTCGCCCGCCAAACGGAAGGGTGCGCCCCTCCCCGGCCGATCTCTCCGCGCAGGGCAATTTTGAGATGCCGGTTTTGCGGGGCATTCGAGACAGGAAGAACCACCAGAGAGCACCACATCGGAGCACAGGCCATGAATCTGCAAGGCAAGCGCATAGCAATTCTCGCGGAACGGCAGTACGAGGATCTCGAGCTCTGGTATCCCAAGCTCCGGCTGGAGGAAGCCCGGGCCGAGGTGGTGATCGCCGGAACGGGTGAGCCTGAATATGCCTCGAAACATGGCTACCCTGTGCGGGTCGACGCCAACGTGGGCGATCTGGATCCCGCCGACTTTGCCGGTGTGGTGGTACCCGGCGGTTGGGCCCCCGACTACCTGCGCCGGCATGAACCGGTCACGGCGTTCGTCGCCGCGATGGACGCGGCGGGCAAACTGGTAGCCGCCATCTGTCACGGCGGCAGCGTCCTGGTGTCCGCGGGGATTCTACGCGGGCGCCAATTGACGTCTGTCACGGCGATACGCGACGACCTCATCAATGCCGGAGCCACCTGGATCGATGCCGAAACGGTGGTGGACCGTAACCTCGTTAGCGCCCGCCGCCCTGACGATCTACCGGCCTTCCTGCCCGCCATAATCGCGGTTCTCGCCGAGCAGCCGTAGCGACGCGGGCGGGCCGGCTACGGCCCGCCCCAACTCTCCGCCTCGAGCATGATGCCTTCCACCAGGTTGGCCACCGCCCGGTCGAGGTCCCGATCGTCGACCTCGAGCCCCCTGTCCGCCGCCAGCGTCGCGAGCATCTGGCGAAGCGCCGCCACCCCGGATCGCCAGACCACCCGATCGAACCGGTAGTGCTCCGGCGTGAGTCCCAGGGTTTCCCGGTAACGGGGATGGTCCTCCAGGAACCACCCGGTCAGCCGCATGCTAGACGGCCGAAAATCTTCCGTTGACATCGCGGTCACCTCGCGCCGGCAGTCTCGGGAACCTCTCCGCTACCCAACCAGGCCCCTATCCCGCAGGAAGGCCTCGACCAAAGTGGAGAGACGCGGTTCCTCCATCTCCTGCAACTCGTAGGCCACCTGAACCAGCGACGGGCCAACCTTTATCAGCTTGGCCAAATCGAAGGGCGTTGCGCTGACCACGACCTCTGCGGGAACCGCGGCGAGCGTGGCCTCCAGGTCGGCGAGTTGCGAGGGGAAGTAGCCCACAGCGGGCAGGATCGGGCCCAGGTGAGGATACTTCTCGAAGATGGCGGCGACCTCGCCCACGGCGTATGGTCTGGGATCGATCAAACTGCGGGCGCCCTCCTTGAGCGCCGCCTCCGCGCCGGCACCGGTCTCCATGCCGCCGTGGGTCAAGGTGGGGCCGTCTTCGATCACCAACACATCGCGGCCTTTGATTCTTGCGCCGTCAGCTTCACCCTCCAAAGTAATATGCGAGCGCGCCTTGACCACGTGCGCCTCGGGATTCACCTCGGCGATGGTCTTTAACACCCGAGTCACGTTCTCCTCCGGGGCGGAACCAACCTTGTTCACCACGAGGATGTCCGCCCGGCGCAGGTTCACTTCTCCTGGGTGATACTCGTACTCGTGCCCCGGGCGAAACGGATCGAGCACCACGATGTCCAGATCGGGGCGGACAAAGGGGAAGTCGTTATTCCCCCCGTCCCAGATGATCAGGTCGGCCTCCGCCTGCGCCTCCTTCACCACGGCCTCATAGTCCACCCCTCCGTAGACGACCAACCCGCGGCGCAGATGCGGCTCGTAGTCTTCGCGTTCCTCGATGGTGGCATGGTGTCGCTCGAGATCCTCGAGTTCGGCGAAACGTTGCACGCGCTGCTCCACCAGGTTGCCGTAGGGCATAGGATGCCGGATGACCACCGGGCGCACGCCCAGGGAGATCAGAAGATCCGCGAGAAAGCGAGAGGTCTGGCTTTTGCCCGCCCCGGTCCGGACGGCGGTCACCGCGATGACCGGAACCTTCGCGGGCACCATGGTGGCGTCGGGACCGAGCAGCTTGAAATCGGCGCCCGCGGCCAGCGCCCGGGAAGCCTGGTGCATCACGTACTCATGAGAAACGTCGCTGTAAGCAAAGACCACTTCGTCCACGTCTTCGTCCCGCACAGTCCGCTCCAAATGCTCCTCGGGAACGATGGGGATACCGTCCGGATAGCCCTCTCCGGCCAGTTCGGCGGGGTAGCGCCGTTTTTCAATGCCGGGGATCTGGGCGGCGGTAAAGGCGACCACCCGAGTAGTGGGATCGCCGCGGAAGACGGTGTTGAAATTGTGGAAATCACGCCCCGCCGCCCCCATGATTATCGTCCGTCGCTCGTCCACGCGGCACCCCTCCCATTCTTGAGTAAGACTCCTCCCCGGACAGCATCGGACGGGGAAGCCATGACCCTTCTTCCCTAAAAGACTCCCAGATATGGCGAAGGCCCCTTCCTGGAAGGAAAGGGCCTTTCACGACAGCAGCCCTGTAAGCCGGATTCTGTCAGCGGTAGCCATCCATCTGGGACGCGTGTCACCACGCATCTCCGTGCGGCCAACCCGGAAGCATCGGACGAGCAGCCCTCGAGCGCTTCTCTATTCGGCCTTGCACCGGGTGGGGTTTGCCTAGCCGCCGTGTCACCACGGCGCTGGTGCGCTCTTACCGCACCTTTTCACCGTTGCAGTCCCGCCAAGGGCGAAGACTGCTGTGTATTTCTGTGGCACTTTCCCGCGGGTTTCCCCGGCTGGACGTTATCCAGCACCCTGCTCTGCGGTGTCCGGACTTTCCTCGACGGTCTCCGTCCTGGACGGGCGGCCGCCGCGACTACCCGGGCTGCACCGCAGATTATACCGCCAAGCGGTGAACTCTAACTGACCGCCCGGGATTCGTGATCAAGCGGGAAGTAGCAGGCCGCGGAGTGCCCATGCCCGTGGTTCTCCATTGGGGGCATCTCCTGAGTGCAGATCGGTTGCGCCCGGAAACAGCGGGTGTGGAAGACGCAACCGGTCGGCGGGTGATCGGGGCTGGGGACATCGCCCTCGATCACCTTGTGCACGCGCTTCTTCTCCAGCACGGGGTCCGGAATGGGAATAGCCGCGAGCAGGCCGAAAGTGTAGGGATGGATGGGGTTTTGGTAGAGCTCCGCGCTCGGCGCGATCTCCACTATCTTCCCCAGGTACATGACCGCCACGCGGTTCGAGATGTGCCTGACCACGGAAAGGTCATGGGCAATAAAGAGATAGGCCAAGTTGAACTCCTGCTGCAGGCGGTCCAGCAGGTTTAACATCTGCGCCTGGATCGAGACGTCGAGGGCCGACACCGGCTCATCACAGATGATCAGCTTGGGATTGAGGGCGAGCGCCCGGGCGAGCCCGATCCGCTGGCGCTGCCCACCCGAGAACTCGTGAGGATACCGGTTGGTGAAGTTGGGGTTCAGACCGACGATGTCGAGCAGTTCCCGCACCCGCCCTTTGCGATCCCTGCGCCTGCCAATGCTGTGAATCGCCAGGGGCTCGCCCACGATGGTACCCACGGTCATCCGCGGATTGAGAGAAGCGTAGGGATCCTGAAAGACGATCTGCATCTCTCGGCGCACGCCCTGGAGTTCCGAACCCTTGAGTTCGGTCAGCTCCTGGCCCTCGAAGACGACACTGCCCGAGGTGGGCTTGTAGAGCTGTAGGATGCAACGGCCGGTCGTGCTCTTGCCGCAGCCGGATTCCCCCACCAGCCCCAGGGTCTCGCCCGTGTCCAGCTCGAAGCTGACCCCTTCCACCGCGTGGATGTAGCCAATCGTGCGTTGAAAGATGATTCCCGAGGTGATCGGAAAGCGCTTAACCAGGTCCTTTACCCGCAGCAGGGGGCCCTCGTAGATCTTGGCGGGGGTGACTCGAAGTTCTTCGGTAACCGTGGGCACGCTCTCCCTCTCTTATTTCTCTCGCGAATCCCGGTAGTGCCAGCATGCGACCAGGTGACCCGGACCTCCGTTGTACGGCGCCAGCGGAGGCTCCTTGTCCACGCAGATCTGGGTCGCATAGCGGCAGCGCGGGTGAAAACGGCAACCGGAAGGCGGATTGACCAGGTCGGGCGGCAACCCGGCAATGTTCGCCAGCTCACGGCGGTGAGTCTCGTCCAACCGGGGAATCGAGCCGAGCAGCGCCTCGGTGTAAGGGTGCTGGGGGTTCCCGAAGAGTTCCTCGGTGTCGGTCTGCTCGACGATCTTGCCCGCGTACATGACCACGATGTCGTCGCTGACTCCGGCGACGACGCCCAGGTCATGCGTTATCAGGAGCATGGCCATCCCGAACTGGTCCTGAAGCTGCTCGAGCAAATCGATGATCTGCGCCTGAATCGTGACGTCGAGTGCGGTGGTAGGCTCGTCGGCGATCAGCAACTTGGGGTCGCAGGAAAGGGCCATGGCGATCATCACCCTCTGCCGCATGCCGCCCGAGAACTGGTGGGGAAAGTCGTCCAGCCGGTTGCGGGCCGCGGGAATCCCCACGGCGTCCATCAATTCGACCGCACGCTCCCGGGCTTCCTGCTTGCTCATGCCCAGATGGATTCTCATGCCCTCGGCCAGTTGATAGCCGATACGCAAGACCGGGTTGAGCGAGGTCATCGGGTCCTGAAAGATCATGGCAATGTCGTTGCCGCGAATGGACTGAAGCTGTCTCTCCGAGGCTTTAGTCAGGTCCTTGCCCTCGAAGAGGATCTCACCTTCGACAATCCTGCCCGGAGGCATGGGGATCAATTTCATGATGGTCATGGCGCCAACCGACTTACCACAGCCGCTCTCACCCACAATGCCGAGCGTCTTACCCCGGTCCACCGTATAGCTGATGCCGTCCACAGCGTGCACGACGCCCTCTCTGGTGAAAAAGTGCGTGCGCAGGTTGTTGATCTCGAGCAGGTGGCTCAACGCGTCTCCCGAGTGCGGGGGTCGATCGCGTCCCGGAAACCGTCGCCCACGAAGTTGAATGCCAGAACCGTGACGGCGATGAAGATCGCGGGCAGGAAGATCAGCCAGGGGTGCGAGCGAAGGCCCTGATACCCCTCGAGCGCCATGGTGCCCCAGGAGGCATTCGGCGCCGAGATACCCAAACCGAGAAACGACAGGGTGGCCTCACCGATGATGTTGGCCGGAATCTCGAGGAATAGGGCGATGACGATGATGCCAAGTGTGTTGGGCAGCAGATGGCGGAACATGATGCGTCCCCGAGAAGCACCGAGGGCACGCCCCGCCTCCACATACTCGTTCTGCTTGAGCGTGAGGATCTGTCCGCGAACCAGGCGCGACGGGGTCAGCCACGATACAACGGCCAAGGCGAGCAGCATTGGGCCGATGCCACCGCCAAGGATGACCAAGAGGATGATGGCGAATGGCAGATAGGGCAGGCCATAGAGAATATCTACAAAGCGCATCATGCCGTCGTCCAGAATGCCGCCGGCGAAACCGGCCACCGAGCCGTAGATCACGCCCACGGCCAGGATGATGCCGCTGGCGGCAACCGCCACGAGCAACGAAACCCGGCTGGCCATCGCCATCCGCACGAAGAGGTCGCGCCCAAACATGTCCGTGCCCATCCAATGGTCGGCGTTCGGTAGCTGGTGGGCAACAGAGTAATTGATTTCGGCGAAGCCGTACGGACGCAGATACGGCCCGACAAGGGCATACGCCAGCAGCAGAAAGAGGAAAACGCTGGCTCCCATCGCGGCCTGGTTCCGCACGTAACGGCGAAAGACGTCACCCCAAAGGGTGCGCTGCTCGGGATAGAGCAGTTCGCCGGCCTCCGCCCCGCCGGGAGCCGCACCGGTCGCCAACTTGGTTTGCTCAGGGAGGTAGCCGGCATCCTCCGGGTAGGATCGATTCCTGGGATCGTCTCCGGTGTACAGTTTTCTGTCGTCGGCCATCAGTCGTACCTGATGCGCGGGTCCAGGAAACCGTACAGAATGTCGACCACCAGATTGGCAAACACGATCACCGCCGAAAGGATCACAGCAAGTCCGAGGACGATCGAGTAGTCGCGGTTGGTCACACTATCCACGAAATAGCGGCCCATGCCGGGTATCGAGAAGATGTACTCGGTTAGGAAGCTGCCGGTGACCAGGAAGCCGAGCAGCGGTCCCGCCTGTGTCACCACCGGGATGAGCGAATTGCGCAGAACATGCCGCCACACTACCTTGCCCCACGGAAGCCCCTTGGCCTTGGCGGTCCGGACGTAGTCCTGCTGCAGCGTCTCGAGCATGGCGCTGCGGGTCAGCCTCGCGAAGTAAGCGGTGAAACCGGTGCCCAGCGCGATGATGGGCAGGACCATGCGCTCTGTGTCTCCCCAGCCGAAAGCAGGGAACCAGTTCCAGCGCACAGAAAAGAAGTAGATCAAAAGAGGGGCGATGATGATGACTGGGATGGCCCACCCAATACTCGCAACGAAGATAGCCACGTAATCGGCCCAGGAATTGTGCCTGAGTGCCGCGATCACCCCCAGAGGCACTCCTATGAACATCGCGAGAGCAAAGCTACCCAGCCCCAGTTGCATGCTCACCGGGAAAGCGTTGCCGACGATGCTCGTCACCGTACGACCTCGCTGGGTCATGCTAACACCCAAGTCGCCCTGAACCGCGTGGTAGACGTAGCGGGCGTACTGAGTGTACCAGGGGGCGTCCAGGCCGTACTTCTCGTTGAGATTGTCAACGATCTGTTGGGGGAGCGACACTTCGCGCGTGAAAGGTCCCCCGGGAATCGCTTTCATCAGCAGGAACGAAAACAGGACGACCGTCAGGAGTACCGGGATAGTCCAGAGAATTCGGCGAATGATGTATTTGGCCACGGTTTCCTTGGTCTATCTTGATTGCAAAAGGCCATCAGGCAAATGCATCGCCGCATTATGTCACAACTCTCGGCGCGCCCGGAGCCATTCGAAGAGCAGCAATCACGGTCGTAAGAAGACCATCGATGAGAATGAGGGCAAGGGAAGGGAGCGCCGCGTTGCGGCGCTCCCTTTTGCCTCGATAAAGCAGTCGCCTACTCGGCGCTGATGCTTATCTCTTCGAAGTTGGTGGTCGAACCGAGGGCGTTCGGGTGCCACCCCTGAACGTTGGGCTTGACCAGGTCGGGGTCGGTGTACCAGTAGATGGGAGCAACCGGCACCTCGTCGGCGATGAGTTGTTCCATCTCGCGGTAGGCGTCGTACCGGGCCTGATCATCCCCGGCCTCGAGCGCACTCGAGAGGAGCTCGTTGTACTGGTCGTTGCTCCAACGGGTGTAGTTGTTGCCGCCGCCGCCACGCAGGACGTCGAGGAAGTTGTACGCGTCGTTGAAGTCGGCCACCCAACCCATGCGGTAGGCCTGCACCTCGGGATTGTTCTGCACGAAGTCCAGGTACTGCTTCCATTCCATGTTCTGCAGTTCAGCGTTGACGCCAACCTGCTGCCACATGCTCTGAATGGCGGTGGCGATGGCCTGGTGGCCTTCGTCCGTGTTGTAGTAGATGGTGACATCGAGCGGCTCGCCGCCTTCACCGAAGCCGGCATCGGTCAGCAGTTGCTGAGCCATCTCCACGTCAGCGGTCGTCTGGACATCGGTCTCGATGCCGCTGAAGGTCTCGAAGCCGGGCATCCCCTCGGGCGTGAAGCTGGTAGCCGGGGTCTGACCCTGCTTGCTCACGTTCTCCACGATGGTGGTGCGGTCGATGGCGAGAGAAAGCGCCTTGCGCACGTTGACGTCGCTGAGGGCCTCGTTCTCGACATTGAAGCCGTAATAGTAGATCCCCAGAAGCGGGAACGTCTCGTACTCCGGCAGATCCTTGAGGCGGTCCACGTCGGCGACGGGGATGTCACGCTGCACATCTACTTCGCCGTTTTCAAAGGCGGCGACGCCGGTAGTGGCTTCCTGGATCATCGGCATCTCTACGGTCTCGAGAGATACGTCGGCCGCGCCGTGCCAATCCGGGTTCTTCGCCAGACTGATGTCCTGCTCGTGGTTCCATTCCTCGAGCGTGAAGGCACCGTTGGTCACGATGTTCGCAGGCTCAGTCCACTGGTCGCCGAACTCCTCGACGGTAGCCATAGGGATGGGGAAGTAGGACTGATGGCTCATCAGCGGGACGAACCACGGGGCCGGGGCCTTGAGTGTGACTTCCAGAGTCGTCTCATCCGGAGCGACGATGGCTACGTCTTCGACAGCACCCTCGCCTGCGTTATATTCTTCGGCACCCTGGATGAAGAACAGCTGATATGCATAGTCAGCCGCGGTTTCCGGGTTGAGAATGCGAAGCCATGAGTCCACGAAGTCCTGGCTGGTAACCGGGTCACCATTGGTCCAGGTCGCATCGTCGCGCAGCATGAAAGTATAGGTGAGGCCGTCCTCGCTCTCCTCCCAGCTCTCAGCAACCCCGGGAACCGGGTCGCCATTGGCGTCCAGGCGAACCAGCCCTTCAAAGATGTTGTTGATGACCAGGGCTGAGGTGGTGTCCGTGGCCAGGTTGGGATCCAGGCTCGGGGGCTCGGAAGCGATCTGTACCGTGATCGTCTGATCCTCGGCCAGGTCGCCGGCGCCCGCTTCGCCTTCAGAGGTCTCGGTCGTATCCTCAGTGTCGGTCGCCTCGGTCCCGGTGGTGTCCGTCGTGTCTCCGTCGTCGCTGCCGCAACCGACAGCGAAAAGGCCGAAGGCCGCAATCAGGACCAGCACCAGGATGGCGCCCATCCACGGCTTAAGCCATTTTTCCAATTTCTTCTCTCCTTCTTCGATTTGCGAACATACTTACCAACCTCCGGACTGCCGCCTGAGACGGAGCCAAAAGGGTACTTCTACGAACTGCTTAGTGCCGCCGCGCTTAGTGCCGCCGCGCTATACGACGAAACCCAAGACGATCGTCACCACGAAGAACGCAATTGCGAAGGCGACGGTCAGTCTGTCCAGGTTCTTCTGCACCACCCCGGTGCCGCCGAAAGTGCCGCCCGAGCCACCAAATGCGGTCGAAAGGCCGGCGTCTTTGCCGGAGTGCAGGAAGATCAGCACCAACAGTCCAATGCCGAGCGCGGTATCCAGAATGGTCAATAAGACAAGTGCGATGGTCAACTTCGTCCTTCTCCTGAATATCTATTGAACAACCGCTAAAGGCTACCACGGCTTACCAAGCAAAGCATGCCAACTCAACAGAGGCATACCGCCCCGACTCGTATGGTACGACGACATAGGCCGGCGGATGGTTAGTGAACGCGCGGTAATCCCCGGGGAGCCGATTGCTCCGGCCTTCCGACAGAATGCGAACGGGCGCCTCGACAACGCGCCTACAGGCCTTCCGGGCCGTATCGCCTATAGGCCTTCCGGGCGGTAGTGATACTCCTCGTAGAAGGACATCGGCGACTCGAAGAATAGAAGCTTCTCATCCGCCGTACCTGCCCTTATCTTGATCCCGGAGCCTCCCACCTTTCTCTGGAGGTAGGGCACGTAAGCGGGGTCCAGATTACGGGCAAGCAGCACCTGGGGAATCGCGATAGCCATGTGGTTGGTCGCCGGCTCCGATTGCCAGGGCGGATCCGAAGCCAGGCCGGTTATCACGAGGATCGATGCGGCCGCCAAAGACACTGCGGCGCGCCGCCAAACCGGCCAGGTGAGGGAGCGCATCAGCCAACGGAAGGCCAGCGCCGCTGAGAGGGAGGCGCCCGTCCTCCTGACGGCCGGGGACGGCGATAGCGTCGGGATAGCGGTCGTGCTGTGCGCCGTGGGCAGGGCGCCGGTCGCTGCGACCATCTGCTCCACCAGGAAGGCGGGAGGATCAGGCTCCTCGGCTCGTATGGCCTCGAAGCGAAGTTCGGCCTGTTCCAGTTCCACCAACTCGGCGAAGTCCCGGCAATCGGGACAACATCTCAGATGGCGCTCGACCGTGGCCCGCGCCATGTCGTCCACCTCGCCGTCAGAGCAGGCGGAGATGAGCGGGCGCACCGCCTCACAAACCAGGAAGCTCTCTGTCCACCGTCCGTTCATTGCCTCTCTCACGGGACCGCTCCGCGGCGACGAGGGCTCTTTCCTCGAGCTTGTCCGTCGACGTCGATCCCACCTGTCCGCCCAATTCCCGGAATCGCCGCTGCACACGCTCGCGGGCTTCGTAAATACGCCATTTGACCGTCGACAACGTAGTGTCGAGGATCTCCGCTATCTCTTGATAGCGAAAGCCCATAAGGTCTCGTAGCAGCAGGGCGGCCCGCAAATCCTCGTTGAGGGCGCGAATGCTCGCCCAGAGCAACTCCGAGTCCTCCAGCGCCAGAGTCCCGTCATACTCCATCGGCGGAAGCTCAGCCTCCGCTTCGTCCCGGCGCCGCCGGTCCAACTCCCGCTTGCGCAGGAAGTCGATACCCGCGTTCTTCGCGATCTGGAAGACCCAGGTGCTAAAGCGTGAGCGTCCGTCGAAACCGCCCAAACTCCGGGCGACTCGGATGAAAACCTCCTGCGAGAGATCCTCCGCGTCTTCCCGGCTGCCCACGAAGCGGTGCAGATACTGCAACACCGGTCCGTAAAACTCGACCACAAGCTCTTCTAGTGCCGCCTCGCTACCGTCAGCTGCGCGCCGAAGCTGTTCCGGCGTTGGCTGCTCCAAACTGGGCCTCCTGCCTACTCTGACGTTTGCACCCGCCGCTTGGTTAGCGGCGTTGGCGCGTCCGAAATCCGACTTATCATGCCACATCCCCGCCACCGCCGACAGCGGTGGCGGCCCGTTGCGCTACTCCTTCGACCGCTGGGGACAGAGCGGGGTTCCCGTCATCTCTGCGGGTACGGGCAGGCCCAAGAGGCAGAGGACGGTCGGGGCGATGTCCGCCAGACCACCGCCGTCTTCCAGCTTAGCCCCATGGTCGACGTAGATCAGCGGGACCGGGTTCGTAGTGTGAGCCGTATTGCGGCTCTGATCGGGCTCCCGCAGATACTCGGCGTTGCCATGATCGGCCGTAACGAAGATGTGAGCGCCGTCTTCGAGAAGCGGCTCGAGCACGATCTCCAGACAGTGGTCCACGTGCTCGACGGCTGCGATGGTCGCCTCCAGGTTGCCGCTGTGCCCGACCATGTCCGCGTTCGCGAAGTTCAGCACCGTAAAGTCCGGGCGCTTGTGCCGATAGATGTCGGCAAAGGCATCGGCCAGCTCGTGGCAGCTCATCTCCGGCTTCTGGTCGTAGGTGGCCACTTCCTGCGGCGAAGGAATCAGTTTGCGCGTCTCACCAGGGTAGGGGTCCTCCCGTCCTCCGTTGAAGAAGAAGGTGACGTGCGCGTACTTCTCGGTCTCGGCGATGTGCAACTGAGTAAGTCCGTGCTCGCTCAAGACCTCGGCCAGAACCTGTTTCGGCTCGACGTCAGGGAAGGCCACAGGCACGGCGAAGTCCGCCTCATACTGGGTGAAGCTCACCAGATGGACGGTCGGTGGATTCGGTCCCCGATCGAACTCAGCGAATTCCCTGTCGATGAGAGCCCTGGTGAGTTGCCTCGCCCGGTCGGGTCTGAAGTTGTAGAAGACGACGCTGTCCCCATCGGAAAGCGCAGCGTCCGTGCCCAGGATGACCGTCGGCAGGATGAACTCGTCGGTTATGGCTTCTTCGTAGGAGGCCTCGATCGCAGCGAGCGCATCGTCCACCTTGAGCCCTTCCCGATAGACCAGGGCGTCCCAGGCAATCTTGGTCCTCTCCCAGCGGCGGTCGCGATCCATGGCGTAGTAACGGCCGATGACATCGGCGATCCTTCCCACCCCATGCTCCTCGAGCTTGGCCTCGAGGTCCTTCAACAGGTCGCGGCCGTGCCACGGTGAGGTGTCCCGCCCGTCCATGAAGGGGTGCAGATAGAGCTCCTCGACCCCCATGCGGACGGCGAGTTCGACCAGAGCCTCGACGTGGAGGATATCTCCGTGAACCCCGCCGTCGGAGAGCAGGCCCATGAGGTGCACCGCCCCACCGCTCTGCCGAGCCTTCTCGAAAGCCTCGCGTAGGACCGGGTTATCGAAGAAGGAGCCGTCCGCGATCATCTTGTTTATACGGGTGAGGTCCTGATAGACCACACGGCCGGTCCCCAGGGTGAGGTGGCCCACCTCGGAATTGCCCATCACCCCGTCGGGCAGACCGACCGCCTCGCCGCCGGCGTTGAGCAAAACCCAGGGGTATTCGGCGAACAGCCGGTCCATGGTGGGCGTGTCCGCCTGGCTGATTGCATTCGCGGGGCCCGGTTCGGCGTAACCCCAACCGTCCAGCACGATCAGCGCGACCGGGCGGCGCTCCGCGGGAGTCACGGCGTCCGTCCCGCCGAATCGCGTTTCGTCGTGCGGCCCACCCGCCTCGAACTCATTGACTCCGGCCTTCGTACCGGACAAGTGACTTGAACGAGTCGACGGCCAGGCTGGCGCCGCCCACGAGACCACCATCAATGTCGGGCTGGGCCATGATGTCCACAACGTTGTCCGGTTTGACACTTCCGCCGTAGAGGATGCGGGTACGCTCGGCGGAGCCTGTGTCCGCCACACCGGCCAACCGGCTGCGGATGAAGGCGATCGCGTCCTGGGCAATTTGTGGCGTCGCCGTGCGCCCGGTGCCGATGGCCCATACCGGCTCGTAGGCGACAACCATCTGGGCCACCTCCTCGGGCGCCATACCCTGAGTCCCACCGAGCACCTGCCGCTCGAGCACCTCCTCGGTGCGGCCCGCCTCGCGATCAGCTTCGATCTCGCCCACGCACATGATGGGGATGAGCCCGACGCCGATTGCCGCCCGGACCTTGCGCGCGACCTCCTCGTCGGTCTCCCCGAATATCTGCCGTCGCTCCGAATGACCGATGATCACGTACTTGACGCAAAGGTCGGCCAGCATGGAGGGCGACACCTCGCCGGTGTAAGCGCCCGATTCCTCCCAGAACATGTCCTGGGCCGCCACCCGCACTACACCCTCGCCGGCCGCCTCGACGGCCGCCTGAAGTCCGGTGAAGGCGGGAGCGACCACCACTTCGATCCCTCCGGAGTCGCCCAACTCGGCGGTCAGTTGCTCGACGAAGGCGGCGCCTTCGCGCGCCGTCTTGTGCATCTTCCAGTTGCCGGCCATTATCGGAAGCCGGTCGGCCATCGGTCCTCCCCTGCTAGCGGTCTTCCAGCGCGGCAACCCCGGGGAGTTCCGCGCCCTCGATCAATTCGAGCGCGGCTCCGCCTCCGGTCGAGACGTGACCCATGCGCTGCGCCAGGCCAAGTTGTTGAACCGCAGCCACGGAATCGCCCCCACCCACGACGGTGAGCGCGCGGCTCGCGGCCATGGCCCTGGCTATCCCGCGGGTTCCTTCGGCAAAGCGGTCCATCTCGAAAACGCCCATGGGCCCGTTCCAAAAGACCTGAGCGGCGTCCAGGATGCGCCGTTCGTACTCGTCGGCGGTCTCCGGGCCGATGTCCAGCCCCATCCAACCTTGGGGAATATCGCCGACGCCAACCACCCTCGCCTCGGCATCTTCGGCGAAGCGGTCGGCCACCACCAAGTCACGGGGCAAAACCAGCTCGCAGTCAGAGTTGGCGGCCTTTTCCAGGGCCCGGCGGGCGGTTTCGATACCCGCTTCGTCCTCGACCCGCGAGGCACCCACATCCAGGCCCTGGGCCTTGAAGAAGGTGAAACACATCGCTCCGCCGATGAGAATCTGGTCGGCCAGGTCCAGGAAACGCTCGATCACGCCGATCTTGTCGGTCACCTTGGCGCCCCCGAGCACCGCCACGAAGGGATGCTGCGGTGAATCTACCAGTCCCTGAAGCGCCTCGAGTTCCGACTGCATCAAGAAGCCGGAGACGGCGGGCAGGCAGGACGCCACCCCCGCTGTGGTGGCGTGCGCCCGGTGAGCCGCGCCGAAAGCGTCGTTCACGTATAGGTCGGCCAGCCGACAGAGCTCCCGCGCCAACTCGGGATCGTTCTTGGTCTCGCGCGGATCGAAGCGCGAGTTCTCGAGGAGCAGCACCTCGCCCGTCTGAAGGGAATCTGCGGCCTCGGAGACCTCCGGCCCGGTCAGGCGGTCAACCTTGCGCACCGGCGCATCGATCAGCTGGGAAAGCCGGGCCGCGACCGAGTTAAGCCGGAGTTCCTCTTTGGGTTCCCCCTTCGGGCGCCCGAGATGAGAGGTGAGGATCAGCCTTGCGCCGTGCTCCCTCAAGTATTCGATGGTGGGAAGCGCTCCCCGGATGCGGGTGTCGTCCGCTACTTCACCAGCGTCCGTGAGGGGCACGTTGAAGTCGACTCGGACGAGGACGCGGCGCCCGGCCACGTCCACGTCACGGATGGTCTTCTTCGCCATCGGGTCCTCCTCAGAGGATCATCTGGCACAGATCGACCAGACGATTGGAGAAGCCCCATTCGTTGTCGTACCAGGAGACGATCTTGACCTGCTTGCCGATGGCCATGGTCAGGGTCGAATCGTAGACAGAGGAATGCGGATTGCCGATGACATCGACGGACACTATGGGATCGACGTTGTACTCCAGGATCCCCTTCATATCGCCTTCGGCCGCCGCCTTCATGGCCTGGTTGATCTCGTCGACCGCGGCTTCCTTCTCGAGATCCACCACCAGGTCGACCACCGAACCGCTGGGCACCGGCACCCGCATGGAGATACCGTCGAACTTGCCCTGGAGTTCCGGAAGCACCAGCCCGACCGCTCGCGCCGCGCCGGTCGAAGTGGGGATGACCGACAGAGCCGCAGCGCGCGCCCGGCGCAGGTCCTTGTGCGGTAGGTCGAGGATACGCTGGTCGTTGGTGTAGGCGTGAATCGTGGTCATCAGCCCGCGTTCAATGCCGAAGTTGTCCAGCAGCACCTTGGCCACAGGGGCCAGGCAGTTGGTCGTGCACGAGGCGTTGGAGAGGATGTCGTGCTTGTCCTTGTCGTAGTCTTTGTCGTTGACTCCGATGACTATGGCCAGGTCCGGATCTTTGGCCGGAGCGCTGATGATCACCTTCTTGGCGCCGCTCTGGAGGTGCTTGCCTGCCAGTTCGCGGCTGGCGAACAGGCCGGTGGCCTCTATGACTATCTCGGCACCGAAATCCCCCCAGGGGATCGCCGCCGGGTCACGCTCGCAGGAAACCTTGAAAGTCTCGCCATCGATGGTGATGGTGTCTTCGGTATTGCTGATGTCCCCCGGCCAGACGCCGTGCACGCTGTCATACTTGAGCAGATGCGCCAGCGTAGGCGCGTCGGTCAAGTCGTTGACCGCCACGAAGTCGATGTCCACCCCGCGCTTCTTCGCGGCGCGCACCATTCCCCGGCCGATACGGCCAAATCCGTTGATCCCCACCTTCACTGCCATCTGGACCCTCCCTCTTTGTGACTCCCGTCCCTAGAACAGGCCGAGTTTAACAGCCGTCTCCGACGTCTCCGACCAACCCGCCTCCCGAGCCTGATTGAGCAGGCGCCTGAGCCGGTGATTCACCGCGGATCGCGACAACCCCGCATCGCTCTCCTCCGCCAGTTCGGAAAGCGTCGACCACGGATTCTCAAGTCGGAGTTCCGCCACCTCCTGGAGGGCCGCCGGAAGACCTCCCAGAAGCTCCGCGCTTTCCAGAAACTCGATTGCCGAAAGCTGTTCCAGCGCGGCGGCGCTCGTACGGCCCAGGTTGGCCTGGTCGCAGTTCGCGGCGCGGTTGGCCTGAGCTCTGACCTCTTTGAACACGGCGTGTTCGGCCACTTCGAGCGCGGCTTCTTGGGCCCCGGCGAAGGCGAGAAGCTCGGAAACCTGCTCCCGACCCTTCAGGTAGACCACGTGAACTCCGCGCCGCAGATATACCCCCGGTCGAAAATCCAAACCGGTGAGGAGCCCCGCCAGATCCTCGGCAAAGGCCAGGTGTGGAGTCACGACTTCCAGGTGAGCGCCCCGCTGCGGCGGATTGACCGAGCCCGCGCCGATGATGGCCCCGCGCACCAGAGCGGCCTTGCAGCAACGCCGCTGAATCAGCCTCCCCGGCACACCCGGGTCAAGGCGGAAGTTGTCGCTGAGCACCCCAACCTCATTGAGCGCCTGAATCACCGGGGGCGAGCCCTCCAAGCGAAGCACGTACACCAGTCGACGGCGAAAGCGGTGCTCCCGGGTGGTGAGCAGGGTGCCGTCCGCTCCGAGGGCTTTGAAATAGGAGTAGACCAGGCTCGCCGCCGCCTGCACCGGAGTGGAGAGCTCGAGACCGTAGCGCTGGCCCTCTTCGCCTCCGCGTATACGGAAGGTTCCGGCCGACTTCACCAGCCCCGCCACCTCGGCCGTCCGGCAGCATTTACGAGTCTCCCGTCGATGGGCCAATTCGTCACGCACCTGCCGTGAGAACGAAGCCATCGAGACTACCCGGCCAGTGTCAAGAGTGTCCGCGCCAGGTCACAGGAATCATGCCTGACAAAGCGATTGACATCGGCGAGTGGGGCGGACACGACGCGCACTCCTAGATCTTCCGACTTGTGGCTCCAAGTGACGGGCTCAGCGCCCTGCCTCTCATAGAGGGCCAGGAGTTCTCCGGGGATGGGACGGTCGTTCACAAGCATGACGTCGATCACTCCCTCGCCTAGGTGGCTGAGAATTCCGCGCAGATGGTCTTCTGCGTCGTAGCCCTGGGTCTCGCCCGGCTGAGTCATGACGTTGTTCACGAACACAACCTGAGCGCGCGTCTCCCGGAGGGCTTCGGCCATGCCCCCCACAAGCAGGTTAGGGACGACACTCGTGTATAGGCTCCCGGGACCCAGCACGACGAGCTCGGCCTGCCGGATTCGATCCAGAGCGAGCGGAAGTGCCGGAGCCTCCGTCGGCTCCAGCCAAACCTGTTGGATCGGAGACTGCGCCTTGGCAATCACGGACTGGCCGAAGATATGGGAACCGTCGCGCAGCCGGGCCCCCAGCCGCACATCGGTCGTGGTGCTGGGGAGCACGCTGCCCCGGATGGCCAGCACCCGGCTCGACTCAAAGACGGCCTGCTCAAAATTACCGGTCACCTCAGAAAGCGCCGCCAAGAACAGGTTGCCGAAGCTGTGGCCGGCAAGAGAACCGTTCTCGAAGCGGTAGTCAAAAAGCCGGCGCATCAGGGACTCATCGTCCGCGAGAGCGACCAGGCAGTTGCGCACGTCGCCGGGAGGCAGCACGCCTAACTCTCGGCGCAGCCGCCCGGAGGAACCTCCGTCATCCGCCATCGTCACGATGCCGGTGAGCGAATCCGTGAACGGCTTTACGCCACGGAGCAGGGTGGCGAGGCCTGTGCCTCCGCCCATGGCCACAACCCGCGTCATGAACTAGCCCTTCCTTTCCACGTCCCGGTGGCGGACCGCCGTGACCACCACCGGCACCCGTTCCAGCGCGCTCGCAAGGGTCTGAGCCAGGGCCACGGAGCGGTGCCGTCCACCCGTGCAACCAACGCCAACCAGGAGCTGCCGCTTCTGCTCGACCAGATAAGAAGGCGCCAGGTACGTCAGCAGGTCAACCACGCGCTCGACAAAGCCCTGAGTCTGCTCCATCGCCAGCACGTAGTCGCGCACAGATTCCTCCAGGCCGGTCAAGGGCCGTAGCTCGGGCACCCAGTGGGGGTTGGGAAGAAAGCGGGCGTCGAAGACCATGTCGACTTCGCGGGGCACGCCATACTTGTAGCCAAAAGACATGAAGGTCATCAGAATCTGGTCCTGCAACTCTCCCGCGAGCACGGTCTCCTGTATGTGCCGGCGCAGGTCGTGCACGTTGAGCGAGGTCGTGTCTATAACGACATCGGCCCGCTCCTTGAGTTCCGCCAGGATCTCCCGCTCCCGCTGAATCCCCTCGACCAGGTTGTCCGAACCGGTCAGGGGATGGGTCCGGCGGGTGGAGTGAAAGCGCGCCACCAGCGCCTCGTCCGAGGCCTCGAGGAAGACCACCCGGCAGAGGACATTCAGCCGGTCGAGTTCCGCCAGAGCGTCATCCAGATAGGAAAGGCTGTCGCCGGCCCGAGCGTCCAGAACGAGGGCGGCCCGATCGACCTTGCTACCGTCCAGGGAGAAGAGCTTCGCCACCTGAGTGAGCATTTGCGGGGGCAGATTGTCGATGCAGAAATAACCCATGTCCTCGAAGGTGGCTACCGCCAGCGACTTGCCCGCCCCGGACAGGCCGCTGATGATGGTCATCCTGAGGTCAGTACTCTCCTCGGTCAAAGCGCCCCTTCGGCCCGAAGCAGGTCGACCTTGTAGGAGTCATCCGGGCCGTAGCGCCCAGGGCTGCCGTCGGACCGGACCACACGGTGACAGGGAATGACGAGAGGCAATGGATTGGCGGCCATGGCCGTGCCCACCGCCCGGGCGGCGCCCGGGTAACCCGCCTCGCGAGCAAGCGTCCCGTAAGTGATCGTATCCCCACGGGGGACGGTCAGGAGCGTCCGATAGACCTCACGCCGGAAACCCGGCTCGACCAAGAGTTCGGGGCGGAAGCCGTCGGGCCACGGGGGCGCCTCGCCTCGAGCCGCGGCCTCCAACGCATCGATCCACGCGGCCGCTTTCGGGGCCAGCCCGGGGGCGCCGCCTTTGCCCGCCGCGGTGTCGGCCGGGCCCATATCGTGCCGAGCCCCTATGGCAATAGCGGCATCATCTCTCGTCCGAGGTAGGGTGACTTCGACGATTTGCCCCTCGGCGAAGCGGGCCTCACCCGGTCCCCAAGGAGTCTCAAAAACAGCTGATTGAAGCGCCTCTGATTGTGTTGTTGTGTTACTCATAGTTCAAGTCTACCCCGTCTTGTGGACAAAGTCGTAGACCTCCCGCGCCACCTTGCCGGGCAACCCGGGCACGGCCTCCAGTTCGTCTCGCGACGCCGCCAGAAAGCGCTCGGGGGAGCCGAAATGCAGCAAGATCGCCCGCTTGCGTTTCTCCCCCACCCCAGGCAGGCCATCGAGAATCGAGGCGTGGCCGGCCGATCGGCGCCGCGTGCGGTGAAAGCTGACGGCGAAGCGATGCGCTTCGTCCCGCAGGCGCTGCAACAGCAGCAAGGCCGGGTCGTCGCGCCCGAGCAGCAGGGGGTCCGGGCGTCCCGGTAGGTAGACCTCTTCCTCCCGTTTGGCCAAGGAGATCACGCCGATGGCGGCATCCAGTCCCAGTTCCTCCAGAACGCCGACGGCCACCCCCAGTTGGCCTTTGCCTCCGTCGACCACCACCAGGTCGGGAACCGATTCGAAGGAGGGATCGTACTTCTCCGGAGCAGACGTCGTTGCCCGAGCGAACCGGCGCACAAGAGCTTCTCTCATGGCGGCGAAGTCATCCTGACCCTCGGAACCGGCGATCGAGAACTTGCGGTAGTCCCCCTTGCGAGGCACCCCGCCCTCGAAGACCACCATGGAGGCGACGATGTGCTCGGGACCCAGGTTAGAGACGTCGTATCCCTCGATGCGCATCGGGGTCCCCGAAAGCCCCAAGTGGTCGCGGAGACGGGTGAGCGCTCCCCAGCGGCGTTCGCGGGAACGCTCGGCGCGCAGGCGTTCGTGCTGCAAGGCCAGGGCGGCATTGCGGTCGGCCAACTGCTGCAGCCGGCGCTTGTCCCCACGTTCCGCCGTCCTCACCGTCACTCGGGATCCGCGCAGTTCGCTGAGGAATCCGGCCGTCTGCCCGTCCCGGGCCCCAACCGCAGGCACGATGATCTGGGGAGGCAGAGTGAGAGCCATAGAGTAGTACTCGGCGAAAAATCGCCGGAGTATGTCTTCGTCGGACTCGCCTTCCACGTTCTCTAGGCTGAAGCTCCGCCGATCGCCGAGCACTCCGTCGCGCATCTGGAAGACCTGGACGTTGGCGTTGCCCTCGTCCCGCGCCATGCCCACGATATCCACGCTCCCCATCGCCGTCTGCCGCGAGCGCTGGCCCTCCATCACGTGGCGGACGGCGTCCAGCCGGTCACGATAGAGCGCCGCCTTTTCGAACTCCATGTCTTCGGAGGCCCGCCGCATACCCCCTTCGAGGCCCTGGGCGATCTCTTTCTGCCGTCCCGAAAGGAAGACGCTCACCCGGTCTATCAGTCTCCGGTACTCCTCAGGGGTGATGTAGCCTGCACAGGGAGCGTCGCAGCGTTTGATCGAATACTGCAGACAGGGGGAACCACTGTGCCGGCCCGGCGTCTTGCCCCGGCATTTGCGGAAGGGGAAGATTCGCCCCAGCGTGTCCAGGGTCTCTCTGACCTTGGCGGCATTGGCGTAAGGACCGAAGTAGGCGTTCCCCTTGCGATGCGGATGGCGCGTGAACATCACTCGTGGGAATTCGTCTTCCAGGGTCACCACGATATATGGGTAAGACTTGTCGTCACGCAGCCGGATATTGTAGGGCGGGCGATGACGCTTGATCAGGTTGTCCTCGACGATCAAGGCCTCGGTCTCGCTTGCCGTCACGATCCAGTCGACAGACTCGGCTTTGGCCCCCATCTCCGCCACCTTCAACGGGATCCTGCTCGCGGCGCTGCCTCTTACGGCCGGCAGATAACTGGCCAGGCGTCTCTTTAGCGACAGCGCCTTGCCCACATAGAGCACTTCGCCACCGTCATCTTTGAACAAATAGACGCCGGGAAGGTCCGGAGCCCCTTTTATCTGAGTGATGATTTCTTCGCGGCTGGTCATCGCAGAATCTCGGACAACTTTCGCAGGTGGAGAGAGGTGGCGACGAGCCGCTGCGCAGCCTGCTCCCCGTGTCGAACGCAGAGGGCAAGCACACGCGGTCGAATGAGAAGCGCGAAGCGGCCGCAGAATTGTACCTCAGCCGCGGAGCGGGCGCCCAGAAGCTGGCACCCGATAGCGAAGACAAACGCGTGGAAGAGCAGTGAGACGCGGTGCGTGGCGCAGCAGTGAGGCGCGGCGCCTAGAGGCGCGGCGCTGCGACCAGGGATGGCGCGGCGCCTAGAGGCGGACGGTTATTCCTCTTCCACCACCGGGGGCACTCCGGTGATGTGGTAGCCGCCGTCGACGTGCAGCACTTCCCCGGTGATCTGCCGGCTCCAATCGCTGAGGAGCGGCACGGCGGCGTTACCCACCTCTTCGATGGTGGTGTTGCGGCGCAGAGGCGAGTTGCGGTCGTACCAGTCGAAGATCTTGCGGAAGTCGCCGATCCCCGAGGCGGCCAGCGTGCGAATGGGTCCCGCGGAGATGGCGTTCACCCTGATGCCGCTGGGTCCCAGATCGGCCGCCAGGTAACGCACCGCCGCTTCCAGTCCGGCCTTGGCCACGCCCATAACGTTGTAATGGGGAATCGTCCGCTCCGCTCCCAGGTAGGTGAGCGAGACAATACTGCCTCCCTCACGCATCAACGGGACGGCGCTGCGGGTGGTGGCCACCAGAGAATACACGGAGACGTCCAGGGCCACCCGGAAGCCCTCACGTGTCGTATTGTAGAACTCGCCCGTCAGTTCTTCCTTGTTGGCGTAGGCGATGGCGTGAACCAGGAAGTCGAGCGATCCCCAACGCTCCCCCAGAGCCTCAAAGCACCGTTCGATCTCTTCGTCCGAACGGACATCGCACGAGAGAACGACGTCACTGCCCAGCTGCGCCGCAAGCGGGCGCACGCGCTTCTCGAGCATCTCACCGGCGTAAGTGAAGCCCAGTTCCGCCCCTTCGCGCCTTGCGGCCTGAGCGATTCCCCAAGCGATGCTGCGTTCGTTGGCCAATCCCATTATCAGGCCACGCCGGCCTTCCAGTACTCCTGGCATCCTCACTCCTTCTCCGGGGCGCTCAAGATACCACGAGAGCGACGTGTCTATCGGGAAGCCCGGAGGGTAGGTAAGCGTAAGAACTTCATCCATCCTGACTATTCGACCGGAGGTCGATCGCACATGGACGAGCTACGCGACCTGCTTGCCACCTTTGCCAACGCGCAGGGCGTATCAGGCTACGAGGACGACATCGCCGGGCTGCTGCAAGAGCACCTGGCGGACCTGACCGACGAAGTGCGCACCGACACAATGGGCAACGTGATCGGCACCAGAAACGGTGACGGCCCGAAGATCATGATCGCCGCGCACATGGACGAGATCGGCCTCATGGTCAAGTACATAGATGACAACGGCTTTCTTCGCTTCGTGCCGCTTGGAGGGTGGATCGATCAGATCCTCCTCGGTCAGCGGGTGGTGGTTCGGGGACTCGAGGGCAATCTCTACGGCGTGGTCGGGTCCAAGCCACCCCACATCATGGAGCCCGATGACCGCAAGAAGGTCATCAAGCTAAAAGACATGTTCATCGACATCGGGGCGTCGTCCAGGGAAGAAGCCGAGGAGTTCGGCGTGCAGATTGGCAGCACGATCACCATCGATCGCGATCTCCGGCCTCTCAAGGGGAACCTGGTCACGGGAAAGGCATTCGACGACCGCGCCGGGGTTGCCATGATGGTGGCCGCCATGCGCCGGTTGAAGGACATGGAGGTGCGCGCGACGGTGTTCGCGGTGGGCACGGTGCAGGAGGAGGTGGGGCTGAAAGGCGCGCGGACCAGCGCCTACGGTCTGGATCCTGACGCGGCGCTGATCTCCGAGGTCACCATTCCGGGCGACCACCCCGGGGTAACCAAGGAGGAGCGCCACGTTACCATCGGCGGCGGACCGGTGCTGACCGTGGCCGACTCCGACGGGCGCGGGATCCTGGTGCATCGCAAGGTGATCGCCTGGCTGCGCGGGACCGCCGCTGCCAAAGGAATCCCCTACCAGTTGGACGTGGGCAGCGGCGGCACCACCGACGCGACCGCGATTCACCTGGTTAAGACTGGAGTCCCCTCAGGCGTGATCAGCGTGGCCACCCGCTACATTCATTCGCCCATAGAGGTGCTCAGCCTCGAAGACCTCGACCGAGGCGGCCAGTTGATTGCCGAGGCGGTGATGTCCGCACACGAGCACCTCTAGGAGACGTTGGCCCTCTCCCCGGACGCGCGGCCAACCAGCGGCGCGCGTCTCGCGGGGGCGCCGCTCAGGCTCGCGCGTCGGCGCTCAGGCTCGCGCGTCGGTTAGGTGCGCCAGGAGCGCGGGCACCTCGTCAAAGGCAATCTCCAAGTCGGCCCACTGGAGGAGATCCTCCGGTGACTCATCGGAGACCACAGCGACGCTGACCGTGTATGCCTCCGAGCTCGAGCGCAGGGCTTCGAGCGCCCGGAAGGCGTCGATGTCGGTTCGGTCGTCCCCGATGTACACAGCCGCCCGCAGTTGGCGCTCCACGAAAAGGCGCCGCACGGCGGTTCCCTTGTTGATGCCCGCCGGCCGCAGGTCAACGACTTTGCGGCCGGGCAACATGACCAGATCGCGCTCCTCCGCCTGCAGTTGGGCCGCTTCCAGCACCGCTCGCCAAGCTCGCGGTTCGTCGGCGACACCCCGCGTATGCAAGGCCACGCTCGCAGTTTTGTTCTCGATGCGTACGCCGAGCGCCCGTAGTTCCGGATTGAGCTCCAGAGCGGCGGTCGCTTCCTGCACCCTCTCGATCACGTCGGGGGGCAAGAGGTAGTCGTGCTCCCCCGCGAGCAGCAACTCCATGCCGTGATTGCCCACCACCAGCACTTCGTCCAGGCCGAGCAGCCCGGCCGCGTCGGGCGCGGCTCTTCCCGAAACCGCCGCCACCAAGCGGTAGCGTTCGGTCAGCCGGCGCACCAAGTCACGGGTGGCCTCGGGAACAAAGGTCTCGTCGGGCCGGGGACGGATGGGTGCGAGCACGCCGTCGACATCGAGGAAAATGCCCGCAGACGCAGCACGCCCGATCACCTGATCGAGAACGTCAAAGCGATGAAGGCCGCCATTGGCGGACTGCTCATTCTGATTGTCAGCCATCTTCCGCCTCACGCTCGTCGTGTTCCCGCACCTGCTGGGCAACCTCGTGGGGATCGCGCGTGGACACCACGAACCCCGTGGTCTCTTCGAAGCCCCCGGGTACGTTGACCAGGGAACGGGGCACCACCTCGGCATGCAAGTGGCCGACGGCCTCCCCACTGCGCAGCGCCACCACATAGGCGGGCACACCCCCCAATAGCGACTCGTAGCGACGCACGGTCCAGGAGAGCGCCTCGGCAAAGGCCCGGAGGTCGGGAAGGTCGTTCAGCCGCGGGACCTCTTCCTCGGAAGCGATGACAAAGGTCAGATTGCGGCTGGGCGCCGGGTGCACGGCGACGCGCACGTCTCCGAAGCGCTTGACCAGCAGATGCGGGTCGCCGACGATGGCGCAAATGGGACACCCACCCATCGAACGACGCCCGCGCAGCGAGCGGAACAATGGAGGGAAGTCCTCCTGATCCACCGAGAAGAACTGACTGTGGAAGCACTCCAGCGACTGCCCGGACAGCGGGTTCTTGCCCCCATTGATGAAAGGAACCGGCACCAGATCGCGGTGGTAAGACCACTTCTCGAGCACCTGCCAGGAGGCCAGCAGGGCTTCTAGCGCCGGGATGGGGAGGGGGCGCTGCTCGCCGGAAGGGTTGTGCTTTAGAACCCCGATATCCATGTCGTGGTACGGCGGGGGCAGGGTCAGCACGAAGCACTCCGCCGCACTGCCCGGCTCGACCAGAATGGGAACGAAATTGAGGAAGGTGCGCACCAGGTAGGGCCGACCCGGCAGGGTCGCCGGGGTAAAGTCACCCTTCCAATCCGGGTGCCTCGTGCGCATCAGGATGCGGATCGCTTCCCAGGGGTCGGGCTCTTCGCCGGGGGGAAGGGAGGCTTCGTACCGGGTGAGGGCGGCGAAGGATTCCCGCTCGGTTTCCACGCGCGGCGGCCCCACCTTGATCTCTGCGGGAGGTTCGCTCGTGAAAACGTCCGTGGGCTGGGCTTCCATGTAGAAAAGCGTGGGCGGAGTCTGGCCGGTGCAGAAAGGGCACTTGCCGGCACCGCTGGGCCGCTGCGACCTGCGCGGGTTGAGCAGAACCTCGTTCCCGCGCAGAGGATCGATCAGCCGGAGGTGCTCTCCGCTGCGGATCTGCACGGGCAGATCCCGGCAGGCGCGGATGCGGGCATCGAGCTTTTCCACGAACGACTGATCGAGATTCATTGCGCGCTAGTATACCTAGGCGGGCTCGTTTTCCACCCGGGGCCAAGAAAACGGGCGGCCCTGGACCGCCCGCTCAAAAGCAATCAGCAGGCCGGCAGGCTCTAGGCCGGGCTGTTCTCTTTCTTGCCGTAGCCCCGTTCGCGCAACGCCGAGTCGATCTCCTCGAGGATAACGGGATCGTCGATGGTGGAGGGCGGCGCAACCGACTGGCCGTCCGCGATCTTGCGCATGGTGCCGCGCAGGATTTTGCCGGAACGCGTCTTTGGTAAGCGGGAAACCACCAACGCCGACTTGAACGAGGCGACGGCCCCCACCTCTTCCCGCACCATGCCCACGAGCTCCTTCTCCAGACCGGCGGCATCCCGATCCACTCCGGACTTGAGCACGCAAAGACCCAGCGGTATCTGTCCCTTGAGGTCGTCCGCTACCCCCAGGACCGCGCACTCGGCCACGTCGGGGTGTTGGGCGATGACCTCTTCCAAGCGACCCGTGGAAAGCCTGTGGCCCGCCACGTTGATGACGTCGTCCACCCGGCCCATGATGTAGATGTAGCCTTCTTCATCGATGTAGCCCCCGTCGCCGGTGAAGTAGAAACCGGGGAAGGCACTGACGTACGACTCCACATAGCGAATGTCGTCTTCCCACAGGGTCGGCAGGCAACCAGGAGGCAGCGGCAGCTTGATGCCCACGATCCCCTCTTGGCAAGGGGGCACGTCCTCGCCGGACGGGTCGAGCATCTGCACGTCGTAGCCCGGCACCGCCTTGGTCGGTGAGCCCGGCTTGATCGGGAAGGCCTCTATACCCATGCAGTTGGCGGCGATCGGCCAGCCGCTCTCGGTTTGCCACCAGTGGTCCACCACCGGCACTCCCAGCAGGTCCGAAGCCCAGTGATAGGTATCAGGGTCGAGGCGCTCCCCCGCCAGGAAGAGGTAATCGAGGCTCGAGATGTCGTACCTCTCGAGGTGTTTGCCCTCGCTGTCCTCCTTCTTGATGGCGCGGATGGCCGTAGGCGCGGTGAACAGCACCCGAACCTTGTGATCCTGGATCACCCGCCAGAAGGCGCCGGCATCCGGGGTGCCCACCGGCTTGCCCTCGTAGAGCACCGTGGTGCACCCGTAAAAAAGCGGTCCGTAGACGATGTACGAGTGACCCACCACCCAGCCGACGTCGGAGGCGGCCCAGTAGACATCGCCGGGCTGCACGTCGTAGACGTTCTTCATCGACCAGTGCAGCGCGACCGCATGCCCGCCGTTGTCACGCACCACGCCCTTGGGCTTGCCCGTCGTGCCTGAGGTATAGAGGATGTAGAGGGGATCGGTGGCCTCGACCGTGGTACAGCCCACCGGATCCGCACCCGCCATAGCCGACGCCCAGTCGACGTCCCGTTGCTCGGTCATGGCTGCTTGGCACATGGGCCGCTGCAGGATCACACAATGCTCAGGCTTGGATTCCGCCATGCCGATCGCCCGGTCGAGCAGGGGCTTGTACTCGATCACCCGCTGGCCCTCGACCCCGCAGGAGGCGGACACGATCACCTTGGGCTTGGCATCGTCCACCCGCACGGCGAGTTCGTGGGCGGCAAAGCCGCCGAAGACCACGGAGTGCACTGCGCCCAGTCGGGCGGTCGCGAGCATGGCGATCACGGCCTCGGGCACCATGGGCATGTAGATCACGACCCGGTCGCCCTTGACCACGCCCAGCCCGGAGAGCACGCCTGCGAAACGGGCGACTTCGTCGGTCAACTCCCGATAGGAGTAGCGCTTGACTTGGTCGGTCACTGGGCTGTCGTAGATCAAAGCCACTTGGTCTCCGCGGCCGGCAACCACGTGGCGGTCCAGCGCGTTGTAGCAGGTGTTCAGCCGGGCGTCGGGGAACCAGCGGTAAAAGGGAGGATTGCGATCGTCAAGCACGCGGCTCCAGCCGGATTCCCAGTCGATGCCCTGCGCAGCTTCCCCCCAAAAGGTATCCGGATCTTCAATGGACTGCCGGTAGACGTCCTCGTAGCGGTCACCCATCTTGTGACTCCCCCGGTTTCATCTAGTGTGACGAATTCAAGTCCCGGAATCTTAAGAGCGGGCTCGGAGCCTTTCAACGAGAAGACGATTAGCGGGCCTTATGGTAGGACCACCGGTCGCCGCTTCTCTGCAGATACCGAAGCTCCAGGTAGGCCCTTTCCGGAACCGCCGGGTCCACCCGCGCGAGACAGCGTCGGCTGCTCAACGCGAAGAAGCTTCGCGCTCTACCGTCTTCAGGAACCGTCGCCGGATCGAGAACCTCCAGAGGCCAGCGCCCGGCGCCAGCGTGCGGCGGCGTCTTCCAGTTCCCTGGCGAGCGGTGCCGCCACCTGACCGGTCACAAGAACATCCTGATCCCGATAGTCGATCTGCACCGATCCCCGCTCCCGCACCCGCGAGAGCAACGAGCCGGCGGTGTAGGGAATGGCCGTCTCCACATCGACCCACATTTCGGACAGGGTTTCGGCCAGTTCTTCTCTCAGCCGGTCGAGGCCGCGGCTCTGCCGGGCAGCCACCGCCACCACGTGGATGTCGTCGCGGGGCGGCCGGAAGGGGTGGTCCATCTCGGCTTCCACCAGGTCAATCTTGTTGTAGACCACCACCTTGGGCTTGTGACCGGCCCCGAGTTCGTCCAGCACGTCGCGCACGGTGCTCCGGTGCTCTTTGGCCAACGGGTCCGAGGCGTCGACCACCTCGATCAATAGGTCGGCCCGGGTCACTTCTTCCAAGGTCGCCCGAAAAGCCTCCACCAGCTGGTGCGGGAGCTTGTGGATGAAGCCCACCGTGTCAGTCAGAATCAGGGTCTGCCCGTCGCCCAGACTCACCTTGCGGCTGGTGGGGTCGAGGGTGGCAAAGAGCATGTCCTGGGTTCCGACCACAGCCTCTCCGACGAGGGAGTTGAGCAATGTCGATTTGCCCGCGTTCGTGTAGCCGACGATGGCCGCGGTGGGAAGACGGGCCTTCTCCCGGCTGCGGGCCGCGGTTTCTCGGCGCAGCCGTACTTCTTCCACGCGTTCCCGCATCTTCTTGATGCGCTCGCGGATGATGCGGCGGTCGGTTTCCAGCTGCGTCTCCCCGGGACCCCTGGTGCCAATGCCGCCGCCGGTACGGGAAAGGTGCTCCCATAGTCGGGTCAGCCGGGGCAGTTGATACTCGAGTTGGGCGAGTTCGACCTGCAGCCGTCCCTCGTGAGTGCGGGCGCGCTGGGCGAAGATGTCCAAAATCATCCCGCTACGATCGAGCACCTTGACCTTTGTGATGGTCTCCAAGGCCCGCTGCTGTTTGGGCGATAGCTCATCGTCGGAGATCAGCAGCGTGAAGCCGGTGCGCGACTTCCATTCCTTGAGCTCTTCGGCTTTGCCCTTACCCAGGTAGTAGTTGGGGTGGACAGTCTGCCGCTTTTGCGCGAAAGAACCGACCACTTCGGCTCCGGCCGTGGTGGCCAGCGAAGCCAGCTCCTCGAGAGACTCCTCGGCCGACCAACGTGGGTCGTCGCCGGTGTCCACCGCGATCAGCAAGGCCTTCTCGGCCGGTTGGGCCGATTCGATGTATTCCTTCGTCAACTGTGATGCTCCTCGCCCCGATTCCCTCGCCCCGTAGGCCTCGGGCCCCAGAGGCCTACTACGTGTCCCGCTTGAGGCTCTGCAGGTAGACTAGGCCCGGGCCGGTCAGCCTGGTCATGAACAGACCCTCTCCACCGAACAGGATACGCCGGGCGCCACTTACGCGTTTGATGTCGTAGTCCAGGTCTTCGGCGAAGGCGGCTAGATTGCCCGTGCTCACCAGAACCGACTCGCCCTCACGGAGCTGCTGCCGATGGAAGTCTCCGCTGCCGTGAACCAGCACGCTGCCATTGCCCTGGATCTTTTGCAGGAAGAGCCCCGCCCCCCCGAAAAGAGCCGCGCCCGCCCGCTTCGCCACCGTGACGTCGATCTGGATCTCGGGGCCCCAGGCCGCCAGAAAGGAGCCTCTCGTGGTGACCACCGGTCCGTCGGCGAGGTACCATTCGAGGATGTGACCCGGTCGATTGGAAGCGAGGAGCACCTCCTGCCCGGGCGCCTGCGTCGTGATGTGGGCGAGCGCCACCCCCTCTCCCGAGAGAGAGCGCCGCACGACCCCCTCTAGTCCCCCGGGGACGCGCAGGACCCATTGCACCCCGGCGGTGTGCGCCATGATCGAGCCCTTGCTGGCCCAGACCCTCTCGCCCGGAGCGAGTTCGAGGCGCGCGGTCTGGGCTATCTCCCCCCTGATCGTAAAACGGGTTGCGCTCCCGGTTACCGTCCGGCCGGCTTCGCCGCCAACTTCGCCACCTCCGAAGGAGGTGCCCGCCCCGGATTCCTCCGCCATCATTCCGACATGGGGATTTCGTCTTGCTCCAACTTGGCCTCCAGCGTGATCTCCACGTTTCCCCAGAGCGCCTTGGAAACCGGGCAGCCCTCTTTGGCTGCCTGCGCGGCCTTTTCGAACTCAGACTGGTCCACGCCGGGAACCACTCCGCGCACGGTGAGATCCATTGAGGTCATCTTGAGACCGGCCTCAGTGTCATCCAGAGTGGCGACGGCGTCGACATCGAGTCTCTCGGGTGGGGTCCCGGCCTCATCGAGCTCGTTCGAGAGCTGCATGCTATAGCAACTGGCATGCGCCGCCGCGATCAGTTCCTCGGGACTGGTCATGCCGTCCGAACGCTCTGTCCGCGAGGCCCAGGTCACATCGAAATCCTGAAATGCGCCGCTGGCACCGGTTATCTTCCCTTTTCCGCGGGAGAGGTTGCCCTCCCACGTGGCGTGAACTCTGCGTTCCGCGATCGCCATGTCGTCCTCCTCGGGTAGCTGATTTTGGCCCTCTACCCGAGTCGCCCGCAGACTAACGCGGCCGCCCTCTCGGCTCTGTCCACCTCACCGCGTAGACTGAAGCCATGAACCCATTAACCGGCCAACAGCCATGAGCGACCCACCCAAGCAGGCTTCCCCCAACAGCGCGAAAATGGCCGCAGGAGGTGCGGCGGGCAGGCGCGCAGCCGTGCCCCGGTTCGAAGTTGCGCTGGTTTGCGCCAACGGGCATCTCCTGAACGACCGGGCCGAAGCGCAGGCCACGCTCAACGTCAAGTTCTGTCCCGAGTGCGGTGAGGGCACGCTCTCCCATTGCCCCGAGTGCGACACCGCGCTCCGGGGCCGCTTCTTGCCGGAAGGCGACCCCCAAGGCGGGAAGCGCCTCTCTCGGCCGCCGCGCTTCTGCCACGAGTGCGGCAGCCCCTTTCCTTGGACGGCCGAAAGGCTCCTCGCCGCCGACGAACTCGCGGCGCAGCTGGACGATCTCTCCGACGAGGAGCGCCGGCTGCTGAGGGCGGCTTTCCGCGACATCCTCACCGAGAATCCGCGGACGGAGGTGGCGGCACTCCGGATCAAGCGAGCGGCCGAGCAGGCGGGCAAGGGGGCGGGCCGCATCCTCTTCGAGGTGGTGGAGAACCTGGCTAGCGAGACCGCGAAGCGCCTGATACTCGGGCCCTGAACCTACGAACCTTTACGCCGCCGCCACGGGCTGAGACCTTACGCCGCCTCGACGGGCGCGGGTACCAGGTGCCCGCCGGTCTCCGCATATTCCTCGAAGCCGGGGAGCACCCGGCGCAGAAACGCTCCGGTATGGCTGTCGGGATGCGCGGCCACCTCTTCGGGCGAGCCCACCGCGAGCACCCGGCCTCCGCCGGCGCCACCCTCAGGTCCCAGGTCGATCAGCCAGTCGGCTGACTTGATCACGTCCAGGTTGTGTTCGATCACCAGCACGGTGTTGCCGGCGTCCGCCAGACGTTGGAGTACCTCGAGCAGCTTCTCGATGTCGGCGAAGTGCAGACCGGTGGTCGGCTCGTCCAGGATGTAGAGCGTGTCGCCCGTGGCGATCTTGGAGAGCTCGGTGGCCAGCTTGACCCGCTGCGCCTCGCCCCCGGAGAGAGTGGTGGAGGGCTGACCCAGCTTGATGTAATCCAGGCCCACGTCGTGCAGGGTCTGCAGCCGCCGATGGATCTTGGGCTGGTTCTCGAAGAAGCCGACGGCCTCCTCGACGCTCATGTCCAGCACCTCGGCGATGCTCTTGCCCTTGAAGCGCACCTCCAGGGTCTCCCGGTTGTAGCGCTTGCCGTGACAAACCTCGCAGGGCACGTAGACGTCGGGCAGGAAGTGCATCTCTATCTTCAGCGTGCCGTCTCCGCGGCAGGCCTCGCAGCGGCCCCCCTTGACGTTGAAGCTGAACCGGCCGGGCTTGTACCCCCGCACCCGGGCTTCCTTGGTCTGGGCAAAAAGCTGGCGGATGTGGTCGAACACCCCGGTGTACGTAGCGGGGTTGGAGCGCGGCGTGCGGCCGATGGGCGACTGATCGATGTCGATCACCTTGTCGAACACCTCGATGCCCTCGACCTCGCGATGCGCGCCGGCACGGATCCCGCTGCGCTGCAGGCGTGCCGCCAGGCCCTTGTAGATCACCTCGTTCACCAGGGTCGACTTCCCCGAGCCCGACACCCCGGTGACGCAGGTGAACTTGCCCACCGGCACTTCCACGTCGATATTCTTCAGGTTGTGCTGGCTGGCGCCGCGCACGGTGAAGAGTCCCCGGCCCTTGCGCCGCGTGGCGGGAACGGGGATGGTGCGCTCGCGCGAGAGAAACTGCCCGGTAACCGAGCGCGGCTCTGCCATCACCTCCGCCGGCGATCCGCTGGCCACCACCTCTCCCCCGTGCTCACCGGCGCCCGGTCCCATGTCCACGATATGGTCGGCGGCGAACATGGTCTCCTCGTCGTGCTCCACCACGATGACCGTGTTGCCCAGGTCGCGCAGCCGCAACAGGGTCTTGATCAACCGCTGATTGTCCCGCTGGTGCAGGCCGATGGAGGGCTCGTCCAGAATGTAGAGCACACCCACCAGGCTGGAGCCGATCTGGGTGGCCAGGCGGATGCGTTGCGCCTCTCCCCCGGAGAGAGTGCCCGCGCTCCGCGAAAGCGACAGGTAGCCCACGCCGACCGACTGCAGAAAACCCAGACGTTCCCGGATTTCCTTGAGGATGCGGGTGCCGATCAGCTGCTCGCGTTCGGACAGCTCCAGCTCATTCAGGAAGCTGAGCAGGTCACTGACGGAGAGCAGGGTCATCTCGTAGACACTGCGCCCGCCGACGGTCACCGCCAGGCTCTCGGGCCGTAGGCGGGCCCCCTCACACTTTGGACAGGGAGTCTCGGCCATATACTCCTCGACCTTGCCCCGCACATAGTCCGAATCCGTCTCGCGATACCGTCGCTCGAGCCAGCCAACGATACCCTCGAAGCGGGTCATGTAGCTGCGCTTACGACCGTACCGGTTCCGGTAGTTGACGTAGAGACGCTCGCCCTCGAGGCCGTGTAGATAGGCCCGCTGCACCGCCTCGGGTAGCTCCTTCCAGGGAGTGTCGATGTCGATCTCGAAACGGTCGGCCACTCCCTGGAGCACCTGGTCGTAGTACTCCGAGCTCGACCCGTTCCACGGCAAGATCACCCCGCCGGCCACCGACACCTCTGGATCGCCGACTACCAGTTCGGAGTCGATCTCCTGGCGAAATCCGAGGCCGCTGCAGGCGGTGCAGGCGCCGTGCGGTGAGTTGAAAGAGAAGATGCGGGGCTCGATCTCGGGAAGGCTCACGCCGTGTTCGGGGCATGCCAGGTTCTCGCTGAAGATCAGCGTGGTGAAATCCGCTTTGCCCGCCTCCCCCTCGGTGTTGCCCGCGGGGGAATTGCCGTTTCCGTCGTGCGCCCTCTCCCCAGCCCCGGGGAAGACATCGACTTCTATCAGACCGCCGGCCTCATCCAGGGCGGTCTCCACCGATTCGGAAAGCCGGCGCCGAATACCTTCCTTCATCACCAACCGGTCCACCACCACGGAGACATCGTGGCGTACGTTTTTGTCTAGTTCGGGCAGTTCCTGGTCGAGCGTGTACTGCTCCCCGTCGATCTGCACCCGGGTGAAGCCCTCCTGCCGCACGCGGTCGAGCACATCCTTGTGCCAACCCTTCTGCCCGCGTACCAGCGGCGACCGGACCACGAAACGCGTCCCCGGCTCCAGTCCCAGAATCTGATCGACGATCTGCTCCTTGGTCTGCCCCTCGATGGGCCGGCCGCAGATCCAGCAGTGAGGTTTGCCGATCCGGGCATAGAGCAGGCGCAGGTAGTCGTAGATCTCGGTGACCGTCCCCACCGTGGAACGGGGATTGCGCGAGGTGGTCTTCTGGTCGATCGAAATCGCCGGGGAGAGACCCTCGATCGAATCCACGTCAGGCTTGTCCATCTGACCCAGGAACTGGCGGGCATAGGAGGAGAGACTCTCCACGTAACGGCGCTGTCCTTCGGCGTAGATCGTGTCGAAGGCCAGGCTGGATTTGCCCGAGCCGGAAAGACCGGTTATGACAATGAAGCGATCCCGGGGCAGGCGAAGACTGATGTCTTTGAGATTGTGCTCCCGGGCGCCGGCGACGATTAGTTCATTGGGGCCCACAGCATCCGATTATACCGGGCAAGGCGGACAGTGACCGCCCAAAGGCTAAGGAAAAGGCCGCGCGGAAATTGCGGGCAAAGGCGGGGGCCCGGGCGACGCTCGCCGACCGCCCCTACTCCGAATCCTGAAGACGGGCCGCCCCCACACTCGCTGCGTCGAAGCCCTCCGGCAGCCACATCCGGGTCCGGATGATCCCGGCGAATTCCCCGTTGTCGTCACGCCTGGCCTTGTAGCGGATCAACTGACCCACGGCGAACTTGGCGTGCTCCTCGAGTTCTCCGGTGCGCATCCGGTCCACCATCGCCTGGACCGTCTGCCGGGACTTCGGTTTGTGGCACTGCGCCATGATGTCCCGCCCGACCAACTCCTCCCGCGGAAGGCGGTAGAAGTCGGATTCAAAAGCGTTGGCGTAGACGACGCGCAGTTCCGCGTCGGTGACCAGGATGCCGGTCTGAAAGTGCTCGGCAAGAGCAGTCATTTCTAATGGATCCAAGGGGGCCTCCAGGGTTCGCCGGTGCGGTCGGCAAGAGCTCGGCCGGGGCTTGCGAAACGTGAGCTTGCAAGAACGGTAACACGAACGGACCTCGGAGGGCTCGGGTGGGTGAGGCGCCGGGTGCGCAGCGCCTGATCAAGGGGGACGAAGCGCATGTCTCCTGCTCACGGGGCATGGTTCTCGCAACGGGTTGATGTAATCGATACATCACCGGGCGAAGAGACGCGCGGACGGGATGAAGTCGCCCTACTGACGGGTATGAGTCTGCCCAGTTGGAGGGCGGCACCTGATCGAGTGGCAATTGAACCCAAGGAGGCATGAAATGGAACGGGAATTCCCCACAGCCGATGTCGAGCTGACCGTGCTCTTGGTGGTTTCCGACGTCGAACGAGCCAAGCGCTTCTACCGCGACGTTCTCGGCGCCTCACTCTACCGCGAGTACGCGGGCACCAGCGTGGTTCTCAGCTTCCAGGGGACCTGGCTGCTACTGGTCACCGGGGGCGGACCCACTGACGACAAGCCGAACGTCACCTTCGCCCCGCCCGCCGACCCCCACCGAGTCAGTAACCAACTCACCTTGCGGGTCCCCGACTGCCACGACGCGTACGAGGCCCTGCGGGCCCGCGGCGCCGAGTTCCTCACGCCTCCCGTGACTCAGGGAAGCGAGACCAGAGCCTTCTTCCGCGACCCCGATGGGCATCTGCTCGAGATCAGCTCGATCGCGGCGTAAGCGGCGCGTCGGGCGCGTCGGGCGCGTCGGGCGGCGGGAAGACGACCCGGCCGGGGCCTGTTCCACTCACGGCGATTTCCTGACGCCTCGACGCCGAGGTAAGGCCGCCGGCCGGATTTGGGAGGAGTGCGCGCCTACGACGAAGCCAGGGGCTGTGCGCGCTTAGCTTCCGCCGCCGCCTCAGCCTCCACCGCTTCCGCCTCCGCGTGCAGCTGCACTTGGGCAAAGTACACCGCCAGGGGACGGTAGGCCATATGCGCCCACTTGCCGAAGGGCACCTCGAGCACCAACATTGGTACGACCGCCATCAGGTGAACGACGTAGGTCACGTTGGCGGCCGCGTCCAGGCCGGAGCGGTGAAGAACGTGCTGGAGCACGCCGGTTACGGCTACGATCAGCAGTAGGATCAGGAAGATCCAATCCGACTCGTGGGAGTGGGTGTGCTGGGCGGAGTCTCGGCGCAACCGGCCGCGAAGGTTCCAGACCACAGCCCCAATCAGGCCCGCCGAGGCCAGATAGCCGAAGACGTGGACGCGCCAGTCGATCTCCGGCCCGCTCGCCAGTTCACCCAGGAAGAACATGACGAGCACCAGCATGGTCACGTAGCTGAGCATCAGGGCCAGGTGCACCGCCCAGGGACGCTTACGGTCACACTCCCTGTACTTGGGCTGAGCGAAGAAGTGAACGGGCAGCGCGGGAAGGCTCGCCAGGTAGGAGCTCAAGGAAGCTTTGACTCCACCGGCTTTGGTGAAAAAACGCCACATGCGCCCCGCGTTGACGCCCAACAGGACTACCAGCAATCCAGCCATGGCCCAGTCGAACACGTGGATCTTGGAACTGGGCAAGAAGGCATTGGGACCGTCATAGCTGTTGATGCTGCCCTGAGACATACCGAACAGGGTGAAGCCGACTCCCGTCGCGATCGCAGCCAGGATGATGATGAACAACTCCCACTTCCACGAGCGATAGAAGAGCCGCGAGATGCCGGTGAAGTCATACTTAGCCGTTAGCCAGCGCCGCATGCTCATCATGGTCTCGGCCGGTTCCGCTCCTTTGGGACACTGCTCCGAGCACTCTCCACAGTAGTAGCAGAGCCAGGGTTCCAGCGAGCCCTGAAGCTTGCTCTCGGCGCCCAGCTGAAGGGCGTGCATGGGCCGTCGTGGCAGCACGAAAGGGGCCTCGGAGTGAACGCAAACCGCGGAGCAGTTGCCACAGTTGAAGCACTTGCTAACGTCCTCGGCTCCGTATGCCAGGAGTTCATCCACAAGGCCCGGATTGATTTTTGTCGCCATCGTTCTCCTCGATACAGGCTTTACCGACGCAGAAAGACGCCGTCTAGATGAACAGGTTCACGTTGGCTTCGTCGGCCTCGCCCAGGTAGGCGGCCACCCCGGCGTACTCCAGGCCGTCCATGAGTTCTTCCTCGCAGAAGCCGAGGATGTCCATGGAGAGGGTGCAGGCGACGAACTTCACGCCCTGCTCCCTGGCGGCCTCGACCAGTTCATCGAGGGACATGGCGTTCTGCTGCTTCATGACCTTCTTCATGAGCGGCGCGCCCGCGCCGGCAAAGTTCATCTTGGAAAGGCCAAGACGCCGGGTGCCCTTGGGCATCATGCGGCCGAACATCGACTGCAGAGTGCTCTTCTTGTGGCCGTTGGTCGACACCTTCCCGTCTTTGCGCAGCACGTTCAACCCCCAGAAGGTGAAGAACATCGTGACCTGATCACCCATGGCGGCTGCCCCGTTGGCGATGATGAAGGCCGCCATCACCCGGTCGAAGTCGCCGCTGAACAAAATGATGGTCTTCTTGCTGGTATCCACTATCGTCCTCCTCCGCTGCCGGTGCCCATTACTGCTCCCGGGGAACGGTCTGGTATTGGAAGTAGCCTTCGTCGGTCGCCTCTTTGATCTCGGCGACGTAACCGTACTTGCGCATCCCCATCACCCAGAAGACCACCTCGTGCGTGGGTTGGGCGATGGCCGTGGCAATCTCGGGGATGGTGAGGGGGCCTTCGGCAAGCGCGTCGAGGATCCGCGACCTCATGAAGTGCTCGTCTCGGATGATCTCGCGCACGTCGCGATTCGTCCTCGGCTCCCGCGCGTCTTGCGCCGACCGGTTCCGGTTGGTGGCGTTGGTGTCGTTCATGCGCAACTCACCCCCAGCATGCCGTCGATCATCGACCTGATTTGCGCGTCGGTATATCCCTGCAGATCGATGGCGTTCGCGGGGCAAACGGGGACGCAGCCCCCGCAACCCTTGCAGGCGGTCTTCGCAATCACGGCTACCTCCTTGCCCGCATGCTGATCGAGAGAAATCGCATCGTAGGGACAGGTGTCTTGACACGCGCCGCACCACTCACAGACGTCAAGATCAACGGTGGCGACCAAGGGGTCCAGTTCGGCGGTGCCCCGCTTCAATATGGCCGCACTTTGGGTGACCGCCGCGAGGCCCGACTGCACGCTCTCTGACAAGTTGCGCGGTGCCTGACAGCACCCGGCGATGTAGACGCCGTCCACCACCGTCTCCACCGGCCGCAGCTTGGGGTGGATCTCGTTGAAGAAGCCACTCTGTCCCACGGGCAGCTTGAGGGCTTTGGTAAGCCCCTCGTTCTCGCGCGGGACCATGCCGGTCATCAGAACCACGAGGTCCACCTCGAGCTCGAACTCCTCCCCTTCGGACAGCAGGTCTCGGGCAGTAACGGTCACGCGGCCGCTCGCCTGATCTCTCTCGATCACGGGCGGTTCTTGGTCGGGATACTTGATGTACGCCGAGCCCTTCTCAAGCGCTTCGGAGTACAACAGTTCGAAGGTGCCGTAGGTGCGCATGTCGCGGTAGAAGTGGTACTGGTGCACCTTGCCCGGCAGAGCCTCTACCTGCAGGGCAGCGTGCGCCCCGGCATTGCAGCAGTAACGCGAGCAGTAGGTGTTGGCCCCTTCCTCATACTCCGGCTGCCGGCTGCCCACACAGTAGACGTAGGCCAGGGTCTTGACCGGCCGGCCTTTGTACTTCAGGGGACCGTCGGCGGCCTCTACCATCTGCTTGAACTCAGCGATCGTCACCACGCCGTCTTGACCGAAGCCGAACTCGCCCTCGTCGGGCTGGTAGGTGTCGAAGCCGGTGGTCACGACGATGGAGCCCACGTCCACCTGGATGGTCTCCAACTGCTCGCCTTGCACGGCCAGCGTCGCTTGGTAGTTGCCAAAGCTGCCGCTCTTGGCGATAAGTTCGGCGTTGGTGAAGACCGTGATGCCGGGGTGGGCGCGCACGGCGCTCTCGAGGCCGGCCACCAACTCGCCGCCGTTTCGTCCGTGCGGATACATCTCCTTGAAGCCGGAGACCCAGCCTCCCAGCCGCTCTTTCTTCTCAACGAGGAACACGGAAAGCCCGACCTCGGCCAACCCCAGGGCGGCCCGAAGACCGGCAATACCGCCGCCAACCACGAGGCTCTTCGGCGTGGTCTCGACCACGATGGACTCGAGCGGGTCGGTCAGCCGGGTGCGGTTGACGCCGGCGCGTACCAGGCGAAGCGCCTTCTCGGTGGCCCCCGCGTGGTCGTCGGTATGCGTCCAGGAGCACTGTTCGCGCACGTTCACCTGCGTGTACTGGAAGGGATTCATGCCGGCACGGCGGGCAACGTCACGGAAGGTGTAGGTGTGCAGTTTGGGCGAGCAGGAAGCCACGACCAGTCCGTCCAGACCCCGCTCCTGGGCGTCGGTGATGATCTCCTGCTGCGTCGAATCGGAGCAGGTGAACATGGCGGTCCTTGCGACCTCGACTCCGGGCTCCTTGGCTATCGCCTCAACCACACGGTCCACGTCCACGTAGTCGCCGATATTGCCGCCGCACTGGCAGACGTAGACCCCGATCTTGCGGGCGCTCATACCGTGACCTTCGCTTTCGGTTCTGCCATCGCTTTGTGCCTCTCGACGTGGGCAGCGGCCTGAGCCACGGCCGCTCCTGCGTGGAGGATGGAATCGGGGATGTCCTTGACGCCCGATGCGGCCCCGGCCACGAAAACCCCGGGCAAGTTGGTGCGGCCGGGATCGAGATCCTCGTCCGCCTCGCCGACGTAGAAGTAGTCGTCCAGGGCCAGAGCGCCGTCCTCGAACAGGCCGGCGACTTCCAAGTTGGGCTGTACGCCCACGGCAAGCACCACCATGTCGTACTCGGCCTCGACCACCCCGCCGTCACCCTCCACGTCCTCGTAGCGGACGATGAGGTTGCCGTCCTCCTTCTCGGTGATCTTGGCCACCCTGCCCTTGATGAACATGGCGCCCATGTCCTTGGCCTGCTGGTAGAACTCATCGTAGCCCTTGCCCACAGCGCGTACGTCCATGTAGTGGACGGTGACATCGGCCAGCGGCAGGGCGCCCATGACCAACTGGTTGTGCTTCACCGAGTACATGCAACAGATGCGCGAGCAAAGGGGATTGTCGACGGTGTCATCTCGGGAGCCGGTGCACATGATGTAGGCAATGTTGTCGGGAACCTTGCCGTCTCCCGGGCGGAGCACAGAGTTGAAGGGCCGCGTCGGGGCCAGCAGCCGGTCCATCTGCATGCCGGTGATCACGTTCGCGTACTTCCCGTAGCCGTACTCCGGCTTGGCATCGGCCGGAAAGAGCTTGAAACCGGTGGCCAGCACGACCGAGGCGGTGTCCACTTCGATCTCCTCGGGACGCATGGCGAGATCAACGGCGTCGGCCGGGCAGGCATCCACGCAGGCGTGACATTCCGAGCAGACCCCGCAGTCGAGGCAACGGGAGGTGGCCTCCAAGGCCTCCGCTTCGGTAAGGGTGGTTTCGGTTTCCGCGAAGTCCACGGGAGCCGCGTTCATGACCGCGTGGGATTCCAGCGGTTCGCGCCGGTCATAGACATCTTGGCGGCGCAGCACCTCGAGCTTGTCGACCCGAGGAAGGTTGTCCTCGAAGCCGGCAGAATCCAGTGCAGCCCCCTCTAGGAAGCGGTCGATCATGAAGGCCGCCCTACGGCCCTGGCCAACTGCCTGGGTGATCATGCTGGGGCCGGTGACTGCGTCTCCGGCGGCAAAGATTTCGGGTCTGGCGGTTTGGAGCGTCGCCGAGTCCACTTTGAGCGTACGGTTAGGGTTAGTTTGCAGAGCGAACGCTTCGGTGTCCGCCCCCATCCCCGCAGCCACGATCACCAGGTCACACTCCAACGTCTTGCGCATCTTTTCGTCGTATTCGGGGGCGAAGCAGCCGTCGGGATCGAACACGCAGGTACAGCGCTTGAGCCCCGCCGTCTGCACCCGCTCGCCTCCGTCGAAGTGGTCGATGCCCCAACCGTCGTGCAGGGTGATGCCTTCGGCCTTGGCCTCCTCGACCTCGAAGTCGTGGGCAGGCATCTCGTCACAGCTTTCCAGACTTACCTGATCTACGGAGGCCGCGCCCAGCCGGCGAGCAGTCCGGGCCGCGTCGATGGCGACGTTGCCGCCCCCCACCACGAGCACCTTCTTGCCCTCCATCTCTACGGGCTCACCCAACTTCACCGCCCGCAGGAACTCGAGAGCGGTGGTGACCCCCTGCTTGTCTTCTCCAAGAACCCGCAGGCGAACGGGGCGGTGGGTGCCGGTGGCAAGCAGCACCGCGTTCCACCCGTCCTCGAGCAACCGGCTGGGATCACCGATCTTCGTGCCGGTCTCGATAGCGACACCAATCGCCGTGAGGTTGGCGATGTCGTCGTCGATCACCTGGTTGGGAAGCCGGTAGGCCGGGATGCCCAGGCGAAGCATGCCCCCAGGTTGGGGGGCCGCCTCAAAGATCTTGACGCCGTAACCCTTGCGGGCGAGTTGCCAGGCGGCGGTCAGACCGGCCGGTCCCGAACCGACCACGGCTACTTTGCTGCCATTCCATTCGGGCAGCTGGGGATTGCTTGGAGCATCCTTGCCGTACCGCCGATCGGCGATGAAGCGCTTCAGTTGCCGGATGGGTAGGGCCCCCTCGAGCTCGCCCCGCGTGCACTCATCCTGACAGGGGGCGTAACAGGCCCGGCCCAAACTCCCCACAAGCGGCGTCGACTCCAACACCAACTCGAATGCCTCGTCGCACTGTCCGCTTCGCACTCGGGCGACGTATCCGTGCGCCTTTATCCCGGCGGGACACTCGTAGGAGCAGGGCGAGACCCCGGCTCGATCGATTACCGCCTTCTTCGGAACCGCTTGGGGAAAGGCTATGTAGGCCGCCCGCCGCGAAACCATATCGGCGTTGAACTCATCGGGAACTGCCACGTTGCAGGCCATCTCGCACAGGCGGCAGCCGGTGCAGGCGGCCTCGTCGATGTACTTCGGGTTTTGGCGCACACGGGCGTGGTAACCGCCGTTGCCATCACTCCGAATGGACTCCACCTGGGAGTAGGTGAGCACATCGATGTTGGGGTGGTGGATGGTGGCGCCCATCTTGGGCGTGGAAATGCAGCTGGCGCAGTCGAGTGTGGGAAAGACCTTGCTCAGCAGGATCATCCTCCCGCCCACGCTGGACTCCTTCTCGACCACGAGCACCTTGTAGCCCATGTCGCCCAGTTTGAGGGCTGACTCCATGCCTCCGATGCCGCTGCCCACCACTAGCGCGTCGTACTTCATGCTGTTGCCTTCCGAGAGGGTCCGAGCTGCGCGAGCGAACTCGAGTATTCGTGCATGTAGTTGGTGAAGGGCTCGGCGCAGACCGAGCAGACCGCGGCCATGCGTACCCGCTGGGGCTCGTAGCCCGCCTCGGACAGCAGTTCCTGCGCCTGCGTCATCACGCCCGCGGTGCGCTCGGCACAATCGGGCAGGTAAGCGCACTCTTCGCCGTCGGCGGCGATGAACACGCCGTCAAAGCCTTGCTGGATGGCGTAGAGAATCCAGCTCGGCCTGATTCCACTGGTACAGGGCAGGCTGATCACCATGACCGTGGGCGAGTAGTGCATGTGCGAACTGCCCGCCAGATCGATCCCGGGATCCGAGATGTTGTTGGTGGAGAAGACCAGGATGCGGGGAGCAGTCGCCTGGCTCTCGCCTGTCACAGTCGCCGTCATTACTTCGTCTTCTTGACGTAGAGCTTCAAGAAGCCCGGCTCCTCGACGTTGCCCAGGTAGTCGTGGCCCATCTTCTTGCACCACGCGGGGATGTCCTTGAGGGTGCCGGAGTCCGTCGCCTGAACTTCCATCACGCCGCCCACCGATACCCCGGGCAGGCCTTTCTTGGCCGCGAGAATAGGGCCGGGACAGGAGGTGCCACGAGCATCGACGACTTTTTCCACCTGCAAAGAGCTGAGGTCTACCGACATGTCTTTCTCCTTCTTGCTTCTAGCTAGGGCGCTTGTGATTGTGTTCCGTTTCGCAATCTCCGAGGCGGTGATGCCGCCCACTTCCCTTTTCTGCTCCCCTGCGCCTCCTGTGGATCGCTCGATTTGCAACCTGCCCCGTAGGGAGAGGGGCCGTGAGGGGCTAGAGAAAACCCTCACAAATACCCCTGGGGGTTTTATACCATGGAGGGTATGTCGAATGCAATGCCGTGCAGGACAGATTTTGTGGAGTGAAGCGCAGGCGGGACTCTCGAGTGCGTCAACGTCGCACACGCAGAGTTCCGCCTGGCTCAAGGCCCAGATGACCTCGAGTCGAGTGTCGTCCGCCAACGCGGCTAACAGTTCGCCGGCGCCTTAGACTCGGGCGCTGGTTGTGCGAATGCGGACGCCCGTTTGGGACTTCACCGACCACATCCCACAGCGGAAATACTCCTGTTCGATCGGCCGGGGAATACTCGATGGGGTATGCTTGCGCCGATTCGCTCGACTGCTGGTCCGGAGGCACCGCATATGATCACCCCAGACATCCCGCGCGATCTCGCCCGGGTCGCGGATGGCCTCGATCGCGTTGGGGCCGAGCATCGCAAATGCCTCTCGTGCCACTGCTACCGAGAAGTCGGCGAGGATCTTCTCTCCTCGTACGGGTCGCTCGAGGGGCACGTTGAGCTCGTTGAAGGCCCCCTTCCCGAAGACCTGCGCGACGCCGTCGACCGAATCCGGCTGTTGCTCGACTCGAGCGAGGGCGCCCACGGTTGAGCGGGCTGCAACCCCTGCCACCCGGTTCCGGTGGCCAACGAGTTCCAGGATGTGAAGGACCGCCTGGCCGACGTCTTTGCCGGTTACGAGCCGCCGCCCATGGCGGGCTCGTCTGCGCCCGCGGAGCCGGGGTGGCCCGTCGAACAGGCGGATGTGCTCGTGGTCGATCTCTCTCAACCTGTCGCCCTGTGTACATTAGGAGATCTGGAGCTTGCCCGCACCGTCGCCGGGCACGGCCACCCTCGCCTCGCTGCGGTTGGTCCTATGGCCACGGAGAACATCGGTGTCGAGAAGCTCGTACGCAATGTAGTGGCCAACCCGGCCATCGGCGCCGTGGTGCTGGTCGGACCGGAAACCGGCGGCTCTGCGCCCACGGGTCACTACGCAGGGGATGCTCTCCTATGTCTGGTCGAGCACGGCATCGATCCTGGGTCTCACCGGATAATGCAGGCCAAGGGACGACGACCCATCCTCAAGAACCTGAACCCCGGTGAGATAGAGCTCTTCCGGGCGCGGGTCGAGGTCATCGACCATCGTGGCTTGGCGGACCCCAGCGGGGTTGCGGCGGCGATCGGGCACGCCGCCGACCACGTCCGAGACCACGTGTCGTCGCCGGGGCCCATGCCCGCTGCCGGGAGCCTTCGGGACGCAGTTTCCATCCCCTACGTCGAGGCGGCTCCTAAGGGTTCGGGCTACCGGAAGGACCCTGCCGGCTACTTCGTGATCTTCTGCGACCATGTGAGCGCCCGTCTTGTAGTCGAGCACTACACGAATGAGGACGAGCGTACAGCGGTGGTCGTTGGCAGCGACCCGCGGGCCGTCGGTCGAACGGTTCTGGAACGTCGGCTGCTCAGTACCATGGACCATGCCGTCTACTTGGGCGGAGAGCTGCAGCGCGCCGCGGCTGCGCTGCGCGCCGGAAGGGCATACGTGCAGGACGAGAACGCGAACCGGCCCGACTAGAGCCCTGTCCGCGATCATCCGCGGTCAGGCACCGACGTAGGCCACGAGGTGCTCTCCGGTGAGGGTCAGGTAGCTGAGGTAGTGAACTCGCAGAACTGTTGAGATTCTCCTGGACCCCGATCTGCCGTAACGGCTTTCTCGGGCATCCCGGGCGGCCTAATGGGCCGATGAACGGGGCCGAACGAAGGACTTTCGCCCCAGAGATGGTTTCGGCCCGGCGAATGGCCGGGCCGAAAGTTCGAACTTCGAGACATATGGTGGAGGTAAGGGGACTCGAACCCCTGACCTCAACGCTGCCAGCGTCGCGCTCTCCCAACTGAGCTATACCCCCACGTCGAGCGGGGACGAATTATAGCCCCCGCACGCGGCGCCTGCAACCGCGCCCCCTCCATCCTCGCCGAGCTCAATTAGACGGGTCGGAGTTCGAGATGAATCAGTCTTCGGCCGAATCCGGCTCGCCGGCTTTCGTGGCCTCCGTGGCCTCCGTGGCCTCCGTGGCCTCGGCGGCCCCGTCCCCGTGGGCGTCAGAGTCGTCATCCCCTTGAATGCGCTCCACGGGTGCGTCCTTCCAGAGGTTGTCCAGCCGGTAGAAATCGCGGGCCTCAGGCGTGAACACGTGAACGACGAAGTCCAGGTAGTCCATCAGGATCCAGTCCGCCTGCTCCTGACCTTCCACGTGGCTCGGGATCAACCCCTGTTCCTTCTTCAGCCGCAGGCCTACTTCCTCGGAGATCCCGCGCGTCTGCCTGGTGCTCCGCCCCGAACAGACCACCAGGAAATCGGTGTAGCTGACCAGTTCGTGCATGTCGAGCAGCAGGATGTCGCGAGCCTTCATATCCGAGGCGATCTCGGCCGCCCGGCGTGCCTGTTCGTGTATCTCCCCCAGACGTTCGGGCGGGCTGGGCTTGCGCTCCCCGTCCCGGGGGGGAATGCCTGCTTTTGCAGCGGGTTGGTCAGTCATCTCTATTCCCATTCGATGGTCGAAGGCGGTTTGCTCGAGATGTCCAGAGCCACGCGATTGACTCCGGGCACCTCGTTGATTATGCGGTTGGAAACCCGTTCCAGCAGATCGTAGGGCAAACGGGCCCAGTCGGCGGTCATGGCGTCGTCCGAAGTAACCGCGCGGATGACGATCGGATAGGCATACGTACGCTCGTCCCCCATCACCCCCACGCTGCGGATACCGGGGAGCACCGCGAAGGACTGCCAGAGCTTGCGGTAGAAGCCGGCGCGGCGGACTTCCTCGAGGAGTACGGCGTCGGCCTCGCGCAGGATGCGGAGGCGCTCCTCGGTCACCTCGCCGATGATGCGGATGGCCAGCCCGGGCCCGGGGAAGGGCTGCCGCCAGACCATCGCTTCGGGAAGCCCCAGTTCCTCGCCCACCACGCGGACCTCGTCCTTGAAGAGCATGCGCAGAGGTTCCACTAGGTCGAAATCCATCAACTCCGGCAGTCCGCCCACGTTGTGATGCGACTTGATCTTGGCGGCGTCGCGGGTGCCCGACTCGATCACGTCCGAGTAGAGCGTGCCCTGCACCAGGAAGTCCACCTGACCCAGCTTACGGGCCTCTTCCTCGAAGGTGCGGATGAACTCCTCGCCGATGTGCTTGCGCTTCTCCTCGGGATCGCTCACCCCCGCGAGCCGCCTCAAGAAGCGCTCCTGTGCGCGCACATGTACCAAGGGCACGTGAAAATGACCGCGGAAGGCCTCCTCGACCTCGCGGCCCTCGTCTTTGCGCATCAACCCATGGTCGACGAAAATGCAGGTCAGCTGATCGCCGACTGCCTTATAGGTGAGCAGGGCCGCAACCGCTGAATCCACGCCGCCGGAGAGCCCGCAGATGATCTTGCCGTCCCCCACCTGCTCGCGGATGCGCGCCACCTGCTCCTCGATGATGTTGGCGGGCGTCCAGGTGGGCACGATGTCGCAGATCTCATAGAGAAAGTTCTTGAGCACCTGCATGCCGTATTCGGTATGCCGAACCTCGGGATGGAACTGCACCCCGTAGAATCTCCGCTCAGGATACTCGAGAGCGGCGATAGCCCCGTGCTCCGTGCGGGCGGTCACCTGGTAGCCGGAGGCCGGCTGGAGCACCGTATCGCCGTGACTCATCCAGGAGGGGCTTTCCCGGGGTACGTCGGAGAAGAGCTCGCTGGACTCGATCACGTGCAGCCGCACCCCGCCGTACTCTGCCTTTTCGGTCTTGCCGACGCTGCCGCCGCCCAGCTTGGAGAGCAGTTGCAGCCCGTAGCAGATGCCCAGCACGGGCACACCCAGCTCGAGCACTTCGGGGCTGATCATGGGCGCGCCGGAATCATTGACGCTGCGCGGACCGCCGGAGAGGATAATCCCGGCCGGCTCCAGCTCCCTCAGTTTCTCGACGGGGGTGTCGTAGGGCAAGAGCTCGGAGTACACCCGGCATTCGCGCACCCGGCGGGCGATCAACTGACTGTACTGGGCGCCAAAGTCGAGGACGATCACCCGCTGGACGTTCTCCGGTATCGCGCTCACCCTAAATAAACCTCCTCAACCTGCACGCCTTCGACCAATCGTTCAGCATCTTCCTTGACCAGCACGCCTGCCCCATAGCGCAGGGCGTTCGCGGCGGCAGTGGCCAGGCCGAATCGTAAGCAATCCACCGGTGCCCAACCCTCCACCAGCTTGGCGGCGTAGCCTCCGACCAGGGCGTCACCCGAGCCCACGGCGGAAACCGTCTCCACTTCGGGGGGACGGCAGGAAACCGTGCGAACGTGCTCCCCGTCCACGAGTTCGGCAACGCAGCCGCGCCTGTGGGTGACGACGGCGCTCCGAGCGCCCTGCTCTCGCAGGCCTCGGGGAGCATAGACCAGGTCGTCCTCGGAACTGAATTCGTGCCCCACCATCATCTCGGCCTCCCCCTGGTTGGGAAAGACCAAGTCCGGGCCGGCTTTGATCCCCTGCCGGAGGGGTTCGCCGTAGCTGTCGAAAAGGATCTGTACGTCCAGGGCGTGGAGACGCTCGATGAGTTCGGCGTAGATGAGGGGTTCCAGACTGCGGGGCAAGCTGCCCGCGATAACCACGACGTCCGCGGCCTTGGCCAAATAGTCGAGCTTCTCGCGCATAAGGTCGAGTTCTTCCGGTGTGATCTCGGGCCCGTGTTCATTGATCTCGGTGGCGCCGCCGGTGGTGGGGTCGAGCACAGCGGTCGAGGTGCGCGATTCGCCCTCGATACGCACGAAGTCGCAAAGGATGCCTTCGCGTTGGAGTTCGGTCACCATGCGGTCGCCCACGCGCCCCCCTGCGAAACCGGTGGCGATGACGGGTTGGCCCAGGATCTTCACCGCGCGGGCGACGTTGACGCCCTTCCCCCCGGGGAGGCTCAGGGTGTGCGTGGCCTTGTGGCGAAATCCCAGCGCGAAGTTGGGTACGGTGAGGGTGCGGTCGACGGCGGCATTAAGGGTTACGGTCAGGATCATTCAGACGGAGCTACCCAACCAGGCCATGAATCGATCCCAGAAGTAGCGCGCCTTTACTCCGAGGGTAATCGGGCCCACGGCCTCTGCCGCCAGCAGGTCCACCTCGCAGTGCAGCTCTCCCCCCACCTGGATCTGGATTTTTCCGACGGTGGCGCCCTTCTCCACCGGGAGCTCCAGTTCTTCGGGAACGGACACGACCTTCTCGACGGCATCGTCCTCGAAGATCGAGGCTTCCAGGCGTCCCGCGGTAACCAGGGGAAGCTCCTCCTCGATGGTGTACGGAATCGGCAGCGTCGTGACTTGCTCCCGCTCCTCCACGAAGAGCGTCTCCTTGTACTTGGAGAATCCGTATTCGAGCAGCTTGACCGTATCGGCGTTGCGCTGGGCGGCCGTCTGCTCGCCCAAGGTAACCGCGATCAGGCCCAGATCTCCCTTGGTGCCAGAACCCACCAGGCAGTAGCCCGCGTCCGAGGTGTAGCCCGTCTTGATGCCGTCCACCCACGACACCTCTTCCAGCAGGTGATTGTGGTTCTCAAGCACCCGATCGTAGTCGCGTCCCGGCCAGGGAATCGTGGTGCGCTGCGTGCCGACCAGCTTTCGGAAGGTCTCGTTCTCCATGGCGTAGCGGCCCAGCTCCGCCAGGTCGCGGGCAGTGGTGTAGTGCCCCTCCACGTCCAGGCCGTGGGGATTCATGAAATGGGTATCGTTCAGCCCCAGCTCTTTGGCCTTTGCATTCATGTCGTCGATGAAGGCTTCCAGGCTTCCGGAGGCGGCTTCGGCCAGCGCAACGGCCGCGTCATTCGCGCTTTTGACCAACAAAGCGTTCAGCAATTCCTCCACGGTGAGCTTTTCCCCAGGCACCAGCCAGATCTCGGATTCGCCGGCGGCGTCTGCCCGCTTCGAAGCGGTGACCACCTGATCCAGAGGCAGCTTGTCGAGGGCGACTACTCCGGTCATTATCTTGGTGGTCGAAGCCATGGGCCGGCGTTCGTCCGCGTTCTTCGAGTAGATAACCCGGCCATCGGCCGGATCCAGAAGGAAGGCGGCCTTGGCCTGGACGAAGTCGTCGCCGGGTGCGGCTTTGGCGCCTACCGGGGTCGACGAAGACGCGGCGAGCGCGGGCGAGGACGGTGCCGACAGGAAGAGCAGCGCCGACACGAAGACCAGCAGCAGGGCCTTCAAAGAAATGCTCGTGTTGCTGGGCATATTGGCGGGAAGTATAGCATGGCGTTTAGGCCTCTGAGGGGGCGACTTTCCCGCAGGGAAGGCGGCTCGGCCCGCCAGAAACGCGCAGAGCCGACGGGTTCTCGTTGCTATACTCGGCCCGCGGGACACGCGCCGCGAGCAACCTTGGAGGGAGGAGACAGCCAGCTTGGTCATCAGGAACGTCTGGACGCGTCTGAGCCGGAAGCAGCTCCTCGTCCTCTATCCCTTCACGGTCGGCCTGATCAACACCTTGGCCTTCCTGGCCGTCTACTTCGCCGTCGAGCCGGATTTCGATTGGACTCACTTCGCCGACTCCAATTTCCTGCGGATGGAGTACTTGCAGGAAAACGTGGGCCTCGATTCGTCTCCGCTGGTATTGCTGGCGGCAGTGGGCGCCGGCCTGCTTCTGGTCGTGCTGCGCTCCGCAATCCGCGCCCCGTTCTTTCGGGCGATCGTGGGACTGGGCTATCCCAAGTCTCCCGCAGGCTGGGGAGAGCTCGCCCGGCTGTCGATGCTCTACCTGCTCATCTACGTGGTAGTTGTGGTCGTGCCGTACTCGTTCCCGGTCGACGGGGCCGCCTTCGCCTGGGTTTCGCTGATCGCGTTTTTCATCGCCATCACCTTCCTCTACGCGGACTATGCCTTGGTTTTCGAGCAGCTCGGCCCGGTTGCCGCCATCCGCCGAAGCATCGACGTGCTCGGCAAATCTTTGCTCCCGGGCCTCATTATCTACTTCAGCGCCCTGCTCGCGTGGTGGGCGATGCAGTCCCTCTATCAGGGCTACTTCGATGGGGGCGGGGAGGTCTTCATCCTCCTCCCTCTCAGCTTTCTCTTGATCGATGCGGTAATCACCATGGTGGTCGACGCCTTCCTGATCTTCCTGTACTTCGATCGCGCCAGGAGCTAGACCGTGAACTGGGTCGCCAAGGTCAACGAGGCTTATCGCCGGGACGAGATTTCGGTTCGTCACCGGGAACGCACGCTGGCCCTCTTCACCCGGATCGGGGGAGCCGAGATCCGGCCTACACGGGCATTCGTGTGGGTGGGTCGGGACCGCCAGAGACAGCGCATATTCGCGCTGGGATTGACGCCGCGGGTGTCAGGACGGGCGCGGCGGCGGCGGCATGTAAACATCCGCGGGTGGCAGGTGAGCTACTTGGGAAATCCCGTGGCTACGGTCGCCCTTTTCGCCTACAACCTCGCGCGCCGCTAGGGGATCTGAAGCTCCTCGCCTATCTGCATGGTGGTGGGATCCTCGATGCCGTTGGCGGCGAGAAGTTCCTCCGCCGATACCCCGTATTGCTGCGCGATTGACCAGGGCGTCTCGCCTTCAGCCACGACGTGAGTGGGCCCTTCGGCCTGCAGGGCGTTCGCCTCGTCACCGGGCGCGCCTGTTGCATCCGCCGCGTCAGCCGCGTCTGCCGCGTCTGCTGAATCCCCGGTGGCGCCGGCGGCCGGGGCATTCTCAGACGCCCCTGCGTCTCCGTCGGCGGTCCCGGTAGAGTCGGTCTCGCCGGCCGCCCCATCCTTGGGTGCAGGCGGAATGTCCAGCAGAGAGATCACAATTGTCGGTCGGGTGGTGGGCACCGCTGCGGTCGCGGTGCGCTCCACCCCGCCGAAAGCTCCGTTGGCGGCCAGGAGGCTGACCGCACCCACCACGAGCAACAGAGAGAGAACGGGAGCGATGCGCGCGAGCACGGACTAACCCCGGCCGGAGGCGCTCCACAGAGCGCGCTTCATGGCGATGACTTCCTCGGTGGCGGCGTCCAGCCAGTCGGTGTCGTGCTCGCGGTAGGCGTAGAGGATTCGCCGGCTCGAATTGACCACCGCGCCCAAGCCCTCGGCATCAAAAGCTCCGGCCACCTCTTCCGGGCCGGCGCCCTGAGCCCCGTAGCCCGGGACCAACAGAGGGGTGTGCGGCAGAGCCTGCCGAAGTTCCGCCAGTTGCTGGGCGTGAGTACCGCCCGCGACCGCTCCCACGGCGCTGTACCCAAGTTCGCCCCGGGAACGCTCGCCCCATTCGGCGGTGAGTTCCGCCACCCTCATGTACAAAGGAGTCCCTCCGGCTACATGGAGATCCTGGATCTCTTTCGAGCTCGGGTTCGAGGTCTTGACCAGCACGAACACCCCCTTGCCGCCACGGGTGCGTTCCAGGAACGGGACCAATCCGTCCGTGCCGAACCAGGGATTGACAGTGAGGGCGTCGGCTCCCGCCACCTCGAAGTGCGCCCGCGCGTAGGCCTCTGCCGTGCTGCCGATGTCCCCGCGTTTGGCATCAGCGATAACCATCAAGCCAAGTTGGAGCGCGGCATCGACGACCTGCTCGTAGAGCTCGTATCCAACCGCCCCCAGCGCCTCGAAATAGGCCAGCTGAGGCTTTACCGCGACCGCGTGCTCGGCGACCCGTGGAAGGAGGTTGAACAAGAGATCCCGGTAAGCCCCCGCGGCGCACTCGAGCTCATTGCGATAGTCGAGGGCCTCGTGTTTCTCCCTCAAGACCGGCGGCAGCAGGTCGTACGCGGGGTCCAAGCCCACGACCACCTGGCTCCGCTTGGCCTCCACCGCCTCAAACAGTCGATCGCTGAAGTTATCCAACTTCATCTCCGAGTGATTCTCTTCTCGGTACTACCCTCCTGCTCCCAAGGGACAGCAAAACGGCCGCCCCTAGGAGGAGCGGCCGCCGCAAACCCTCTAGAGTGCTAAGGGAGGCTGCTACTTGACCGAGTTCTTCAGCGACGATCCCGCACTGAACTTGGGAACCTTGGTCGCCGGAATCTTGATTTGTGCCTTGGTCTGCGGATTGATACCCGTCCGGGCACTCCGCTCCTGCACGTAGAACTTCCCAAAGCCGGTGAACTGTATCTCGTCACCGTTGCTCAGAGAGCTCTGTACCACCTCGATGAAGGCATCGACGGCCGCTCCCGCATCTTTCTTGCTTAGACCGGTACGGTCCGCCACCTTCTCCACGAATTCCGATTTGATCACCGCTAACCCTCCCTTAGGTCATGCTCCTAGGTCACCTTACCAAAGCCCATTCTTGCGCACAAGAAACAGGTTTTTGCCTTACTGTAGCCTTTCCCACTGCGGTCCCCCCCTACTCAGGCGGGGGAGATCCTATCCCGAGAGACCCCGACGTGAAAAGGGCGTGAAGTTCGAGCCCCGCTTCCGCCACCGCTTCTCGGCCGCCTTCCTCGCGGTCGACCACGCAGAATACGTCGACGACATCCATGCCGGCCTCCCGCAGGCGATCCACCGCTTGAAGCACCGCGCCGCCGGAGGTTACCACGTCCTCGATCACGGCGAGCTTCTCGCCTTCGCGCCACCGGCCCTCAAAGGTCTTGGCCGTGCCGTAGTCCTTGGACTGCTTGCGGACGATCAGGAACGGCAGGTCGATCTCTAGGGACAGAGCGGCCGCCAGAGAGACCGCACCCAGTTCGGGCGCTGCCAGACGTTCGTACCGTAGGCCCGAGGCTTGCCGCTCGCGGAGCATCTCGGCCAACCCAAGGATGATCCCCCGCAAGACTTTTGGGTCGGTCTCGAACAGATACTTGTCCAGGTAGTACCTGCTGCGCCTGCCCGAACGCAGCAGGAAGTCACCCTCCAGATAGGCGGTTTCGAGCAGCAACTCTCCCAGACGGCCTCGCTCCATGCTCCCCCTCTCAGGTTCCGGATACGGCGAACTGGGAAATGGCGACCGCCGGGGTCAAAACGCTACCGTGGAAAGGGATCCAGCGCTGGTCCCCGGCCCGATCGCTTAGGTTATGCAGCATGGAGAGCAGGTCCGAAGCGATGGTGATCTCCCTCACCGGCGCCCCCAGCGAGCCGTTCTCGATCAGATGGCCGACCGCTCCCACGGAGAACTCGCCACTCACGGGATTGGCCCCGGAGTGCAGGCCGGTCACGCTGAGCACGTACAGCCCTCTCCCCACGCGGCCGAAAAGCGCCTCGAGCGAACCCTCTCCCTCTTCGAGCACCAGATTCGAGGAGGACACACCCGGCGCCGAGCGATAAGACCCCCGGGAGGCGTTACCGGTGGATCCGCGCTCTCCCCCCTCCCGATTAGCCGTGTAGGTGTCGTAGAGAAAGCCTGCGAGCACTCCGTCGCGGATCAGGTCGGTCTGCCCTCGGGGCACGCCCTCGTCGTCAAAAGCACTGCTGTCCATACCCTCGGGATGGATGCCGTTGTCGACCAGGCAGAGCTGCTTCGCACCCACTTGCTCACCTTCCTTGCCGGCGAAAAGCGAACGCCCTTTCTGCACGGCCTCCGCGGAGAGCGCCTGTGAAACAATGCCCAGGACCGCGGCGGCCACCTCCCGGTCGAGCACCACCGTATAGCTGCCTGAGGGGCAGGGCGCCGCTCCCAAGAGACGCCTGGCCTTTAGCGCGGCCTCGGCCCCGGCCGCCTCCGCCTCGAGTTCCTCCGGTTGACGTCCTGTGGTGTATCCCAGAGCGGTCTGCACGTCCTCGCCCCGGCGGGCGTGGGCCGATAGATAGCAATAGCAAACTGTCTGCTCACCCTGGACTTCAACCCCAAGCGAGGAAACCAAGGCCACCTGTGATTCGCCATCTGCGTAGGTGCTCTCCTCGACGGTTTCGATCTCCTCCGCGGCAAGCGCCACCGCCTCCGCCTCCATGGCCAGCGCTATCTTGCGCTCCATCGGCGTGGAGCCGACCCCTGGGCGCCAAAGGCCGGGCACGTCGGGATAGCTCCGGGCTGGCTCGGGAAGCGTGACGTGAGGATCCGGATCGGTGGCTTCGGCATTGGCCATCGCACGATCCAGCGTCCGGCGGAAGGCTTCGTCCCCCAGATCCGCGGTGTATGCGTAGCCCTGGCGGCCCTCATGCACGTAGCGCACTCCGACGCCGCTGGGCGCGCCGGTCACCAAAGATTCCACCTCGCGGGCGTACACCTTGATCGACGTGGTGCGGGAGCGTTGCAGGTAGAGTTCGACGTCGCCGGGAAGCGCCGGAGTGGCGGCGAGAAAGCGCCTGCCCAGCGTCAGCAGGCCCGTGGATCCATTGCGCGTCCCTTGGCCGGCGCTGCCGCTAGACACTGGTACCTCCCACCGTGAGTTCGCGCAGCCGAAGGGTGGGTTGCCCGGTCCCCACCGGCACCGACTGTCCCTCTTTGCCGCACATGCCCGCTTTGACTTCCAAATCGTCAGCGATCGCATCGATGGCGGAAAGCACCTCGGCCCCGTTGCCGATGAGGGTCGCACCTTTGACCGCCGGGCCGATCTTGCCGTCTTCGATCAGGTAGCCCTCGGAGACCCCAAACACGAAGTCCCCGGTCGCTGGGTCCACCTGGCCTCCGGAGAGACTCTTGGCGTAGAAGGCCCGGGGGGTGCTTTCGATCAACGCCTCGGCAGTGATCGTTCCCGGAGCGAAGTACGTATTGGTCATGCGGGGATAGGGCAGGTGGCGAAAGCTCTGCCGGCGGCCATTGCCGGTCAGGCGCTGCCCCAGTTGGCGGCCGCGCAGGATATCGGTGAGGTAGGCGGTCAGAACGCCCTGTTCCACCACTGCCGTGCGCTCCGAGGGCGTGCCTTCGTCATCGAAGGCGGCGCTGCCCCACATTCCCGGCGTGGCACCGTCGTCGTAGGCGGTGACGAAGGGCTCGGCCACCCGCTCTCCCTGCCGCCCCTGCCAAATGCTCGTGCGTTTGACGATGAAGTCCGCTTCCAACCCGTGGCCGCAGGCCTCATGAAAAAGCACCCCGCCGAAGCCGTGAGCAAGCACGACGGGCATGCGCCCGGTGGGCGCCGGCTGGGCTCCCAACATGGTTATGGCCTTGTTCGCCGCCTTCCGGGCGAGCGCTCCCAGGTCTGCGTTCTCGATCAGCTCGTAGCCGCCGTGCTGGGCCAGAGTCTCGTAGCCGGTCTGGATAGTGCCGTCGCGCTGGGCCACCACGGTCAAGGAAAGGACGACCCGGGTGCGGTCGTCCTCGGCCAGGGTTCCCTCGGAATTTGCGATCTGCACACGCTGGCGGCTCTCCGAATATCCCGAAGCGACCTGCCGGATTTCACCGGACACCGCCCGCGCCGCCTCATCCACCTTACGCAGCACGGCGGCCTTGGCAGCGGTCTGCACCTCGGACGGCCGGGTCTGCACGACCACGAAGGGGAGGGCCTCTCTCGGCTCGAGCGCCCGTGTGCCGCCGGGGTCGTCGGCGGCGCCCGCGCTCAACTCCTCCGCCAACCGCAGTAAATCCTCCTCCGCCAGTGAATCCGTATAGCCGAAAGAGGTGCGGTCCCCGCGAACGAGCCGAATCGAGGCTCCCCGATCCTCACCCGAGGAGACGCTCTCGACCCGTGCTTCTTCCAGACGCAACGATAGGGAACTCTTGTCCTCGACGTAAACCTCGGCGAAATCGCCGCCCCGCCGCAGTACCCGCTGCAGAACGCGCTCGAGTAGATCGGCGTCGAGCCCCCAACCCCCTGTCACTGCTTCTCCCAGCCCTACGAGGCCACCGGGCTTTTGGTCAATACCTCATCCGCCAATTGGATGAACGGGGTGGCCTCCGGAGCGGAGCTGGGTAATGCCAGCATCGACCCATCGCGGAAGTAGAGCTCTACCTGAGGTTTCGACTGCCGCATGAAGAAGTAGTAGTAGACGCCCGCAGCGGCTGAGCCGATGACTGACAGGAACCCGAACCATTTGAAAATCCGCTTCACTTAGGCCACCTCTCCCTCTTCCGGCGTCTCCTGGGCGTCCCGGATACAGGTCTTCATGTCGTAGAACACGAGCCCGATGCGGCTGTCCTTCTTCGCAGTGGCCAACACGCCCATGTCCTCATCGCCGGGCTCCGTCACCACGAATACCGAGCCCCCGTCGGTTTCGACCATCAGTTGGGTGAGCTCCGACGACCCCGCCTGCTTGCTCTGCTGATCGCCCAGAGAGGCCATGTCGCCGGCCTTCTCGATCATGTAGACCTGGAGGCTCTCCGGAAAATTGGAGGCCAGGACTTCGTTCCCACGAAAGAGCACCGCCTTATCAAGGTCGGTGGAGATGTCCAACATCTCCTGGAAGGCCTTCTCCGCCTGCTCCTTCATCTACTCAACTCCTTTCCGGACACGGGCCCCGCTCGCACGGTATAGGCAGACCGTATGGACCGCGGTGTCGCACTTGGGTTTCAACTTTCTCTATGTCCCCTCCGGAGCGCCCTCAAACCGCGACCGAGAGCGCCGGGAAAGGGCGACGCTGGTAGCAGGTTCACCTTATCACTGGCGTCGCGCCCGTCGAAACTTGCACAGAGCGCATGGTGGAGGCGAGCTTGCCACGGCCGGCTGACCATCAGTCGCCAATGGAAAGGTTTGTGTACACGGAACATGCCCTTGAAATGCTCACGAGAAGGGAAAATAGCCGAGGAATGGGTAGAGCGAGTTATCGCAAAACCAGAGGTGATTCAGGGAGACAAGAGGGACGTCCGTGTTCTCCACTTTCTAGGGAAGGTGCCCGAGCGGGAGGGTAGGGTGCTAAGGGTGATCTATAATTGGCGCGCGAACCCAAACCGGGTCGTGACCGCCTATTTCGACCGAAGCATGCGGGGGCTGCTATGAGGTTGCGCCTGGACAAGCAGGCAGATGCTCTCTACATGACCCTTTCCGATCGACCAGTCCACGATTCCGAGGAGCTGCGCCCCGGGCTGATCGTGGACTTCTCCGAAGGCGGAGAGATTATTGGCTTCGAGTTCCTCCGAGCCAGCGAACTGCTCGCTTCCGCCGACCTCGAGAGCTTCGACTTCGAGCGAGAGTAGAAAAAGGGGCCGGAGCCGCCTCAGCGACCCGACCCCTTTCGAAAGCGCGATCTCGAAAGTCGCGCGGGCTAGCCTAGCTCGGCTTACATCATGCCGCCCATGCCGCCCATGCCGCCCATGCCGCCGCCGGGCATGCCGCCCCCAGCTTCATCCTCGCGCTCGGCCACGATGACCTCGGTCGTGAGGATGTTCTTGGCGATGGAGGCCGCGTTCTGCAAAGCGGAACGGGTGACCATGGCGGGATCGATGATCCCGGCCTTGACCAGGTCCTCGTA
>JAGXFV010000007.1 GCA_024637095.1 Actinomycetes bacterium
CGCCGCATATTTCATTTATTTATTTTGCAATCCTTCTTGCTTTGACGGTTCATAGGTTTTATGCTGCAACCAGAATTTCATTGGGTGCACGAGCCACAGCCCGGTCTCATCCCAACGGAGAGCACCAGAAGGCCCTTTATAGGATCTTGGTGTTCGGGGTTCTCGCCCTCTTCGGCCCACCTGCTTTTGGCATCGAGGTGGGCCTTTTTTCTGTCCTCTATTCGGCCGCCCTTGTGCTCTATTCAATTTGGGCCATACGTTTAACGGTTATCTTTGCCGACGATCAAGGACTGGGCTACCTGCTTACGCTGTTCGATGTGGTGATGACTCTCCCGCTGGTCGTCTGGGGGACTACCGAATGGCTCGCCGTTCCGGTCGCGGGCCTCTGGGTGGTGGGGATTAGTTCCTCGGCGATCCTGCAGCGCCGGCGTCGGCTCGCCCGGCTGCACACGTCCGAGGCGCTCGTCGACCCGGTCACCGGCTTTCTCTCGGATCACCGCTTCGCTCGTGCGGTCGAGGACGAATTGGAACTGGCTCAGGCGAGGAAGAAATCCTTCGGTCTGGTGACGGTGCGCATTCGCCGGTACCGCGAGTTGGTCGATTACTTCGGCGAAGACTCCGCCCACCGGGCTCTTAATTGCATTTGCCGCCGCTCCAGTCGGGAGGTTGGCGCCGAGGGCGAGGGCTTCCGCCTCTCTGAAGATTCCATCGCTTTCCTCCTCCCCGCTTGCGGGCCGATCCAGGCTGCGGAGACTGCCGCCTCCGTTGCCAGATCGGTCCGCAACAAACTCATCGAAGGGAGACGGGTTGAGTGTGAAGTCGGCTACGCGCTGAGTCCCCGAGACGGCATGGAAGCAGAAGCATTGCTTGCGACTGCGGCGTCCTCGACCCTGCCTCGTCGCCAAGCGGAGGAGGGAGAACCTGCCGCGGCCCACCGCCAACTGCCGCAGTCACTGCCCGAGCCGCAGGTAGCGGTCGGTTAGAACCGACGCGGTTCCCGCCACGACCCCGCCACGACCCCGCCTGCATCCTGCCCCCGCCCGCCCACATCCCGCTGCCGCGACCTCATGGTAGAGTGGCGGCGTGGATCTGAAGCGCAAGAAGATCGGCGTTCTCATGGGAGGTCTCTCGGTGGAACGGGAGGTCTCCCTTCGTTCAGGTGCCATGTGTCTGAAGGCGCTGCGAGAGAGGGGTTACCACGCGGTCGCAGTTGACGCGGTGCGCGACGTCGCCCAGCGCCTCGACGAAGAGCAGATAGAGGTCGCCTTCCTCGCCCTTCACGGACGCTTCGGTGAGGACGGGACCATCCAGGGCATGCTCGAGTTACTGGACATTCCGTACACCGGCTCCGGTGTCCTCGCGTCGGCCGTGGGGATGCATAAGGTCTGTTCCAAGAAGGTGGTCCGTCAGAGCGGACTGCCCACTCCTGACTTTCTCGAGGTGTCCGCCGACGCCGACCCCGTCGAGTTGGCCGCCCGGGTGGCGGGCGAACTGGGCTTCCCGGTCATGGTGAAGCCGGTCGAAGAAGGCTCTAGCGTGGGCGTGCACAAATGTCACAACGAGCAGGCCGTGGTCCACGCAATCGAGCAGGATCGCGAGCGCTATGGACCTTTGTTCGTCGAGGCGTTCGTCAGCGGGATGGAGATCACCGTGGGGGTGCTGGAGGGTCCCTTGGGGCTCGTGGCTCTGCCCATTCTGGAACTCGTGCCCAAAAACGAGTTCTACGACTACGAAGCTAAATACACGCACGGGATGACCGAGTTCATAATCCCCGCCCGTCTCTCCGACGAGGTCACCAGGGAGGCCATGCGCCTCTCCGTCGAGGCTTTTCGCATCCTGGGCTGCAGCGGCTACGCCCGGGTGGACTTCATGGTGGAGTCCGACGGCACCTGTCAGTTCACCGAGGTCAACACTCTGCCCGGCATGACCGACCTGAGCGACCTCCCCGCCCAGGCTCGGGCGGCGGGCATCGACTACCCCGAACTGGTGGAGCGGATCCTAAAGACTGCTCTCTTGCCCAAGCACTAGGAGTGCCATCATCGCTGAAGTAACCCCCATCATCGACGCTCACGTCCATGTCTTCACCCCGGAGATGATCGCCCGCCGCGAGGAGTACCTCGAGCGGGATCTGTGGTTCCGCACCCTTTATACCGACCCCAAGGCGCGCATGGGCACCTTCGAGCAGGTGGTGGCCGAGATGGACGCCACCGGCGTGGATCTGTCTGTCATCTTCGGCTTCGCCTTCGAGGACCAGGGGCTCTGCCGCGAGATCAACGATTATGTAATCGAGGCGGTGCGGGCCTATCCGACGAGGCTGGTCGGGCTGACCAGCGTCTCGCCGGAGCAGCCCGGAGCGCTGGCAGAGCTCGACCGCACCCTGGACGCTGGTCTGGTGGGTTGCGGCGAGCTCTTCCCGGACGGTCAGCGCTTCGAATTGGGGAAACCATCCGGGCTCGATCGAATTGCCGATGCGCTGCACGAGCGGCACGCCTTGCTGATGGTGCACTCCAACGAGCCCGTTGGCCACAAGTATCCCGGCAAAGGGGACAACACGCCAGGTCCCTGTTACCAGTTCGCCGAGCGGCATCCCGGCTTGGATATCATCTACGCGCACATGGGTGGCGGCCTCTTCTTCTACGAGATGATGCCCAAGGCCAAGGAGACCTTGGCCCACGTCCATTACGACACCTCGGCCGCGCCCTACCTCTACCGCCGCGACATCTACTCCCTGGCCGCAACTGCCGCGGGGGCGGAGAAGATCCTCTTCGGCAGCGATTTCCCCCTGATCTCGCCCGGGCGCTATCTGAGCGATACCGAGGACCTCGACCCAGGCCTACGCGGACCGATCTTCGGCGGCAATGCTCTGCGTCTGCTGGAGGGCACCGGCCGGCGCGCGCCGTGAGGGGAGATCTGAACCTGCGCCGCGTCCTGGAGGAGCTGGCCGCGGGCGAGATCGGAATCGAAGAAGCGTTAGGCCTGCTACCGCTGCTCCAAATCGCAGAAGTCGAGCACTTTGCCCGCCTGGACCTCGGCCGGCGAGAGCGAAAAGCCGTGCCCGAGGTGATCTACGCCCCCAGCAAGGATGACGAGATTCTCGCTGCGATCGTGAACCGCTTTCTGACCGCCAAGGGCTTGGCTCTGGTCAGCCGCCTGGAACCGCACAGATTGAACCCGCTGGAGGAGCGGGTGCGCCGGGAGCATCCCGGAGTGACCCTCGACCATTCCCGCATGAACCGGACGCTCGAGGCGACGCTCGCCGACTACGCCTTGCCCGAGGGTGGGGGGAAGATCGGTGTGCTCACGGCCGGAACCTCGGATATCCCGGTGGCCGAGGAGGCGGCGTTGGTGGCCCGCCACATGGGCGTCGGCGTCGAACGCGCTTTCGACGTGGGAGTCTCCGGAGTTCACCGCCTGCTCGAACCGCTGGCCGAAATGGTGCGGGCGGAGGTGGACGCGCTCATCGTCGTGGCGGGCATGGAGGGGGCGCTGCCCTCGGTGGTGGGCGGACTCGTGTCCGTGCCGGTTATCGGGGTGCCCACCTCAACCGGCTACGGGTTCGGAGGAGACGGCACCGCGGCCCTCTACGCCATGCTGCAGACCTGCTCGCCGGGAGTGGTGGTCGTAAACGTGGATAATGGCGTGGGAGCCGGAGCTGCGGCCGCGCTCATCGCTCTCCGCGCCTCACGGAACCGGACTTCCTAAGATAATCCGCCGCTTCGGCCGATACCTCACTCATGAAGATCACGGCCGACAAGGAACCTCGGCTGCAGGTGGGTGAGGCCGAGCCCTTCCCGATAGGTTCTGCGCGCGTGGAGCGGGAGGCCGACCACTCCCTTTTGCGAGACCTGACCGACAGGGAGGGGAGACCGCTGCGGCCCCCCGTGGGTGCGAAGGTCACCCTCTACACCGGGCCTTCGGTCGTCTTCATGGGTGAAGTGCAGGAGGACCGCTCGGTCCTCGACCTGCTTTCCTGCCAGGAGGACGACGGGAAGTTCGTCGACTTCTAAGCCGTGGCTTCCGGACTGTAGCCCCCAGAGGCGGGAGCTTTCCAGGAGCTTTCTAGCGCTTACGTCTCTTGCGTCCGCCGCGCGGAGCCTTCTTGCCCGTGCGTTTGGGCCGGGCCGGGGCGGCAGGGGTCGTCGCTCGGCCCCGGGAGGGTGCTTTGGGAACCGACGGGGCTCCAGAACCGGATGGCGCCTGGGAACCCGGCAGCAGCAGCGGTTGCGGGCGACGCCAGTAGCGGGCCACCATTCCGGCCATCATCAGGGCCCCCCCTAAGAGCACGTAGATCCTGAGATCAGCGCCTGTGCCGGAGAACTCGTCCCGAGCCTCTCCCTCGTCGCCCAGCGCAGCCGCTTGGGGAGGCAACCGTAGGGCCAGCGGTTCATATTTGCCGAATTCGCCGGCAACCGGGCTGGCATCGTGCGCGGCGGGCCAGTGACACTGAATGCACTCGAGGTCCCCGGCATGTTCGGACGCTTCCTCATGACATTCCATGCAACGCTCGCGATTGGGCAGTTTGACCACCCCGTGAACGCCGCCCTCGTGACAGGTCGAACAGCCGAAGCCGCTTCCACCTTCGGTCGAAGCGGCATGAACCTCAGCCCCCACGTGGCAATCGGAGCACGACCGTGCCGTCACCGGGCCGTCGTTGTGGTGGCCGGATTCTATGCGCAGATGGCAGCTCTCGCATTGAACCTTGCCCGCGTGGAGCCGCTTGTCATGACAGGCGTTGCAGTTGTCCGGCACCCGATAGGTGGTGCTGTGCTGTGTCTCGTCGTGGCACTCCGAGCAGGCCGGGGCCTTGGCGGCGAAGGGGTGGCATTGCATGCAGACGTCCCAAACCGGGGTCGGTAGGTTCCTGGGTGTGTTGTCGTGGGCTGCATTTTGGTGGCAGCGGGAGCATGCGATCTGGCCCACGTGGAAGTCCTGTTCGTGACACGCGCGGCAGTCGGGGATGTTCACCTGGGTGAGATGGTGACCTTCCACTGGGTTGTTATGGCACGCCTCGCAACTGCCTAAGTTGTCGTGGATCTGGACCGGACCGTGATGACTGGTACAACCCGGCACCGTGGGATCCGCGTGGTAGACCGGCGGTGCGTGGCAGTCCAGGCAGTCGCCTACCCCGAAGTTGGCGGGAGCATGGCAGATGTTGCAGACGCCGGGCCCCGGCGGTTGCGGGTTGAGGTTGTGTATGGCGTCCTGGTGGCACTGTTGACAGGGCAAATCCTGTTGTCCGTGCTGCGGCATCTCGCCGTGACAGGACTCGCAGGCCAGATACCCTGGAGTGGAAGCGCGATTGTGGTGGAATTCGGTGGCCTGGAAGTGACACGTCTCGCAGTCGATCTCACCAGCGTGCCGTTCGAAGCCGGCGTGACAGGTCGTACAGCTGTCGCCGGTGATGGGCGGATCGGGAATCGAGGTGTCGTGGATGTCGTCGTCCCCCACACCTCCAAAGTTGGCCGCCCCGTAGTGGCAGGTTAGACAGCTCGGCTGGCCGCCGAAGGTAGCGGATGCGTGACACTGGAAGCAGGTGGTCGGTACCTCTGGATAGTTGGGATGAATCTCGGTGCTGTGGCAGCTGGTGCAGCCGACCCCGTTATGACTCGAGGTGGAGTGGCAGTCGCGGCAGGCACTCGGAGCCACTTGGTCCACTCCGTCGTGGTGTGGTGAGGGCTCCTGTTGCTCGTGGCAGAAGGTGCAGTCAGGCTGCCCCTGCCACTGCGAGAAGGGATGCGGATTCGTGCCGTGGCACTGCAGACAGGCTTCGCTCGTCCAGGCGGGCATGTCCTGCCCCGGCTCGTGGCAGGTCCAGCATGCTTCGACTTCGGTAACTTTGTTGGCGTGGCAGCTCTGGCAGACCGTGTTGGGTACCTCTGGGGTGCCGTGGCAGCGCAGGCAGGGGAAGAAAGAGCCGATGGGTTGGCTGTGGTGGCAGTCCGCGCAGTCCTGCGCCGTTGCGTGCACCCACTGGGGCAGGGCATGGGCGTCGGTGGGTCCCTCCGGCGAAAACAGCGTAAGTCCGCCCAGTACGATGAACGCACCCAGCATGAGAAAAACCGTGAGCGACCGGCGCCCAGTGATCATCCAATCCGGCTGTAACAGCGGTCTAGGTGCCATGGCACTCGGATCCGTAGCACGCAGCCGGCGGACCCTCGCGGATCTCGTGGCAGCGCGTGCATAGATCACCTTGGCCATGAGCGGCGTCCACGTGCCCGCCGATCCCCTGCTCAGAAGGCAGGAAATCAGCCGGATGCGGCATCGTGAGCCCGTGGCAGGTCATACAGAGATCGTCCGGTCCCCCCTCGTGGCAGAGGGCGCAGTACTCGCGGCTTTCCTCCTCGGCCACCTGTGGGTGCTGCTCCTCCACGAATTCCGGAGTGTGGCTGGCCGGCACCAGATCGAAGTCGGCGGCATGGCAGGCGTCGCACTCTCCCGGGGCTCGCGCCTCCTCGGAGAGCCCGTGGCAGTCGAAGCAGGTGATCATCTGCGGTCGATTGATGCCGTCGGGGGTGTGCGAGGGGCGCACATGGCAGGATGCGCACTCCGCGCCGTACTCGAGGTGCGCTTCGTGCGAGAAATTGTCCTTAAGGGTGGCGGGCGGCCTTCCTGGGGGGTCGAAGAAGGCGTGGCAGTCGGCGCAGATGGCAAAGCGGCCTTCGGAGGGGGCCAAACGCCTGGCCTGACTGCCCCCGGCAGTGGCCGGGGTGTCCGGAGATCCCGACGCGGCCGTGGTCGGCGCGTCTTCGCCGAGGGCCCCTGACTCGTCGTTCTCTGAAGCGACGGGCTCGCCGTCCGTCGCTTCAGACTCGTCGGCGTCTCCGTTCGGCGCGGTGGTCTCCTCGGTATCGGCCGGAGTATCGTCGGAATCTGCCGCGGTGCACCCGGGCAGAACGGCAGCCGTCAGCGTCAGCGCCAGGGCCAGCGCAAGCAGCGCAAGCAGCGCGAAGCGAGAGAACCCTAAACCACGCGCTCTCTCGCCGTTACCGGCGGGGCCGGAGGGCATCAACCCAAGCCTCCCGTTTTTTCTCCTTCTCCTCAAAAGCCACGCTTGCTTCTCCTAGCGTACAAAATCCGCTGAGAGCAGGCAAACCCTTGGCAGGGGTTTCGAGCTTTGCGTGGCCTTGTAATCTCGTTCACACACTATGGAACAAGCACCGGTCAAAGTAAAGACCAATAGCTTTCGAGGCCGCAGTTTGCAGGAACTACATCTCGGCCGCTGGGCTGAAGGCCTCGGCAGGCTCTTGCCGATACCCGAAGAAGTATTCGAGCTGATCGGCTATGCGGGCCGAAGCTTTGCCGTCGCCATACGGATTGACGGCGTTGGCCATCCGGGCGTAAGCGTTCTCATCCGTCAGCAGTTCCGAGAGGGCGGCGGCTATTGCTCGGGTGTCCGTCCCTACCAAGCGCGCGGTCCCGGCGTCGATGCCTTCGGGCCTTTCGGTGGTGTCGCGCATCACCAGCACGGGCTTGCCCAGGGTTGGGGCCTCTTCCTGGATCCCGCCGGAGTCGGTGATCACCAGGTCCACCGTCTTCATCAGGTGCACGAAGGGGCGATAGGAGAGCGGATCGGTGAACACCACGCCGCGCAGGCCTCCCAGGATCCCCCGGAAGGTTTCGCGGACCACGGGGTTGAGGTGGATGGGGAAGATGAAGGTGACGTCCTCGTGGCGCTCACAGGTTTCGCGGATGGCCCGGGCTATGGACTGCATGGGCACGCCCCAGCTCTCCCGCCGGTGGACGGTGACCAGGATCTTCTTTCCCGAGCGGGATAGCGCCTCCTGTATCTGCGGCTCCCAATGGGGAGGGTCCTTTTCGGCAGTCGCCATCAGAGCGTCGATGACGGTGTTGCCGGTGACGAGAACCCCCTCTTCCGGCGAGCCTTCGGCGAGCAAGGACTCCCTGGCCGCGGGCGTGGGAGCAAACAGCAGTTCCGCCAGACGGTCGGTGAGCCGGCGGTTGGCCTCTTCGGGATAGGGATTGTAGAGGGTGTCGGTGCGCAGCCCCGCCTCGACGTGGGCCACTGGAATCTGGTGGTAGAAGGCCGCCAGCGCTGTCGCGAAAGTGGTGGTGGTGTCCCCGTGAACCAGGACCATGTCGGCGCCCCGTTCGACGAGGAGCGGCTCGAGGCCCTGCAGCACGGCAGAGGTGATGTGCGTCAGCGATTGAGTGCGGCGCATGACGTCCAGGTCATGGTCAACCGGCAGGCCGAAGGTCTCGACTACCTGATCGAGCATCTCCCGGTGCTGCCCGGTAAGGCAGGTGATCACGTGAAAGTGCTCGCGCCGGTGGAGCTCCTGCACCACGGGCGCCATCTTGATCGCCTCGGGCCGCGTGCCGAAGCTCACGAAGAGGGTCCGGGTCATGGTCCTAGCCTTTCGGTCGGCGCTGTTTGCGGGGATTACAGTCCCCCGGCGTTTCGGATAGAATCCCAGGCTGTCTCATTGGTGGCTCTTTTCCCGTTTTCTTGTGAGGTTCCTTCCATGGCTTTCATCGATAATCGCGGTCGGCTGTTCGGCTGGATGAATCTCGTCGACCTGCTGGTGGTGCTTGTGCTGATTGCGCTGGTCGCGTTTGCGTACGTGCGTTTCGTCGCCGGGACGGGGGACGAGGAAACCCTGATTACCACTTTCCGGGTCGAGCAGGTGCGCGAGCCCACCATTCTGGAGATCGAAGTGGGAGATGAGGTGCGCGACGAGACGGGCACCGTGCTCGGTACCGTGCGGCAGACGGAGGACTACCCCACCAAGGTGGAGTTCCTCAACGAACAGACCGGAGAGCCGGTAGTCGTCGAATCCAATCTCTACTTCGATATCGACTTCGCGGTGGAGGGCCAAGGGCAGGTATCGCAATCGCAGTACGCCATCGGCAGCATCCCCCTGGAGGTTGGACGGCAGCTGGTGGTCAAAGGCCCCGGCTTTTCCGTGCGCGCGGCAATCATCGATATCGAGGTGGCCGGGGCCTCGTAAGGCCGGAGCATGGAGCTCTACCGAGAATCCTTCTCAGTCCGGTGGGCCGGCCGGGCGTACGGCTCTCTCGTCCGGTCTTGGGCCGACTCTCTCATCGGCCGCGGTCTCACCTGGCTTTGGCTGCATCTGCAGGCGGCGCTCGCCGGCAGCCTGATCTTCGGCCTCGGCTCGGTTCGCAGCCGCAGCCTGCAGGAACCTGGCGGGCCGGTCACATTCTGGGCGATTGCCGCTCCCTACCGCCTGCTCTATCGGGGCAGCCGCGCGACTCTGGGCCGGGTGGTCGACCAGCTTTACTTCGACATAGCGCGGTCTGTCGTGGGTGCCGCGGGATGGCTGCGGATTGCGGGTTTGGTTTTTGCGGGAGCGGGTCTCGGGGGTCTGGGCCGACTGATATTCATCTGGGTCACGGACGCCCAGGTGGCGGCAACCGAACTCGGTGCGGCATTGGGCTGGGTCGGCCTGCTGTTCTTGGGCTTGGTCCTTGCCTGGGGCGGGGCCGCGGCATTGGGCCGTTTGGGCGAGGCGCCCTCGCGTCCACGCTCGGTTGCCCTCGCTCTCAGAATTCTGGATCTCGACCAGCCACCGGCGGCCACGGCCACGGCCTCCTCCCCTGGCTGGCGCGGCCATCCTCTGGCTCAGACACTCACAGTCGGATTGAGCCTGCTGGTCGGAGGCCTCGCCGGAGCGGCGGGGGGGATACCCGCGGTCGTCATCATTGGCGGCGCGATGGCTCTGGGCGTTGCCGCGTTCGCGCTCTTCCGGCCAGAGGCGATTCTGCTGGTCCTGGCCGCCTTCCCTTGGCTGGACTTCGCCGCTCGGAGTGCTTTGGGAGCTCTGGCGCCGATGTGGGACGAGCTCTTGCTGCTCGGCGCGTTGAGTGCCCTGCTGTTCTCCGTCTTCCTGGCGGGCCGGGTGCAGCTGCGCACGGTGCCCATCAGTCTGCCGCTCCTGGTCGCCCTCGTGGCTGCATTGGGTTCCGTCGCGATGAACGAGGTGCCTCCGGGACCCGCGCTGTTCGGGCTCCGGATCACCTTTCAGCCGTTGATCTTCTTCTATTTGGGCTACCTGCTTCCCCGTGATCGCCGCTGGATCAAGTTGGCTGTCGGCGTGTTCCTCGCGGCCGGCCTGGCAATGGCGCTTCACGGTCTCTTCCAGTTCGCCACCGACGCGCCCATGCCGCAGAGTTGGGTCGACCGGCAGGAACAGAGCTTCGGCACCCGTGCCTACTCCATCATCGAAAACCCCAACGGTCTGGCAGCGTTCCTCCTGTTGGGCACCCTGGTCTCGGCCTCCCTGACCCTGGCCGCTCGCCGTCCGCGACACTTCCTTTTGCTGGGTCTTCTGACTCTCACGCTGACCGCGGGAGTGGGCGTGACCTTCAGCCGCGGGTCCTGGCTGGGCCTGATCGCAGGCGTGGTCGCCATGGCCGTTTTGGCCTATCGGCGCTTTTTCGGGGCTCTCGTGGCGGGGGCTCTCGTGGCCCCGGTATTCTTGCCCGCCGCGGTGGTTGATCGCCTGACGTTTGCCTTCAGCAGCGCCTACATCAACAAGAGCCTGGTCGCCGGCCGTTTGCTCATGTGGAATGTTTCTATGGGACACATCGTCCAGAACCCCTGGTTCGGGGTGGGCCTGGGCACCTTTGGGGGAACGAGCGCGGTCCTCTGGGGCTATGGCCGGCTCTGGGTGGACAATTTCTATCTTCAGCTCGGAGCCGAAGGCGGTCTGATCTTGCTGGGGGCGTTTCTCTGGCTGCTATTCCGCGCTGCAAAGAGCTTGGTCGCAGCCTACCTCTACGAGCAGGATCCCTGGCTACGAGCCTTCGCCGCCGGGGTGTTTGGTGCTTTCGTGGCCGTGGCCGTGGCCAACCTGACCGCGGGGGTGTGGGAGACGCTGGTGGTGGGCGCCGGTTTCTGGTTCCTCTCCGGTCTGGCGGCCGGTGGTTGCGGGGAGCCGAGAGCGATCGAACGGCGTATCGATAGGCAGGGCGACGTCTAGATGGACGAAACCGAGAGACAGGGCCCGACTCCACCAACGATACTCGTGGTCTATAGCGGCGCCCGCTTTCCCGGCGGGGCCGAGGCCTACCTCGAGGGCTTGTTTCGCGGTTGTGACCGTTCCAGGCTTCGTCTGCTGCTGGTCAGCCTGGGCGAATGGGACCTCACCGAACGGCTCCGGGCGATGGGGGAGCACGTCGTTGCTCTCAAGGCCTCTCGCGTTGCCCCCCGCGCTCCCGCCGCCATCGCGGAGTTGGCCCGCTCGGAAGGAGCCGACCTGATCGCCAGCCAGGGGGTGGTCGCCAACTTCTACGCGCGGGTTGCTGCGCTGCTCTGCGGCCTGCCTCACCTGGTCACGGTGCACAGTGACCTGGGCTTCGATTATCCGGGGGCCGGGCGCAGGCTCGCCTTCTCGCTGGTCGACCGGATTCTGGCGGGGCAAACGGTGCATTATCTGGTGCCTTCAGACTATCTGCGCCGCCGTCTGCTCTCGCGTGGCGTACCTGCGGAGCGGATCTCGGTCGTCTACCATGGGATCGAACCACATCAGATCGTTGCCGCCGGGTCGAGCCGACCTGCTGAGGAGGCGTCGCAGGACGAGGATGCGGCGGCTCCTGAGCGGCCCCCGGTCCTGGGTTCCATCGGCCGCCTGCACCACGCTAAGGGTTTCGACCTCTTGATAAGGGCCCTGCCGTTGATCTTGCACCCACCCTCGGTCGAGTTGATCATCTGGGGCGAAGGGGAGGAGCGCGTGAGTCTCGAAAAGCTGATCTCAGAGCTCGGTCTGGGGGATCGCGTCCGACTGCCGGGTTATGCTCCCCAGGTGAACCGGGCGCTCGCCGGCATGGGCATCTTCGTTCAGCCTTCGCGGGCCGAGGGGTTCGGACTCACCGTGGTGGAAGCGATGAGCGCGGGACTGCCCGTCGTGGTCTCACAGGCGGGGAGCCTGCCTGAACTCGTGGCAGACGGAAAGAGCGGCGTCGTGGTCCGGGGTGACCGGCCCGTCGACCTGGCCCGAGAGCTGGAAAGCCTGTTAGCCGACCCCGAGCGGCAGGAGCGGCTCGGGGTTGAGGCGGCTCGCCAGGCGCGGCGGCGCTTCACCGTCGACCGCTGGCTCGACGAGACCACTACCGTCTACGAGCAGTCTGCGAGAGGGACGGACCGATGATTCGGAACCACTCCATAGTATGTGTTTCCACCCTCGACTGGGACGCGCCCTGGACGAGCAAGCAGCAGATCATGCATAGGCTGGCTCAGGGCAACCGTATCCTTTACGTGGAGGAGCCGGTGACCATGCTGGCTCCGCTCAAAGTGCCCTCGCGCTGGCGCCGATGGGCCGCGCTTGTCCCGCGGTTACGTCGGGCCGAGAAGAATCTCTGGGTGCTGACCCCTCCACCGCTTCTGCCTTTCGGCAACATGAGGCCGCTGATCAACCGGGTGAACCAAACCGTTCTGGGCGCCTACATCCGTTGGGCGCTCAAGCGGCTGGGCTGGCGGGATTATCTGCTCTGGACCTACCTCCCCTCCAGCATTCATCTGCTGAGCGGGCTGCGGCCTCACGCGGTGATCTATCACTGCGTGGACGAGCACTCGGCCTTTCCCGGCTTGATCGACCCGCAGACCGTGCGCGCGTACGATGACGCCTTGACGCGCCGGGCGGACCTGGTGATCGCCACCGCCTCCAGCCTTTGCGAAGAACGGCGCCCGCTCAACCCGCGCACCTTTCACGTCCCCAATGCGGCAGACGTCGAGCACTTTGAGCGGGCCTACCGGGAGTCCTTGCCGGAGCCCTCGGACCTGGCGCCCATCACTCGGCCCCGGCTGGGGATCGTGGGGGTGCACAATGCCCGCCTGGATCTGGACGCGCTGCGCGCGCTCTCCGCGGGCGACCCCGACTGGCGGCTGGTGCTGATCGGCCCCTACGTGCGCGGGGAGCTTTCCGCGCAGGAGGTCGAGGTCATCCCCCGGGTGCAATCGCTGGGCGGGAAGCCTCGGGAGGAACTACCCGCCTATCTGCGGGGGCTCGACGTGGCCCTGATCCCCTACCGTCTGAACGAGCTCACCCGGCACATGTTTCCTCTGAAGCTCTTCGAGTACCTGGCGGCCGGGCTCCCGGTTGTCGCCGCGGCCCTGCCCACCCTGGAGCCCTTTCGCGACGTGGTCTATCTGGCCGAGAGTCCGGAGGATTATCCGGGACTGGTGAAGCGCGCCCTGGAAGAGGATTCTTCTCAGAAGCGCGAAAAGCGGGTGGAGTTGGCGCGCGAAAACAGCTGGGACGGCCGGGTCGAGGATATCTCGCGGCTGGTCGATGAGACGCTGCGGGGCGTGCGGCACAGCGATCCGACGATATCGGAATCGAGAAAAGGGAGGCGTCAGTGAAGGTGCTCCTGCCCACGATGCGGGATCCCGGCCAGATCGGCGGGACCTCAACGCATCTCGACATGCTCTCCGCCGGACTGGTGGAGTTGGGGCACGAGCCCTACGTGCTCTATTTCGGGGAGCAGGTGCCGGAGCCTCTGCGCCGGTTCGGGGTGGTTTACACCGCCGGGGCGCTCAACCGAGTGCGACGCGGCTGGGGCATGATCTACTCTGCGATGGTCCGGGGGAAGCTGGTGGCGCGCTTTGCCGATCGGGAGTTGCGCCAGCACGATTGGCAGGTGGTCAATGCCCAGGAGGTGTACTCGATACCGGCGCTGCGTGAGGCGGCCGATCGCGCCGGGGTTCCCCTGGTTCTTACACTCCATGGTTACCCGCTCTACGAGTCCGTCTCCGAGGGTTACACGAACCGATCCCGCCTCGGCAGGCGCTACCTGATGCGTTCGGAGATCCGGGCCCTTCGTCTGGCGGACGCCATCGTAACCGTCGACGGCCGGCTCTATCGCCACGTCCTGCGGTTGGTTCCCGAGAGGGCCGACGTCACCTACTCGCTGATGAATTTCATCGACACCTCTGCCTTCAGTCCGACCGTGGAAGGCCGGCAGGAACTGCGGCGCAAGTGGGACATCGCCGAGGACAAGATCGTACTCTTCTGTCCGCGGCGCTTGGTAAAGAAGAACGGGGTGATCTATCCCTCGCTGGCGCTCGCCGAGATGAAGCCGCCCGAGCGGGAGAAGTACCTGCTGCTGCATGCCGGCGAAGGAGGGGAGCGCGGGGCCATCGAGCAGATCGTGCGCGAGCAGGGCCTGGAGGCGCAGGTCAGGTTGCTCGGCGGCCTCGGCCGCGAGGAGATCGAGGAGCTTTATCGGCTGTGCGACATCGTCTTGGTCCCCTCGGTGCACTCGGAGAAAGTGGAGGAAGCGACTTCGCTTTCGGCGCTGGAAGCTATGGCCAGCGGCCGCCCATTGATCGCCGGGGCCGTGGGTGGGCTTGCCGAAATGGTGAGCGACGGTGTCAACGGGTTGCTATTCCCCGGCGCGAATGCGTCCGCGCTCGCGCAGGCGATCGAGCGCTTGGCTGCGGATGTCAACCTTCGCCGGCGGTTGGCCACGAACGCCCGCGATTACGTGGTCGCCAATCACTCGCACCTAAAGGCGGCGAGTGACTACGTGGAGGTCTACTCGCGAGCCCGGCAGAGATTGCGCGAGTCGCTGGAGCGCGCGGAGACATCGGACGAGCTCCTGGCAGCAAGCCGAGATAGCGCGGGGAGCGAGGGGGAAGAGGAGGCGGGCTGGCCTTCGGTTTCGATCCTGGGCTTCGCCGCCCACCGCGTCACGCTGGAAGAGGCCGCGGAGTGGGTCCTCGAGTGCGCCGATGAGAGTCAGTGGGAACGCACCAGGCTGGCTCTGTCCCTCAATCCGGAGCTGCTTGTCCGGGCGCAGGAGGACGAGCGCATCGCCTCTGCCGTGGCAGGAGCCGACCTGCGGTTCCCCGACGGGGTGGGCGCGGTGTGGGCGTCCCGGATGCAGGGGGTTGAGAAGGTGGATCGGGTTCCGGGGATCGAACTCGCGGAGCGAATCCTGGAGGGCGCGGCGGAAGATGGTCTTTCCGTCTTCTTCTTGGGGGCGGCGCCCGGCGTCGCCGCGGACGCCGCCGCCCGCATGAAGCAGCGCTACGCGGGGCTGGACGTGGCCGGTTCGCGTCACGGTTACTTTGGCGAGGAGGAGCAGGACTCCGTGGTGGAGGAGGTCCGACGCTCGGGGGCCGACATCCTCCTAGTGGCCTTGGGCGCTCCGCGGCAAGAGCTCTTCTTGCACCGACACCGCGGCGAACTCGGGGTGCCGGTCGCTCTCGGGGTGGGAGGAAGTTTCGACGTCTGGGCCGGAAGAGTGCGAAGGGCCCCGGAGGCATTCCGCCGACTCAGCCTGGAGTGGGCCTACCGCCTGGTCACCCAGCCCGCCCGTCTGCGCCGTCAGTTGGCGCTTCCCCGCTTCGCCTACCGCGTGCTGATGGCTGCCGACGATTTCGGGCCCGGGCGGGGTGAGCGGCTGACGCCTGCTCATGAACGCCGCCGCGAGCAAGGCGACTCGGATCGCGGGGTGCACGGCGGCCCTCGGCGAGGCTCGAACCGGGGTTCCGCGAAGGACTTCCCCGGCAGCGGCCGCCCCTCCGGCGGACCGCCACGAGACTAGCGGGCAAGAGCCGGATGCGCTACCTGATCAGCGGCTACTACGGCGAGGGGAATCTCGGAGACGAGGCCATCCTGGCCGGCATCCTGCAGGAGGTCGAGGGTGTCGACTCCCACGCGCAGTTCACGGTGCTCTCCTTCGATCCCGACGACACCAGGCGCCGCCACGGTGTGAGCAGCGCCTCGACTTCGCTTCGGCACCCTGCGCGACTTGCCGAGCTGATGCGAGGCCACGATCTGCTTATCAGCGGCGGGGGCAGCTTCCTGCACGAAGCCGACTTCGAGCAGCACGGGCGTTCGTTTTTGTGGCGAGAGGGAAAGCTGCGCCCCGTCCCCTATTTCCTGTCGGTGATATTCGTTGCCCGCTCTCTCGGCCTGCCGGTCATGTGGTACGCGCAGGGGCTGGGACCGCTGCACACCGGTGCGGCACGGACGTTTGCGTCCCTGGCGGTCTCCCATAGCCAGGTGGTCACCTTTCGTGACCGGGCCTCGGCCGATCTCGCGCTGGAGCTCGGCGCCCGCCCGCCATTGCTGCGGGTGGTCCCCGACCCCGCCTATGCCTTGAAGGCTGCGCCCCCGGAGCGCGCACGCGAGGTTATGCTCGCGGCCGATCTGGAGCCCACGCGGCCTTATCTGGCCGTCTGCCCCCGTCCCTGGCTAGGGCGCCAGACTTACCAGGAGCGCCTCCTCGGTGCGCTGGCCCGAGTGGTCCGCCGCTGGGGGCATCAGGTTATCTTCCTGCCTTTTCACGCCACTCAGGATGTGGACCTGTGCCGTGATCTCTCCGAGCAGTTGGCCGGTCAACTCGCCGATTCGCTGTCGCCCCGTCGGGGGGCTTCATCGGTGGCCGCGGCTCCCCTCCTGGAGGAGCCCGCGGTGGCGGTCGCTTTGTTGGGGGGAGCCGAAGCGGTCTTGGCCATGCGACTTCACTCAGGCATCCTGGCAGCTTCCGGAGGCTCCCCGGTGATCTCCGTGGTCTACGACCCCAAGGTGGCCGCTTTCGCCGAGCAAACCGCACAGACCCCCTGGGCGGTCTCCGTAGACGAGCTCGAGGGGCCCGAGGGCGAGGAGCGGCTGACGGAAGCGATCGACGACACCCTGGAAAACGCGGAATCGCGGCGCGTCCGTCTGTCTACGCGGGTCGCCCGGCTCAAAGAGGAATCCGGGCAGACAGCCCGACTCGCCGTCGCCCTCGCCCGTCGAGAGATCTAGATGACTCTCGAGTCCGGGGACACACCGACGCCGTCGGTGGAGATCGAAGTGGAGGCGGTTGTGCCCGCGCCCGAGGATGGGCTGGAAGCCGCCACCAGCAGCATGAAGGGGACGGTGGGCAGAGCCGCCCTCGTCATTCTCGGGGCCACCGTTTTCGGACGGCTGATCGGTCTGGTGCGGGACCAGGTGGTCGCCTACTACTTCGGCATGGGTGCCTCGACCGACGCCTTCTTTCTCGCCTACAAAGTGCCTTTCCTGCTTTCCCTTACCGTGGGGGGTGCATTGACCGCCACCTTCATCCCAGTTTTCACGCAACGTCTGGTCAAGGGGGACCGGGAGCGGGCCTGGAGTCTGGCGGGCAATATGATCAACGCGATCGGTCTAATTCTGGTGCTGGCCACGGTGGTCCTGATTCTGGCCGCGCCACTGATCATCCCTCTGGTGGGCTTCGGTTTCGACGAGGCGACCGCGGATCAGGCCGTTTTCTTGTTCCGCATTCTCGTGCCGGGGGTCATCTTCACCGGTCTTGCGGGATTGGCCATCGGCGTACTCAATTCGCTCAAGCATTTCGGCCTGCCGGCATTCTCCACCTCCGCCGCCGCGGCGCTCGCCGTGCTTTTCGTGGTGCTCTTCCAGGAGTCATGGGGGATCACCAGTCTGGCGGTGGGCACCACCCTGGGAGCCTTCGCCTCGTTGGTCATGCTGCTGCCTCAGATGCGCAAGGAGGGCATGCGTCTGCGGGCACGCATAGACTGGCAGGAACCCGGCATGCGTTACGTGGGCATGCTGGTCTGGCCCATCCTCATCGGCTCGGCCGTCGGCAAGGTGAGCATCTTCGCCGATCAAACTCTGGCTTCCACCCTTCCCGCAGGCGCGGTCTCCGCGCTGAGCTACTCGGAGAAGCTGTTCCAGCTTCCCTTGGGTTTGTTCGTGGCCGGCATCACCGTGCCCCTCTTCCCTCTGCTGTCGGAGCAAGTGGCCGCCAATCAGCCCGAACGGCTCAAAGCCACGCTCAATTTCGCACTTCGTCTGATCGCCTTTGTCATGATCCCCGCGACGGCGGGGCTGGTGGTGTTGCGCGAGCCCATCGTCGCCTTGCTTTTCGAGCACGGCAAGTTTGCCGCCGCCGACACGGAGAGAACGGCGTTCGCCTTGCTCTTCTATTCGCTTGGCCTCTTCTCGTACGCCGGCCGGGACACGCTCACCCGCGTCTTCTACGCGTATCACGACACGCGTACGCCCGTTAAAATCAGCGTGGCCACGGTGTTCCTGAACATCGCGGTCTCCATCGTGCTGATGATGTTCCTGGGAGTGGGCGGGCTCGCGCTCGGAACCACGATCGCGTTGACTGTCAACTTCCTGGTGCTGGTGGAGCTCCTGCGCCGCAAGCTCGGACCGATGGGTTTCGGACGGCTGGCCACCTCCACTCTGCGTACGGCGGTGGCGGCTGTGATCATGGGAGCCATCGTCTGGGCGATTGATTCGATGCTAGCCGGCGCGGTGGACGGAACCAGCGGACTTGGCCTGCGCGTGGGTCTGGGGGTTTTCGCGGGCGCGCTATCGTTCGTGGGGCTGGCCTGGATCACCCACCTACCCGAGCTCCGCGAAACGTTGGATATGTTAGCCTCTGCGGTTCGCCGCCGCCGATAGAGGCAGGAGACGAAGGAGGGACCGAGAAGATGAACGAGATGTCTGGGATCTCGAAAACACTTGGCCGACGGCCCGGCAGAGAGTCCAGCACCCGCGAAGCGGCTCCACGTGTGGTCTTGAGGCGGTTTCCGCTGATGCTGGCGCTCGCCTTGGTCGTCTTGCTCGCGCTGGCCGCATCTTCGATCGCTTTCGCCGCCGAGGGTGTTCCGACGGCCGAAGAGATGGATCCGCCGTACGATGGAGCTTTGATCGACCCGACCGGCGAGGGTGCGAACTTTGCCGCGCAGGAGACCGTACCGGTGGTGCCCATCCTCTTTCCCATGGAGGAAAGGATCGTCTGGCAGAACACCTGGGGCGCAGCGCGGGACGGCGGGGCCAGGAGCCATCGCGGGAATGACCTGATGGCCCCCAAGATGACTCCCCTCCTTGCGGTAGTTGACGGAACCGTGGAGTGGCTGAACATGGAGGCGGAAGTCTCCAGCTACAACGGCGTCCCCTCCTTCAACATCATGCTGCGCGGCGACGATGGCAACGACTACTTCTACATCCACCTCAACAACGACACCCCGGGGACGGACGACGGCAAGGGCGGTGTGCGCTACGCTTATGCCCCCGGGATTACCAACGGGGTTCACGTCACCCAGGGCCAGATGATCGGCTACGTGGGCGACAGCGGCAACGCCGAGTCGACCGGCTCGCATCTGCACTTCGAACTTCACCTCGGCGGCTATGCCGACAAGGGCGCCAGCGCCGTCGATCCGTACCCGTCGCTGATGGCGGCGCCCACGCTCGCCGAAATCGGGCCTCCGCGGGTTTTCAAGGACGTCTGGGAGAGGGACTGGTTCTTCGGGGACCTGATGTGGCTCTACGAGCGGGAGATAGTCAAGGGTGCCGGCGACGGCTACTTCTATCCCGAGTCGATGGTCACCCGAGCACAGTTTGCGACGATGGTGGTGCGCGCTTTTGCCGGGCATATGCCTGTGCTCACGCAGTCCGAGCCTCCGGAGTTCATCGATGTGGCGGATGGTTACTGGGCTCACGACGAGATCGCGATGGCGGCCGCACTGGGCGTCGTCCGGGGGGTCGGCGATGGCAGCGAATTTTCTCCCGATGACTCCATAACCCGCGCGCAAATGGCGGCCATGATCTGCCGGGTGCTCGACCTCGTTGCCGGTCAAACGGCCGAAGTTCAGCACCTGCCGCCGGAGAATCCGCCGTTTTGGGATTTGACCACCGGCTACTGGGCGGCTGGGGAGATTTCCCGCGTGGTCCAGGTCGGCGTCATCAAGGGGCGGAGCGACGGAAGCTTCGATCCGGAGGCCACGAGCTGGCGGATGCACACGGCAGTGGTCATCGCCCGCGCCCTGCGGACCATGGAAGCGGAACTCGCAGCGTCGGTTCCCTAAACCGGGGGCGGAGGAGCAAGGTTGTTTGGGTTGCACAGAGAGACACTCCATCCACCCCTTTGGCTGGTAATCGCGCTTGTGTTGTCGGCCGCGCTGTTGGCGGCTGGCCTCGTAACGGCCGGCCCCGCCGGGGCGCATTCTTCCTCCTTCCCCGACGTCTCCTCGACATCGGTGGAGCACGTCGCGGTCGAGTTCCTGACCGCCGCCGGAGTGCTCGACGGGTTCGGGGACGGGACCTTTCGCCCGCGCACCGGGGTGACCCGGGCGCAAGCTGCCAAAGTCCTGGCCGAGCAAAAGGGTATCGCGATACCCACTTCGGGCTTCACCTTCGGCGATGTCGACGTCCAGTACCGGGGCTACGTTCAGGCTGCCGCCAACCAAGACTGGGTTTCGGGATATCCGGACGGGACCTTCCGTCCCTACAGTTCGCTCCAGCGCCAGCACATGGCCGTGCTGATTGTCAGGAGCTCGGGATGGGGAGCAGCGGCGGAAGCCTTGAGCCAGAGCAAGGTGCGCGAGGTTCTCGGCAGGTTCAAGGACGCCGGGCAGGTCAGCGGGCAGGCAGAGAAATACGTCGCCCTCGCCGTGATCAAAGGCCTGCTCAAAGGCGACACCCGCGGATACCTGATGCCCACCAAAGAGACCAGCCGCGCCCACTTCTGCATGGTGGCTTACCGGGCGCAATTGGAACGGTTGGCCGTCGTCGAAGACGTGCGCTACAGCGCCGAGCACCTGGACAAGACCCGCATCGTCCTCGACCTGAGCCGGAAGCCCGGCAAGGCGAGCCCTCGCCTAGAGGGCCAAACGCTGATCGTGGACGTCGACCAAGCCGCGGTGGCCGAGGGCGAGCGCACCCTGGACCTGGTCTCGTCCGAGGCGGCCTCGATCAGCCTCAGGCAGACGGGCTTCAGTGCTCCGCGCATCCAACTTCGCATTTCCCTGAAAAGCTATACGGACTACGAAGTCTTCGCCATCGCTCCTTCCGACGGTCTGGGGGATCGTCTCGTTATCGACATCTACCGCAAGGTCGACTACGGATCGGGCAAGCCCGTTGTGGTCGTTGATCCGGGTCACGGGGGCACCGACAGTGGAGCCACCGGCGTCACCGGTTTGCTGGAGAAGCACGCCAATTTGGCCATCGGTCTCGAGGTGGAGAAGTATCTGCTGAGGGCCGGAGTACAGCCGCTGATGACCCGGAGGGACGATAGCTATCCCTCCCTCAAACAGCGGGTGGACCAGGCGAATGGGGCTGGTGCCGACATCTTCGTGTCCATCCACAACAACGCCGCGGACTCCACTTCGAAAGGGACGGAGACCTACTACTGGGGCGACCAGGACAGCTACTCCGCAGAGGGCCGGCGTCTGGCCGAGGCGATCCAGCAGGCCGTTTGTGACGAGCTAAGCACGGTGGATCGAGGTGCGCGCACGCATTGGAAGGATCTCTACGTCCTCTCCTACACGAAGATGCCCGCGGCCTTGGTCGAGGTGGGCTTTCTCACCAATGCCGAGGAGGAGGCCCGCCTGAAGGATCCGATCTACCGGCAGCGCGCGGGTAAGGCCATTGCTCAAGGGATAGTGGACTACTTCGACCTGGGCTACGTGATTCAATAGGGGTGTGAACCGGCTGCGCCAAACCGCCCGGCTCGGGCTACTCGGACTGGTCCTCTCGCTGTTCCTCGCGGTGGGTGCTGCGGCTGCGCCACCTGCGGCGGAGGCGGGGATGACAGATGAGTTCGTGTTTCACGGCCTTGGTTACGGCCACGGCGTGGGCATGAGCCAGTGGGGAGCCTGGGCAGCGGCCCGGCAAGGTGCCCTCTATCCAGAAATCCTCGGTTTCTACTACGAGGGGACGGAGCTAAGCACCCTCGACCCGCCCAACCCTGAGATGATGGTTCGGCTGTCGAGCGAACCCCACAAAAGCGTCTCCTCGATAAC
>JAGXFV010000043.1 GCA_024637095.1 Actinomycetes bacterium
AGACTCCTCCTAATGACGAGGCCGACCGGATAGCACGATGCTGTCCAGGTTGGCCCCTGGAACTTCGGTAGCCCGGCCGACTCCTAAGCGGAGTTCCGTGGCTTTGCGCCCCCACCTCACGATGGGTTTGCCTTTTCGCGTTCTGGCGGTCCTATGTCGAGTGCTGATTCGCTACCGTTAAGAACGCGGGAGGGCGAACGAAGTTACGCGTTCAGTGCGCGAACGCGCGTTTGAGGAGAATATTGCCGGGGGACAATAATCGGCTGGATAATCAGCCTCAGCACCGAGGAGGAAAGACTGGCTGGCGCAGCGGCAGAACCGGTCGAGAGCCGGAGCGTAGACAACTCCCCCGCTCCGAGAGACCAAATTCCCGGCCGCCTAAGTAGGCAGAATTTCGCTAGTTCGTCGCAGGTAGCGAATGAATAGGTAAGCAGCGAACATGTAGACGATCCGCCCAGCGACCATAGCCTGAGGAAAGTCTGTCAAGTCCACTTGTCCGTTGATGAGCCAAAGAAGACTCAGGCCGTTAGCCAGGTAACCCAGAAGGATCGCGGCCACATACATATCTTGGCGGCGCACTACGTTGAAGATGGAGTTAGCGGGCTGAAAGCTGCTGACGACGGGCAATAGCAGCCCCCATTGCATTGCCGGAACGGCGTCCACGTACGCGGGAACGACCAGTCTCACGGCGGGCCCCACAAACCACCAACCCACTCCCACCACCAGGACAAGCCCGACGGCTGTGATGAGAATGGGCTTCCGAACCATTACTGCAAGATCCTCGACGCTGCTATTGCGGCCGTATTGCTCGGCCATCCGCGGATACACCACCTGGGAGACCGCTTGGGGTATGAACTCCACAGCGGCAATGGCCACCAGCACCATAGAGAAGAGTCCCATTCCTTCGGTACCGGCCAACCTCAGGACCAAAGTCGAATTGATCGTCGTCCACCATCCGTACAGCATTCCGACTCCGAAGATGGGGGCTCCCACGATCAGAAGGTGTTTAAGGTGAGGGAAGTCCCAACGAGGACCTACCCTCACGGGTCGCCAGTAGTGAAGAATCGCCGTACTTACGGCCCCGGCGATCAGTGCGCGCAAGCACAAGCCATAGAAGTCCTGCCACCAGACAACGCTAATTAGCGCGAGCAATAGTCCAGCCTCCACCACTCCCACCAGAGCGAGCCTCGCGAAATCGTGCGACGTGCGATAGGTCATCTGGAGATAATTGGTGTTGTAGAACAAGTTGAGAGCCAGGAGAGCATGTGTGAACCAACCTGCAGCCCTCAAGGTCTCTCCCTCAGCCAAGTGCCAACCGGCAACGCCCAACAGTGCCATCGCCACCACGCTCCCCACTATGAGCGCCCAGGCCTGAGCTGCCGCGGCCAACTCCCGCACCAGCTGCTGATGGCCGCGGCCGACATGGTAGGGAAGTTCTCGATTGAGACCGTTGAGAACGCCCAACTGCAGAACGGGTGCATACCCGAGGGCGAGCCCGATACCGTTGAAGAGCCCCAAGGTTGAAGGAGCAACAAACCGGCCGATGAGCACCCCGCTGGCCAGACGCAGGGCCATCGAAACGAAGTTGCCTCCCGCCAGAGAGCCGATCAAGAACGAGAGTGAACGCTGCGGAGTAACGGCATCCGAGTCTGCGCCGGGGCCGTCCGCCGGACTGCCGGTCAAGGACTCGGCTGGCTCAGCCTGCGTTGATCTCTCTGGTGCGGGTGTCAGCTCGCTCAAGCCAGTCGAGTCCGAAATCTGCCCCATGGGCAAAGTCGCAGACCGGCCGCCCTCACTGCCGACAGCCGGGCGTTTCGTTCGGAGTGCCACATAGTAGTCGGGTTTGAAGCATGCGCTCTCCCGAGGGTCCTTCGCGGCCGCGCTACTTCCAATTCTCCGCCTCCACCCACCTCAAGGAGACGATCCGTGGGACGATATGGATAACCAGTGACGGCAGAGACTGCCGCCACTCCGGTCTCAAGCTGGAGGGGCGGTTGGGCTAGGTGGGGGCTCTTTTGCAAGAGCAAGGAAACCGATGACGATATTCGATCCAGCATGAAGACCTCCAATCAAGCACTCGACTACGTGGCTCGGGTTGTCGCCCCGATGATCATCATGAGCACCACAGCGCTGGTAATCGTCCTAGACGCACCCTACGCGGTTGCGGCCTGGGGGGTTATTGTTCTGCTTGCCACGTTCGCATGGAATCGCTTCAATCCCTTATGGCCTTTCCTTGCTCTCGTTGCAGCCATCCAGGGGGGCATCCTTCTGCAGCTTCCCCCGGCGGCCGGCTCTCTTCAGACCGCGCTGCCTCTCCTCGGTGCACTGGTCCTGACTTCCCTCTTCATTAACGGCAACCTGGTGCCGCGAGCAGACCGCGTTCGGCTCAATCATGCCCGTTTCCCTCTTCCCCTTATGATCTTCCTGGTCACAGTGCTGGTCACGGACTTGGCCCGAGCATGGACATCAGAGTCGTTTGCGTCTGCGATGCAAGGCAGCCTCACGTATGTCCAACTCGCCGCACTCACGTTCGTGGCGGTCCTTCTGCTTACTGACCCCCGCCGAGTAACTTTGATGGCATATGCGATCATTGCCAGCGGGGTCGTGGCCGCAGTCATGACCCTTGCCGCCCAGTTAGGACCAGGACCTTCCGCAGCCGAAATCGTCGACCGAGGTTACACCCGCGCCGTCGGCGCACTTACCGACCCCAACTTCTTCTCATTTCAGCTGCTCGTACCGTTTGCCTTCGCATTCTATATGTCCATCACTGCCGTATCCCGGGTGGAACGAGTTGCTCTGGTGCTCGCCTCGGCCGCCCTGGTCGCGGCCGTTGTCAGCACTTACTCCGCCGGAGCAATCGTGGGCCTCACCGCGGCTGTCGCCGCCACCCTAGTTCTCCAGCTCCGGGTGTCGATCTCCCGAGCCCTGACCGCCTTCGTAGCAATCTGCCTCGTCACAGCAATCGTAGCGGCCGCCGCACCGCCTCAGTATCTCGACACCGTCAACGCCAAATACGCCGCGATTACGAATACGACGCCTGAGGAGTGGGGAACCGGTCGTGGGGCCGCTTGGATAGCAGCCCTACGGACCTTTGAAAGCAACCCCTTGCTAGGGGTCGGCACCCCGACGGAGAACATCCAGATCGCGATTGCCGAACATTTCGATTTCGCTCCGGTGACCAGGAAGGCGGCGCATAACATGTATCTATCCACCGCAGTCGGGATGGGGGCCATAGGACTTGCCGCGTTCACCGTCCTCCTGATCAGCTCTCTGGCCACCTTGTGGTCGAGGTTCTCGGATTTCAGCCGCGCCCACTCTGCGGAGGCCGCGCGCGCAATCGGCTGCCTCCTCCCCCCCCTCGTAGTGGTGATGGTTCAAGGGCTGCAACTCGACCTGCATCTCGAAAAGTACCTCTGGCTGCTTATCGGGGCAACGATTGCGATCCGTGAATGGAGGAATCCTGCCGATGCGGGCAGCGCGGACTGATAGTCTCGACCTCCCAGGACCAACGCCCCGCGTTCTCCTGGTGGCCGAAGACGGCAATTCTGGCGGGATAGGAAGATACTGCCTGGACCTTTGTGCCCTGCTGGGAGCGCAGGCGGCTCTGGTCTGTCTCTGCTCCGAAGTCGACACCGGAGACTGCGACGATTGCTGGCTCGCACGCCAGGCCGCCCAGAACGGCACGAGGATAATCCCGATCTCAATGCCCGCAAAATCATGGCGCGACGCCTATCGACAACTCCGCGCCGTTCTTGTCGCGCTGGAGAACCCCGTACTGCACGTGAATGGTCGCCGGGGCAATTTCCTGGCCCTCCTAACGCGGGCTGCTGGCGATGTCAGCTTCGCCACCACCGCTCATGGAGTCCTTGGGACACATTACCGGGGGAACATGGTCTACCGGCATGTGGATAGGTGGACGTGGAGCGCGGCGAACGCGGTCGTCGCGGTCAGTTCTCATACGTACCGTCAACTGCTCACTGCGGGGGTGGGCCGGAACAAGACGCGGCGCGTGCTGAACGCCCTTCCCCGGACTCGAATTGAGCATATGACCCAGACGTCACTTAGGAAACCTGCGCCTCGGACGACCGAAAACCTCGTGGTCGGATACCTCGGCCGGCTCGGCCCGGAAAAAGGAATCGAAGAGTTCGGACGACTGGCCCTGCGGCTGGCGGCGGAGGTGCCGGGGGTCCGCTTCAGAGTGGCGGGAGAAGGCCCCCACCGCGCCTGGCTGTCCCGGGAATGCCGACAACTATTGGCTTCGGAGACCATGGAACTCTTGGGCGAGGTGCAAGATCCCACTGTCTTCCTTGGCGGAATCGACATTTTGGTGATGCCGTCCCGGAATGAGGGACTGCCCTATGCGCTGCTCGAGGCGATGGCCGCCGGTTGCGCCGTGGTGGCATACGGGGTGGGGGGAATACCGGAAGTAGTGCGGGACTCCGGCCTCGGTGTGGTTGTCGGCCCCGGGGATCGGCTCAGGCTCTATTCCAGCCTAAGACAGTTACTGTCAACTCCAGAATCAGTCGCCCGCATGGGAGAGGCGGCAGCCGCCCAGGTCGCAGCGGGATACACCTTAGAAAGCCGCCTCCCGGGACTCCAAGAAATCTACGCGCTCTGTGGGGCGTCAATCATGCCGAAAGAGCACTGACGGCGTGCGTGTAGCCGTGGTCGACTTCACCAGCAACACGCCCTTCTTCTCCCGAGCGTTGAGCGATGCCCTGGAGGGCGAGGGACGGCTCTCGATCGAACTCATCAGTCCTCTTTTCTATCCGGAGCCAGAATATTTGGCGAACGCCCGGCGTCCTGGATGGGTTGTCGATTGGGCCATTCACGGGGCAAGCCGCAGAAGCACACGCGTTCCGTTGAGGGCACTCGAAGTGCTTGCCAACCTGGCTTCGCTCTGCAGGGCAATCCTGCGAGGGGATTACGACGTTGTCCACCTCCAATGGGTACCCGAGGAAGACAAGCAGACCGTGATGATGCGGCTGTTGCGGTGGGCATGTGACCTTTCCGGCTGCTTGCTTACCCTGTCCGTACATAATGCCGTTCCTCACGACACCGAAGACGCGAACCTCAGGACGATCGGATCCAATCTTCGCTTGGCCCACCTGCTCATTTTCCACAGCGAAAATGTGCAGAAGCAGGCGGAGGCAAGGCTCGACGCACAAAACCCCAGTGCAATGATCCCCTGTCCTCATGTGTCCGTAGGGGATCTGCCTTCCAAGAAGGAGGCGAGAGCTCGCCTCGGAGAAGGGAACCGCCCGGTCGTGCTTCTCTTTGGCCTGATCAGGCCCTACAAGGGGCTTGATCTGTTACACGAGGCCTGGCCCGAGGTGAGAAATGCCTATCCAGACGCCCGTCTGTGGGTCGTGGGAAAACCGGAGGGCGACATAGCCGAGGAGCACGTCAAGCAGATCGCCGTGCTACCCGGTGTCAAATTGACAGACCGGTATGTGACGTGGCGCGAGATGCTGGACTTCATGGCCGCCACGGATGTCGCCGTGTTCCCCTACCGAGACGCGTCGCAGTCCGGGGCCCTCATGACCGCGGTGAGTTGCGGACGTCCGGTGGTCATTACTCCGGTCGAGGGCCTGATAGAGCAAACGGCTGATCTTACCTCGAGTTCGATGGCGGAAAACATCAGCGGACCTGCTCTCGCAGCGGCGCTCAACGACGCCCTGGAAAACAGGCAATTGCTGGGGATACGAGCAGAAGAAGACCGGCGCCGGCTCGAGGCTTCGCCGATTGGATGGGCAACCGCCGCCAGGACAATGGCCGAGCGATACCGTCGGGCGCTTAAAGAACTAAGCCACCCCGACCCGCAGACTAACCCGTAGGCGCAGACATACGTAACTGTTTACACATCAGGAGCCAACATGGTAAGGGTATTGCTCATCAACGACTCCCTTAGTAACCCCAACTGGGGAGATCGAGCTGCTGCCGTGTCCCTCCGAAGGATGATTGCAGAAGTGGGGGGAGAAGTAGCCCACTTTATCACCGAGCGATCTCTCATATTCTCTACCTTTGCTAAACCACAAACTTACGTGGATGCTCCCGAAGAGCCTAAAGCTAGAAACGTTCTCAGAGAATTTATTCCGCCGGTGTTATTGTCCATTCGTCGCAGATTGATGGGCGAGTCCACTATAGATGCCAGCTCGCGCCTCATCCCACAGTCCGTTGACGATTTTGATCGTTATCTGAAAAATGCCTTGACCACCCCCGATCAGTATGGATACTTACTCCAAGCCATATCAGAGTGCGATATGGCAATAGTGCACGGCAACGGATGCATGGTGGGTAGCGGCATTATTCCACGGAGCGAACTATTTATCAGCTATCTTATAATGAAACATTTCGACAAACCGGTGTCAATAGTCAATCACACTGTAGACTTTGATACTCCCGTACTCAAGCGTATGGCGCAATTGGTCTATCCTATGTTTGATGATGTGGTGTTTCGCGATATCTTCTCGGCAGAACGATGCGAGTTCTGCAATGGAAGATTTGCTCCGGATACGGCCTTCATCTTCGAGCCAGCCGCCAAAGACGAATGGAAGGCGGTCGCGGGCCGATCTACATACTTCGACGTATGGCCAGACCGTGGTTCTTTCGATCCATCCACGCCGTACATTTGTGTCGGAGGCTCGTCCGGGTACGGTTTCGAAGCTAGCGAATCTCCAGTCTTTCGCGGGTACAGCGACCTGATACGGGGCGTAAAGCAGGTTTACGACGGACAGATCGTCTTGACGGCTTCCGATCTCACCGACAAAGAACTATTCCGCCCGCTTGCGGAGGAGCACTCCCTGCCGCTTATCGGTGTGAGAACCCCTATTCAGCAGGTGGTTGACATCCTAGGCAATGCTGAGGCCTATGTGGGCGGGCGATGGCACCCTGCGATCTTCGCGCTACGCGGAGGAGTTCCTCTCGTGCCGCTCTCTGCCAAGACTTTCAAAATGCAGGCACTGGCGAACATGGCCGGCCTGAAGGGCCCGGTGTTCGACGTACGAGGGCTTAGCGGGCAAACCGAGGAGCTGTGCCGGCGGCTGGAAGACCTCTTGGCCGAAGGTGAGCAGTTGAGGCACAGGCTGAAGTCTTGGGCTAGTCACATGGCCGACAACAGCTGGGACAACGTTGCCTACCTGTCGAACAGCGTGTCCCGCCGCCGATAAGACCTAAACCTAGCTAACCCCGCGGCAGCCCACATCAATCCAGCGAAGGGACTTCACCGGCCGCAACCGACCGGAGAAGCCTTTCACAGGCATCTGCCAGGTTTTTCCAACTGTACTTCTCGGTGACCAGCGAACGCGCTTCGGCGCCAATCCTGGCTGCCAGTTCGGGCTCTTGCCAGAGTTCGCTGATTCGATCTATCAATTCCTGGTCCGAATTCGCCAGCACGACGTGCCGGCCAGCTGCGGCGCTTTCGATTCCCGCAATCGCCAACGGAGTGACCACGACCGGCTTGCCCATTGACATCCCTTCGAGAACCTTGTTCTTGATTCCCGCCCCGGACTGCATTGGCGCTACCAGAACCGCAGCTGCGTCGAGGTAAGGTCGGATGTCGGGGACGGAACCGGTTACGACGATGTCCGCATCCGTTCTCGCTGCCGACAGCAGCCGTTCGCTGGGATTAGATCCAACCAGCCAGACCCGCGCCCGCGGATGGCGCTGCTTGAGGCTTGGCCAGGCTCGCTCCAGGAACCACAGGGCCGCCTCCACGTTAGGAGAGAAACCCATCGAGCCGTGAAAGGCTACGGTGAAGGGCTCCAGATGCCTGCCCGATGGCGAGAAATATTCGGAGTCCACCCCGTTGGGACTCGAGAAGATCCGTGCACTCGGCACAATCTGCTTCGCCCGGAGCGCGTCGGGTTCGGCGACGAAGACCGAGGCGGCAAAAGACCCGTATATTCTCTCCAGCCGCCGGGCCTGCAGACGGTTGAGCGCCAGACGGAAAGAGTGAAGGATGTTCTCCGGGGTTTCTCGTTCTAGGGCGAGCGTCAGAGAGTCGTGAGGGAAGGCCACGCAGGGTATCCCTTGAGCGTACTGCTGGTACTGGAGCATGGCGACGCCCTCGAACTGAATCACGTCGGGAGGGTCAAGGCTCAATTTCGCAAGCAACTCGTTGGAGAATTCCGCCGAGGAGCAGGCCAAGACCTCCCATGGAGTGAGGATAGTTGGCCACCTGCGCGGTGAGGACCATGTCGGTACGCGGCTTGTCTCAAAAACCGATACGCTCGCACAAAACGATTCGACCGGCTCTTGTCCAAGCATGTTCTTAGACTCATTGGAATCTGAGGCAAAGGCCATGAGGTCTACCGCATGACCTTGACGATGGTACCCCTTGATCAGTTGGTATAGCAGCAGCCGGAACCCGTCGACAAGTGAATCGGGATAGGATTGGGCAAGTACTTGTATCCGCACGTAACTTGTCTTTCTACTAGTTGTTGCCCGCCTGCCCGAAATCGACCGCCGCGGGCGCTCACAGTCGAAAACCAAACCGGCATGGCGATCAAGGAGCTAGATTCTGGATTCGATGGTTTCGAGAATCCTAGCTGCTGCTTTTCCATCATCGCTGTACAATCGCTCTGAAATGAAGTGACGCCACGCCTGGCTCCGGCCTCCCCAATAATCGTCGCGGCTCATCCCGAGCAAGGTGCGCAACTTCACCTCTGCCGTCGAGGCGTCATCCGCAAACTCGGCGACGCCTTCGTCTACGAAGGCACGGTCGGGGGCCTCCTGCATGTTGCCAACATCCACGATAAGCACAGGTGTCCTCGCGACGATCGCCATGATCGCTAAAGTAGTGTAGTTGCAGATAACCACGTCTGCGGCGCACATTAGAGATTCGTTGTCCTCAAGAGTGCCGACTATGCAGAAATCCATACCGCGTTGGGATGCGGCGTCGGTTTCAATTGCGCCGCCGCCCTCGTCAGAGGGGTGGAGCTTGAAGAGCAGTTGAGTCCCGCCCACCTTGCTGACTGCCCGAGTTATTATCGCCAATTCCGCCTTCTTGACACTGCGGGGATAGGAAGCATGAACCTGCCAGGTCGCAACGACGACCCAGGGTTTTGACGGATCGAGTAGGTAACGCCCAACAAGTTCGGCGCGAAGCCTTTTGCGTTGTGTGCGCAAGTGAACTGTTCGGTCGTACAATGTTGTGCCTACGACAGCCAACCGGTCCGGCGAGGCTCCTCTCTTGAGAAAGATTCTCCGGGCGAACTCGCCATTGAGAAAAGTCGTGGCCTCCAGAGGCTGGGAGATTTCGGGGGCGTCCATAGGTAGCCCATACTGTATGGAGAAAGCCTGGGCTCCTCCCAATTGAGCCCCCACGATCAGGGACCTCACAGCCTCGCCGCCGTCTTGAGGAACCACGATCGCCTTGATCCGGTGTCGCCTGCACCACTGCTCGGTGGCCAAGATGGTACCGAGGACGGAGCCCATCTGGTTGACTCTCTTGGATAAGAAGGGAAGAAGCAGGGGCCGCAGATCCCATCCCTTCCAATCAGCGAAGTATTCCATGCGGCCGTCGCGCCTTGCCTCGATCCAATTTCGCCGGAACTCTCCACCCGTACGCCAGGCCTCCCAAGCGGTACGTGGTGAAATCATGCTGTTCGGCGTCTCCCATCGCCAACCGGAGGGAAGCGGGAAAGGTGGGGCTGTCTCGAGACCGGCGAGAACAGTCGTCGGCCGCTCTTGGGCCGGAACGCGCTCTGCAACTGGAACGATAGCCGGCGCGATCTTCTGGGACCAGGGGAAGAAAGCCAGTCGAATCTGATCCGAGGACCCGGAACTGCCGTGGCCTGTACGAGAACGGACAATTTGCAGAGGCAGGGATAGTGGTCTATAGAAACTGCCCTCGTAGACCAGTGCCCTGACCAACTCGCCTGTCGGCAGACGGGAGGCAGCCCGGATCTTTGCTCCCTCGTGTCTAGCCGCTACCGACCTCGAGGCACGCACCTTGACCGAACCGGTTTCTCCCAGCAGGCTCACACTTCCCGCAAGCTCCACGACAGCCTCGTCCATCACGGCGAGCTCATGGAACCAGTAAGGCCACACGAGTCCTATCCAGCTCCCCTCGAAAAGACGGGCTAGATCGATCCCTCGGTACATCAACAGGCCCTCGAGGACCCCGCCGCCCGCGGCCGGATCTCCGAACAGGTCGTTGTAGAGTAGCCGCGGAGCCTCGCCCCCACCCCACTCGCTTCTCAGGCGCCAGGCGCCTGTAGCCATCTAATGCCTCTCGGTAGGACAACCAGCAATGCGGTCAAGAGTCTACCAAGCCAGCGACCCGAGCAATCAGCCTCTGTTGTCAAAGACTCTGCGAACAGCGAGGTCACTTCAGTTGGGGTTCTTATGCGACGATATTGTGTATGTTCTCTCTTGAACTCCGATCCGAATAAGGGTGGCACATTTTGAGCAGAGTTCTGGTCACGGGCGCGGCCGGCTACATAGGTTCCGTCCTCGTCCGCTTTCTCCTGGCGGACGGCTACGCGGTCCGAGCTTACGACAACCTCACCTTCGGTGGGGAATCGCTGATCCCGGTGTACAACCACCCGGAGTTCGGGTTCGTAAAGGGGGATGTGCGGGACGCCCAGCAACTTGAAGCCGCGCTGATGGATGTCGACGCGGTCGTTCACCTGGCCGCCATCGTGGGAGATCCCGCCTGCGCCAAGCAACCGGAGCTTGCGCGAGAAATCAATTGGGAAGCGTCGCGCGTTCTCTTCGACCTCGCAAGCGCTGCCGCCGGAGTCGAGCGCTTCATCTTCGCCTCGACCTGCAGTAACTACGGGAAGATGGAAGGGGATGGATTTGTCAACGAAGACTCTCCGCTAACCCCGGTTTCCCTTTACGCCAAGCTGAAGGTGGAATTCGAGCAATACTTGATGGGAAGTGATATCTCCGAGACCTTCGTTCCGACCGCTCTGCGTTTCTCCACCGTTTATGGGCTTTCCCCTCGGACCCGCTTCGACCTCACAGTGAACGAATTCGCCCGGGACGTCGCGCTCGGACGCGAGCTTGAAATCTTTGGCGAGCAATTCTGGCGCCCCTACTGTCACGTCGATGACCTAGCGCGGGCGTGCATCTTCACGCTTAAGGGCGACGCGGCGAAGGTGCGACAGAACGTGTTTGGCGTGGGCGACACCGATCAAAACTACCAAAAGAAAATGCTGGCAGAAGAGCTCTGGAAGATCGATCCGGATGCGAAGATACGCTTCGTGCACAAAGACGAGGATCCGCGCGACTACCGTGTTGACTTCTCGAAGATAAGAGAGCAGCTGGGATTCAAAATAACCAAGCGAGTGCCGGAGGGCCTCAGAGAGATCTACGACATCGTCCGCCAGGGAATCATCTCCAACCCAGACGCAGATGTTTACAAGAATATCTGAGGGTGGGGAGCAAGCATGATTCCGCTATCGGTTCCCCATATCAAGGGCAATGAGTGGAAGTACGTCAAGGAGTGCCTGGACACCGAGTGGGTGTCCACCGCCGGCAAGTACGTCGGCCAGTTCGAAGAGTCTCTCCGGGAGTACACTGACGCAGGTCACGCGGTGGCCTGCGTCAACGGGACGGCCGCCCTACAGGTCGCACTACGCATCGTGGGAGTTCTCCCGGGCGACGAAGTGATTGTGCCCACCGTAACCTTCGTAGCCACCGTTAACGCGGTGTCGTACCAGGGTGGCGCCCCGGTCTTCATGGACTGCGACGACTACTACAACATCGACTCTGCCAAGGTGCTGGAGTTCCTGGAGAAGCAAACCGAGACTAGGGACGGCTCCACCTACAATCGGGCGAGCGGCAAGCGGATTGCCGCACTGGTGCCCGTCCACGTCTTTGGAAACGCCGCGCGACTGGAAGATCTGCTCGACGCGTGTCGGGAGCGCAACATCAAGATCGTGGAAGACGCCGCCGAGAGCCTGGGCACCGCATACACGGAGGGCCGACTTACGGGCCGACACACAGGCACCGTCGGCGATATTGGCTGCTTCTCCTTCAACGGCAACAAAATCATCACCACCGGCGGAGGCGGGATGATCGTCACCGACAACCCCGAGTACGCCGAGAGGGCACGATACCTGACTACCCAGGCCAAGGACGACGAGGTCCGCTACATTCACGAGGACATCGGCTACAACTACAGACTGACCAACGTTCAGGCGGCGATTGGAGTCGCCCAGATGGAGTCCCTCCCTGAGTTCCTCGAGGCCAAGCGCAGGAATTTTCTGAGCTACGAGTCAGCTCTGGAAGACGTGGAGGGACTGCAGCTGGCTACCAGCCCCGCCTATGCTCGCAACAACCATTGGATGTATCCACTCCGCATAGACAGGCAAGCCTACGGCCGCGATCGTGAAGCGCTCATGCGCGACCTACAATCCAAGGGAGTCCAGACCAGACCCCTATGGCAGCTCAACCACCTGCAGACCCCGTTCCGAGACTTCCAACACTACCGCATCGAAATGGCCCCAAAGCTGCTGGAGGAAACGCTGAATCTCCCGTGCAGCGTCAACCTGACTCAAAGCGACGTCGAGTACGTGGTGCAAGCTCTAGTCGATGAGTAGGGTGGTGGTAATTGGAGGTGGCGGGCACGCCAAAGTGGTCGTCGCCGTTCTCAAGAAGCTTGGCTTCGTCGTGGCCGGCTACACCGACCCCCGCGACCGGGGTCCGCTTCTCAGGGCGGCCTTTCTAGGGAATGATGAGGTGCTGGAGGATCTGATTCGCAAGGATCCTTCCTGCCTCGCGGTTCTGGGCACAGGCAAGCTCGATACCTCTCCGTCCAGGATGGACCTCCAACGAGCGGTTCGCTCCCTGGGATACCGTTTCCCCACGATTTCTTCTCCTCAGGCGATAGTGAACGAGGAGGTGGAACTCGGCCCGGGCACCGTCGTCTTCGATGGAGCAGTGGTCAACAGCGGCACTACCGTGGGTGGCTGGTCCATTCTCAACACCAGCAGCACAGTGGAGCATGACTGCGTCATTGGGGAAGACGTCCATGTTGCTCCCGGCGCCACGGTGAGCGGGGGTGTCAGGATCGGTGACAATTGTATGATAGGGGCGGGAGCCACCCTAATACACGGGATCACGGTCGGTGCCGATTGCCTGGTGGGAGCGGGCTCGACCGTGGTCGACGATCTGCCTGACCCCGGCACCTACATGGGCAGTCCCGCCAGGAGGATCTCGTGACCCGCCTGGCGGTGATCCCCGCCCGCGGCGGGTCGAAGCGGGTTCCTGGGAAGAATGTCAGAAATCTCCGGGGCAAGCCGCTCTTGGCCTATACGATCGAGGCCGCCCTGCAAAGCGGGCTGTTCCATCGCGTCGTCGTAACCACCGACGCAGAGGAGATTGCCCAGGTTGCCGCCCAGTGGGGCGCTGAGGTCCCCTTCATGCGGGCCCCCCAACTGGCCGATGACATAACCCCGGTCTCGGCTGCGACGGCAGATGCGTTGAAGCGAGTTGACCCCACCGGAGATCAGTACGCCTTCGTGTGTCAACTGATGCCCAACTGCCCGTTGAGGACCGCCGCAGACATCCTCGCAAGCTACGACCAACTGAGCAACAGCGGGTCGGCGGCGCAACTCTCGGTAGTCCGCTACGGCTGGCAGAATCCCTGGTGGGCCATGAGCCGCCAGGACAACCTGACCCTGGAGCCTCTTTTTCCCGACGCCCTAACGGAGCGCAGCCAGGATCTTCCGGAACTATTCTGCCCGACGGGTGCAGTCTGGTGGGCTCGCGCTGAGGTTCTGAGACGGCAGGGCACCTTTCACGTGCCCGGAAGGACCGGCTGGGAGATTTCGTGGCAGCACGGCCTCGACATCGACACCGAAGACGACTGGGCCATGGCCGAAGTCCTGGCCGCGGGAATCCAGTCCGCATGAGCAAGGCCACAGGATCAGTGACTAAAGATCTCGCGCTCTACACCACGGTCTACCCGGCGGCGCATCCCTTTCTCGCCGCCTGGTACGGCTCGGTTCTCGAACAAAGCGATCAGGACTTCGATCTCTGGATCGGCGTCGACAAGATGTCGAGCGATGATGTCCGTGCAGCGGTAGGGCAAGAATTCCCTGCGTCGTGGGTGATCGCTTGCGACGGCGACACGCCCGCCAGCATCCGCGACCGGGCGCTCGATCGAATCAGCCAGAGGTATGGAGCCGTAGTACTGGTGGATAGCGATGACCTACTACATCCCTCTCGGGTGGCTGCGGCACGCTCGGCGCTGGAGACGAGCGATCTCACCGCATGCGCGCTCCGACTGGTCGATGAGGCAGGGCTAGACCTGGATTTGCAGCTGGGCCTGCCTCGAGGCAAGCAGCCGGAAGATGTGCTCCCGCGACACAACGTATTCGGATTCAGCAATACCGCCTTCCGCTCGAGTCTCCTGCGCCGCTGCCTGCCAATCCCCGCTGATGCGGTTCTCGTAGACTGGTTCCTGGCGACGCGAGCCTGGCTGATGGGGGCGCGGCTCACCTTTGATTCAGCGGTTAGAATGGACTATCGTCAACACGGCGCGAACACCGCCAGAGTTCGCCCTCCCTTCGCCGAGCAGCAACTGATCGAGGATACCCGGCTCGTGCGCGACCACTTTCGCATCTCGGTCTCACACCCCCCGGAAGGGACCCTTCCCGATCGTCTTGCCACCGTTCAGCGGGTGGCGAGAGATGTCGACGCTTTCCACGAGAACGTGGTTGAGCACCCCACCCGGCTGGAGCAATATGTCACGGCGCTGAATGGACTGGAGCCGCTACCGGTATGGTGGTCCTGCGTGGCCCATCCGGCGCTAAGTTACTTTTGGACACTCGAGAAGGAGCAAAGATGAGTACCGTGAAACTGGGGAACTCATTTGTGGGCGAGGGAGAACCTCCCTACATAATCGCCGAAATCGGTTCCAACCATAACGGTGACATGGACCTGTGTCGACGACTGATCGACGCCGCCGCCGATGCCGGCGCCAACGCCGTGAAATTCCAGTCGTGGACCGAGTCCTCTCTCATCTCGAAAGAAGAGTACGATCGCAATCCCGAGTATTCCGATAAGAAACGGCACTTCGGCTCACTGCGGGAGATGGTCAAGGCATATCAGTTGACCAGCGAGCAGCACGTCGAAGCCCGCGCTCACGCCGCCGCTCGAGGCATTGACTTCTGCTCCAGCGTGTTCTCCCCGGATGAGGTGGACTTACTGGAGGAACTTGACGTTCCGTTCTTCAAAATCGCCTCCATGGACATCATCTATTTGCCCCTTCTTGCCTATACCGCAAGAAAGCAGCGGCCGATGGTGATCTCGACCGGCATGGCCACCCTAGCGGAGATCGAACGGGCGGTGGAGGTAGTTCGGGGGCAGGGAAACGAACAAATCGTGCTGCTTCACTGCATCTCGATCTATCCGCCGGAGATGGACACTATCCGGCTGCGCAACATGGCCACCTTGCGGCAGGCATTCGATGTCCCGGTGGGTTTTAGCGATCACAGTCTGGGGACCTCGATTCCCTTGGCTGCCATCGCCCTGGGGGCTGCCCTCGTCGAAAAACACTTTACGCTCGACAAGAACATGCCCGGTTGGGACCACGCCATTTCGGCTGACCCCGACGAACTGCGCACCATCGTGGAAGAGGGACGCAACGTATACACCGCGTTGGGCGGTTCTACGCGCATCGTCACCGAGGCCGAGGTGGAGAAGCGCAAGGCCTTCCGTCGAAGCCTGGTCACGCGTCACCCCCTCCCCAGCGGGCAGTTGATCTCGGAGGAAGATCTCGATGCCAAGAGGCCCGGCACGGGAATTTCTCCCGCGGAACTCGAGTACGTCGTCGGTCGAAAGCTGGCGAGGGACCTCGGTCAGGACGAAGTTGTCCGCTGGGAGGATCTCGTTTGACCCAAGGATCGACAGTTCATGTGGTGCATTGCATCGACACCGAGGGGCCTCTGTACGAGTCCGTGGAGGCCACCTTTGAGCGGCTCCACGACATATTCAGGCTGGACTTCGAGCCCAGTCTCGCACTCCTGGAAAGCCTGCAAGCCGGGGACGTAGACCTAGGCGGGCGCGAAGCGGCAGTAAGGAAGGTCGTCGACCCACACCTGCTGGCGTACAACGATACCTGGGACAAGCTGGACGGCATGCTCGCAGACTGCTTGTCCGAAGAATTCCGGACGAGGGTCCGCGACACCGAAGGAGGCGGCTGGGTCTACAACTGGTTCTGCGTGGACCACGTAGACTACGCAGTCAACCCCCGCCACCGAGACATGGGGTACCACAACATCTTCGACCACTATCGATCCGCCCTGCGGGACTGGGGGAGCGGGCGGGACGAAGTGCACTTCCACTATCACCCCCACCCCTTCTCAAAAGAGGCGCACCGCTCGGCCACGCACTGGTGGGCTTCCTCGGACAGCCTTTACCAAGTGCTCTCGCGGAGGGTAATCGACCGGCAGTGGTTCCCGGCAGCCCACCGGCCCGGGTTCCACGTCATCCGTCCCGACAGCCATTGGTTCCTCGAGCAACATGTCCCGTTCGACTTCTCCAGCCAAGCCTCCCTTCCGACAACGGAGGACAACGCCCAACTCGGCCTCGACAGCGGTCGATGGGGCGACTGGAGGCGGGCGCCGGCCACCTGGGAGCCCTATCACCCCGATCACGACGACTATCAGGTTTCCGGCGCCTGCCGCAGGTGGATTGCGCGCTGCTTGAACCTTGGCACGCGATACCGGCTACTTACGGAAGCCGACGTGCGCCAGGCTTTCCAGGAGGCGGCCCAGGGGCGGCCGGTCGTCCTCGGCGTCACGAACCACGATTTTCGTGACCTGCGCCCCGATGTCCGCGAGGTCCAGAGCCTAGTCGCAAGAGTGGCTGTCGAGTTCCCCGAAGTCTCCTACCGGTATTCGGGAGCCGTGGACGCAATGCGTTCGGCGCTTGGCCTGACCGCTCAACCGCCCTGTGACCTCGCTCTCTCGCTGGAGCAGCGTGGCGACGGCACGCATGTACTTCAGGTGGAAACCAAAACACCGACTTTTGGCCCTCAGCCGTGGCTCGCGCTAAAGACGACCTCAGGGACTTACCATCACGATAACTTCGATTTTGAGGTGCCCTTCCGGCGGTGGCGCTACGTGTTCGACGAGGAGACTTTTCCTCTAACTGCCCTAGAAACCGTTGGCGTAGCCGCTAACAATGCTTACGGGATAACCACGGTGTCACTGCTGGACGCGACCTCCGACAAGGTTTCCACCAAGCATTGGAACCTCCCCGAGGACGATAAATCGGTATCCCAGGGAGGTTCCCTGTGACCGCGCTTCACTTTGACCGATCCTGGGAAGACGCGATCATCGCCCCCGAACTGCCCATCGAAGACGCAATCTCCAAGCTGGACAAGGCCGGGACCGGAGCTTTGGTTCTCCGCACTCCTGAGGGACGACTGGTGGGAATACTGACCGACGGTGACATCCGCCGCGCCATCCTGAGGGGGGTGTCGCTGGAGGAACCCACCCGGTCGATCGCTAAACTCGACCCGCTCACCGCCGGCCCTGCGATCTCGTCGAACGATGCCCTCTGCCTCATGGTGGAGCATCAAATCGATCACCTTCCTATCGTGGACAAGGAAGGCATCTTCCGAAGTCTGCTGCTGCGCAAAGACCTAGCAGCAGAAGAAGGTCTGAGCAAGACTGCCGGAGAACTCCTGCCCAAAGTGACCGTTTCCCCCGATCTCCCCGTCGTCGCGGCGATGGCCCGGTTGGACGAAGCCGGCACTGGTGCGCTGGCTCTGTGCTCTCCGGACGGTAAGTTGATCGGAATACTGACCGACGGCGACATCCGCCGGGCGGTTCTGCGCGGGGTGTCCCTGGAAGAACCCTCCCGGTCGATAGCCAACCTCGATCCGATCACTGCGGAAGGCCGAGTTTCCGCGACGGACGCGCTGCGCCTGATGACCGAGCGCGACATCAACCAGCTCCCGGTGGTGGACCGGGATGGCGTCCTCACCCAGTTCTTGCTTCGCCGCGATCTCGCACAGGAGAACCGCCTGGACGTTTCGGCCGTGATCATGGCCGGTGGGTTCGGGAAGCGTCTGCTGCCCCTCACGGAGCAGATCCCCAAACCGATGCTGCCTATCGGAGACCGCCCGCTTCTCGAGCGCACCATCGAGCAGCTACGCCGCTCCGGCATCCAGGAAGTGAACCTGACCACTCATTACCTCCCTGAGCACATAGTCGAGCATTTTGGCGACGGTGAAGCTTTTGGGGTCCGGCTCAGTTACTCGAGAGAGGACCATCCGCTGGGCACCGCCGGGGGTCTCAGACAGGGCAGTCGGCCCGCCGGACCATTCCTAGTGTTGAACGGGGATGTCCTGACAGGCGCGTCGTTCGAACGGATGCTGCACTATCACCGCGAGAACGCCGCGGAACTGACTGTGGGCGTGAGAAAGTACGAAGTCAAGGTCCCCTTTGGGGTAGTAGAGAGCGAGGATGCCCGCGTCACCGGTCTGCAGGAAAAGCCGGCGCTCAGCTTCCTGATCAACGCCGGCATCTATGTGCTCGAGCCCGTAGTCTATGACCTTATTCCGGAAGACACCTATTTTGACATGACTGACCTCATCCAGAAGATGCTTTCCGATAATCGCTCGGTTGTGAGCTTCCCCATCATCGAATACTGGCTCGACGTCGGCCGTCATGAGGACTACCAGCAGGCTCAGGAAGATGTCCGTAACGGCCGAATCTGACTTCGCGAACGCCGGCCAGAAGATGTACGAGCTCCTGACGGAGCTGTTCCCTATCGCACGCAGCCTCACAGGCGACGGCGTGCGCCAGACCCTACAGATCCTGCAGCGCTCCATACCGCTTACCGTGCACGAGGTGCCGTCAGGCTCTCGCGTATTCGACTGGACGATCCCCGATGAGTGGAGCATCCGGGATGCCTATATCCTAGACGAACACGACCGGCGCGTGGTCGACTTTCGGGACAACAATCTGCACGTGGTCGGCTACTCAGTGCCGGTAGACCGGGTGATGTCGCTCGAGGAACTACAGCCTCACCTACACTCGCTCGAGGACCAGCCGGACGCTATCCCTTACGTTACGTCCTACTACTCCAAGCGGTGGGGATTCTGCCTCACCCACCGGCAACGGCAGTCGCTACGCGAAGGGCAATACCGTGTAGTGATCGACAGCGATCTGCGGCCGGGCTTCCTCACATACGGCGAGTTGCTCATCCCCGGGACCACCCGCGAAGAGGTCTTCATCTCCACTTACATATGTCATCCATCGATGGCCAACAACGAGCTTTCCGGACCCGTAGTGACCACGATGCTGTCCCGGTGGATCGCCAGTCGGCCTCGACGTTACAGCTACCGCATCGTGTTCATTCCCGAGACGATCGGATCGCTGACTTATCTCAGCCGCCATCTGGATGAGCTCAAGCGCAACGTGATCGCGGGCTTCAACGTGACCTGCGTCGGCGACGACAGAGCCTACTCCTACCTTCCTTCGCGGGCCGGAGACACCCTGGCAGATAGGGCCGCTCTTGCCGTCCTGCGAGATAACCACCCGGAGTTCATTCGCTACTCCTATCTGGACCGGGGCAGCGATGAGCGACAGTACTGCAGCCCAGGAGTGGACCTGCCCGTCGCCTCGGTGATGCGCTCCAAATACAGGGAATACCGGGAGTACCACACCTCATTGGACGATCTCTCATTAGTCAGTTCTGCGGGCCTTCAGGGCGCGTTCACAGTACTCCACGAGTGCCTGGAGTTGATCGAAGAGAACCGGATCTACCTCTCCACCAACCAGGGCGAGCCCCAGCTCGGGCGGCGTGGTCTCTATCCCAATCTCGGGACGAAGAATCCCCACCGACAGGCGAACGAGATCCTCGACTTCCTGGCTTACGCGGACGGCTCCAATGATCTCATCGACATCAGCAGCATCATCGGTGTCCCGGTCTGGCGGCTCTATTCGTTAGCCCAAACTCTTGAGGCCGAAGGGCTCATCAAGGAGCGGCAAACTCCGGAAATCCGCGGCTGATTCTAGAAGCCCTTGGGGAGCGTGCGCCGCTTGGCAACATGATCAGACCCGTCGCCGGTCCCGCCTTCAGGGCTGAGCTCAATATTGGGGGTCTCTGGATTCAAGAAGTACCCGTAACTGTGGTATGTGGATTCATCCATGCCTTTGACACCTCCGGCCACTACTCCGAGGGCATGCGCACCGGTTCTTTCCAGCAAAGTATGTAATTGACGAGCCTCATCTTTAGTCGTGGAATTAAGACGGGCACACACGATTACCGCATCGACCTGTCCAACCAGGCTAAGAGCATCCGACACCAGCAAGACGGGTGGGGTATCTATCAACACATAGTCCCCCAGCTCAGCAGCGTCTTGTATAAGCCACTTCATTTGGTCCGATCCTAAGAACTCAGCAGGATTTGGAGGTAGGGGCCCAGACGCAAGACAGAACAAGCTACTGTTAAGGAAGGCCGGGCTCGCTGGAGGGGACCCAATACGCGGCTTGGTGAACTTGGTGTGGTCGATTTCAACCGACTGCAATGCTTCCTGCAGGCTGAGTGCCCCAGCCAAGACGTCAGAGATGCCCCGTCGGCTCGGAACTCCCAGATACCTGTGAACCATTGGCCGACGGAGGTCAGCTTCCAACACCGTTACTCTGGCGCCGGCCATGGCGAGGCTAATAGCCAGGTTGACCGTGGTAACGGTCTTTCCTTCTTGAGGGAGCCCACTTGTGACCAAGATGGTCTTAACCTGCCTATCGAACTCGAAATACTTCAAATTACTCCGCAGCGCGCGAAATGCCTCCACGAACTGCGGCGCTCCGTGGGTGTAAGTCACCAGCCCCACGGGCTCGCCCTCTGCCGGAGTTACGTGACTACCGACCTGGGGGATAGCCGCCAGCACAGGCAGTCCAATTTCCTCCTCCAGAGCGTCCACCGTCTTGATTCTCCTGTCGAGGCGGTCCACGACGAAAGCCAGTAGTACACCCGAGAAAAGCCCGAGACCCCCAGCGACCATTCCGTTTCTAATCGGCCGCGGGGCGAATGGCTCGTCAGGGATTGTCGCTGTCTGCACGATCTCGTACCCGCCGGTCTGCATACTCTCAATAATTCGCAACTCTTCGGCTTTTTGAGTGAGGATTACGCCCCTGTCAGAGGCCCTGTCTGCAGCCGTCATGGAGGCCAATTCTTCCTCGATCTGGGCGCGGGCTTGAGATAGAGCCGCACGGTCTGCTTCCTGGCGGTAGCGAATGAACTGACTTGCGAAAGAGTTACTGACCGCTGCAGCCTCTTGAGCGTCAGTGCTGACAGCCCTGATCTCCAATATCTGTGTGTTCGTGCCTCTATCGACGCTGATCATCTCGAGAAGTGACCCGCCGCTGCGAGGCGAATTCAGATCTTCCTTCACCATTTGGGCAACAACGTCGAGCTTGACAAGTCTAGAGCCCGTTTGCAGATCGCTGCCAACATCCGTGGGAGCGAAGAGTTGGGTGTCGAACAGCCCGCGGTCGAAAGAGGTCGTCTGACGGAGAATGCTGGCTGTCGCCCCATACTGGGGGGTTGCCCATGCATAGGAGTACAGCAGAACCAGCGCGACGATGGGTAGCAGTACCCCCAGCACCCACCACTTGCGGTCCCGCAGCACACGCATATACGTGGCAAGCGGGAAACTGTCAGTTCTTTCCGCGGACGAATCTCGTGCGCTCATTTTGATGCTCTATTCTAAGTTATGGGGTTCGACCCGTGCACAAGGAACGTTAGAGCGTAGGCGGCGTTACCTGTTCTGGACGCGATCACTATACCCCGAACCCTCGGCTGGGGACGGCCGCCACCTCCGAGCGAATCTGAAGACACCCACCAGAAACCCGGAACCATAACCAAAATGCATGGCCGCAAATGCCGGCGGTAGCGCGCGCAGATGCTCCATCCCGTGGCGCAATGCCAACCACACCGAGGCAGCTACGTTCGCTGCGCTGTAGGCTGCGAGCAGAAACACGAGGGGAACCCGGGCTGTGCGCCACAACAGCGAGCTCACGGCTGACCCCGCGAGGCCGAGGACGAGCAGGGAGGGCACGAAGTGCCTCAGCCGCATACGGCTCGGGTGCTTTTGCGCCACCCGTACCTTCCAGAACCCGTACTGGTAATACTGCTTGACCAGGCGCCTCAAGGAGGAACGGCTGTAATAGATCGAGGTGACGTCGGCCGCAAGCAGCAGACGCCCCCCTTGATCTCTGATGCGGAAGTTGTATTCGTCGTCCTGGTCACGCACCATCTCTTCGTCGTAGGCTCCCGCCTTCTCCATCGTCCTCCTGGGATAAGCCGGAAAGGGAATTGTGTCCACCATCATGTCCCGGCCGGAGACCGTCCGGAAGGAACTGCCCCCGACCCCGAACTTGGAGGCGGACGCGAGCGCTATTGACCGCGCAATCGCGGTTTCTCCGACTGTTTGGCAACTGCCCCCCACCCCGTCTACACCATCTTCGAGCAGGTGCCGCACGCAGTTACTAATGTAGTCAGGAGCGATCTCGCAGTGCCCGTCGACTCGGATCAAGATCTCGCCTTGTGCCTGAGCATAGGCCAGGTTGAGCCCGGTGGGAGCAATCTCTCCGGGATTATCGAGTATCGTAACCCTCCCATGGCCACGGGCCATGCTCTCGATGACCTCCCGAGTGCGATCAGCCGAACCCCCGTCGGCAACAATGATCTCTACCCGATCTTTCGGATAATCCTGGTGCAAAACTGAGCCCAAGCTCTTTTCGATGTACGCCTCTTCGTTTCGGACAGGCATGAGTACACTGACGAGAGGGAGCGAGTGCCTGGTCCTGTCATCCATTAATGACCTCAAGATCGGGAATCAAGCGACACGGCGAGGACAACTCATCCCCGAGAGGGGTGCCCTCCGGGGAGGGCCCCAAAATGGAACGGTCTTAAAACACTGAACCGCTCTGCGAAGCAGATCGAGCGAAGGCGCAAATCACACGCGCGCCAGAGTCTAATCGAGAGCCGGGCCAAGAGGCCGCCCTCGGACTTGTCCTGCCTCACCTGTTGGCAACAGGTCTGGAGTCCGGCACGAAGTGCCTGAAAGCGGGCTCCGTTTCCCCAGCACCGACATCTGGCCCGCCTTCGTCCGGCTTCGTCCCGCGCTTCTGCAGTTGATGCACGACCCTGTCTGCGGCCGGCAGCGGAAACTCCCGCAGCTCCGCCCGGCCGTTTCCGTTCTGGGCGTGGTAGGTAGGGGCGCAGCGCATCATCGCCGCCCGGATCTTGTCGGAGTCGGCGTTGGTCTCGGCGAGGTGTATCAACTCGCGCAGATTGCCGTCGAAGTTGCCGGGCAGGTCGCTGGGGTTCGGGCTCAATGCACGGCTAAGGGTGGCCACGTTGATCAGGGGGTGCTCGGTATGGGCGAATTCCTCCCCGCAGCACACCAAGTGCTCTTCCAGCTTCTCCCCGGGCCGCAGGCCGGTGAATTCGATCGCGATGTCCCGCCCTCTACCCAGCAGGCCGATCATTTGCTCGGCGAGCGAGAGGATGGTAACGGGTTCGCCCATCTCCAGCACGAAGACGCCGGTGGAGCTACGATCCCGGCGGGGCAGCGTTTCCACAAGTGTAGCCGCCTGCAGGACCAGCCTGACCGCCTCCTCGATGGTCATGAAGTAACGCGTCATGTCGGGGTGGGTGATGGTCACCGGCCCACCGGATTCGATCTGCCGGCGGAAGATGGGGATGACGCTTCCACGGCTTCCCAGCACGTTACCAAAACGCACCGAAGCGAATCTCGTGCCCGGATGGTGGATGGCCATACGCCTGACGATCAGCTCGCCGATGCGCTTGGTGGCGCCCATCACGTTGACCGGATCGACGGCCTTGTCGGTGGAGATGTTGATGAAGCGCTCCACTCCGTAGGCGGCGGCGGTTTCGGCCAAGATCGCGGTTCCCTTGACGTTGGTGATCACCGCTTCGTCGGGATTCACCTCCATCAAAGGCACATGCTTGTATGCAGCGGCATGGAAGACCACTTCAGGACGCACCCGGGCGAACAGCCATTCCACCTTGTGACGGACGCTCACGCTCATGGGATGAACCGAGTAGCTGGAGGCGCCCAGTTTCCTCAGGTCTTCGTGCAGGTGGTAGAGCGCGGACTCGTCCTTGTCCACCAGCACGAGCTGCGAGGGATGAAATGCGGAGATCTGCCGGCTGAGCTCAGAGCCGATGGAGCCGGCGGCCCCCGTGATGAGGACGCGACGACCGCGGATGAACTCCGCGATAGCTTCCACGTCGATTTCCGCCTTGGGGCGGCCGAGCAGGTCCTCGATCCTGAGCTCCCTCGCATCGGCCAGGGATGCCTCCCCGTTGACCAGATCGCCAAGGCTGGGAAGTGTCTTTAGTTTCGCGGTGGTTCGGCTACAGATCTCATGGATACGCGCCATGTCGCTGGGTTCCGCGGACGGAATGGCTATGAGAATTTCGTCGATCCCGTAGCGGTCGACAAGCGAGGGGACATCATCGACCGTCCCTACCACCGGAACGTCGCGGAGGCGCATACCTTTGAGCCTGCGGTCGTCATCTACCAAGGCGACGATTTTGGCCCCTATGGACGGATTGCGGTGGACCTCGGAGACGACGGCACTCGCTGCTGCTCCCGCTCCGACCACGAGCAGGTTCCGGGTCTCACCCTCGGGCGCGCCGGAGTTTTCGAAGAGAATCCGCCAGTAGACCCGGTAACCGGCCATCGCCACCACTGACAGAAGAGCCCCGATCAAGACCACGGAAATCGGCGCGATTCGCGAACCGGGGAGCGCCAGGACAACCAGCAGCAGGAAGGTCATCGCGAACAAACCGCTCTTGGCCATTCGCAGAGCCTGGCCAACGCCCAAGAACCGCGTGACAATCCGGTATATTCCTACGCCCCAATTGGCGCCAAGATGGACGGCGATAGCCAGCGGCGGGAATGCCTGGAAGGACCCGGAGATCCCAAGGTCCGCGGGAACGGTTCCGTCAAACCGCAGGAGAAGGGCGCAATAGTAGGCGGCGAAAACCAAGAGGCCATCGGCAAGAACCAGCGCCGCGCGCCTGTGAGGAAGCCTATCAATTAAACGATACATGACCCTGCTTTGCCGCGGTGACCACACCGTCGCGGCGAATCCGTTGCCTCCCCGTAGAATCCCCTGGCGACAATTTCATCATAGTGAAAGCTTTCTAATTGTACACCGTGGAAGTCGTCGCCCTGTAAGGCCCTTTTTCCTTTCTCAGGAAAAGTTAATCAACAGCCGATAGATTCCCTTGGCTGCAAAGGGTTTCTCGCCAGACGGGGACCGGCGTGGCGAAGCAACACAATCGCAATCCGGAGGCACCCGTGCACAAAGTGGCTCTCGGCTCCAAGGCCGCGTTCCCTCTGATATTCCTCTTCCTCGCGCTTCTGTTTGCGGTGCAATCAGCGCCTGTCCGGGCCACCACCGTGATCCAGTTGTCCCTCGGCGAGATGGCGGAACTCGCCGACTACGTCGCGGTGGTCGAGGTGAAGAGCACCAGCGCCCGCCAAGTGCAAGGCCAGAGCGCGATCGAGACCACCGCAGATCTGCGCGTCCGCCGGGCGATGAAGGGCCCCGGCCGGGGGAGGACCGCTTTACCCGCCGTGGCCAAAGCCCCGGGTGGAAAACTCGGCGGGCTGACGATGGTCGTCCCGGGATCGCCGGCATTCCGCCCCGGCGAGAAGGCGCTCCTCTTCCTCGACGCAGAAGGCAGAGTAATAGGGGGATGGCAGGGCAAGCTTCGCGTAGAGGGTGAGCGGGTGCCCGAACTCGGGCTGACACTCGAAGAGGTGGAAGCCGTGGTCGCCGGGCGCGACAAAGCGAACTCGGCCAACACCGTCGTCCCCACCGCCTCCCCCTCCGAGGCAACCGCGGAGTCGGCTATCGCCGACGCCCCGAACCCCGCAGCCGCCGCGAGCACGGCCGGTCCCGTAATCGCCGACATTACCCCAGACTCGGGTTCCGCGGGCACCCACACCCTGGTGACCCTCACCGGCTCGGGTTTTGGGACCAGCCAGGTAGGTGCGGGCGTCGACTTCACCTACCGGGGTGACACGCCCGTCCGCGCCACAAGCATCCGCGAATGGACCGACGCGCGCATAGTCGCCGAAGTACCCATTGGCTACGTCAGCAACTACCCCGCCTCCGCCGGCTCGGGCTACGTGACCGTCGTCAACTCCCTCGGAGAGCGCAGCAACGGCGTCTGGTTCGACGTGACCTTCGGCTACGGCGGCATCCGCTGGCAGGGCGACAACGTGTCGTTCAGGGTGAACGCCAACACCGCCGACACCGCCCTAGAAGGCTCCTCGGTCGGCGCCGCCGCCTCCACCTGGAGCGCTGCGGGCGGCTTCACCTTCCAAAACCTCGGAAGTTCCGCCGTCACCGACAACTCTCGAGACGGACAGAATTCCATCTTCTGGAGCAGCACTCTGCTCCCGGTGGGCATGCTCGCCCAGGCCTCCTACTGGACCTCGAACGGGATCATCTACGAAGCCGACATCGCCTTCAACGATTACTACAACTGGGGAACCGGCTCCTCGTACTCCGTCTACGACGTGCAGAGCACCGCCTTGCACGAGTTGGGCCACTGGCTGAACTTACGAGATCTCTACGGCGATGATCGCGAGAAGGTGCTGTTTGGTCAGGGGAGCCCGGGAACCCAGAAGCGAGTCTTGAGCGCCGGAGACATAGCCGGACTGCAATGGATTTACGGCGCCGGCACAGCTCCCCCGGTCACGAGCACAACGTCCACAACCACGTCCACCTCGAGTACCTCGACCACCAGCACCACGCAGGCTACTCCGTCGACCACGAGCACGACCACACCGTCGGTGACGACCACCTCGATCCCGTCAACGTCGACCTCCACCACCGTGCCGAGCCCCGGACCCGGGCCCTCGCCCGCCCCGAGCTTCCTGGACGTCTCCACGCAACACGAGTTCTATGCGGCGATAAGCTACCTGGCGGCGGAGGGAGTCATAGGGGGTTACGCAGACGGCACCTTCGGCCCGTACAACCCCGTGCTCCGGGCCCAATTGGCGAAGATGGCGGTGCTGGGCTTCGAGCTGGACGATACGGGTGACTTCCTCACCCAGGCGAGCTTTCCGGACGTCCCTTACAACGGAGCCGCCTATCCCTTCGAGTTCGTGGAGCAGGCGGCGCGGGCAGGAATCATCAACGGCTACGCCAACGGCAACTTCGGGCCGTATGATCGGCTGACCCGCATCCAGCTGGTGCGCATCCTGGTGCGCGCGGGAGGCGACGAGCTGGCCGCCCCACCGGCGGGCTACGATCCCGGCTTTGCCGACGTGCCCCCGTCAGACCTTACTTACGTGGCTACCGCCCACTTCAACGGGCTCGTGAACGGCAAAAGCGCGAGCCTCTTCGATCCCTACGGAACGGCAACCCGCGGCCACGTGGCCAAGATCCTGTACAACACTTTGATGGCGGACTGAAAGCCGGCTGGAATGCGGCGGCCGGAGCGCGCTCCGGCCGCCGCATCTACTCATCGTAATAGCGCGCGGTCTCCGGCTCAGGTCTCCGCCACGGTATTGGTCAAGTCCCCGATCCCCTGAATCGAGATGGTCACCTCGTCTCCCGGCCTCAGCCAGCGAGGCGGGTCTTGGTTCAACCCGACACCCGCGGGCGTACCCGTCAGCAGCACGTCCCCCGGCACCAGCGTCATTATCTGAGATAGGTGGGCGATGAGACCCGCCACCATGGTGTTCATGTGCCGGGTAGTCGAGTCGATCATGACCTCGCCGTTGAGGGTGCAAAGAATGTCCAGCTGCTGCGGGTCAGCCGGTTCCAGTTCGTCCGGCGTCACCAGCCAGGGACCCATGGGCAGGAAGCTGTCGATCGCCTTGCCCCACAGCCACTGCCCCGCTTTGGCGGTCATATCGCGGGCGGTGACGTCGTTGGCGCAGGTATAGCCCGCCACGTATTCCAGGGCCTCTTCCGCGGTGACGTTGCGAGCGGCGCGGCCGATGACCACCGCGAGTTCGGCCTCGTAGTCGGGTTGCCCGCACATGGGCGGGATGATGATGGGATCACCGGGACCGATGATCGAGTTGGCGAATTTTGGGAAGAGGATGGGCAGCTCCGGGATCTGCTGGCCGGTCAACTCCGCGAAGTCCCTATAGTTGAGCCCGATGCCGATTACCTTGCTCGGGTTGGGCACGGGGGCGTGCAGCTTTACCGAGGCCAGTTCGACCGGAGCTCCATCCTCATGGGTGCCGTTCACCAGGTAGGTGCGAAGGTCCGCACCCATGGGAATGATGCGATCTCCGTCCACGCGACCAAAACCGTCTTCGTAGGTGACCAACCTCATCTGGAGCCCTCCTCAGGATCATCTCCGGGCGATGCAGCGCCGCTTTCCAACCGAAGCGTACCGCTCATCACCGACCATAAACCGTTCGGCTGATCCAAGGTCATTTGCCGGTATTCGGCCTCTACAATCGCTCATCATCGGCAAATATCGCCGCCAGACCGTATATCTTGCCAAAGGGGGCGTCAGTGGGTTCCACGAAGGCCGGGGTTCCATGCCAGTGTGTCTATCGATCGCTGGTACTGCTCGAAGCCCTCGCGGAGCATCCCAGCGCCCGCCTAACCGACCTGGCCCGCGAGGTCAGTCTCAACAAAGCCACCGCCCATCGGTTGCTGGCGACCACGCAGGCGCGCGGCTTCGTGGTGCAATCCGAGCTGACTCAGGAATACTCGCTGGGACCCCGAATCGCCGAACTGGAGCGTGCTCACTCCGAGGCCACCGGAGCCGCTATGGGCACAGGCGAAGACAAAGTCGTCGCGCTGGCCTGAGAACGGATGTGCGGCTGCGCCCCACCCGTAGCCGGCCACGATCCAGAACGGAATAGCGCAGGGCTCTCTCCCTTGGCTAGACCTTCAGGCCATCGGCCGCGCGAATGGCATGCCGGGCTACTTCAAACTGCTCATCCGCCCGCATAACGTCTGTCGGCGCCCCGTTTCGAACCGCCTCGAGGAAGCTGTCCAGTTCGGCCCGGAATCCCTTGTCGGGCACGGGGAGACTCTGCGATAGCGTCTCGCCATCGGCCCGGATCTCCAGAGCGGCCCAATTGTTGACCCAAGCCGTCAGGCCTCCCCCGGCCACCCATACCTGTTCCCCTAGCAAACGCGGATCCCCGGTGGGGCAGTAATGCACGACCGCTCGACTTCCGTCCGCAAAAGCCATCCCGATCAACAGGTTCTCGGGATTACCGGCTAGCCCCTCAGCCTCCACCCGCTCGAACGGGCTATCTACCAGGAAGCGGGCGAGATCGATGAAGTGCACCGCGTGGCCAAGCAGTCGTCCTCCTCCCTGGCTTCGATCGCTGCGCCAGTGCCCGAGGGGCAGCGGACGCGCATTGACCACGATGCTCAGCTGAAAGGGCCCGGAACGCCCTCGCAGCGCCCGGGCCAGAGGCCCGGCCAAAGGAGCGAAGCGTCGGTTGAAGCCGGTGAGCAGTTGCAAACGACGCCGTGGCTGCGCGCGCCGCGTCTGCGCGAGAGCCGACTGCACCTCCTCGATCCCGGGCTCGGTCAGGGCGAGCGGCTTCTCCACGAGCACGTGGCGGCCGGCGCGTAGCGCCGCCGCCGCCAACTCGGCATGCGTGTCGTGACGGGTGGCGATGACGACCGCCTCGGTTTGGGGGTCGTTCAATAGACGGGTGATTCCTTCATCGCCGGTGGCGGCGAACTGAAAGCCGAAAGAAGAAGCCGCCTTCGAAGCGGATTCCTGGCGAAGCGTGACCACGCCGGTCGGGCGCACCGCTCCCTTCTCGATCTGCTGCCTGAGCCCCGGCGCCAGAAAGTCGTGCAGATATCTGCCCGCCCCGATCATGCCCAGGCCGATGGGACGACCGAGGGACTCTGTCGGCAGCGGCTGGTCCTTCCCGGTCAGGCCCGACGGCGGCCGGTCCCGCTCGCGGCACTCATATAGCAGGTGGGGAATTCCCGCATGCATGAGCGTCCCGTTCGCACGGAAGCCCAGTTTCTCCAGAACCCTGCGGGAGGCCAAGTTCTGCGGCAGGGCCAGGCCGATGGTCCTTCCGGCCAGTGTTCCCAGGCGCCGTGCCTCTCTGAGTGCGGCCGTCGCCGCCTCCGTTGCCAAGCCCTGCTGTCGCACTCCGGGTGCCAGCGCGTAGAAAACCTCCGCCGAGGGCTCCCCCAGCGAACAGGGCTCGGAACAAGCTCGACCGCCCGCCAGCCATAGTTGCCGTAATCCGACCCATCCGACCCATTCCCTGGATTCGCGGAGGCGGAGCACCCAGGTCATCCGCCAGGCCCGCCCGCGGCTCGGTTCCTGCAACGCCTCTCCCTCCGCGATCGCCTGGATCAAACGCAGGCGCGTCTCGTCCCGCGGGCGCGGTCCGCCAACCAAGCGGGAGAAGTCCGGATCTGCCCACCACTCGACCATCACTCTCTCGTGCGATGGCGAAAGCGGCTCGCCGAGCAGCCGGGCGGTCAGCAGACGAGGATAGGGCAGATCGAGCATTGTCTGAGCATACCGCGGGACCGACCCAACGCCTGTGCGAACTGCGCGACCCCGCGGGCGATTGGCCGCCGGCTCCCGCGTCTCCGAGCGATATGCTTCAATAGCGCGAGATCCGGACGAAGGGAGCCAACGATGGCGGAGCAACATTCAAACAGGGAAGCGGCCCAAGGCGGCGCGCTCGACTATAGAGTGGCCGACATCGGCCTGGCCGATTTCGGCCGCCGCGAGATCGAGATCGCCGAGAAGGAAATGCCCGGCCTCATGGCCACCCGCCGCAAGTACGGCCCCGAGAAGCCGCTCGCGGGCGCCCGGCTCAGCGGTTCACTGCATATGACCATCCAGACCGCGGTCCTCATCGAGACCCTGGTCGAGCTGGGCGCCGACGTCCGCTGGGCCAGCTGCAACATCTTCTCCACCCAAGATCACGCGGCGGCCGCCGTCGCGGCCGCCGGCATTCCCGTCTTCGCCTGGAAGGGCGAGACCCTCGCCGAATACTGGTGGGCCACCAAACAGGCGCTCACCTGGCCTGACGGCCGCGGCCCCAACCTGATCGTGGACGACGGTGGCGACGCCACCCTGCTGCTCCACCGCGGCTACCAAGCCGAGGAAGACGCCACCATCCTCGACGAGCCCACCGACAACAAAGAACTGCAACTGGTCAACCATCTGCTCAAGGAGAACCTGGCGGCCGACCCCGATTTTTGGCGCCGCACCCTGGCCGACTTCCACGGCATCAGCGAGGAGACCACCACCGGCGTGCACCGGCTCTACGAGATGCAGAAGCAGGGCACCCTGCTGGCGCCGGCCATCAATGTCAACGACTCGGTGACCAAGTCCAAGTTCGACAACATCTACGGCTGCCGCGAGTCATTGGTGGACGGCATCAAGCGCGCCACCGACGTCATGATCAGCGGGAAGATCGCCATGGTCTGCGGCTTCGGCGACGTGGGCAAGGGCTCCGCCCAGTCGCTTTCCGGCTACAACGCCCGGATGCTGGTCTCCGAGGTCGACCCCATCAACGCCCTGCAGGCCCTGATGGCCGGCTACACCGTCACCACAGTCGAAGAGGCCCTGCCCATGGCGGACATATACGTCACCGCCACCGGCAACCGGGACATCATCCGGGTCGAACACATGGAGCGGATGAAGGACCAGGCCATCGTCTGCAACATCGGCCACTTCGACAACGAGATCCAGGTCGAGGAGCTCAAGAACTACCCCGGCATCGAGCACACCGAGATCAAGCCGGGTACCGACCGCTACACCTTTCCCGACGGACACTCCATCTTCCTGCTGGCCGACGGGAGACTGGTCAATTTGGGTTGCGCCACCGGCCACCCCAGCTTCGTCATGTCGAACAGCTTCACCAATCAGACCCTGGCCCAGCTCGACCTGTGGCGCGGCGCGGACGACGAGCCGGGCGGCAGGCCCAAGCAGGTAGGCGTTTACGTGCTCTCCAAGAAACTGGACGAAGAAGTCGCCCGCCTGCACCTGGATCACCTGGGAGCCAAGCTGACCACCCTGAGCGAGGAGCAGGCCGAGTATATCGGCGTGCCCGTGGACGGGCCCTATAAGCCTGAGACCTACCGGTACTAGACGTGCCGCACACGGAAGCAGACGTGCCCCACTCCGAAGCGCGCCCCTCATCGCCCAAGGCCCTGATCTGCGGCACCTTCGCCTACGATACGATCATGATCTACTCCGGCCGCTACCGCGACCATCTGCGCCCCGAGGCCGCCCACGTCCTCGATCTCTCCTTTCCGTACGAGCAGATCCGCACTGATTTCGGTGGCTGCGGCGCCAACGTCAGCTACCATCTGAGACAACTGGGCATGTCGGTGCTGCCTCTCGCCACGGTGGGGGTCGATTTCGAGCCCTACTCCCTTTGGCTGGATCAGCAACTGATCCCGCGGCGCTACATTCAAGTGATCGAGGACGAGATGACCGCCCGCGCCTACATCATGACTGATTTGGAGGACAGCCAGCTGACCGCCTTCCATTCGGCGGCGTCTGCCTGGGCACACAACAACTCGGTGGCTGAGGCGCTGGCGGCCGAAGCCCGACCGGCCCCGGAGGAGTCGACCGGTTCGACCACCGCGGAACCGCCCCATGCGGCGGAGGCCCGGGCCGACGCGACTGGGAGTACGCACGGTTCGGGCACCCAAAGCGATTCTGGGGCCCCGGGCGGCTCGGCCGCCCACCGCGTCGAGGTGGGGGATTATGGCGGGTTCGCCGAGTACGAAGAACCCGAGCTCGCCCGGCTCCTCCCGGATCCACACAAGGGTGTCTCCGGGGAGCCCGGGCCCGTGACCATTGGGATGATCACTCCCGACGATCCTCGGGCGATGATGGTCCACGCCGTCGACTTCGCCGCCGCCGAGGTTCCGTTTCTCTTTGACCCGGGCCAGCAGATCGGTTCACTCTCCCCCGAGGAGCTACTGCACATGATCGACCGGTCGACCTGGCTGGCGCTCAACGAGTACGAGGCGGAGCTCGTGAGCGCCCGGACTGGACTTGCCCGGACAGAATTGGCCGCCAAGGTGGAAGCGCTGATCGTCACGCGAGGCCGGCAAGGATCGACCATTTGGGCCGCGGAGAAGGAGCTGACCATCGAGGCGGTTCCTTCCGCGGCCGCCGTCGACCCCACCGGCGCGGGCGACGCCTACCGCGCAGGACTGCTCTTCGGCATTATGCGCGGCTACGACTGGCCTTTGACCGGCCGCATCGCCTCGCTCATGGGGGCCATGGCCACGGAGCACTTCGGGGCGCAGGGCCTCTACGTCGACCCGGAGGAATTCCAGCAACGCTTCGACACGGCATTCCTTTAGCCGGCGTGCTCGACGCCGCACAAAGCGCGGACCCCGCCGAAGCCAGACGCTTTACCGGGCTCTTCTGGGCGGTTCCCGTAGGGCTTCTGGTCCTTCTCTGGCTGCTGCTCGCCTTCTCCTCGGGTGGCTTCCAGGAGCACCAATGGTTACCCGGCGCTCTCGCGACCGCCTTTCTCGGCGTCGTGGCGGCGGCGCTGGTCGCCTACCCACGCCGCCCGCGGCAATTGTCGCTGGCGGTGCTCGCACTGTTGCTTCTTTATGCCGTTTGGGTGGCGGTTTCGTGGCGCTGGGCGGGGTCCAAGCACCTGGTCTGGGAGGAAATCAACCGGACCTTCTTCTACCTCTTGGTTCTCACGCTCGCGTTGATGTACCTGACCGCTGCCCAGGCGCGCGTGGCCCTGCGCTATCTGCTCATGCTGGGTGCGGTCGCGCTGCTGCTGCTCACCGCCCGCGCTCTCTGGCAGGGCGAGGGCGACGGGGTCCTCTTCATCCAGAATCGCTTCCAGTATCCCGTCAGCTATCCCAATAATGCGGCCGCGCTCTTCCTGATCCTTTTTTGGCCGCTCCTCTGGGTCGCTGCAGATCCCCGCGAATGGGTGCCCATACGCGGACTTGCCCTGGCAATCTGCGCGTCTCTGCTTGCGCCCGCCATCCTCACCCAGTCGCGCGGCGGATTCTATGCCGCCATTCTGACCGGTCTCATCTATTTCCTCCTCTCGCCCGCGCGTTTGAGAAGCCTTTTCTTTCTCCTTCCGCCGGTTCTGTTGCTCGTCTGGTCAATACCGACGCTTGCCGACTACTGGCGAGAGGGCCCCCAGGCGGTCGGCGGATCCGCGGCCGTTAGCGTGATGGGGGTCTCGGCCCTGATGGCCGGCATCGTGGGGATCGTCCTGGCGCTCCTCGAGAACTGGATCGCCGTCTCCAGGCGGATGCGGCTCGCTTTCGGCTCGGTGACTCTGATCGCGGTGATAGTGCTCGCGGTTTGGGGGTTCATCCAGTTCGACGAGCACGTGGGAGGCGCCCGGGACTGGGCGGCAGAATCCTGGGACACGTTCGTCGCCGAAGGTTCGGTGGAAGTGATCCCCGGCACCGCGAGCGAAGACTTCCGGATTGCCGCCCTGTCGGCGAGCGGGAGGATAGGCATATGGCGGGACGCCTGGACGCTCTACGAGCTAAACTCGACCAAAGGCGTGGGCGCCAACAACTTCATCTACGCTTACGACCGGATCCGCACCACCGACGCCGATGTGCGCCAACCCCACTCGCTCCAATTGCGTCTGCTGTCCGAAACCGGAGCGATCGGGGCCCTGCTCTTCTTCTCCGCCGTCTTGGTCGCGGTGGGGGGGATTCTGGTGCCCCGGTTCGGGGCCACTTTCAACCGGTGGCGCCCTCCCGGCTACGGGGCGCGCCGGGGACGCGTCGGTGACGACCCTCAGGCTTACGCTTGGCCGGTCGCCCTGTTGATGGGCTTCGGCTATTGGGGTATTCAGGGCAGCGTCGATTGGCTGTGGCACATGCCCGGAGTCACCGTGCCGGCCCTGTTGGTCCTGGGTCTGGCTCTCGCCGAAACCGATGCCCTGGTGGGTGAGTTCTGGCCACGCGCGGGCGCCCTGCTGGCGGGGTGGGGGAAGCGCCTGGGTTTTGGGGCGGAGACTCCGAGCGAGGCGCCCGCGGTCGAAGAAACCAACGAGAACCTCGCCGACCTCGATACTGGTCTCCATACCGGCTACCGTCGTTCTGAGCGCCACGAATCCAAGGCGCATCGGCGGGTCAAGCGGAAGGCCCGCCGTGAGCGCCTGCGCCTGCTCTTGCAGCCCTACGGGCTCCTGTCTCACCTATTCCGCGGGACCCTGCTCGGCTTGTCGCTGGCTCTGCTGGGCAGCCTCGCGTTTCCGTATCTAGCCATTCGCTACACCGAATCCGCGCTCTCAGCGAGCACCACCGACAAGGAAGCGGCGCTCGACCTGGCCGACACCGCGGCCGGGCTCAATCCATTGGCCCCAGAGCCACTCTTCGCCTCAGGCGCCATTCACCGGACCGCTACGCGCGACGCCCTATCCAACCCGTCAAATGAAACCGGTGCGTCCCCGTCCGGAAGCCCCATCGAAACGGCGCAGAAAGAACTGGAGGCCGCCCTCGTTGAGATGATCCGGGGCATCGAGCGGGAACCGGTGAATTGGGCCCTCTACAACCGAGCCGGCGAAGTCGCCCTGGCGCAACTGGCCGTGATCCGCCCCGATCTCCCCTACACCGGCCGGACGGAAAGCTGGGCGGAACTGGCATTACCCTACGCTCTTCCCCAAGCCGACGCCGGGAACAGTCAGGCGCTGCTCGATCAGGCGCGAAGCCTCTTCGAGGCGGCCAGGGAACGCAACCCCCGCGCAGTCGGGCCGCAAAGGAATCTGGAACTGATCGTCGAACTCACCGAACTAGTAAAGGAAACGGCCCCCGCAACCGACGTTCAGTAGACATTCGACTTCACCTGAGGTTGTTTGAATTGTGATTTGGGGGTAATGTGTATTCGTGCGAGAAATCGTACTGCCGTGTACCAAAGGGAGGGTTCATGAAAAGGGTAATTCTTTTGGGAGCCGCAGCGGCACTGATGGTTCTGGTGCTTGCGGTCCCAGCAATGGCGGCAACGCCGACGGAAATCTACAACGACTATGCCGCCGATGGCGACTTGGACGGCGACTACACTGACGCCGAACTGCGCGCTGTGCTGGATGATGCAATGCTTGAGGAGTACTCCGACCAGGATGTGCTCGGCGATCTGCGCGATCTGGTTCGGCAGACGCTGGCCGGCGGCGGCACGAGCGGCGACGACACGAGCGGCGGTCGTACGACCTTCCCGTTCACCGGTTTCGAGATCGCACTGGCATTGCTTGGTAGCGTCGCCCTCATCGGTGGCGGGGTTGCCATCCGTCGGTCCGCCCGCTAGCAACGAACGCAGCTCGCGCTGGAGCTGGATGAAGTCGTGAACCGACGCCGCCCTTAGGGCGGCGTCCCAATGGTCCGGCATGCAAAGGGCCCCGGTTTTCCGGGGCCCTTTCTTTTACCGTACGCGGTGCGCAAACGAACGAGGCAAACGAACGAGGGGTCGATTTCGGCGCCTTCGCTTTCCAGTGCCGGGGAAGGCGCGGCTCTCGCTCGCCGCGACAGGCGGGGGCAAGCCGCCAACTACTTACCCCAGCTTCTGCGCCTGGGGTTCTCCTGCGGGAGCCGCCGAGTAAGATCCGTAACTGTAGTACTTCTGCTTGTCCAGCTTGACCCCGCCGGCCACCAGCCCCAGGATCCTCGCACCGCTGCGGCCCAGGATGGCGCGGATCTCCCGGGCATCGTCGCGGGTGGTCTCGTTGACCCGAGTGGTCAGTATGATCCCATCGCAGTACTTGGCCAGGTTGAGAGCGTCTGAGGCAAGCAGGATCGGCGGGCTGTCGACGATGACGTAATCGGCCGCCTCCCTCGCCCGCAGCACCAACTCCTCCATTCGGTCGGAGCCGAGCAGTTCCGCGGGGTTGGGTGGCAGAGGACCTGAGGTCAACGCATACATGTTCTTCTGCAGCCGCGTGCTTGTCTGACGGCCGGCCTCGTCCGGGGCGAACTCGTCCGTGCGCACCAACTGGATGGCTTCCGAGAAGGTCTGCTGACCCGCCAGCACGCTGGTTGTGCCGATCTGGTTATCCAGCCCGAGGTACTCGTGAAGCATCGGCCGGCGAAGGTCGGCCTCGACCAACAGTACCCTGTGGCCGGAAAGCGCGAGAATGACGCTCAGATTGATCGAAGTCACCGATTTACCCTGCTGCGGCAGACCGCTGGTGACCAGGATCACTTTGAGATTACCGTCGTAGTTCAGGAAATGCAGATTAGACCTAAGTACCCGGAAAGGCTCCAAGAGGGGCGAATTCCGGTCGGGAAAGCCGACCGGTAGGTCCGAACGCCTACCCAGATCCTCGCGATGGTGCAGCCAGCGCCCCCCGAGCGCAGGAACGGATGCGAGCACGGGAAGCTGGAAAGCACGCTCGAGAGCCTCCTCGTCCTTGAGCCGCCTATCGAGATACGCGAGCAGAAAGGCTAGGCCGACTCCCAGTACCAACCCGACCACCAGGGCCAACGCCCCGTTTCGCAGCGGTTGCGGCGAGAAGGCAGCTTTGGGAACATCGGCCGGCTGCACCAGGCGAAAACCGCCGTCCTGAAACTGCTCGAGAATCTGCAATGACTCGAACTTCTCTCTCAGCATCAGTCCATACTCGGAACGGCGTTCTTCTGCTGTGAGCGCGTCCAGTTGCTCGCCCACCTGGTCGCGCGCGTCGATAATGGCGGCCCGGTCGGTGTCCCGGCGAAACTCGATGAACTGGGTGGCGAAGGATTGGGCTACCGCGGCGGCTTCTTCGGGGTCGGCGCTTACCGCCGAGATTGCGATGACGTCGGTGGCGCCCTGCGGCTCCACCGTGACCATATCGACGAGCTCGTCGATATCCCGGTTTGTGCCGAGTTCCGTACGCACCTCTTGGGCGACTGCATCTACCTTCACCAGACTGGCGCCGGTTTGGATGTCGCGCTCCTGATTGCGGGTCTCAAAGAGGGGCATGTCGAACAGTGCGGTTTCGAAATTAGTCCTGGCATAAAGGATTTTGGCTGAGGCTCGATAGCGGGGGGTCTGCAGGAAGGCAATCAGCAGGACGGAGAAGACCACGACCAAAGTGGTGAGGAGAACGACCCACTTGCGCTCGCGGAGGACCCGGAGGTAGTCCGCGAGCTCGATCGTCTCTATTTCTTGCTGCGCCGGGCGGGGAGATTCCATTCGCGCAAGTCTACCCTGTGCCCTCGCAAAGAACCATCGCGAGCTGTGAAAGGCGGGTCAAGGCGATGGCCGCGGGCCCGGGCCGAGGCCGACGCTGGGGCCGGAGGCCTGAGAGCAGGTTAGGTGGGGCAACCCTCGATCAGTGTGGCGCGCAGCGAAGTCTCCCCCGAATAGTTCCTCGGATAAGGTGCGTCCCCCCAGGTGCGGCCCAGCAGAAAGGTTCGCAGGATCTTGTGCAGCTTGGGCAGGCGGCAAGAGGCCCGCTCGACCAGGAAGACGGGGTAAGCCAGGCGGTACCCCCTGATCGGAACCTCCGCCAGTGAGCCGTCGGCCACCTCTCGCCATACCCCGCACCAGGGGGCAAGTGAATAGCCCATGTTGGCCATAACCGCAGACTTCTTGCCGGCAAAAGTCTTCATCTCCGCCACTATGTCCAAGTCGTCGTAGCTCACCCCGACCTCAGCCAGAGCCCGGGCGCTCAACTGACGGCACTTGGTCCAGGACTCGCGGGCTACGTACGGGTAATCGCTGAGTTGGCTGACGTCCACCTCGCCGGCCCGGGCCAGGGGGTGATCCGGGTGACAGATCACCACAAGCGGCTCATCGTGCAAATGGGTCCACCGGAGGTGCGGGTCGTCCTCTCGGTCGGGCACGATGCCCAGATGGACGGAGCCTTGACGAACCGCATCCACGATCTCGTGAGTATGGTCGATGATCAGACGAATACCGGCGTCTTTGTTGGCCTTGCGGAAGGCGACGAGCGCTTGGGGGAGGAGGTGTTCGCCAAGGACGGTCTCGACCCCCAGCCATACCTCGGTACTCCCCTCGCCCATGGTGCGGATCTGCCGCTCGACCGCAACGGTTTGCTCCAGCACCTCGCAGCAGTAATCGTAGAAGATACTTCCTTCGGCTGTTGGCTCTATCCCGCGGCTCGTCCGGCGCAGCAACTCCACCCCGAGACTGGTCTCGAGCGCGCGGATCTGTTGCGAGAGCGCGGACTGGCTGAGAAAGAGCAGGTTCGCGGCTTGGTTCAGACTTCCCGCATCGACGGCGGATTTGAAAGCGGCGAGAGCGCCGAGTCGAACGGCGGATGTGGAAAAGGAGCCCAAGTCCTCCCGAGCCTAAGGTGAATGGATGAACGGCCTCCACCCGGGCGTGATTCTACCAAATGGAGGACGGAGCGTGAGCGTGCACCCGGTCGATGGGGCCGTTGGAGCGGCGAGGCCGCATGTCTAGGGCGTGGTGATCCCCTCACTGCTGACCACCCAACGAAACTCTTGAGGTACGTCCACGCGGGCTCCCTCGACTTCCATTTCGAGCGCTTCGGGTCGTCCGGTGATGATTAGAACGGGGCCTTCGGCGTCGATAGCGAGACGCTCCCCGGCCTGCTTCAATCCCGCGAAGTACTTTGGTTTCCCGGATTCGCCGGTGACCTCGAGCCAGACCTCATCCGAGGTTCGCAGTTCCAGAGCGAAGGCGGTTGAACCCGGAGCCGCCGAGGGAGCTACCGACTGCGGTCGGGTGGATTGTGCGGATGAGCCGGCGGACATGGCGGGACGATCGCTTGCATCTGCCGTACTCTGCGACCCCTCGTCGCCGCCGTTCACTCCTGCCGCCTGGCCACTGATAGCTCCTTCCTGCCCTTCTGCTGGGTTCCCCGCCGCCGTGCCGGCCTCGACTCCGGCGTCGCCCCCACTGGCCTGATCCGCCTGTGCGCTCGTCGTTTCTGCCGTGCCTGCCGCGGTGGCTTCGACTTCCCCGCTGAGGTAGCGCCCGAGCAGCAGGCCACCGGTCGCTATGACGCCCAGCATACCCACAAGCAGCGCTGCAGCCATCAAGGTGCGCAAGACCCCGCGCCCATTCGCGGGACGGGCACCGCGTGACCGGCTCTCGTACACGCTCCGCTCCGGGGTAGCGCTCTTCTCAGCCGCCCGGCCTACCCCATTGCCCGGCCCAGAGGAAGGTGTCCGCACCAATGGCGCGCTTTCGACGAGCGGCGGTGAGGGACGGCTCCCGAGGGCCGAACGTGCGTCTGTCCGGCGGCTGTGGCCTTCCCGCAGTTCGCGCGGGTGGGCGCCGTCGAGCAACCGGCTAACCGCCTCGAGGAGATCCACGGAGTCCAGCCCGAGACATGCTCCGTAGCGAACCACCAAGCTGCGGATATAGCCCGGCCCCAGCTTGCGGCTGAGTTCGCCGTCCTCGAGCATGCGAAGGAACGCCTCGCGCACGTCCATGCGCGTTGCTATCTCCTCGATTGAATAGCCGGCTTCCTCGCGAGTCCGGCGAAGGTACGCGAAGACGTCGATGTCTGCCTCAGTCAACCGCTCGTTCTCGATGACGGCGCTCATCCAGGCTTCCTTCCTCAAGGCCAGCGGGTCGCCCATAACATTCACCGGGAGCCTTCTCACTCCTTCAATCGGCTCATGTGTCATGTTTCAACGCCCCTGGTCGAGGATTCGATGGGCAGCCCGTCACAGAAATCCGTGAGTGCGGCCAGAACGCGGTTCGACTTATCCTCCGGCGAGAGCTCTTCGGAGCGCGACAGTTCGATCTGCACCCAGGGTAACTCCGATGCGTGCGAACTCGTGATCCAACCTCCCTTGAAAGGGTCGTTGAGGGAAACCGATGGCCCGAACTGGGCGGTGAAGCAGCGGGCCAACCGCGTGAACCAAGGCCCGGGCAGCGTTCCGCCGGCATCGCTCAGGCAGGCGAGTGGGCGCTTCCGACCGGGGTCCGGGCCCGCCGAAGGACCTGTCGCCGCCATTGTGTGGCAGTCCACGCCCAACACCACCCCCTCCATAGCCGCCAACCGAGATAGGTGTTCATGATAGGGGCGATAATAGCGCTGGAGAAGCGTGTCTACCACGGATTCCGGCGGGAACGGATTGTAGACCGGATCCTCCGAGCAGGTCGCGGTCTTCACCACTCCATCCGGGCCAAAGTCGCCCGAGGCCCGATTGAGGTCGACTATGGCTCGGGCCACGTCGCTCGAAAGAAAAGCGCGCACCCGCCCATCAAGGCGCGCATAGACCTCGCGTGCCTGGCCATCCGCGTCGTCGGCGATCTGGGCGTCGGTCAGGATGCGATAGGGCTCCGCTTCGGGCGGCACGGCGAGCCCAGCATGCGGTACCGAGACCAGAAGCGGCAAGACTCCGGGTCCCGCCGCAGTCCGCTCGTGTAGCGGTTCCAGAGAGGCAGGCATCAGCCCGAGTCTCTCCCGGTTGCGCATCCTAGCGCGGCTCAGTCAGATGCGCCTCGAACCAGTTGCGCGCATGGCGCGCCACCTCTTCCAGAGCGCCGGGCTCCTCGAAAAGGTGGGTCGCCCCGGGCACCACCTGCAATCTCTTGGCCATTCCTTCCGGCAGGGCCTCGAGGGCCTGCTGGTTGAGCCCAAGGACCACATGGTCGTTACCCCCCACCAGCAGCAGAGTCGGAGCCTGCACCAACGGCAGCGCTTCGCCCGCAAGATCGGGGCGACCTCCGCGCGACACTATCGCACCGACGCCCTCCGGATGCCTAGCCGCCGCCACGAGGGCAGCCCCTCCGCCCGTGCTCGCCCCAAAATACCCTACCCTCAGTCCCCGCGCTTCCTCGCGGCCACGGAGCCAATCTGCCGCACCGGACAGACGCTCCGCCAGTAAATCGATGTCGAAGCGCAGATGCCCGCTCCACATGTCGCGCTGCTCCTCTGCCTCGGTCAAGAGGTCGAACAGCAGCGTGCCGATGGCCGCCTTGCGGATCACACGCGCGACATACTTATTGCGCGGGCTGTGGCGGCTGCTCCCGCTCCCATGGGCGAAGATCACCACCGCCTGAGTACCCCGCGGCATGGCAAGCACGCCTTCCAGTCGGACGGGCTCACCCTCGGCCTGGGCCACCTCGACAGTGACCTGACTCTCCACGGCCATGCCCTTCCCCGCGCCCATCCGACTCCTCAACTCGCGCCCCTCTTCGGTCCCGCCTCCGAGCGGAGTATCGGCTCTTGCTCGAGCTCCGCCCGCCGTGCGCCCAATAGCTCCCGCACTTCATCGTCACTCGTCTGAGAGAAGTCCTTGTACCAGGCCCCCACGGCATAGAAGGGTTCGGGGGTGATCGCGCAGACTACCTCGTCCACTTCTCCCGCGAACTCCTCGCAGGTCTGCGGGGCCGCGGTGGGAACCGCCACTACTATGCGTGAGGGCCCCAACTGCTTCAGAGCCTGCACCGCGGCCCGCATGGTCGATCCCGTCGCCAGCCCGTCATCCACCAGGATAGCCGTCATGCCTCGCACGTCCGGAGGAGGCCGGCCCCCGCGATACTCCCCCTCACGCCGGTCGAGTTCCCGGCGCTCTCGCTCGGTCACGCCCTCCAGCACCTTTCTGTCGACTGAGAGGTAGGAGAGGACCTCGTCATTCAGCACGCGCACGCCGCTCGAGGCGATGGCTCCCATGGCCAACTCCTCGTGCCCGGGCACGCCCAGCTTGCGCACCAAAAATACGTCGAGCGGCGCCCCGAGAACCCGGGCCACGCGATAGCCCACGGGAGTGCCGCCGCGGGGAAGGGCCAGGATGATGACGTCATCCCGGTCGGCGTAGGCACGGAGGCGATCCCCCACGACCCGACCGGCCTCATCTCGATTCTCGAATTGTCTCTCGCCGTACATCGAGGGTATCCGCCACCGTCGCAGCAGCTACCCCTCCCACAGCTCTCGCAGCCCCGGAGGCAGACTGCCTGTGACGTCCTGGATCTCGCCGGAGGAGATTCTGCGGGCAAGGACGGCGAAGACCGCTCGGGCTTCGCGCGCTGGCTCGACCGGTCCACTCGTAACGATGCCTTCAGCTACCCGCTCGAGGAACTCCTCCCGGTCGGCCTTTATCGGCTTGCCCTTTGCCGTCCAGCCTTCATAGTACATACCCCGCAGAAGCATGGGCAACTGAGCCCCGAGTTGCACCGCCTCCGCGGGAGGCAACCGGTCCCGCAAGGCCTGCAGCACGGAGCGGAGGCTGATGTACGCGCGCCGACGGTCCTCGGTGTGGAGGTTTGTCTCGAGTTCTCCCAACCACTCGTTCGTGTCCTGCACAGTTCGATCGAACACCTTCAACCCGGTTTGGCTCACGATCGTCACCTCCACTTGGTGCACCCAATTGAAGTATTGGTGGATGCCGGGACTGGTAAACGGCTCCTTGGCTTGGTGTAACCCCCCGCCCGCGGAACCGAGACCGTCTCCATCACCGATCTGCGCACGGGATTGCGCGCAGGGCCGTCACATGGCTCAGCAGACAGTCGGCTCCAGTCGCCGGGCTCCCTCTTCGGGCACGATCTCTTTCCCGGTGTGATGCGTATATACCTTGGTGAACTCCGCACCAAATAGGAAGATGATCGCCGAGTAGTAGACCCAGATGAGCAGGGCCACCAGCGATCCTGCTGCGCCGTAGGTCGACCCGGTGCTGCTGTAACCCATATATATGCTGATCAGGTACTTACCGACAATGAAGAGCACAGCGGTAACCGCGGCCCCCACCCACACATCTTCCCAGGCGATCTTAACGTCGGGGAGCGCCCGAAAGAGCAGCGCGAACAGAGGCATGATGAGAAGAAGCGAGACAAAGACATCGATCACCCAGGGGATGAGCCGACTCCCCCCGAAATAGCCGGAAACCCAGTCCCCTGCAGCCGTGATGAAGGCACTCGAGATCGTGACCGCTAAGAGCAGGACCCCCGCCAGAATAATCACGAGAAGGCCCTTTGCCCGGGAGATCACGGCCGCCTTCAGGCCGCCAGGTTTCTCTACTTCCCATACCTTGTCGAGCGCTTCTTGCAGTTGCGAGACTATGCCCGTCGCGCCGAAAACGAGGAGGGCGAAACCAAAAACCACGCCGATGATCCCCCCGGTGGTGGAGCCCTTCTGGCTGATAACCGTCTCCACGGTTCCGGCGACGTTGCTGCCCATCATCTCCTTTACCTGAGAGACCACTTGGTCCTGTGCCGACTGAGTGCCTATCAGCAAACCGGCGATGGTGATCAGCAAGAGCAGAAGCGGTCCCAGCGATAGCATGGTGTAAAAGGAGAGGGCTGCCGCCAGACGCGTTACCTTGTCATCCAACCCGTCCCTTACCGTCTGTTTCGTGACCGCCCAAACGTCCCCGGCACCCATTGGCTCGCCTCCATCGCGATCCCTGCAGCGCTCGTACATTCTTACCCGCGGCGTATGCCACGACGGTCCCTCAGGTTCGCTGCAAGTTCTTCTTCAGCTTTTATCGGAATGCCGTATACCCGGAAAGCCTTGAACTATCGCAAATGCAGCGACTTCTGCGGGCGGGGGGGTGGGGCGGCGGCTTCCTACGCCCGACAAAACTAAACGGAGGTCGGACAGGGGCTAGAGGGTCAAGAAGGGCGGGTGGGGCGAAACAAAAGCCCGTTTCGCCCCACCCGCCGACTTCAGGAGGGATAGAGGAGCGGATTCGGCCAAATCCGTCCCTCGAGGTCGCTTTGGGGTCAGACTACGGCAGAGTCAGCACGTCCGGTTCGTCGCGGTACTCCGCCAGCACCTCGCGCAGCAAGGCGCTCAGACAGATGTGCTCGTCTGCCTCTTCGGGGCGAAGGGCTCCCTGAGCGCGAGCAGCGGAGTTACTCGTGTCCCGGTCGAGATCTCCGGAAATCACCCGGAGCCCGGGACGTTGCGGCGGCGGAAGCTGGATTTTGACGGCGCGTTCCATTGGGACACCTCCTGCTGTATGCAAGCAGTTTCGCCGCGGCGGGTTAAGTTGCTGTTAGAGGCGAGTTAGAATGCTCTAACGGCCCCTCTAACAATGGAATCCGCATCACGAAAACCGCGCCGAGGGTCCCATTATTCCGCGCAATAAGCCGGCCCTGATGCACCTCCGCCAGTCGCCGGGCGATCGCCAAGCCCAGGCCGCTCCCTCCGCCGCCACCGGGGCGATTCTGCCCGGGAGAGCGATAGAACCGGTCGAAGACTCGCTCGAGCTCATCCTCGCGGATTCCCGGACCATCATCTTTGACCGTCACCTCCGCCCACGGCCGATCCTCCGTACAGACCACATCGATCCGGCCTCCCTCGACCGTGTGACCGACCGCGTTACTTATCAAGTTGAGTAGCGCCTGCAGCAGAAGATCGCGATTCCCGAGCACCGGCAGCGCACCGCCATGGGTGAAGGTAAAGCGGCGCAGGCCCAAGCCTTGTCCTCGCACTATCGCCTCTTCTACGACCTCACCCAGATCGAGCGGCCCCAGCGGCGGAGGTCCGCCGGCCTCGAGCCGGGCCAGGCGCAACAGATCGCTCACCAGGTCGCTGGTTCTCTTGAGCTCCTCGAGCACCAGATCAACAGTCGCTCCCTGATCCTCGGTGAGGCCGCCTTCGGCGCGCATCACGTCCAGATGCCCTCTTGCAATGGTCAGTGGCGTGCGCATCTCGTGAGAAGCATCCGCGATAAAGCGGCGTTGTTCCGCGAAGGCAGCTTCCAGCCGATCCAACATCCGATTCAAGGTGTCCACCAGCTTGCCCACGTCGTCCTCTTCGGGACCTTCGTATTCGACCCGTTGGGACAGGGAAGCGTGCGTGACCAGACCGGCGGTGCGTGCAGCTGCGTTTAGGGGTCGCAAGGACGCGGCCGCGATTCGCCGGGAGATGAGACCGCCTCCGGCGCTCACGGCGATTCCGGCGATCAACAATGCCCGGGCTAGGTCTCCCGCCGTGCTTTCGAGCGGTTCAGTAGGTAGGGCCGCCTGAAATACCGCCAGCAACTCTCCAGAGGGGTCGAACACCGGAACTGTCGCCAGGCGATAGGTCTCCGATTCCACCTCGATCTCGGCGAAGGAGCGGGTGGTTCCCGCCGGACCGAGATTGGTGATGTTCCGCCGAATGGGCGCCGGCGGCTCTCCCGTGGCCGAGAGCAATTCGCCGTCCGCCATCCACAGGACGAGAACCGCCTCCGCGCCGTTGGACCGTGCGCTGAGATACGCGCGCGAGGCCTCTCGCAAGTCGTCTGCGCCCCTATCCGTGGCACTCTGCACCGCGGCCACATATGCCTCGGTCTCTCGGAGGAGGGCTTGATCGAGTTCAGCCGAAAGCTGCCGGGAAAATATGGTGTAGGAGACGGCGGAGAGAAGCGCAACTCCCAGCGCGATACCGGCGGTGATACCCCACGCCACCCGCGCGGAGGCGGAGAGTTTCCTGGGGAGATGAATACCGAACATGCCTACCTCGGTAGTCGGTACCCAACTCCGCGCACGGTTTCGATTACCGATGGCTCGCCCTCGATGTCGAGCCGGCGGCGGAGATAGAGAACGTAGACGTCGACCACGTTGCTCTCGGTGTCGAAGTTGATCCCCCAAACCGCGTCCAGCAACTGCTGCCGGGCAAGCACCTGCCCGGGGTGGCGCATCAGGTATTCGAGCAGGGAGAACTCGCGCCCGGGAAGATCGTACTGCTTGCCCCTGCGATCAACCACGCGGGTGCGGGTATCGAGGCTGAGATCACCCACTTCCAGAAGGTCGGTGCGGGCTTGTTCCTGCCGAGTCAGGGCTCGTACCCGAGCGGCCAGTTCCCGGAAGGCGAAGGGCTTGGTCAGGTAATCATTGGCGCCCATGTCGAGCAGGGAAACCTTATCATCCACCTCTACGAGGGCGCTCAGCACAAGAACGGGGACGTCACTCGAGCTCTCGCGAAGTCCACGCAGAACCTCCCGGCCATCCCCATCGGGCAACACCAGATCCAGCACAACCAGGTCGTGCTGTCCGCCCAGACCCGCGTCGATGGCTTCCGAGACCGTCCCGACGCGATCTACTGTATGGCCCTCGGCCTTGAGGCCCTTCACGATGAACGAGGCGATCTTATCCTCGTCCTCGACCAAAAGGATTCTCAAACGATCTACTTCTTCTTTCCCTTGGAGGGTGACGGTTTGCCACCCGATGCTGCCTCGCTATGCGATTGCGCTCCAGTACTCTTTGCCGCCTTTCCCGTTGCAGGAGCGGCCCGCTTCTGTGCCGGCTTCGCCGCTTGCTGTTTGTGGACGGCTTTACTCTTGGCGGATTTGGTGACTTTGGCTTTGGGCGCCGCCTTCTTCTGGGCCGGTGAGGCCTTAGCCGTTGCGAGAACGGGCTTCTCCGCGGCCGGCTTGGCCTCCTCGGTGGCCTGCGGTGCTGGCTTTGGCTTTGGGGGAGGTTTGACCTTCTCCGCGGCCGGCTTGGCCTCCTCGGGCGCTTGCGCAGCCGTGCCGAACCCGACCTCTTCGTCGGGCTTCTCCGCTTTCTTATCGTCGAGCTTCTCCGCCTTCTCATCGTCGGGCTTCTCCACCGTAACCAGAATAACCGGTGCCGAGGAAGTGAGCGTCGTTTCAGCGACCGCGGAAGGCATCGGCCGGGTGGGGCTCGTCGTTTCGGCCAACGGACGGTTGGCAAGGGTGTAGCCCGTATTATCTACCAGGACCGCGCGCGCCGAAGAGGCGGATTCCCTTGGGCTCGTTGGGGTCAGTCTCTCGGCCACCGTCGTTACGGTGGTAGCCGTCGAAGGCGAAATTTCGACCGTCTCTAGTTCAGAGGGGTCATCAGAAAGCCACCCACCGACCTCCTGCATAATGGCAAAGGGTAGCTCGCCATCAGCCGGGCCTTTCACGCCAAAGATGTACTGGTACAGGACGACCATGTTGACGACCATAAGCACGGCCAAGAGTGATTTGAAGACCAGTTCTGACTTTCTCATTTGTCGCCTCGCTCTCGGGGGCGGCTGGCTCCGGTGTGGCCTTGCCCGGCACCGCGGACAACAGCGGCACGCATACGCAAAGTCCTCAACATTATAAGCGATTACATCGGCAAAAAGATATGCTTAGTTTAGCCTCTTTTTTCTCACGAGTAGTACATCATTAGACCCACATTAGAAACATCGAGCAGATCTACTTGACTAGCTACGTGAGCACGAAAATCAGGCCACAGACGGATCCCAGTTTACCCCGCCGGAGCCGGCGATGGGAGTCCCTGCGGGCGGGAATTCCATCTTCGTTAGCCGGGCGAAAATGGAGCCGGAATCGCGAGAAGCTCAAATGCCCCCGGCAGGAATCGAACCTGCGGCACAAGGTTTAGGAAACCTTTGCTCTATCCCCTGAGCTACGAGGGCGCGGAGGGGGATTTTAGCATCCGCGTAGTCAAACCGCGGGGGTACCGAGACTTGACAACAACACTTGACAGACAGGACAGACACGCGATCGCGCCTCCCAACGGTCGCCCTATCCCCGCTTGCGCACCTTCCAGATCTGCTCGTATGGCCAGCGACGGGCCCAATCGCGCACCTCGTCCGTCACGTAGGTGCTGACCGCTGCTGCGGCAGGCCGTAGTTCGATCAGGTCCTCGACGTCCAGACCGTTTCCACGGAAAAGGCGAATCCACTCGCCGTAAGGCAGCATGAACTCAACCCAGTCCTCATCGATCACTGCCTTGAGGCTGAAGTAGTCGCGCACGAGTTCCTTGCAGGGAACGTCCTTATCCAAGGCCAAGCAGAGCACCTGGATGGGAGTCGAGCCGCTGAACGCCAGCAGGCCACCCGGGCGCAGGAGCCGCGCGGCCTCCGGGATGGTGCGGTAGGGATCGGTGAAGGCGGTGGCGCCCCAATCGCAGAAAACGATGTCGAAACTCTCACCGGGCAGGGGCACCGCCTCGGCGCTCGCGTGGATCAGGGGGAACTCGAGCCCAGCGGTTTCCATCAGCCGGCGGGCATGTTCCAACTGATTCTCGGAGACGTCCAGCCCGACGGGACGGGCGCCCCGCTTCGCCAGCGCGATAGACCATTGCGCGGCCCCACAACCCAGCTCGAGAACGTCACGGCCCTCGACGTCACCCAGCACCTGGAGTTCCGATTCGGGAATCTGCCAAACCCCCCAGGCGAGTCCTCCCGACTCGGCCAGTTGCGGGCCGTGGTCCAGCTGGTAGCTGAGACTGACTTCATTCCAGGATTCCCGGTTTATGCGCGCATGAGGCGAAAGGTCGTCCTCCTCCAGCCCGGAGCGCCGCTCCTTTCCGCCGCTTCCGGCGGTCACGCCCGCCGTCCATGGCGATGGCGTGCACCGGAGAGGAAGGCGGTGCGGGTGACCGCTTCCACGAGTTCCTCGAAGGAAAGCCCGGCGGCCTCAGCCGCCAGCGGCATGAGCGAGGTCTCGGTGAGCCCGGGGATGGTGTTCAACTCGAGTACCCACGGCGTGCCTTCCTCGTCCAGGATGACGTCCACCCGGCCGAAACCCTCGCATCCCAGGGCCTCGAAAGTGCGGCGCGCGGCATCCTCCACCCGGGCTGCGGTTTCTGCGTCCAAATCTGCCGGAGCCGTGAAGTCGGTCTCTCCCGGCGTGTAGCGGGACTCGAAGTCGTAAAAGGCGTAACGGCTCTTGGGGGTAGCCTCGACGATCGGCAGAATCTGCAGACCTTGTCCGGGCCGTTCCAGCAGGCTGATCGCCAATTCTCGACCAACGACGTGCTTCTCCAGGAGTACTTTCCGGTCGAAGGAAAGGGCGGACACCATGGCCCGGGGCAGATCCCGGGCTTCGGCCGCGAAGTTGATTCCCAGAGCCGACCCCTGAGCGGCCGGCTTCACCACGATGGGCAGGCCGAGCTCGCGGGCGATTACTTCCAGGGCGTCCTTCGCCCCCAACTCCCTGAAGGCGGCATCGCTAAAGGCGTGAAAAGCAGGCGTGGGTATGCCCTCGGCTTCCAGGATGTGCTTGGTCAGCACCTTGTCCATCGCCTGGATGCTCGCCCTGACACCCGAACCGATGTAGGGGATGTCCAGGATCTCCAGAAGTTCCTGCACGGTGCCGTCCTCCCCGCCCTTACCGTGCAGAGCGATGAACGCTACATCCGGGCGAAGCTCCGCCAGCCGGCGCACCAAAGATTCGTCCACGTCGATCTCGGTAACCCGGTAACCCCCGCTCGTCAGCGCACGGCTGACTCGCTGGCCCGTGAGGAGAGAGACGTCCCGCTCCAAAGACCTTCCCCCATAAAGAACGGCTACGTGCTCCTCACCCATCGCTTCTCCTTCCCCCCGTCGCTTCATCTTCCGAACCCTCCGGCCACTCGCCCAATCCCATGGCGCGCAGCAGTTCGATCTGGTCACGAATGACCGCCCCCAGGCGCCGCACACCCTCCTGCAACCTCTCCTCGGGGACGGCGCTGAAGGAAAGCCGCATGCTCTGCTCCCCCTCGCCATTGACGAAGAAGGCCGCTCCTTTGACGAAAGCCACGTTCTCGTCGATCGCCTTGACCAGCAGATCGGCCGTGTCCAGGGGCCCGGGCAGGGTGGCCCAGACGAAGAAACCGCCCTCGGGCACCGTCCAATGGGATCCCCGGGGAAGCTCCTCGCCGAGGGCCTTCAGCATGGCGTCGCGACGGCCACGATAGATGCCGCGCTGCTTGTCCACGTAATCCCGCCAGGCGCCGCTTGCCACGAATCCATGTACGAATAGCTGGTTGTAAGGGCTGGAACACAGGTCCGTCGCCTGCTTGCCGAAGATCACCTTGCCCAGGATGGGAGGCGGCGCCACGATCCAGCCGACGCGTATCCCCGGCGAGATGATCTTGGAGAACGAGCCCAGGTAGACCACGTTGTCGTGCTTGTCCAGCGAAAGCAGCGTGGGGAGCGGTTCTCCCTCGAAGCGGAGTAATCCATAGGGATTGTCCTCGACGAGGATGAAGGCCCACTCCTCCGCCAACTCCACCAGACGTCGGCGGCGCTCGAGGCTCATGGTGGTGCCCCCGGGGTTACTAAAGTTGGGGACCACGTAAACCAGCTTGACCCGATACCCCCCGCCCCGCAGTTCCGCCAGTGCGGCCTCCAGCTCCTCGATCACCATTCCCTGATCGTCCATGGCCACGTGGCGGACGTCGGCCTCGTAGGTGGAAAAGGTGGTAAGGGCGCCGGCGTAGGCGGGGCCTTCGGTCAGCACCACATCCCCCGGATCGACGAAAGTCTTGGTGATCAGGTCTATGGCCTGCTGGCCGCCCGTCGTGACCAGCACGTGGGCGGGATCGATCTGAGTGCCCTCTGCCGCCATCACCTGGGCGATGTCCTCTTTGAGAAAATCAAAGCCCTCGGTGGGACCGTACTGCAGAGAAAGGGCGAGATTCTCCGTCCCGATGTCCGCGGTGATTCGCCGGAAGACCTCCGCCGGAAACGCATCGGTCGCAGGGAGCCCACCGGCCAGCGAGATGATCTCCGGCCGAGCGGTCAGACTCATCAGGTCGCGCATGGCCGATGAGCGCATGACCCGGGTCCGGCCGGCGTAGCGGCTTTCGTACTTGTCTGTGTGGTGTCTCCTCATCGCGTCTGACGGGCAGTATATCGAGCGTGAGGTGCTAAAATCGCGGCCGCATGGACTTCTTGTTCACCAGCCTGATAGCCACCATCGCCCTCGGAGCGGGACTCGCAAGCCTCGCCGGGGTACGGGCCTTCCTGCCTCTGGCCATCGTGGGCCTGCTGGGCCGGCTCGACATCTTCTCGACGATGGACTTCACCGGTACCGGATTCGCCTTTCTCGAGTCGTCTTGGGTTCTGGCCCTCCTCTTGACCCTCGCCGTCATCGAGATCGGGGGCGACAAGGTCCCGGTGGTCGATTCCGTCCAGGACCT
>JAGXFV010000044.1 GCA_024637095.1 Actinomycetes bacterium
CGTGGAAGGGGATCAGGCGGGAAGCCAACTCACTCAGACGCGTGAACTCGCCAAGCACCATCAGCAGGCCGAAAGCCGCGATCAAGACCCCCGCCCCCGCGTGCACCGCGCGGGCAGCCCCACGGTGACGACCCAGCCGCGTGAGCACGGGGCTGATGGCCAGCGCGGTCAGTAGATACATAGTGGTCAGGCCCAGGGAGAAAGCCAGCATGGTGACGATCCCGGAGCTCACCGTTCCCGTCATGCTCGCGATGGCGAGCATCGCGAGCAGCGTGGGCGCGATGCAGTGCGAGCAGGCGACCGCGAAGAACAGACCCACGCCAAACGAGCCAAGCGGCCCCCGGGGACGCCGCTCAGGGCGGCGGATGGGCAGACCGAGCTTGTGCAGCCATTCCAGCTTCAGCAGGCCGGCCATGGAGAGCCCCAGCGCAAGGATGACGACCCCTCCGATGATCTCGAGGGCCCTGGTGGCCTCCGTCAGCCACGCGCCGATCCAGCCCGCCGCGCCGCCGGCCACCGCGAAGACGATGGTGAAGCCCAGCGAGAAGAGGAGCGTGTTGAGCAGGATCGAGCGGCGGGCGACGGCGCCCGGCCGCCCGGTGAGTTCTTCCAGGCTCATCCCGGTAATCAGGGTGAGGTAGACCGAGATCATCGGGATGATGCAGGGAGACAGGAAGGAGACGAGGCCGGCCGCGAAGGCCAGCAGTATGGGTGCCTCCGTCACTTACCCGAGCGGAAGCGGCCAGCTCAGCTGCCGCTCGGCAACATCCGCAATCCCGCGAAGCGTCAGTATGATCTCTCCCGATCCCGCGAGATCCAGCCCGCCAGAGGGAAAGACCACCACTCCCGAACGGTGATGCGAGCCCTCGCTCTCGTCGATCCAGCGCACCGGCTGGACTTCGCCCTGCGGAGTCGTTAGCGAGGCGATGGTCGTCAGGTCGTAGCCGTCGAGATCGACCGAGTGGGTGTTGAAGGCCAAGAGGATGCCGAACTCCTCCGCAGAAAGCTGATCCATGAGCGGGCCCAGGGTCTCGTCGGCTTCAAGAGAACCCGCGGTCATGAGACCGGCGTCCACGGTGACCGTGCCTCCCGTCGCGTCGGAGCGCGTGTAACTGCCTGCGTCCAGGGAGGTGGGGGTCCCCAGCGCTTCGGCGGCCTGTACCGAGGTCTCGGTTTGTGCGGACGCCCCAGAATCTGCGGAGCCGGCGGCGGGGACCGGCGTGTCTTCCGGATGATCCTCGGGCATGGTCGCATCTGGGGCTATGGTCCCGGCGGCCATGGCCGCATGCTCGTCGACGTTGCTCTGGAGGTAGGTCCACGCCGAATACAGGACGAGGGCAAAAACGCCGGCTGCGACACCAATTGAGATCAGGCGGGATGTTTGCATCGTGGGGTGCTCCCTATTGTGAAACGGGGGTAATTAGGCGCCAACCCCAGTATTCGGCCGAAGTGTGAAGCTGGTGCAAAGAAAGAATAGGCTCGCCAACTACGAAGACGGGGTGGATGGCGAATTCACTCTCCGGGCGAGTCGGATCACCGTTTGGGAAGGGCGATCCGGGCCTCGCCGCCTCGCCCCTACTCCAGCTGCATCTTGAGGCGGCGGGCCTTTTCAGTCGACTGCAGCTTGGACAAGGCCTTGGCCTCGATCTGACGGATGCGCTCCCGGGTTACCCCAAAACGACGCGCGACCTCTTCCAGGGTGCGGGGGTGCTCGCCCTTTAGCCCGAAGCGCAACTCGATCACCTTACGCTCCCGGTAGGGCAGGGTGTTCAGCACGTCGGTGACGGTGTCCTTGTCCAATTGAGAGGCCACCGCATCAAAGGAGCGAATCGCGTCCTCGTCCTCGATGAAGTCGCCCAGTTCGGAGTCCTCCTCCTCGCCGATGGGCGTCTCCAGCGACACCGTGGTCTGGCTGATGCGCAGGATCTCCCGGACCTCTGCCTCGCTCATGCTCATCTCTTTGGCCATCTCGTTGGGCGCCGGCTCCCGGCCCATATCCTGGAGCAGCTGGCGCTGCACCCGGATCAGCTTGTTGATCTTCTCGACCATGTGCACGGGGATGCGGATGGTGCGGGCCTTGTCGGCGATGGCGCGCGTGATGGCCTGACGGATCCACCAGGTGGCGTAGGTGGAGAACTTGTGCCCCTTGCGGTAGTCGAACTTCTCCACCGCCCGGATCAGCCCCAGGTTCCCTTCCTGGATCAGGTCGAGGAAGCTCATGCCGTCCGTGTGGTAACGCTTGGCTATCGACACCACGAGGCGCAGGTTGGCCTGAGTGAGTTGGTGCTTGGCCGCGATGTCCCCTCTCTCGATCCGCTTGGCCAAGAAGACCTCCTCCTCGGCGGTCAAGAGATTGACCCGGCCGATCTCCTTGAGGTACATGCGGACGGGATCGGTGGTGTGGACGTCGTGGGAACCGTCATCCGGCGGCACCTTGTAACGCGGCCGGGAGCCGTTGCGATCGGTTTCCGAATCCTCCGTGGCGGCGGCGCCGTTCGGCTTGTAACCGTCCATTACCTCTACGCCCATCTCCAACAGGCGAGTATAAAGCTTTTCGATCTGCCCGGTGGTCAAATCGACTTCGGCGAGAACCTCTTCGATATCCTCGGAGGTGACGTACCCCCGTGATCTCCCAAGGTCGTAGAGAGTTTCCAATTCCTCGATGCTAATGTCGCTGCCTCCTGGAGGGTCTCTCAATCGCGGCCGGCACGGGTGCCCGAAAGAACCACGCTTCTAAAGAACTTCGGGGCGCTCAGACCCGGACTTTGCTGCCGTTCTGCGGGACTTCTTCTATCAACCACTTGCTGCCGTAATCCCGCATGTGGTCGATCAGGGGAATAAGGTCCAGGCCCATGTCGGTAAGAGAGTATTCCACACGCGGAGGAACTTCGGCGAAACTGCGCCGACTGATGATGCCGGCACGCTCGAGGCCTTTGAGCCGCTCCGAGAGGGTCTTGGGGCTGATTCCCGACAGCGAACGCTCGAGTGCGCTGAACCGGTTGATGCCTTCGGAGAGGTCCCGGAGGATCAGAAGCGTCCATTTACCTGAGATGATGTCGGCCGTCTTGAGAACCGGGCAGACATCTTCACTCAAAACCGTGTGCTGCACATCTGATCCTTCCTTAACACCTGTATGGGACGGAGAGCCAAGCCTGCATTCAGAGGACCGAATTAGCATGGTAGGGGGAACATAAAAGTAACAAATAGCACCTCACTATACAAGCGTGCACGATAAGGCTTTCCGCAAGGTAACGCTCAGGCTTCTAGTGCCCTGCGGATGAGGCTGTTCGCGAGTTGCGGGTTCGCCCTGCCCTTGGTCTCTTTCATCACCTGGCCCACGAAGAAGCCCATGACCTTCTTGTTGCCTGAGCGGTACTCGGCAACCGCGGAAGGGTTGGCGTCGACGATACCGGCGACGATCGCTTCCAGCGCGCCTTCGTCGGAGATCTGCCCCAGGCCCCGCTCCTCGACGACGTGGCCGGGCTTCTGTCCGCTCTCGGCCATGGTGGCGAAAACGTCCTTGGCGAGCTTGCCGGATAGGGTGCCGTCCGCGATCAGCCTCAGCAGTTCGGCCAGGTCCTCCGGGGCGACCCGGGATTCATCCACGGTGAAACCCTGAGCGTTCAGATAGGCCGAGAAGTCGCCCATCACCCAGTTGGCCGCCAGCTTCGCGTCGCCCTCGGCGGCCACCCGCTCGAAGTAGTCACCCAGTGAACGGTTGCCGGCGAGCACGCCTGCGTCGTATGCGGACAGGGCGTACTGCGCCATCAGCCTTTCTTTGCGGGCGGCCGGCAGCTCGGGAAGCTCGGCGCGTTGCTTCTCGATGAAGGCTTCGTCCAGCACGATGGGCACCAGGTCGGGCTCGGGGAAGTAGCGGTAGTCGTGAGCTTCCTCTTTGCTCCGCAGCACGGAGATCGAACCGGTTGACGGATCGAAGTGGACCGTGGCCTGCCGCACCTTCTCCCCCGCCCCGAGATCGGACAGCTGCCGCTCGATTTCCGCCTCCAGACCCCGGGCTAGGAAACGGAAGGAGTTCATGTTCTTGAGTTCGGTCTTGGTTCCCAGCGGTTCCCCAGGCCGACGCACGGACACGTTGGCGTCGCAGCGCAGGGAGCCCTCTTCCATATTGACGTCGGAGACGCCCAGATGCTCGATCAGGTTCTTCAACTGGTTGAGAAAAGAGCGCGCCTGCTCGGAGGAGCGGATGTCCGGCTCGGTCACGATCTCGACCAGCGGAGTGCCCCCTCGGTTGAAGTCGACCAGCGAGTAGTCGGCCCCGTGGATGCGGCCGGTGGCCCCGCCGGCGTGCACCAGTTTGCCCGCATCCTCCTCCATGTGCACGCGGGTGATGCCCACCCGGTTGGTGGAGCCGTCCTCCTGTTCCACGTCCAGGTGTCCGCCCACGCCCAGAGGCAGGTCGTACTGCGAGATCTGGTAAGCCTTGGGCAGATCCGGATAAAAGTAGTTCTTTCGGTGGAAGATGGTGTGAGGCGCGATGCCGCAGTCGAGCGCCAGCGCAATCCTGGTGGCGTATTCCACCGCCCGCCCATTGGTCACCGGCAGGCTCCCGGGATGGCCCAGGCAGATGGGGCAAACCCGAGTATTGGGCTCCTCGCCGAAGGTGACCGCGCAACTGCAGAACATCTTGGTGTTGGTCTTGAGCTGCAGGTGGATCTCAAGGCCGATCACGGCCTCATATTCGCCGTAGGATCCGTGGCCGTTGCTCATTCGGTCACCTCCGTCAAATTCGGCCGAGCCTCGAGCAGGAACTTCTGCTCCAGGGCGTGGGCCGCGTCCAGCAGCGCCTGCTCGCCGAAGTGGGGCGAGATCAGATGTAGGCCCACCGGCAGCCCCTGGGAAAAGCCCGCAGGGAGGCTGATCGCCGGCAGACCGGCAAGGTTTACCGGGATGGTGCAGAGGTCGGACAGGTACATCGCCAACGGATCAGCGGTGCGCTCGCCCAGCTTGAATGCCACGCTCGGCGAGGTGGGAGAGATCAGGTAGTCGTAGTCGGCAAAGACCCGGTTGAAGTCCTGCACTATGAGGGTGCGGGTCCGCTGAGCCTGACCGTAGTAGGCCTCGTAGTAACCGGCGGAGAGCACGTAGGTGCCGATCATGATCCGCCGCTTGACCTCCGGCCCGAAGCCCTCGCTGCGGGTGTGCGTGTACATCGAGAGCAGATCCTCGCCCTCCCCCGAGCGGTAGCCGTAGCGCACGCCGTCGAAACGGGCCAGGTTGGAGCTCGCTTCGGCCGGCGCGATGATGTAGTAGGCGGCAATCCCCCGTTCCACGCTGGGCAGACTGACCTCCTCGACGACCCCTCCGAGCGCCTCGATCGTCTTGCAGGCGTCGTTGAAGACCTCGCGCACGCCGGAGTCGATGGCCTCGCCCAGGAACTCCTTGATCACGCCGAAGCGGCGCCCGGCCAGATCCCGTTCGGTGGGTAGCCGAATGGGCTCGCGCAAACCGGTGCTGGTCGAGTCGAGGGGATCCCGTCCCTCCACGATCCCGAGCAGTGCAGCCGCGTCACTTACCGTCCGCGTCAGCGGCCCGATCTGGTCGAGCGAACTGGCGAAGGCGATCAGGCCGTAACGGCTGACCGCGCCGTAGGTGGGCTTGAGGCCCACCACCCCGCAGAGAGAGGCGGGTTGGCGAATGGAACCACCGGTATCGGTGCCCAGGGCCCAAGGGGTCTCGGCGGCGGCGACCGCCGCCGCCGAACCTCCGCTCGATCCCCCGGGGACCCGTTCGAGGTCCCAGGGATTGCGCGTGGGTTGGTACGCGGAATTCTCCGTCGAGCTGCCCATGGCGAATTCGTCCATGTTCAGCTTTCCCAGAATGATCAGGCCGGCTTCTTTCAGCTTACGGATGGCGGTGGCATCATAAGGCGGCCGGTAACCGGAGAGGATGCGCGAGGCGCAGGTAGTCTCCACGCCCTTGGTGGCCATGATGTCCTTGACGGCGATAGGCACGCCCTCCCAGGGCCTGCGTTCCTCCGGCGGTTTGGCGTCGATCTCCGCCGCCTGCTGCAAAGCGGCTTCCTCGTTGGACAACAGGTAGGCACCCACCTGCTTGTCCACCCCCCGCATGCGGTCCAAGTAGACCTGCACGAGCTCGGTGGCGGAGGCTTGCCCCGATTCCAGGAGTCCGCGGCAGCGAATTCCGCTGAGTTCGTAGACGTCGTGACTCACGGCCTGCCCCTAACCCATCCGCGGGACCGCAAAGTGTCCCGCCTCGACGTTCGGTGCGTTGCTCAGGGCCTCGTCCTGGGTGAGCCCCTTCCAGATCTCATCCTCGCGGAAAACGTTGGTGAGAGCGACCGCATGCATGGTCGGTTCCACACCGGCAAGGTCCAGTTCGCCGATCTGCTGCACGTAGTCGATGATCTGGGAAAGCTCGGAACCCATGCGCTCAAGCGCTTCTTCGTCCAGATGCAGACGGGCCAGACGGGCGACGTGCTCCACTTCTTCGCGGCTTATCACCTGAGAATGCCTCCTGGTGGCGGGGTGGGCGACCGCATTATAGCAACGGGGCCGGATTCGACTGGAGCATGAGAGCCCCTGAAAAGGGAGCGGGCGCCCTGCAGGGCGCCCGAAAGAGGAGAAAGGAGAGCTTGGATGGGAAACTCTCATCCCCTCTATCGGCAGCCCTCCCATGGACTTTAGCGATTTCTCCAAAAAAAAGCCCCGCTCTACGGCGGGGCTCTTCATTTCGTCTGTCCGCGCTCTGCGCCGGTCAGCGCTCCTAGAGGACTTCTACGTTCGTCGCCTGCAGGCCCTTGGCGCCCTCGGCGATTTCGAACCGCACTGCTTGACCTTCGGTCAAGGTGCGGAAGCCTTCCGTCTGGATTTCGGAGAAGTGCACGAAGCAATCCTCACCCTCGGGCCGCTCGATGAAGCCATAGCCCTTTTCCGCGCTGAACCACTTAACGGTCCCTTCCAACACGATCCCTCCGTGAATCCTGCGGGCGGTCTTTGCAGACTCGCCCATTGCGATACCACGCTCTGCGTTTTGCAAGAGCGCCGCACCACAATAGCGCACCGCGCTTAAGCGGGTCAAGGAGCGGGCTTAAAGCAAGTCTCTGAGATTCTGGGCATCACGATAGGCGCGGAGGCGATTTAGCGTCTTGGCCTCCACCTGGCGAATGCGCTCGCGGGTTACCCCAAAACGCTCTCCCACCTCCTCGAGCGTCCGCGGACCTTCACCCTTGAGGCCAAAGCGAAGCTCGAGCACCTTACGCTCCCGGTGCGACAGACTATCGAGCACTTTGAGCAGTTCCTCGTGGCGGATCTGGCGTGCCACCACCTCGAGGGGCTGATCGGCCTCCGAGTCCTCGATGAAGTCACCGAGTTCCGAATCGTCCTCGTCGCCCACGGGCATTTCCAGAGAAATGGGCTCCTGGGCAGCCCGCTGGATCTCGCGCACCCGCTGAACCGTAACCCCCATGGCCTCCGCAACCTCGCTCACCGAAGGCTCGTGGCCATTGTCCTGCAACAGCTGACGCTGCAGCCGGTTGATGCGATTGATGTTCTCGACCATGTGAACCGGCACCCGGATGGTGCGCGCCTGATCCGCGATGGCGCGAGTGATCGCCTGCCGGATCCACCAGGTGGCGTAGGTGGAGAACTTGAAACCCTTCTCGTGGTCGAACTTCTCGACCGCGCGGATCAACCCCAGGTTCCCCTCCTGGATCAGGTCGAGGAAGAGCAGCCCCCGGCCCACGTAACGCTTGGCGATCGAGACCACCAGGCGCAGATTGGCCTCGGTCAGCGCGCGTTTGGCCTCCACGTCCTTATCCCGGATGCGCCTGGCCAGGTCGACCTCGTCCTTCGCGGTGAGTAGCGGTACCTTGCCGATTTCCTTGAGGTAGAGACGGACCGGGTCATCGGACCCGTGGTCGACCGAGACCTCCAGGGTATCGAGGAACTGCTCCTCCTGGGCGTACCCCTCCTCGTCCTGGTCTTCCTTCGGGGATACGTCGACACCCGCTTCCTCCAGCCGGCCGTAGAGCGCCTCCAATTGTGCCGGAGTGAGGTCGTGATCCCGCAGGCTCTCGCTGACCTGCTCGGGGGTCAGGCTGCCCGCGGCCTTACCGCGCTGAAGAATCTCCTCGAAGGCCTCGTTGACCATCTCACCACGAACCCCCATACGCTAAGACTCCTCCGCATTGAACAAGGCTCTGAGCCGGCTGCGATAACGCTCCAGATTGACCAGTCTACGCTCTTCGTCGGCACTGAGGCCCTCCGACGAAAGTTTGGTCCTCATCAACGAGATGATCCTTTCCAGGTTGCGATCCTGAAGTCTCAGGTTGTGCTCGCGCAACACCGCCTCGGAATAGCGCGAGCCATCCGCCTCGAAAGCCAGGCGCACGAAGAGCCGGCCCGCTTCGTCGTCGGCGCGTGCCAGCTCCCTCACCTTCTCGGCGGGGTCGGGCGCCGTGAGCGCATCGGCCAACGCCAGGTAGACCTGGCGGTTGACCAGATCCGTGAAGTGTTCGGGCGTCAGCCCCTCGAGCAGAGAAACGGCCACCTTGGGATGAGCGACGGCCGCGCAGAGGAATTCCTTTTCGAGCACAGTGTCCCGGGAGAGAACCCGCTCCAAAGTATCGACGCGGCATTCCCCCGCTGCGCCCCCCGTCCGGTGGGGCGCACGGCCGGAATTGCCTCTTCTGCCCGACTCCTTGAGAAGAAGGCTCACGTTCTCCTGGCTCAGGCGCAGCCGGTCCGCGATGTTGGCGATCTCTTCCTCCGTTTCCTTCGGAGAGGCCGCTCTCCTGAGGAGGGCACGGACTCGCTCAAAGGTTCTCACCCGCCCCTCGACGCTCTCCAAGTTGCCTTCGTCGAGCGCCCGCCGGACCTCGAACGCCAGCAGAGAGATCTTTGAGGCAACCAGGGCCTTGGCTTCTTCCGGGGAGCGGTCCTTGACCGCGTCCGCGGGATCACTGCCGGCGGGAAGGGGGATCACCATGGCACGCAGCCCCTCCGCTCGAGCCACCTCGCCCGAGCGAGCGATCGCCTCGGTCCCTGCGGCGTCGGCATCGAACATGAAACTGACGTGCTCGGTGAAACGAGCCACCAGGCGCAGTTGGTGAGAGGTGAAGGCCGTGCCCATCGAGGCTACCACATTGCGCACCCCCGCCTGCGCCAGCGCCAGGACGTCGGTATATCCCTCGGCGACGATCACCTCGTCGGCCTCCGCGATCGCGCGGCGGGCCTGAAAAAGCCCATACACCAGCCGTCCCTTTCGGTAGAGAGGGCCTTCGGGGGAGTTCAGGTACTTCGGTTTCTCGTCTCCCAGCACGCGTCCCCCAAACCCCAGCACTCGGCCGCGATGATCTATCAGAGGGAAGAGCAACCTCTCGCGGAAGCGGTCGTACCCGCCGCCGTCTCGGCGGATCAAGAGCCCGGCCGCCTCCATCTCCTCTTCCGAAAAGCCCTGACGCAGGGCCCGCTTCTGCAAACCCCGCCACTGGCCGGGCGCCAGACCCAACCGATATTCGCGGCAGATCTCCTGGCCCAGCCCGCGCCCCTCCAGATAGACCCTCGCCCGCTCGCCCTCCTGTGAGTCCCACAACCAGCGCTCGTAGAAGGCGGCGGCCTTCTCGATCAGCTCCTGCAACCGCCTTGCCCGGTCGCGCTCCCCCTCGTCGCGACCGCCCTCCTCGTATTCGAGCGGAACTGCAAAGCGTTCGGAGAGGTGTTCGACGGCCTCGGCGAAAGACAGGTTCTCGAGCTGCCGGATGAAGGAGACCACGTCCCCGCCCTCGCCGCATCCGAAGCAATAGTAGAGACCCTTATCCGCGCTCACGGAGAAAGAGGGTGTCTTCTCGGAATGAAAGGGACAGAGTCCCGTGTAGGTGGATCCTCGCTTGCGCAGGCTCGTGTAGCCCGAAACGACATCCACGATGTCGGCCGCGCCCAGCACCGCCTCGACGCTTGAATCCTTGATCAAGGGCACTGACCCGCTCCCCTGGAGATCCCCCGCAAACAGCCCGGATCGGCCCCCTCCAACTGCCCTGGAACGACCGGACGGTGAGTATACCAAGCGTCCCGGACAGGGCGGCAGAGGTGCAACGTCTACCTGAAGAAGACGACCGTCACCAGCATGAAAACCGGCACCAGGATCAGAGCCGAGTAGGCCATATAGCCGAAGAAGGAGGGCATGTCCACGTCCGCCTTTTCGGCCATGGACTTCACCATGAAGTTGGGGGCGTTGCCGATGTAGGAATTGGCTCCCATGAAGACCGCTCCCGTGGAGATGGCCGCCAGGAACCGAGCCGGGGAGATGCCGAGCGCCGACGGGTCGGTGCTCATAAGAGCCCCCGTGGTGTCGAGGTCCAGCAGGCCCTGGGCGGTCGAGGTAAAGGTCAGGTAAGTGGGCGCGTTATCCAGAAACGAGGAGAGCACACCGGTCGACCAGAAGAACTGCCAGGGTTGGTCCAGGCCAAGCTCGCCCCCCCGCGCTTCCAGTATGGCCAGCGCCGGAATCATGGCCGCGAAGATCCCGGCAAAGATGATAGCCACCTCGGCGATGGGGTCCCAGCTGAAGTGATTGGAGGCACGAGGCCCCGTGGGCGCCGCCTTCAGCGACAGCCCCATCACGGTGATCATGATCACCTCGCGCAGGAATGGGAAGTGAATGGCCTCGCCCAGTTCAAGCAGCGGGTTCGACAGCAGAACCGCGGCGATCACACCCCCCAGGTACAGAAAGTTGATCCGCCCGGCAATGCCCGAGGGCAGGTAGGAGCGGGTGGCCAGGTTGACGAACTTGTGACGGTCTTCCCGGTAGGCCCGCGTCTCCAGGATGAGGAAGATCCCGATGACCACGAGCACCGTGAAGGCCCACTGCGGGAAGAGTTGGAGCGTCCAGAAGAAGCTCACCCCGCGCAAGAAGCCGAGGAAGAGTGGGGGATCCGCCAGCGGGGTCAACAGACCCCCGATATTGCAGACTATGAAGATGAAGAAGATGATGACGTGTTTCTTGCGGGTCCGGTCGGCGTTCGCGCGAAGCAGCGGGCGGATCAGCACCATGGCCGCGCCGGTCGTGCCGATGAAGTTGGCCAGTACGGCGCCGACAAGCAGGAAGCCCGCGTTCGTGTAGGGAGTCCCCACCAGGTGGCCGGTCACGTAGATACCGCCGGAAATGGTGTAGAGAGCGGCGAGAAGCACGATGAAGGAGATGTATTCGTGGCCGGTCTCGAGGATGCGTTCCCAGCCCTGTTCTCCGTGCTGCAGAAGCAGATAAGCGAGAACCGGAAGGCCGAACCCCGCCGCGACGACGGCCATATTCTGATTCTTGTGAAACCAGTGGGGAATGGTCAGCGGAAAGATCGCGATGGACAACAGCAGCCCGGCAAAGGGCAACACCATCCACCAGGGCAGTAGCGATCCCAGTTCCTCGTGCATCCGTCCTCCAAGAGCTTGCGGAGCCTTCCCAGAATCCCCCGTGACCTTGTATCACAGACGGGATTAAAGCGAAAAGGAACGAAAAAAAGGAGCCGGGGCGGGACCCGCCGCCGGCTCCTTTTCGAGCGGTTTCTCTAGGCGCCGTGAATCGAGGCGAACACCGGCGCGAACACCAGGGCCACGACGCTCATCAGCTTGATGAGGATGTTCATCGACGGACCGGAGGTGTCCTTGAACGGATCGCCCACGGTGTCGCCGACCACGGCCGCGGCGTGCGGATCAGATCCCTTGCCGCCATACATGCCGCCTTCGATGTACTTCTTGGCGTTGTCCCAGGCGCCGCCCGCATTGGCCATCATGATGGCCAGCAGGAAGCCCGCGACCAGCGCACCCGCAAGCACTCCACCGAGGGCGACGGGGCTGATCAGCCCGACGACGAGAGGAACAATCACCGCCAGTAGACCGGGAACCACCATCTCCTTGAGCGCGGATCCGGTTACGATCGACACACAGGTAGCCGAATCCGGACGGGCTGTGCCCTCCATCAGGCCGGGGATTTCCCGGAACTGACGGCGCACTTCGTCGATGATCGCACCGGCGGCACGGCCGACGGCGTTCATGGTCAGGGCGCTGAAGAGGAAGGGCAAGGCGCCTCCCAAGAAGAGGCCGATGACTACGGCCGGCCCGTCCAGCAGGTCGAGAGTCAGGGCGCCGCCACCGAAGGCCTCAAAGGACTCGGCGTACGCGGTGAACAGGGCCAAAGCGGTCAGTGCAGCCGACCCGATGGCAAAGCCCTTGGCGATGGCCGCCGTGGTGTTGCCCAGCGAGTCCAGCTGGTCCGTGCGCTCCCGGACCTCTTTGGGCAGTTCGCTCATCTCGGCGATGCCGCCGGCGTTGTCCGCGATCGGTCCGTAAGCGTCCACCGAGATGGTCATGGCGGTGGTGGAGAGCATGCCGAGGGCCGCGAGGGCGATGCCGTAGACTCCGGAGTTCTCCAGGTCCACCCTGTCACCCAGGTAGAAGGCGGCGGCTATGGCCGACACCACCAGCAGCACCGGCACCACGACGGATTCCATACCCACGCCCAGGCCGCGAATGATGTTGGTGGCCGTTCCGGTCTGCGAGGCTTCGGCGATGCCCTTGACGGGACCGTAGTGGTCGGAGGTGTAGTACTCCGTGATCTTGCCGATCAGCACACCGGCAATGAGGCCGCCGGCCGTCCCGTAGAAGAAGCCGAGGTATTTGGTCCAGCTCTCCCCTTCCTGCGGCAGAACGAAGGCGATGGCCACGAACATAACGCCGATGGTGAGCGCGGTGGCCACGTAGGTCCCATTGTTGAGCGCGGTGTGCAGACGCGCGCCTTCACGGGCCCGGACGAAGAACGTGCCGATGATCGAAGCGAGGATGCCCCCCGCGGCGATGATCATGGGCAGGATGATCAGCGTGTCGTTGCCTCCCAGATTCGCCAGCACGGCGCCCAGCGCCACCGTGGCGATGATGGAGCCCACATAGGACTCGAAGAGGTCCGCCCCCATGCCGGCCACGTCGCCGACGTTGTCGCCCACGTTATCGGCGATGACGCCCGGGTTGCGCGGATCGTCCTCGGGGATGCCCGCCTCGATCTTGCCGACGAGGTCGGAACCCACGTCGGCGGCCTTGGTGTAGATACCGCCCCCGACCCGGGCAAAGAGCGCGATCGACGAGGCGCCCAGTGCAAAGCCGTTGACGTACTCGGGCTCCCGGAAGATCAGCCAGACCACGGACACGCCCAGCAGACCTAGTCCGCCGACGACCATGCCCATCACCGAGCCGCCCTTGAAGGCGACGTCGAGTGCGGGCGCGAGGCCGGTGCGGGCCGCGTGTGCGGTCCGCGCATTGGCGCGGGTGGCGATCAGCATCCCCAGATAGCCGGCGGACGCCGACAAGAGGCTACCCGTCAGATAGGCGACCGAAGTCTGCCAGCCCAGGCCGACGTCCCAGATGAAGCCGACGACGGCGATGGCGACGGCCACCGAAAGAACGAACCAAACTAGTACTGAATACTCGCGACGCAGGAAAGCCATGGCGCCTTGCTGGATCAGCTCCATGATCTCCCGCATACGCTCGGTGCCGACTTCGCGCTTCGTCACCTGGCTCGCGGTCCAGGCCGCATAGGCCAGCGCGACTACCGCAACAACGGCCGCGATGATTGCCCAGGTCTCTACCGACATACCCCCAGATCCTCCCTACTCGTCTGATAACTCCCTGCTACCGCAACCACCGACTCCGGAGGCCTCGCCTCTGGGGCGAACGGTTGCGGGTACTTCTACATCAGGCTTTCTTCGCCTCCCTCACCGGAGCCTCCTGCCTCTGGACAATGGGATGCACCGTCACTATGTCGGCCAGATTGTGGCCGATGGTCCTCTCGACGCCCTCCACGAGGAGGACGATGGGCCCGTCGAAGGGCATCCGCTGAAGTACCTCGACCCGCGCACCGGGCCTAAGACCCAAGGAATCGATGAAGGAAAGGATGTCGTGCCCCTCCTGGAGGACCGTTGCGACCTCGCTGGCCTGTCCTTCCTCCAACAGGGAGAGCGTGATCACCGAAGGGAATGACTCCTCGGGCATCTCCGGGATGGGGAAGCCGTGAGGGCACGTCTCGGGCTTCTTTAGCGCCCTGTACAGACGTTCCTCCACTTTCTCGGGCAATTCGTGCTCGAATTGAGTAGCCATTTCATGCGCGTCCTGCCAGGGGAACCCCAACATATCGGTGAGAAAGCGCTCCACGATGCGGTGCCGGCGCAGCGCCCTAGTGGCTTCTCGCCGCCCGTCCGCAGTCAGGCGCACGCCCCTGTAGGGAACGTAGTCCACGAGCCCACGCTCAGCGAGCTTCTTGGCCATGTCGGTCACGGCAGGAGCGGTATGCTCCATGGCATGGGCCAGCTCACTCATGGTGACCGGCCCTTCGCGAGGCCCTTCGCGCTCTTCGAGCTTAAAGATCTGCTTCAAGTGCTCCCGCGCGGCGCGGTCCGTCAACCGACGTTTATGTTCACCATCGCCCAAAGATTATGCCCGCTTTGCGAAAATAGTTAAGCTCAGTTAAATCGGGCGAAATGCTACCCGCCGCGCCACTTCCCTGTCAAGACCCGAAGGCAGCGAAGTGTCTAGGAATTCTGCAGGCGAAGCTGTCCGATCCGGAGGCCGCGGCCGGTGAGATCTTCGTACTTTCCCAGAGCGTAGCGGTCGGTCATCCCCGCCACGTAGTCCACCACAGCCTGGGCGGGCGCGGTGGCGCCCGGCGCCACATAGCCCTCCGCTCCCGCGGTGCCCGCGATGCCCGCCAACGCCGGCAACTCCTCGGCATACGCCATATAGTGGTCAAAAAGAGTGCTGAGCACCCGGCGGATCAAGAGGACTTCTTGGGCGCTGATGGAGCGCACGTAGACCGTCTCAAATAGGAACGCCCGCAGTTCCGCCATCGCCGCCCCGATCGCAGGGCTCTGGGCGATGTCGCCCCGGTCCGTGCTCGTGTCCACCAGGTCGTGCACCAGAGCGTCGATGCGCTCGGTGCTGGTGGGCCCCAGTTCGGCCAGGGATCCGGGGGGCAGATCGCTCGGTGCGATCAGTCCGGCGCGCAGGGCGTCGTCGATGTCGTGATTGATGTAGGCCACGCGGTCGGCCAGCTTTACTATCCGTCCCTCGAGGGTGGCCGTCGCCTGGCCGCCCGTGTGATGGAGGATCCCATCCCGGACTTCCCAGGTGAGGTTGAGACCGCGCCCCTCGCTCTCCACGGATTCCACCACCCGCAGGCTCTGCTCGTTGTGCCGAAAGCCTGGAACCCCGTAGGCGCGCACGACTTCGTCCAAGGCCTCCTCGCCGGCATGGCCGAAAGGCGTGTGTCCCAGATCATGACCGAGCGCGATCGCCTCGGTCAGGTCCTCGTTCAGGCGCAGCGCGCGGGCCACCGTCCTCGCGATACCCGAAACCTCGAGCACGTGGGTCAGCCGGGTGCGGTAGTGGTCTCCGTCGGGCGAGATGAAGACCTGGGTCTTGTGCTTGAGCCGGCGGAAAGCCTTTGAGTGCACGATGCGGTCGCGGTCGCGTTGAAAAGGTCCGCGCACGCCGCATTCCTCCTCGGGACGCTCGCGCCCGCGGGAGCCGGACGAACGCGCCGCCAGCGGAGAAAGCTGCGCCTCCAGATCCTCGACCCGGAGGCGCACGCGACCAATCCGCTCATCCTTCGGAGACCGCTCGGGCACCTCCGCCGCGCCGCGCTCGCTACTCGCCTTTCGGCCCACCGTCCACGCCGCTCTGAGCCAGAGTAGCCTGAGCCGCAGCGAGACGCGCGACCGGGACCCGGAAGGGGCTGCAGCTCACGTAGTCCAGTCCCAAACCATCTACGAACGTTATGCTCGACGGCTCCCCTCCGTGCTCGCCACAGATTCCCAGCTTGATGCCCTCCTTGACCTCCCGGCTCTTCTGGGCGGCGATGGCTATCAGAGCGCCGACCCCGTTCTGATCCAGGCGCTCGAAGGGGTTGTGCTCGAGAATCCCTTCCTGCAGGTAGTAGGTGAGGAACTTGCCCTCGGCGTCGTCGCGGGAGAAGCCCAGCGTGGTCTGGGTGAGGTCGTTGGTGCCGAAGCTAAAGAAGTCTGCGTACTCGGCGATCTGGTCGGCGGTAAGGGCGGCCCGAGGCAGCTCGATCATGGTGCCCACCAAATAAGAGATGTCCATCTCGCGTTCCCGGAGCACGGCGTCGACGGTTTCCACAACCAGGGCGCGCGTCACCTCGAGTTCCTTGGCAAAGCCGACCAGAGGGATCATGATCTCAACCAACGGGGCTTCTCCGGTATCCGTCCGCACGTCGCAGGCGGCTTCCATGATGGCCCTCGCCTGCATGGCGTAGATCTCCGGATAGACGATGCCCAGACGGCAACCCCGAGTCCCCAGCATGGGGTTCATCTCGTTCAGGGTCTTGATCTTGGCCGCGAGCGCCTGTCGTCCCTGCAGTTCCTTGGCCGGAGCTTCGGTCAGGCGCATCCGTTCGATCTCGACCATCAGGCCGGTGTAGTCCGGCAGGAACTCATGCAGCGGGGGATCGAGCAGACGGATGGTGACGGGCAGTCCCTGCATCGCCCGGAAGATGCCGTCGAAGTCCTCGCGCTGGAAGGGGAGCAGCTTGTCCAGGTGACGCTCCCGCTCCTGGGTGGAGCTCGCCAGGATCATGTTCCGCACATGGGGCAGGCGGCCTTCCTGCATGAACATATGCTCCGTGCGGCAAAGACCGATGCCCTCCGCCCCGAACTCCCGGGCGCGCTGGGCGTCTTCCGGGGTATCCGCATTGGTGCGCACCCTCATCCGCCGGCATTCGTCCGCCCACCCCAGGATCTGCTGGAAGTTCTCGTTGATGCGAGGCGGAACCAGAGGCACCCGTCCGCGAATCACCTCGCCGGTGGTACCGTCCATGGTGATCCAGTCGCCTTCCTCGATCAGAACCTCGTAGCCGTCCACCTTGAATACTTTGGTGTCGGCGTCGATGTGGACTTCGGAAGCGCCGGCGATACAGGGTTTGCCCATGCCACGCGCCACCACAGCCGCGTGCGAGGTCATGCCGCCGTGGCTGGTGATGACCCCCTGGGCGTGCACCACGCCATGAATGTCATCGGGGGTGGTTTCCCAGCGCACCAGGATGACCTTCTCTCCCTGGCCGCCCAGACGCTCGGCCGTGTCGGCGTCGAAGACCACCTTGCCCACAGCCGCTCCGGGAGAGGCGTTGAGGCCGGTGGTCAGCGCTTGGTAGCTTGCGCCGGGATCGATCATGGGATGCATCAACTGGTCGAGCTGCTGCGGGTCGATGCGGGCGACCGCCATGTCCTGGTCGATCATGCCTTCTGCGACCATGTCGACCGCGATCTTCACCGCGGCGGCGGCCGTGCGCTTACCCGTGCGCGTCTGCAGCATGTAAAGACAACCATCCTCAATGGTGAACTCGATGTCCTGCATATCGCGATAGTGAGCCTCGAGGCGGTCGCGAATCTCAGAAAGCTGCCGGAAAGCGGAGGGCATGGCCTGCCGCATTTCCGGAAGGGGACGGGGATGGCGCACTCCCGCGACCACATCTTCGCCCTGGGCGTTCATAAGGAACTCGCCGTAGAACTCGTTGTCGCCGGTGGAGGGGTTGCGGGTGAAGGCCACACCGGTTCCCGAAGTCTCGCCTTTGTTGCCGAAGACCATGCTCTGGACCGTGACCGCGGTACCCAGGTCGTCGGCGATGTCGTTGAGTTTGCGGTAGTACTTGGCCCGAGGATTGTCCCAGCTCTTGAACACGGCTTGGATGGCCATGTCCAGCTGCTCGCGGGGGTCCTGCGGGAAGTCGCGGCGGGCATTCTCCCGAAGGATCCGCTTGTAGCGCTCCACCAGATCCTGCAGGTCGGCCCCGGTGAGATCGGTATCGTTCTCCACGCCCGCTTCGAGCTTCGTCCGCCTCAGCTCGTCTTCGAAGAGCTGGCTGTCGACGCCCATCACCACGTCGGCGAACATCTGGATGAACCGGCGGTAGGAGTCCCAGGAAAAGCGGTCGTTCCCGGTGATCGCGGCCAGGCCGGCGCAGGACTCGTCGTTGAGGCCCAAGTTGAGCACGGTGTCCATCATGCCCGGCATGGACACCACCGCTCCCGAGCGTACCGAGACCAGCAGCGGGTCACCGGAGTCACCCAGCTTCTTGCCCATCTGCTCTTCGAGTCCGGCCAGATGCTCGCCGATCTCGCGATCGAGCCCCTCGGGATAGGCTTGGTTCCGGGAGAAGAACACGCACGCCGCCGTGCTGATAGTGAATCCAGGAGGAACGGGGATCCCGATCGAGGCCATCTCAGCCAGATTGGCACCCTTGCCGCCCAGGAGAGGCTTCAACTCGACACGGCCCTCATCGAAGTCGTAAACGTGCTTCTGCCCCATACGCTTTTCACCCCTCGGAGTTGACTGCGGTCAGGACCGGCCGTGCCGTTATGCGTGACTCATTGTACCGGACACTTGCCCGCTATCTACAAATGGTTAGGCCAATCTTTGGCGGTATAATCGGCCATCTCCACATCGGAGACCGTCACTAGTCCTCCCGGAAGCACTTCTTTGAGTACGGGGAGAAAGGCGTTGATCCGCTCGGGCCGGTCAACCACCTCGATCACCAGCGGTAGATCCTCGGCCAGACGCAGAATCCGCGCCGTGTGGATGCGCGAGTGAGCCCCGAAGCCCTCGACTCCGCGCAGCACGGTGGCCCCGGCCAGCCCCTGCTGCCTGACGAGCTCGACCAGGACCTGATGCAGAGGCCGGCCCTCGTGATGATCGGACTCACCGATGTAGACACGGAGCAGCCTTCCGGGGATCAATTCGCTCATATCAAGCGCCCCAACACCATGCCGAGATAAGCGGCGGTCAGGCCAACGACGAGCGAACCCACCGCGTTGGCCGTCGCTTCCGCGAATGCTCCCATCTGGGCCATCTTCATGCTCTCGTAGGCCAGGGTGGAGAAAGTCGTGTAGGCGCCCAGGAAGCCGATGGTGACAAAGCGCCGGAGATCCGCCGGCACCAGAAAACGCTCCTCGGCCATCGTGGCCAGCAGGCCGAGGAGGAACGCTCCCGTGATGTTGACGATGAAGATGCCCCAGGCCCCCTCCCCCAAGCGCTGGTCAACCCATCCCGAGAGCGAGTAGCGTGCCAAAGTGCCGAGTGCCCCGCCCACGGCGAGCCAGAGGTAGCCGATAGCCACGGACGGCCCGCCCTCAAGCCTGCACTCGGTCGACCAAGGCCACCCGCGCTTCCAGCTCCGCGATCGCAGCAAGCAGACGCAGGCGGTTCACCCTGGTGGCTTCGTCCTTCGCCATAACCAGGACATCGTCGAAGAAGCGGTCTACGGCCGGGCGCAGTCCAGCGAGACGCTCGAGGGCATCGTAGTAGTCCTGCTTGTCGATCAGTTCGGCCACTGCGGACGAGGCCTGCAGATAGGCCTGGTAGAGCTCGCGCTCGGCCTGCTCTTCGAACAGATCCCGAGAAACCTGGCCCTCCTGTCCCGGTTCCAACTTGCGCGCCAGATTGCTCGCCCGGGTGTGCACTGTGACCAAGTCTTCCCAGGCGTCCGAGGCACGGAAGGCGTCCAGGGCCATGGCCCGGCGGCGCACGTCCTGAAAGACCGAGGAAAGCGGCAGCACCGCGTCGATCGCGCTCCGCGAGACCTCGTTGTCGAGCAGGAAGCGGGCCAACCGCTCCAGGATGAAGTCGGTGGCCAAAGGAACCACCGTATCTCGCGGCTCGAGCCCCGGGAATTCCGCCAGTTGATCGAATGCCGCCTCGACCAAGGAGCGCACGTCATAGACCAGCGAGTGATAGAAGGCGATGGTGACCATGCCCATGGCCGCCCGGCGCAGGCCGTAGGGGTCCTTGGAGCCCGAAGGCGGCTCGCCCACCGCGAAGGCGGCCACCACGTTGTCCACCTTCTCGGCCGTGGCCAGCAGCGCCCCGGCGACGGTCTTTGGCGCGACGCCTCCCGCCTGCTCGGGCAGATATTGCTCGCGGATGGCCACCGCCACCTCTTCGTGGAGGCCCTCGAGTCTGGCGTAGGTCTCGCCCATGTTGCCTTCGAGGTCGGCGAACTCCCGAATCATGACCGAGGTCTGATCGGCCTTGGAGAGCCGGGCCGCCTCCAGAGCGCGCTCGATCTTTTCGCCTTCGAGACCCACGGCGGCGCCCAGATACCCTACCAGTGTGGTCAGACGCTCGGTCTTGTCCTTCATAGTGCCGACCTTCTCGTGGAAAACCACGCGGTCGAGCTGCCCGGCCATCGCCTCGATACCGGTGGCGAGGTCCTTGTCAAAGGAAAACTCGGCGTCCTCGATGCGGCCCTCGAGCACGCGCTCGTTGCCGGCGACGATGGTCCCGGCGCAGTCAGGGTCGCCATTGCTGACGAAGAGGAAGCGGTGGTCGAGCCCACCCTCGGCCGAAACCAGCGGGAAGTAGCGCTGATGCGATTGCATGGCAGTGATCAGCACCTCGTCCGGCAGGCGCAGATGGTCCTCTCCGAAACGCCCCCCCAACACGGTGGGCCACTCCACCAGATAGAGCACCTCAGCCAGCTTATTCATGGGATCGACGGCTTCCAGCCCATGAGCGGCGGAGAGATTCTCGAGTCCGGAGCGGATCTGATATTCACGCTCGCGCTGGTCCACCAGCACCTTGACCTCACGCATGGTATCCACGTAGCGAGAAGGCTCCGGGATGTCTATTTCGCGTCCCAGCCAGCGGTGGCCCCGGCTCTTGCGGCCGGCGCGAAGCCCGGCCGCCTCGAAGGGCACCACCTCGTCCCCGTAAAGCGCCACCAGCCAGCGTACCGGTCGAGAAAATCGTAGATCCGCGCCCCACTTCATGTTCTTGGGGAAGTACATCTCACGCACCAGGCGGGCGCATAGGCCGGGCAGAAGCTCCTCCGTGGGGCGCCCCTCCGCCCTCGACACGGCGAAGACGTGCTCCCGGCCATTCTCCTCGCGCACTTCGAGCTCTTCCACGGTAACGCCGCGCGCCCGGGCGAAGCCTTGGGCCGCCTTGGTGGGCCGGCCCTCTGCATCGAAGGCCGCAGCCGCGGCGGGTCCCCGTTGGGCGGTCTCCCGGGGAGCCTGCGTCTCGGGCAACCCCTCTATCAGGAGGGCGATTCGCCGAGGAGACACCAGGACCGTCAGGGAATTCTCGGCCAGCTCCAGGTTCTCGGCCGCAAAGAGGCCGGCCGCCCTATCGGGCAGAAGCTCCAGCACCGAGCGGCAGGCCGAAGCGGGCAGCTCTTCCGTCCCGATCTCCAGCAGAAAGTCGCGGCCCGCGGTCGTCGGCTCCGCCATCACGCCTCCACCTCCGCGCCCGTCGTGCCGGAAGCGTCTCGGCGCCGTTCTTCAAGCTGAATCACGTAGCCCTCCGCCACCCTTCGCGCCAGGTTGCGTACCCGAGCGATGTACCCCGTGCGCTCGGTCACGCTGATCGCCCCGCGGGCGTCCAGCAGGTTGAAGGTGTGGGAACACTTGAGCACGAAGTCGTAAGCGGCCATCACCAGGCCGTGGGCCAGGCAGTTCTCGCACTCCTGCTCGTAGTCGGTGAAGTGCCGTTGGAGCATGGGCACGTCGGCCACGTCGAAGTTGTAAGCCGACCACTGGGCCTCGTTCACCCGGTGCACGTCGCCGTAGGTGACGCCCGGCACCCAGGTGAGGTCAAAGGCGCTGTTCACTCCCTGCAGGTACATGGCCAGCCGCTCGGTCCCGTAGGTCAGCTCCACGCTGATGGGATCCAGGTCGATCCCCCCGACCTGCTGAAAATAGGTGAACTGCGTCGCCTCCATGCCGTCGATCCAGACTTCCCAACCGAGACCCCAGGCTCCCAGGGTGGGAGATTCCCAGTCGTCCTCGACGAAACGCACGTCGTGCTTTTCCAGCTCGATCCCCAGGTGCGAGAGCGAGGCCAGGTAGAGATCCTGAATGTCGTCGGGGGCCGGCTTCAGCACCACCTGATACTGGTAATAGTGGCCCAGCCGGTAAGGGTTCTCGCCGTAGCGCCCGTCTGTCGGCCGGATGGAGGGCTCGACGTAGGCCACGTTCCAGGGATCCGGGCCCAGGCTCCGCAAGAAGGTGGCGGGGTTAAAGGTGCCGGCCCCCACCTCTGTGTGGTAAGGCTGCCAGATCATGCAGCCGTGGTCGGCCCAGAAACTCTCCAGGCCGAGTAGCACGTCTTGGTAGGTGGGCTTCTCCATACTCACGCTCGACCTCGAAACCGGGTTGAAGGCTGTCCTCTGCGGAAAAACCGATTGTACCAGAGGCCCCGGGCCCTTCCGGAGCGGAACTCCTTCTGGCCATCACGTGGCAGACCGTCCAACCCTCCCGGAGGCGACTGTCCTGGGCCCAACGCGACAGATGACCACCCAGCCCACGCGAGGAGGTTACAGTCGGGACAATCCGAGCAATTTAGACGAGAAGACGTTGCTGCGCAGAGAAGCGACGAACCAAGGAGTCCGGGGTGAACTTCAAAGAACTGATCGAGGCCCGATACAGCGTCCGCGCTTACTCAGAGCGCGAAGTCGAGGACGAGAAACTCGCGCTCGTACTGGAAGCGGCGCGGCTCGCACCAACCGCGGCCAACCGGCAGCCCTTCCGCGTGGTCGTGGTGCGCGGCGCGGAGGCCCGGGCAGCCATGAGCGAGGCCTACAGTCGCAAGTGGTTCTACACAGCCCCGGTGATCCTCGCCGTTTGCGGGGTAGCGGGAGAGAGCTGGGTGCGCAGCGACCACACCAACTACAACCTGGCCGACTGCGCCATCATCATGGACCACATCGTCCTGCAGGCCTGGGATCTCGGCCTGGGAAGTTGCTGGATCGCCGACTTCAAGCCGGAACCGGTCCGGCGCATCCTGCAGTTGCCTCCCGGGGTCGAGCCGGTCCTGTTGACCCCGATCGGGTATCCGGCCGACGAGCCGCGGAGCAAGCGGCGCAAAGCCACGGACGAGTTGGTCTACTGGGAGAGCATGGGCCATCAAAGCGGGCGAACCTGAATCCTAGAGCAGCAGGGAGAACACCAGCCGCATACCCTCGCCATCGTGGCTCCTACCGAAAATGATGTCGTCGGTGCGGCAGACCAGGTCGGGGATGCCGTAGCCGCGATGGCGAGAAGCAGTATCCGTGGCGAGGTGGCGGCGAAAATCGTGGGGACCCCGGACCTCCACCCGCAGCCGGCGCGAATCGCACCAGGCCCGGACAGCCACTCGGCCATCGTTATTCGCCGGCGCCATAACCGTCCGAAATGCATGCAACAATGCCTGACGCAGATCCGCGGCGCGCGGCTCGGAAAGCTGCGCCTCATCGATCAATTGGTGGACAAAGAAATGGAGCCTCGGGAGCGAATCTACTTTGGCGGGAAGCTCGAAAGCGCTCAGTAAGTCGGTCCGTTCGGATATGTCGACCCGACTCTTCATCACTCTCACTCAGATAGAAAATCGTTGCCCAGTCTACTGGTTGCTCTAGACTCTGAGTTGCCTGATGCCCCTAGTTCCACCTGCCAACTGCTTGTCCTTCACCATCCACGCGATATCGTTTTGGCGTCGGTGCTGAAAGGGTAGCAATCGGTGGATCCCAAACCATCTCGACCTTGGTCGCATACTGGCACCGAATATGACTCCCTGAGAGACGGCGGGAGGATTTCCATGCTTACCGATATCGACGCACTTAAGCGATTGCTGGAGTGAAAGGCTTCCTCGCCGCAGGCAGCGGCGATATCGGTGGCCGGGTGGCACCCGGTTTCGAGCCCGTCCGCGACACTTTCCTGCGGAATTTCGCCCAGCATCGGGAGCACGGCGCCGCCTGCGCTGCCTATCACGAAGGCAAGAAAGTGGTGGACCTTTGGGCCGGGCTGCGCGACCGGCGCCTCGGCCGCCCCTTCGCCGAAGACACTCTGATTCCGTTCTTCGGAGCCGCCCAGGGCGTGGCGGCCATGGCCCTGGCCCTGGCGCATTCCCGCGGTTTGCTGGACTACGAGGAGTGGGTCGACACCTATTGGCCGGAGTTCGGCCAGGATGGCAAACAGGAGATCAGCCTGCGTCAGTTATTGGGACACCGAGCCGGTCTCCCCGCGCTGAAGTATGCCCCGAGCCCTTATCCCTTGACGGAAGCCGAGACCGCGCCGGCCGCAATCCTGGCCCGGCAGACACCGGAGTGGAGGCCCGGGACCAGGCAGGGCTACCACTACGCCACCCTGGGTTGGATCGAGGACGAATTGATCAGGCGGGTCGATCCCGCCGGGCGCCCACTGGGGCGCTTCCTCTTGGAGGAGGTGCTCGAACCTCTGGGCCTCGAATTCTACTTCGCTCTGCCGGAGAGCGTGCCCCCCGCCCGTGTCGCGGTGGCCGAGGAGGCCGAGGCTCATCAGGTGCTCACTGAGCGGGAGCTACCGCCGCTTCGCCTGCTGCTCGCTCACTTCATTCCAGGCTCCGCCACCCGGCGGACGCTGGATAGTCCCAGGAATACCTGGGGGGACAGCCCCTCGGCCCAGGGATTCGGTCTGGTGCGTTCCGTGGCCCGCCTCTACTCCATGTTCACAGAGTGCAGCCGGGAACTGAAGTTGATTCCCGAGACCCTCTACGAGCTGGAAGAGCCCGACGAACCCCGCTGGGACAAGGTGCTCAAGCAACCGGTTTCCTGGTCCCTGGGTTTTGCCAAGCCCTCCCCGCTCTTCGACTTTGGTGGGTCCCGGGCTTTTGGCATGCCTGCCCTCGGTGGGGCGCTCGGTTTCGCCGATCCCGATCGCCAGCTGGGGTTCGCCTACGCTCCCACCCGTTTGGGATTCAAGGTGCTGGAGGACCGTCGGGCCGCAGCGCTGCGCCACGCCACTCAGGGGTGCATAGACCGGCTCTGACCGGGTCTGACCTAGGTGTGTATCTCCCGCCGGTCTTCCCGGCCCCGCACCGTAGCTTCGTCATGCGATAGCCAGGACCTCTTCGAAGGACGGTAGGCTGCCCAATTTGAGACCGTCGTCCTCGACCACCCCGTCGCGCATGCGAATCACGCGGTCGCAGCTCGAGGCCACGTCCTGGTCGTGGGTCACGAGCACGAATGTGGTCCCCGTCGAGAGATTGACCCGGCGCATCATGCCAATGGTTTCGGCCGAGGTCGAGCTGTCCAGGTTCCCCGTGGGCTCGTCTCCGAGGATGACCGCCGGCCGGTTAACCAGGGCTCGGGCGATGGCCACCCGCTGCTGCTGTCCTCCGGAGAGTTCGGCAGGAAGATGACGCGCGCGGTCGTCCAGTCCCACCAGCTCGAGCCCCTCGGCGGCCAGTTCCAGAGACTCCTTGCGCGAACGGCCGGCGTACTCAGCCGCCAGGGCCACGTTCTCCAGAGCGGTAAGGCTGGGGATGAGGTTGTAACCCTGGAAGATGAAGCCCAGCTCCTCCCGCCGCACCTTGGTCAGGGCGGCGGCTCCCAGGCCCTCCACCGAGCGCCCGTCGAGCATCAGAGCGCCGCCATCCGGCGCGTCCAGGCAGCCGATGATATGCATGAGGGTGGACTTGCCCGAACCGGAGGGGCCCACGATGGCCACCATCTCGCCCCGGTAGATGTCGAGGTCCGCCCCGCGCAGGGCGTCGACGAAGTTGTCCTTGCCCAGCCGGTAACGCCTGGTCAGTCCGCGTACGCTGATGATCGCTTGGTCATTCATGTCCGCCCCTTGGATAGTCTTCTTTTCGCTCATCTGACGCCTCTTCCCGCTACTCAAAGCGCAGGGCCGCAACCGGGTTCATGCGGGCTGCGTGCCAGGCGGGATAGAAACCGGCTACCAACCCGAGGATCACCGCGAAAGAAACCGAGCCGACGGCCAAGCGCGTGCTCACCAGGAACAGCTCCGTGCCAGAGGCGTTGCCGGCCGCGTTCGCCACCATGGTGAAGACCCAACCCAGTGCCAATCCGGCGGCGCCGCCCAGCCCGCCGATGAGCGCAGATTCGGTCAGAAATTGACGCACGATCTGATAGCGGGACGCGCCGATGGCCTTGCGGATGCCGATCTCGCGGATGCGTTCGTAAACCGACATGGTCATCGTGTTGATCACCGAAAGACCTCCGACCAGCAAGGAGATCAGGGCCACGCCAAAGATGATGGCGTTGAGGATGTTCGTGCTGCTGACCACCTGCTCTTCAAAGGCCTCTGGTCCTGTCGCGGCGATGCCGGCCACCTGGCCTTCGATGCGGTCGGCCATTGCCTCAGGGTCCACCCCGGGCTCGAGGTAGACGGTGAGCCCGGTGGCGAGCTGTTCGGCCTCGAGATTGTCCCTGACCATATCCGGTTGCTCGGCCAGGAAGATCTCCTGAGCGTCGGCCAGCGGGATGGCGACGGTCGTGTCCGGAGCCGTCAGGGTTTTGTCCCAGATCCCCAAGACCTGGAACTCACGCCCGCGCAGGGTGATCGTGCCGCCGAGTTCGGCGTCCAGTTGCTGGACCATGTCGCTGCCGACCACAGCCACGCCCCGCTCTTCGGGCGTGAAGTCACGGCCCTCCTTCAGAGTCAGCTCAAAGCTCTCGTAACCGATGCCGCGCTGGTCGGTGCCCATGATCATCGCCGGCATGCC
>JAGXFV010000045.1 GCA_024637095.1 Actinomycetes bacterium
CATGGGGATGCGCGCAATGGCGATGCGAGAAGCGCTACCGGGATCTTCTGCCGATTCCGGCAGCTTGGCGGCGATCAGAACTTCGTGCTCGGCGGCACTCAGCGCCACCAGGTGCTCGAGCGGCCGCCCGAAGTCCACGTCCACCCGGCGGGAGCGTTCCGCCCCTTTCCCTGCACTGAAGTTCACCCTGGGCGCGGATCCTCGTTTGAACTCCGCCGTCACCGTTCCGGTGAGCCCGGCGCGGAGAGGCCGTCCTGGGGAGGCATCCGTGGCCGCACGGGACCTGCCGGCGGGATTCGGTCTTGCCGGGATCACGTTGAGGACGGTGTCATGCGCGATCTCTAGCCCGATCAGGCCGCTCTCGACGAATAGACCGGTGACAACGTCCGCCGGGGGTGGGAGTTCGAGTTCCTGACTGAGAGACCCGCGCCAGTCGAATTCCAACAGTTGCTTGCCCCGGCGGTCGAGGACCGCGATCGCCTGTTCGTCTGCGTCGACAAAGGCGGGTTCGGGCAAGGTGAGGTCAACGCTGCAGAGGAGACGTTGATCTTGATCGAATAGCAGCAGCCGCCGGTTAACCGAGTCGAGGAGGGCGATCCGTCCGCCCCCGGTGACGGCGAAGGCCTCGGGCCCTCGGGCAAGCCCCTCGCCGGGAAGCTGCAGACCCACCTGGCCTTCTCCGGTCCCCCACGGCAAGGAGAGCAAGGGTTGGCCGTCCGAGACCTCCTGCCCCTCCAGGGGAACCCGCTGATTGAGCAGGGGCGGTTCACCCCGCCCCTCAGGCTGTTCCTCCGGCCGAATGCCCGTACCCCCCGCCTCTTGGTGGGCGGGAGCAGCGTCGGCGCCTCCCCCGAGCGCGGAGTCGGTTTGGCCGGCCTGATCCCCGGCTGAGGCTTCGCCCGACCATAGCAGTGCCATCAGGCACAGTCCGGCGGCAACCAGAGCAAACGCCGGCTTCCCCGATGTGGTCCGGCAATACGGCGGGGATCGATCGATGTGAATGACCGTGTCGAGGTTTCTCAAGGGTCCTCCCTTCGGTTGAATTCGTGCCTCTAGAGGCTAGCGAGAAGGGGGAGCACCGCCTCTCGGACGAAGGACCGGACTTGGTGTGGTGCCCGCCGCGGCCTTCACGCGGGCCGTTTGGGTTAGACTTCGCAGCGGACGAAGTGGCGGGGAAAGGCGAATATGCGAGTCTTGTTCTTTGGTGATCTGGTGGGCAAACCCGCACTCACGCTGCTGCTCGAGCGGTTACCGGGTCTGAAACAGCAGTGGGCCGCCGACGCCGTGGTCGTGAACGGCGAGAACGTGACCAACGGGGCCGGGATCAAGCCCGAGGCAGCCGATGCTCTGCTCGAGGGCGGAGCCGACGTCATCACCACGGGCAATCACGTCTGGAAGTTCCGGGAGATATACCGCTACCTGGATGAGGAACCCCGCGTGTTGCGTCCGTTCAACCTGCTCCCCGAAAATCCCGGGCGGGGTCTTGTGGTGGTCGACACGCCCGCGGGAAGGCTGGGTGTGATCAACTTGCTTGGCCAACTCTATCTGCAGCCCGCCCGGTCTCCCTTCCACGCCATCGACGAGGCGCTCGAACAGCTGTCCGGGGTCCGCAACGTCATCGTCGACCTGCACGCTGAAGCCACCAGCGAAAAAGTAGCGATGGGCTGGTATTTGGACGGCGAGGTGAGCGCGGTGCTGGGTACCCACACGCACGTCCGCACCGGAGACGCCCGCATCCTGCCTGATGGAACCGGTTATCTCACCGACGTCGGCATGTGCGGATCCAGGGACGGCATTATCGGCGTAAAGCGCGAGGCCGTCATGGAACGCTTTCTCAACCTGCTTCCCTCCCGCTTCGAGGTCGCGACGGAGAACCTCTGGCTGGAAGGCGTCTTTCTGGAGTTCGGCGAAGACGGGAAGACCTGGGCCATTCAGCCCTTCGAGGTCAACTAGAGCGCTTGCGGGGGGGGCGCCCCGGCCCCGGCCTACTTCTCCAAGCCGTACAGCACCAGACCGGTCGGCAGCTTGGGGTAGAAGTAGGTGGATTTCTGCGGGAGCCGCTCGCCCGAGCCCGCCACCTGCAGCATCTGACCAAGCCTCGTCGGGTTCATGAAGAAGCCGGCCTGGGATTTGCCCGAAGACACTGCGCGGAAGGCCTCGTTGCGGTCCTTGGCAAAATGCACCTTGTGTTCCGCGGCGATGTCTGCGGGAGTGATCCCGAGGATGCCCTCGAGGATGACGGAGTGAAGCACGGTAACGTCCAGCGCGCGGCCGGCGGGGCTCCTATCCGGGGCGAAGCGCTCCACCGACGCCGGGTCGCGCAGCTGAACTCCAAAGGCAGCCGGCGGGTCGGCCAGGACCAGGCCGAAGGCCGGCTCCTCGCCCTGACGCTCCTCGAGGTGACGGTCGATCGCGGCGGAAATGGCCACCGGCGAGCTGCTCAACTCCTCCACCTCGAAGTAGGGCGCGAGCAGTTGCGGGAGGTCTTCGATCACATCGCGGGGGAGGTCGTGGAGCAGCCGATGCGTGGGGAAGATGGCAAGACCAGGGTTGTCCGTGCTCACCAGGTACACCAGGCAGAAGTCCCAGGGCCCTTCGCCCCTGCCTCGCTCTCTTTGCTGGTCGCGGTACCGCAGCGCCGTTTCGTAGCGGTGGTGACCATCGGCGATGAGGACTGAGCGCCCGGCCAAGGTCTCTTCGACCGACCTGAGCAAATCGGGATCATCGGCGGCCCAAAGCCTCAGTTTGGATACGCCGGGTATGCCCAAAGCGGCAGTGGGCGGCTGCTCCCCGTCTATCCGATCCCAGAGGGTCAGGATTTCGTCCCCGGGGGATTCGTAGAGCATGAAGACCGGGCTCAGGCTCATTTCGGTCGCGCTCATCAGACGAAAACGGTCCTCCTTGGGGCCGGTCAGGGTGGCTTCGTGGGGGAAGACGACACCCTCGGCGAAGTCGGCCAGATGCAGCGCCGCCAGGATCCCGCGCCGCCGTCGAGGCTGTCCGTCGGGATCGACAAAAGCCTCCTCGACCACCGTCACCGTCGGCTGGGGATCGCGGATCAGTATCTGTTCCGCCTTCCAACGATTGAGCAGTGAGGCCGCGCGGGTGTAGCGGTTGTCTGCCTCGTGGTCGCCGGGACGTTCGGCCGCCAAGTCCACATGCACGATGTTGTAGGGACTTCGCTCAATGAGTTCCCGCTGGGCTTCTTCGTCGATGACGTCGTAGGGTGGGGCAATCAGTGATGCGAGTGAGCCCAGCCGGTCCAGGTTGTAGCGCCATGCGCGAAACGGGGCGACGTCGGCCACTGAGCCTCCTAGGGACGTGCGATCAAGGGTCCGCTCCAAACGCCCGAGGCCGCGCCTGTCGGCGGGTCCCGAGGCGTCCGAATGATACCATTCGCCGATTGCAATCGGACCCCCTAAAGATAGGGACTGCCACCCCTCGTGACCGGTTTGGGAACCCTCATCAATATCGTCGCGATCGCCGTGGGGACAACCTTTGGCGTGATTTTGGGCACCCGCCTTCCGGCCCGCGCGCGGGAGACGGTGATGGACGGTTTGGGCCTGCTGACCTTGGTCCTGGGCATGACCTTGGCGCTCGAGACCGAGAACTTTCTCGTCGTCATGGGCGCAGTCCTTCTCGGCGGTCTGGCGGGAGAGGCCATGCGTATCGAGGCGGGTCTTCGGGCCCTCGGAGATTATTTCCAGGCCAGGCTTCGCTCCTCGTCGAGCACCTTCACCGAGGGATTCGTGACCGCCAGCCTGGTTTTCGCGGTGGGGCCGATGGCCATCCTGGGAGCGATCGAGGACGGCCTGCGCGGGAACGTCGAGATCCTCGCCCTCAAATCGGTACTGGACGGATTCGCCGCTCTGGCCTTTGCGGCCACCCTGGGCTGGGGGGTGGGCCTCTCTGCGCTCACGCTCCTGGTCTATCAGGGCGGGATCACACTGGCCGCCGATCTGGTGGAGCAGGTGCTGACCGAACCCATGATCGCCGAGATGACCGCCACCGGTGGAGTGCTGATTCTTGCCATCGCCCTGCGTCTGCTCAATCTGAAAGAAGTGCGCGTGGGTAACCTGCTGCCCGCGCTGTTTTTCGCCCCCGTGATCGTCGCGCTGGTCGACGCCTTCTCCTAGAGCATGGAAATCCTGGGCATCGTCGCGCCCGTCTTCGGGCTGATTCTCCTCGGCTGGGCCTTGCGGGCCATTGGCTTCCTACGAGAGGCCGAAGTGGGAGCCCTGGTCAAGGTGGTCTACTACCTGGGGCTGCCAATGGTGCTCTTCGTGGCTATCACCGGCGCGGAGCTCTCCGAGGTGGTGGACGCCGTTTCGCTGGCGGGCATCCTGCTCGCCATTTCCAGCTTCAGCGTCGCCTTCTTCCTGGTTTTGCGGCTGCTGTCGGTTCCGGTGGCGGCTAGGGCCGCCCTGGTCGTGGTGGTCATGCGGGGAAACATGGCCTTCGTTGGACTGCCCATCGTGCTTTCGGCCTGGGGCACCCTGGGTTTGGCAAAGGCGGGGGTGATCATCGGCGTACTGACGGGCCCCTTTGCCATCGCCACCGTGGTTCTTTTCCGCCTGGCACGGGATACCGGTGGGCTGAGCCCCGGCGTGGTCCTCCGCGCGTTTTTCGACCCCATCGTGATCGCCGCGTTGGGTGGGCTGGCCGCCAGCGCCGTGGGCCTCTCTTTGCCGGGGGCGTTGCAGGAAGGGATGGAGATGCTGGCGGGGATGGCTTTGCCCGCGGCCCTGCTGGCCATAGGATCCTCTTTCAGCCGGCAGAGCCTTGCCGGGCGTAAGTCGCTGACGGCGGTCGCCGGATTGGCCAAGCTCGTGCTGCTGCCGACGTGGGGACTGCTGCTGCTCTGGGCGCTCGGGCTCCCCTCGGCCAGCCTGGACCTCAAAGTGGCCGTCTTCTTGCTGACCACACCGTCAGCGGTTGCCAACTACGTGATGAGCCGGGAGCTGATTCCCGCCGAGGCTCCCCTCGTAGGGACGACGGTGGCGTTGACCACGGTGCTGGCGGCGGTGACCATGACCGTCTGGCTCGCCCTGTTGGGCGCCTGATTCAGTCCCGCTGGGGAATGGCTCGTCGCCGCGCAGGGAGGAAGACCGACGCAGCTCGAGGCGAAAGTGGTGAAGCGGCGCCCTCTGGGTATACCCGTAATTACCCAGCACCAGCTTCTCTACCGGAGGTACCCATGGGACTGAAGGACATGATCACGAACGCCACGGACGTGGTGGCCAAGGAAGCCGAGAAGGCGATCGGGCAGGGACGATACAAGGTGGAAGAGTTCCAGTTCGAGCGGCAGATGGACACCGTTGCCAAGAAGCTCGGCTATTTGGAGTTCGAGTCTCAGCGGAGCGGCTCTACTCCCGACGGGGCTAAGCGACAGGAACTGATCGACGAGATGAAGCGGCTCGAAGGCGAAATGGAGCAGGCACGCAAAGACGTCGAGCTCCGCAAGACCGAAGTAGAGGAGTCAAAGGCGGAGGATTCGACGGAGGCGGTTACCGGCCTGGACGAGACCGGGATCGGGCCCGAAGAAGTGACGGGGATCAACCTTCCCTCGGACGCCGAGCAGCGGCTGGAGAGCTAAAGCCCACGTCTCTTTAGACCCTCCCAGCGTTGTATAGTGGGAGCCCGGTGGGCCAATAGCGCTGGGAGGTGCCGTGTCCGACTTTCTGACTCTCTCCTCTAATGACTACGCGGCCTTGCTCACGGGCAACGAGCGGGCCATCGACATATTCCGCGAGGAATCGCGGGTGGCGCTCAAGACTCCTTTCAACTATCCGGGCAGGGGCGAGCTGACTCTGTTCCTGACCTCCAACGGTGCACGCGTCCGAGTCAGTGAGGGCGGTCAGCTGATCCGCTTCCTGGAAGGGCAGGGCATGGATTTGTCCATGGACGAGGTCATCAGCCGGACGGTGTTTAACGCAGTCAAGCAGACCGGCGCGAGGATGGGCCAAGGTCAGATCTATCTGGAGGTGGACCCTGAAGGGGTTCCCCAGGCTTTGGGGGCGTTCACCCAAGCGCTGCTCGAGATCGTCGGACTGCGTCACTGCAAGTACAAAGACGCGCTGGTCCAGCTCAACCGCGCGAACGAGGGCCCTTCCCGGGACTCCTCCCTGCCCCCCGGCTTCTAGCCTGATCAAATGCTGATCAAGAGGGCCCGCGGACGGATTGATCCGACTGCCGGGAAGTCCGGCGACGCCTTGCCCTTCGATCTGCGGGTAGCCGGCGACCGCATCCTGGAGGTGGGAGAGGGGCTCGAGCCGACCTCCGGAGAGGCAGGCCTCGACCTTGCCGGCGCTTTCTTGACCCCAGGACTGGTCGACGTCCACGTGCATCTCGAGTTGGGCTCTGATGATGCGGTGGGGGCGACGCTGGCCTCGGGGACGCTCGCGGTGCGCTCTCTGGGCGCGGCGGCACCCGCTGAAGGCCGCGGGATGGCAAGCTCGCCGGTGACGTCACGCGCGCCGGGCTGCGACGTCTTGCCGCAGAGCCCTCCCGCTATTCCAAAACCCCTCCTGGTTCGTAACGCCGGGAGGGCGTTGGCCCCCCCCCGGGGCTATGGTGGCTTTCTCGGCCGTCGCCTGGCGCCCGGAGAGCGGCTCCGAGAAGCTGTTCTGCGTGAGGCGGAACAGGGAGCCGACCTCATCAAAGTGATCGTGAGTGGCGCGGTGGATTTCGCTTCCGGGGCGGCGGAAGGACCCTATTTCACGAGGGAGGACTTGGCTGAGGCGGTGCGGGCGGCGCGCGACTGCGGGCTCTCTCTGGCCGCTCATGCCAACGGGCCTGCATCGGTGAGGTTGGCCGTGGAGGCGGGCGTGGACTCGGTGGAGCACGGCATTGGCCTGGGAGAGGCTGAACTCGCCTTGTTGGCGGAACGGCAGGTGGCCTGGGTGCCCACCCTCACCCCCCTATATCTGCTGGAACGACACGCGGAGGCGGCGTCCGGCCTTGATGGAGTCTTCCGGCAACACCTGACCGCCGTCGCTCGGGGACGCGAACTCGGAGCCACCATCCTGGCCGGGACCGACGCTGGGTCTCCCGCGGTGCCCCACGGTTCTCTGGGAATCGAACTCGATCTGCTCGGCCGGGCGGGGTTCGCTCCCGACGAACTGGCGCGGCTCGCGACAGAAGGTGCGGGTCGCCTTCTGGGAATCGAATGGTGTTGCGGACTGCGTCCCGGCGCCGCGGCGATACTCGCGTGGTTCGCGACCGATCCCTTCCAGACCTCTCCCCGGCATCCCGGTTCCCGTCAAGCCCTGGGAGTCGTCTGCGGCGAAAGACCCGTCTACCATAGGGACGGCTAACCCTCCAGAACCGACCGCCCAACCGGTCCAGGGTTGCAGACGGGGTCGGACCGCGCTAAGCTGCGGTCACGTTCGGTAGTGGAGCCTAACGGCCCAGGGAAGTCGGTGTAAGTCCGACGCGGTCCCGCCACTGTAACCGGCAAGTTCCGCCTCCATAGCCACTGGCCTTCGGGTTGGGAAGGAGGAGGCAGGAGCGTTTGAGCCGGAAGTCAGGAAACCTGCCACTGCCTTCGTGCTGGGGTGCCTTTCGAGGAAAAGGGCAGGCATGGTCGCTTTGATATTACGCTTCTCTCCCACTTCCTGGACCCCCCCTTGTCGCGCTTTGGCGACCAACTCTGCGAGGACCGCATGATCCTTGTCACCGGTGGCACCCGTAGTGGCAAATCTTCGACGGCCGAACGGTTGGCCGGGGAGTTGGGCGGACGCGTTCTTTACGTGGCCACCGCCGAGGCCCGCGACGAGGAGATGAAGCTTCGCATCGAGCGTCATCAGGCCGACCGACCGGCCGACTGGGGGACCCTGGACGCCCCGCGCGACGGGGTCAAGCTACTGCGGGAGCGAGAGGGCGAGTGGGACACCGTTCTCTTCGACTGCCTGACCCTCTACGTGACCAACCTGGTTCTCGAGCACGAACCCGAGTACCGCGACCCCGAGGCAATCCTTGCCGAGGACATGCGAGAATTGGCCGATTATCTGGCCGAGAACTGGCCGCAATCGATCGTGGTTACCAACGAGGTGGGCTCCGGGATCGTGCCGGTCGATCCGCTCAGCCGGCTCTTTCGCGACCTGCAGGGACGCTCCAATCAGCTCTTCGCCTCGCGGGCCGACAAGGTCTATTTCTGCGTGAGCGGAATCCCGGTGCAGGTCAAGGGATGACTTCGAGCGGCCAACCGCAGGCCACGGCCATTGGCGGCTCTCCCCGGGCGGCGGAAGCGCGCAACCAGGGCACCTGCCTCATGGTGCAAGGCACAGGCTCCAGCGCCGGCAAGAGTCTGCTGGTGACGGGGCTGGTCCGGCTCTTCCGCCAGGACGGCTTCACGGTTGCGCCCTTCAAGGGACAGAATATGTCGCTGAATTCCTACCCCGCGGTCGAGGGAGGGGAGATCGGCCGGGCGCAGGTGGCCCAGGCGGAGGCGGCGGGTTTGCGTCCAAGCGTCGACATGAATCCCGTATTGCTCAAGCCCACCACCGACGTGGGCGCCCAGGTGATCGTGCACGGACTGCCCATCGCCCAGATGGGAGCGCGGGAGTATCACGAGTTCAAGGGTTCGCTGCTTCCCGCGGTGAAGGAGAGCCTGGATCGCCTGCGCGCGGCCTATCAGGTGGTGGTCATCGAAGGCGCCGGCAGCCCCGCAGAGATCAACCTGCGCGAGCACGACATCGTCAACATGGCCGTGGCACATCTAGGCGACTGCCCGGTGGTCCTGGTGGCCGACATCGATCGGGGCGGCGTCTTTGCGTCTATCTACGGAACCTGGGCCCTCATGGACGAACCCGACCGGGCCCGGCTCGCCGGCTTCGTGATCAACAAGTTCCGCGGAGACGCCTCCATTCTCGAGCCGGGAATCCGAGAGATCGAACGACGCACCGGCATACCCTGCCTGGGAGTGTTGCCTTACCTGCGCGATGTGGGCGTCGCCGACGAGGACTCGGTCTCGCTGGACGACGCCGTCGAGACGCAACGCCGGGTGCCTCGAGACGCCGAAGGCTGGCCGCTGGGGGAGGGTCCGCGTGTGGCCATCGTGCGCATGCCCAGGGTTTCCAACTTCACTGATTTCGAGCCGTTGGTGGCGAGCGGTCTATTCCGGGTGCGCTACGTTGACCAACCAAGCGAGCTCTCCCAGGCCGACCTGGTGATTCTCCCCGGCACCAAAAGCACCATGGCCGATCTGGCAGTACTCCGCAGCCGCGGTTTCGACAGCGTTTTCGCGCAGCTGCGCGCCACTGAGACCCGGTTCCTCGGAGTTTGTGGCGGCTATCAGATGCTGGGGGAACGGATCCTGGACCCCGAAGGCGTCGAGGGCACCGAAGCCGAGATTCAGGGTTTGGGGCTCTTGGCCGTGACCACCACTTTCTCCGCCGCCAAGGTCACCGAACCTGCCGTGGCCGAAGGGGTCGAGGGCAGTTGGTTCCCGCCATCGGCACGGACCATGGCCTACGAAATCCACATGGGACGCACCGAGGGCTCCGAACGGCCGCTCTTCCGGTTGAGGCCTTTGTCCGCGGACTCCCCTGGCGTTGACGCCGGCGCCGGTTCATTGGGGGATAACGGCCCCGATGGTGGGGCCGCTTCAGCCGGGGCCGACTCTGGGAAGTCCCGGGCCGAGGGCGCCGTCAGCGCCGACGGCTTGATCGCCGGCACGTATGCCCACGGGCTGTTCGATGACTTCTCCACGGTGGCCTCCCTGGCCCGGCTGCTGGGAGTCCCCGAGGAGACGATCGAGTCGGCCGGCAAACGGCTGGGCTCGGATCACGCTCGGCGAGAGGCCGCCTATGATCGCTTGGCGGATTCCTTGCGGGCGAATCTCGATTGGGCGCGAATCCGCCAACTGGCCGGAGTGGCCGCCGAAGGCGAGCCGTCATGAGGGTCAACCGGAAGTTCTCCTCGAGCTATCGCGCCGGCATGATGCTCGCCGCCTTCGCGCTGGACCGGCTGATCGGCGACCCGGAGCGGCCCACGCACCCTGCCAGATTGTTGGGCGAGACCATCGCCCTGGCCGACCGAGGGCTCCTGCCTCGCCTGAAAAGCCCCCTTTCGCGGCGTATCGGTGGCGTCGGGCTGGCGCTCGCGCTGCCCGCGGCGACCTTCCTCGGGGTCTCTCGCCTGCTGCGGTCCCTGCCAACGACCTGGTCGATGCTGGTCGAGGTCTGGCTGCTCGGGACAGCGCTTGCCGGTCGCGACCTGGGCGAGGCGGCTTCGCGCGTGCAGCGCGGTCTGACCGTATCACTCGACGAAGGCCGCCGGCAGGTGGCCTGGATCGTCGGCCGGGACACCATCGAGATGACTGAGGCCGAAGTGGTGCGCGCTACCGTCGAGACGGTGGCCGAGAATACCTCCGACGGGGTGGTCTCGCCCCTTCTCTTCGGCTTCATAGGCGGAGCGCCCCTTGCCCTGGCCTTCAAGGCGATCTCGACGCTCGACTCGATGGTCGGCTACCGAAACGAGCGCTACAGCGACTTTGGCTGGGCTTCGGCCCGGTTGGACGACCTCGCCAACTACGTCCCGGCACGGGTGACCGGGCTGGCGGCTTCGATAGTCGGGGGTCTTGGTCGGAAGGGCATGCGCAGTTGGTGGCGGGACCGAGTGCACCATGCCAGCCCCAACGCCGGGTTGGTCGAGGCCTCCTTCGCCCAGGCCCTCCGGGTGCGCTTGGGGGGCAAGGCCCGCTACGGCGGCATCGAGATGCGGAGGGCTGAAGTCGGCGGCGATTATGATCCTCCGGGCCTCGCCGATATCGACCGCACCGTGGCCCTGAGCGAAGCGGTCGGCCTGGTCGTTCTGGGCGCGGGCGCGGGCGCGCTCTGGGGTTGGGGAGATGCCGACGCGGAGCACCACGATGCCTGAGCAAAAACGCGAGCACCACGGCGAGGCCGATCGGCACGGCGGCAAGATCCGCGAGGCCGCCGAGCGGTTGGGCGTGGCGCCCGAAGAGCTGCTCGACTTCTCCGCCAATGTGAGCTTCCTCGCGCCCACGACCGCGATGAGTGAAGCGGCCGCGGGCGCATTGACGCAAGCCGGCTGGTATCCGGAAGAGACGCCGGGGGATCTTCGCCACCTCGCCGCCGAGTTCCTGTCGGTGCCACCGGAGCGCGTGCTGCTGGGAAATGGCGCTTCGGAGCTGATTTTCCTCGTGGTCGCGGCTCTCGCTCCGCGCAGGGTGCTGGTGCTGCGTCCGGCCTTCACCGAATACGAACGGGCGGCGGAAGCGTGGGGCGCTGCGGTTGACAGCGTGCAAATGCCCGCGGAGCGTGACTTCCGTCCGACCTGGAGTGACCTCGAAGAGCAGGGCTTCCCGGCCAAGCTGAAGAACGCGGACCTGCTTTTCCTATGCGAACCGAACAATCCCACCGGTACTCTGCTGGAGCGGGAAGTGCGGGACCGCGTACTGGTCGAGGCGGCCAAGACCGGCACTGCGGTCTTGGTGGACGAGTCGTTTCTGGCGTTTACGCAGGCCTGGCCGGAAGGCTCCGCCCTTCGCGCGGCTCCCCTTGCCGAGGACGAGTCCGTGGGTTCCCGGCTCTTTGTTTTGCACTCCCTGACCAAGCTCCTCGCCATTCCCGGTCTGCGGGTGGGCGCTCTGACGGTCCCCGAGGTGCAGATCGAGTCTATGTCGCGAAGGTTGCCGCCCTGGAACATCAACTGCGTGGCCGCGGCGGCGGCGGTCGCCGGGCTCTCGGATTCCACTCTTACCACGCAAACCGCCGCCGCGGTTCGCGTGGTGCGGGAGCCCCTGCGGGAAGAGCTCGCCCGCCTGCCTGGAATTGACGCCGTCTTGCCCGCAGAGGCCAACTTCCTCTGCGTACGTCTGGAGCGTCCCGTCGCCCAAGATTTGACCGAAGCCACCCTCGAGCAGGGAGTGCTGATCCGGGATTTGACCGATTTCCCCGGCCTCGACGGGCGATATTTCCGGGTGGCCGTGCGCTCCGCCGAGGAGAACGAGCGATTGCTTCGCGCCCTCCGCGCCGCCCTTGGCGCCCTGGGCGAAGAAAGAACCGGGGATCAAGAGAAATTTGGGTCACTCCCCCGTCCGGTGGCCGAGGTGGGACGATGAGCGCCCGGACCCCCATGGGCCCGTTCCGCCTCGGCCGGCATTTCTCCGCCGATTTGCCCACCGTCGAGGCGGCTGCGCGTGGAGGCGGCCCGCCCGCTGCCGGCCCCACCACTGTCCGCGGTCTGATGATCGCGGGCACTCACAGCGGCGTGGGCAAGACCAGCCTGGCTCTGGGCCTCATGGGAGCGCTGCAGGGGCAAGGCGCCTCGGTGGCCCCTTTCAAAGTCGGCCCGGACTATATCGACCCCATGTACCATTCCCGGGTCGTGGGCCGCCCCTCGCGCAATCTCGATACCTGGCTGATGCCGGTCGATGAAGTCCGGGCGGTTTTCGCACGGGGCTTGCAGGCCGCAGCCCCTGCACCGGGTCAAACAGCCGGGTCACCACCACCCGGCACGCAAACCGCGGTCTCCCTGGGCGGTGTGGGCGGTGCGCCCGGCGTGGTTGGATTGGTCGAAGGCGTGATGGGTCTCTTCGACGGGCGCGCCGGAGCCGGGGATGATTGTTCCAGCGCCCAGATCGCGAAACTGCTCGGGATCCCGGTCGTGTTGGTGGTTGATTCCTCGTCGATGGCGCGGAGCGCCGCCGCCATCGTCCACGGCTTCGCCTCTTTCGACCCGGCCGTGCGTGTGGTCGGGGTCATATTGAACAAGGTGGCGAGTCCTTCGCACGCCCGCATGCTACGCGAATCGGTCGAGCCCGTCCTGCCCGTCCTTGGCCTTGTCCCACGCCGGCCCGAGCTGGGCCTGGAGTCCCGGCACCTCGGCCTGGTGCCCACGGTGGAGCGCGAAGCCGTCGATGTGGTGCTGGGCGAGATCGTGAAACACGTGGAAGAGCATGTGGATCTGGACGCGCTGCTCGCATTGGCGGGCCACCTGGACTTGCCCGTGTTCGAATCTCCGCCGCTCGGAGGGTCTTCCCGCCGGCGCATCGGCGTGGCGCGGGACCGCGCCTTTTCCTTCTACTACCAGGACAACCTGGAAACGCTCGAGGACGAGGGCGCGACCCTCGAGTACTTCAGTCCTGCCGACGGAGAGGCGTGTTCGGACTGCGACGCCCTCTACCTGGGTGGAGGCTTTCCCGAGGTATACGCCGCGGAACTCGCCGACAACGAGCCGCTGCGCCGCCTAGTGAAAGAGATGGCCGACGAGGGCCGCCCGATCTATGCGGAGTGCGGCGGCTACCTCTATCTGGGGGAGGAGATCACCTACCAGGGCGAACGCCACCAGATGGCGGGTGTCCTTCCGCTCAGCACCACCCTCGAAAAGACCCGGCTGCGGATGGGCTACGCTTCGGGAAGAGCGCAGTCCCCCCATCCTTTGTCCGGCTCGGAGTTCAAGGGTCATCTGTTCCATTACTCGCGGACCACGGGCCCGCACCGGCCCGCCTACTGCATCACCAAGCGCGACGAGGAGTTTCAGGAGGGGTGGGCCGGCCGCGAATTGGTGGCCAGCTATCTGCACCTGCACTTTCGGGGGAGCCGGGCCGTGGCGCGCTGGCTCGCCGGAACCAGCGAATCAGGAAGGAAACGGAATTGAGCGAAGCACAAGCTGCCGTCGAGCAGGCGGTCGTGGTTCTGGGGCACGGTAGCCGTAATCCGGCCGCCCAGCAGGTACTGGGCACGGTGGTCTCCCTCCTGGAGTCTTCCACCGGCTGGACCGTCGCCGAAGCCTCACTGGATTTCAACCACCCGACTCTCCCGGAAGCGGCCGCCGACCTCTACGCGCGCGGCTTCCGGCGAATCGTGCTGGCTCCTTATCTTCTCTACGCCGGCAACCACGTCGCCAAGGACGTCCCTCGTCTGCTCGAAGAGATCAAGGCGACCCATCCCGGCCTCGAGATCGAGGTGGCCGAGCCCCTGGGACTGGACCCCGCCATCGTCGGCGTGCTGGGCGATCGGGTGCGAGCTGCCCGGGGGGAAGAGGGAGAGGTGGCTTCGGACCCCACCATGACTCCCGCTGAGATCGAAGAGCGCAGCTTTCAGGTGATAGAGAGCCTGCTGCCGGACTCGAAGAGGGATGCCCTGGAGAAAGCCGTGGTCACCCGGGTGGTTCACGCCACCGGAGATCCTGGCCTCGCCATCCGCCTTCAGTTCTCCCCGGGGGCACTCGAATCGGGCCGCCGGGCACTTTCCCTGGGGGCGCCGGTCTTCACCGACGTCAATATGGTCCGGGCCGGGGTGGAGCCCAGCCTCAGGCGGATCGGCGTCGAAGTGAGCTGTCTGGTAGACACACCGCGGGCACGAGAAAGGGCGCAGGCAGAGGCGATAACTCGGTCCGCGGCCGCGTTGCGTGAACTCGGATCGAGGCTCGACGGCTCAGTCGTTGCCATCGGGAACGCTCCCACCGCCCTGCTCGAATTGGTCCGCCTGGCTGACCAGGGGATCGAGCCGGCGCTGGTCGTGGGAGTGCCGGTCGGTTTCGTCGCCGCAGCCGAATCCAAGCGGCAACTGATGGATAGCGCATTGCCCTACGCGACCCTGCCGGGGTTGCGCGGCGGTACCCCCATAGCGGTGGCCATAGTCAACGCGCTCGCCCGGAAGGTGACCCGAAACTAGTGCACATCGCCGAGGGCATACTCCCCATCGAGTGGGCCGCGGCCTGGGCTGTCCCTGCCGTCGTCGGCGTCACCATCGGAGTACGCCGGGTCAACCGGCAGATCGAGCGCGAGCCCAACTTCAAGTCGTTGGTGGCCTTGGCTGGGGCGGCGGTTTTCGCCCTCAGCCTGATGCCCATTCCGGTGCCGGTCGCGGGTTCCGTTTCTCATCCGGCGGGGACTCCGCTGGCTGCGGTCCTGGTGGGACCGGCCGGGGCGGTGGTGCTGGCCACCGTCTCCCTCTTGCTCCAGGCTCTGTTTTTCGCCCACGGCGGGCTGAGCACGCTGGGTGCCAACGTGGTCTCCGAAGGTCTGGTGGGAGCGCTGGTGGGCTTTGGCGTCTTTGCGCTGGCACGCCGCTCCGGCCGCTCGTTGTTCGTGGCCGGGTTCCTTGCCGGAGCCATTGGCGATCTTGCCGTCTATGTGACCACGGCGCTCGAACTGGCTCTGGGGCTCTTCCCGATGGCGGAGGTAACCAGCCGGTTTGCCTACTTATTTGCGGCCTTCCTGCCGACGCAGCTCCCTCTGGCGATAGGGGAGGGGCTGTTGACCGGCGCCGTGTTGCGTTCTCTGGCGGAACTGCGGCCCGACCTGGCCCGCCGGCTACGTCTGGTGGGTCCGGGGGAAGGCTCGGCCGAGCCGATGTCCGGGTCTGTGCGGGATCGCCTTGCGTCCCGCCGGCGACTCACGGGTGTTGTGCTCGGCGCATTGGTGCTGCTCCTCGTGGCAGCGGTGCTGGCGGGCGGAACCTGGGTGGGGCTGGACGCGGGCGTGATCGAGCGCACCGCGGAAGAAGCCGGGCGGGCCGCACGCGATCCCTGGCTGCCCCTGGGCAGCGACGCCGTACTGCCCTACGTCTTTATGGCGGGCGGCCTGCTTTCGGGCGCTCTGCTCGGGCGGGTGGGACCAGGTGTCTTTGGACTGCGCTCGGGCGGTCCGGAACCGCTCTTGATGGCCGCCGTCGGGCTGACGTCCACCTCGATCCTGCTGATCGCCGGGGGCGAGGATCTCCTGGGTCGATTCGGTGACGCGGGCCTAGCCGCTTTCTTGGCCGCGGGGTTACTCTTGGGCGGCGGAGCGGCTTGGGCCGGCTCCGACCTTTGGGGGCCACCGCGGAGATGGGTAGGCCGTCAGTTCGCCGGGCTAAGCCGGCACGCCCATGTGGCTCTTCACCACGGCAGGGGCCTGGGTCCCGACTCGCTCAAACCCACTCCCCTCGTCCGCCTGGACGCGCGGCTCAAACTGGGGTTCGTACTCGCCCTGGTCGCGGTGAACCTCATGGCTCCCTGGCAGGCATCCGCCGCTATCCTTCTGGCATGCGTCCTGCTTCTGCTGGTCCTGGAGCACGTGTCGGCTGCGTCGCTGGCCCTGCGTCTGGCGCCCGGGGTGGCGGTGGCGGCCCTTCTGCTCCTGGTCCGCGGGCTGACCGAGCCGGGCAGCCCTCTCTTGGATCTGGAGCTTCCGCTGCTGCCCGATCTCATGCTTACTGAGGAGGGTGCCCTTGCGGGCGCCCAGCTGGGAATTACGGTAATGGCTGGGCTGGGACTGATCCTGGCTCTGGGAATGACCACTCCGACCCCGCAGGCCGTGGCCGCGTTGCGCTGGTTCCGCGTTCCCGAGCTCTTCACCGAGGTGGGGAGCCTGATGTACCGCTATCTCTTCCTCTTCATCGAGGAGGGCGGGCGCATGAGGCAGGCGGAGCGGTTGCGCCGGCCGGAGCAGAGTCTGGCGGGGAGCATCAGGGGTCTGGGTGCCCGAGGGGCGAAGCTGATGGCTTCCTCCATGGAGCGTTCCGAGCGGGTGCATGCAGCGCAGCAGTTGCGTCGCCCCCAGGACGGAGCGAACGGGCAAGACGGGATCTCGCCCTCCTCCGGCCTGCTGCGCGAGGGCCCGCTCGCGGGAGGGCGTATCCTGCTCGAGGGAGTGGGCTACCGCTATCCCGACGGTGTCGACGCGCTGGACGGCATCGATCTGGAGGTGGAGGCCGGCTCTTTCGTTGCCCTGATGGGAGCGAACGGCAGCGGCAAGTCCACTCTACTGAAGTTGGCAGCAACCCTGCTCTATCCCACCGAGGGCCGGGTCTCGGTCGACGGGATTCAGACCTCGCGTGAGGCCTTTGCCCAGGTCGCCCGGCGTGTGGGCTATCTCTTCCAGGATCCGAACGACCAGCTCTTCAGGCCGACGGTGGCCGAGGACATAGGCTACGGCATCGAGGATCGAGTGGCTCCGGAGGAAGTGAATCGCCGCGTCCGCTGGGCCGCCGAGCTTTGCGGGGTGGCTGAAGTGCTCGAACGCCCCATCCACGCTCTCAGCTACGGTCAGAAGAAGCGGGTGGCTCTGGCGGGGATCCTGGTGTGCGATCCGAGCGTGCTACTGTTGGACGAGCCCACGGCGAGCCTAGACCCAATGGCCGAAGGCTCCTTGATGCGCCTGCTCCGCCACCTCAACCGGCGCGGCCTCACCGTGGTCATGGCCACTCACGACGTGGACCTCATTCCGCTTTACGCCGATGCCATCGTGCTCCTCCGGCGGGGAAGCGTGGCCCGGCACGGACCGTTGGAAGAGGTGTTTAGCGCGGGGAGTCACCTGGAAAGCTGCGACCTCAGGTTGCCCCGCATCTCCTACCTGTTCGACATCTTCTGCTCGCGCGAGGAGCGACCGCTGACTGTGGGCCAGGCGCGAAAAGCCCTCGTACGCATGGTCGAAAAAGGAGAGCTGGATCTGGTGCCCATCCTGGAAGACCGCACTCGGGGTGCGGGATGAGCCCGGGCACTCTTCGGCGGGGATACACCACCGGGGCCTGCGCGCAGGCCGCCACGGCGGCGGCGGCCCGCCGCCTGGACCCCCCCCAGGTAATCATTACCCTGCCCTCGGGAGAAAGGGCCGAATTCCTCTTCGAAGTGGATGACGAGGGGACGGCTTGGGTGGTAAAGGACGCCGGCGACGATCCCGACGTCACCGACGGGCTTCGTATCGGCGCCCGCGTCGAAGACCTTCCCGGATCCTTTGAGCTGCTTGGTGGCGAAGGGGTGGGCACGGTCACGCTCGCGGGACTGCCGGTGCCTCCCGGCGAGCCCGCGGTGAATCCGGTCCCGCGTGAGGCCGTCCTCGCCGAACTCCGCACGGCCCGGCCAGGCGGGGCCCGGGTGACGCTCTTTGCCCCCGGAGGCGACCGCCTGGCGCGAAAGACGCTCAATCCGCGGCTCGGCGTCATCGGCGGCATCAGCATCCTCGGGACCAGCGGCCGGGTGGAGCCTTGGTCGATCGAGGCCATGCGTGACTCGCTCGTGCCTCAACTCGACGTGGCCGCCGCCGCGGGCCGGCGCTCCCTGGTGTTCGTCGTCGGCGCGAAGGGGCGGAAGCTGGCCGAGGCTGCGGGCTGCGACCCCGTGGCCCTTGTCGAAGTGGGCAACGAACTGGGCTGGATGTTGGAGCAGGCCGCCGAGCGGCACTTCGAGTCGGTGCTGCTCCGGGGGCACGTAGGCAAGCTGGCCAAGCTGGCCGCCCGCATCTTCGATACCCACTCCCGGCTGGCCGATGCCCGCACGATCACGCTGGCCGCCTATGCGGGCGCCGGAGGTGTGGAAGCCGACGAGGTGCGGCGTTTGATCGAGATGCCAACAGCCGAGGAGGCCGCGGCACGCCTGCTCGATCTGGGCCGTCGGGACGTGCTGGACGAGGTGGCCCGGGCCGCCGCCGCGGCGTGCCGGGAGCGCTACGATCTTCCGGTCGCGGTGATGATGCTGGACCGGCGGGGTAACGTCGTGGGCAGTTCGGAGAGCGACGCGTGAGTCTCCACACCGATAAGACGCATCCGGCCGAGATGCATCCGGACGACATGCATCCGAACGGTGCTCTCGCCGTGGTGGGCACCGGGCCGGGAGAAGGCTATCTGACCCCCCGCGCGGAAGCGCTGATGCTCTCCTGTGACGACTTCGTGGGCGGAGCCGCCGCGCTCGAACTGGCCCCCAACCGCGGGCAGCACCTCGTGGTGCGTGGCGAGCTTTCTCCACTGCTCGACCAGATCGAGGGACTGCTCGAGTCGGGGCGCCGGGTGTGCGTGCTGACATCGGGTGACCCGGGATACTTTAGCCTTCTGGCCGCCCTGGAACGGCGCTTTCCCGGACTGACCACCGTCGAGCCCGGCATTTCGTCGGTGCAGGTCCTGGCCTCCCGTCTTCGCCTGCCCTGGCAGGAGTTCCGGCACTTCTCCGTCCATGGCCGCGACCTGAGCTTCGAGGCGCCGCTCGACCTCCCCTTCACAGTGCTCTGCTCGCCGGGGCACGGCCCGGACGCAGTTGCGGCGTACTTGCGGGAACATGGTTTCGCCGGCCGGGCCGTCGTGGGAGTTTCCCTTGGCCGTCCGGACGAAGAGGTGGTCGTCGCCGACCTGGGCGGACTCGTGGGCCGCCGTTTCGACGGCCCCGCGATACTGCTGTTTGCCCCCGCCGAGTGGCTGGCCGAACGTGGCCTGCGCCTGGAACCGGTTTCCATCCCTGACGCCGCTCCCGTCCCCGTCCCCGTCCCCGTCCCCATCTCCCCTGAGGAGCGACCCTCCGCGCACTCGCGGCCCCCGGTCGAGGAGTCCCCCGCCTCCGCACCCCCCATTCTGGAGCGCGGTCCCTCGACCATGGCCATCACCCCGGCACGGGATGAGGAGTTCGCGCGGGGGGAAGCCCCTCTTTCTCGCTGGGAAGCGCGGATCATGCTGGCTGCGGTGGCGTCTCCTGCTGGGAGGACGACCATCTGGGAAGTCGGGGCAGGCAGCGGGGGCTACACGGTGACCTTGGCGCAGCAGGCCCCCGGGGCGTTGCTGGTAGCTTTCGAGAAGAATCCCCGTGCCCTCGCCGTGCTCGAGCAGAATCTCGAACGCTTCGGCGTCAGCGCGGAAGTCGTCCCGCAGGAGGCTCCCGACGGATTCGACACGCGGCCCTCCGGCGAGCGGCCTGACCTGGTGGTGATCGGCGGCTCCGGCGGAAGGTTCGAGGAGATGCTTCATCACCTGGAGGAGCGCATGGCTCCGGGCGGCCGGCTCGTCTGCACCGCGGTCACCATAGACACGCTTTCAAAGGCAGCAATGGGCCTGCGCCGACATCCGTGGCGCAACCTGGAAGTGATGCAGCAGACGGTGGTGCGGACCGACGAACGCGGGATCCTACGGGCCCAAAACCCAGTGACCTTTCTCTCGGCCGATTTCGAAGGGAGCGCAACCGCTTGAGCAGGTCTCCGAGTCCAGGAATGAGACACGACGAACGCGCCCGCTCGATGAGCCAACCCGACCGAGAAGGCACTCTCTACGCACTCGGAGTGGGTCCGGGCGACCCCGACCTGCTTACCCTCCGCGCGGCCCGGTTGCTGCAAGAGGTGGGAGCCGTTGCTTTTCCTCGAGACCGTTCGGGCGAACCGGGCCGGGCCTACCGCATCGCTGAGCCGCATCTTGCTCCCGGAACGCAGAAGATCGCGCTCGATCTCCCCATGACCGAGGACCGGGAGGCTCTGGAGGCGGCCTGGACCCGGGCGGTGGAGAGTCTCAAAGAGGAAACCGGCGCGGGCGTCGACGTTGCCTACCTCTGCCTGGGCGATCCCCTGCTCTACGGCAGCTTCGCCTATTTGCTCGAGCGCTACTCGGGACCGGTGCAGGTGGTGCCGGGGGTGATCTCTCCCATCTCGGCCTCGTCCGCCCTGGGCCTTCCCCTGGTCGAAGCACGGGAGCCGCTGGTCATCTGCCCGGATGGCGGGGACGCCGACATGTTGCGCCGGGCTCTCGAGATGGAGGGAGCGGTGGTCATCATGAAGCCTTCCCGCCTGGGGCCGGAAGCGATGGAGATTCTCCGTAGCCGGCATGCGGTGGAACGGGCGATGGTGGTCGAGAATGTCAGCCTGCCGGAGCAGAGGATCTACCCGTTGGGCACCACCGGCTCCTCGCGGCTGCCCTACTTCTCGGTGGTGGTAATCCCGCCGGAGCGTTCAGAGCCAAGCGAAGGGAAGCAACCGTGACCGACTCCAACCGCGCCTCCGGCACGACACCCGCCTCCGGCACGACACCCGCCTCCGGCAATCAGCCCGTTCTCTTCGTGGGAGCGGGTCCAGGCGATCCCGAACTGATCACCCTCAAGGGAGCGCGCATGCTGGCCGAGGCTGAGTTGGTGATCTGGGCGGGCTCGTTGATCCATCCTGACGTGCTGGGCCACTGCCACCCCTCCGCCGAAATCCACGACTCTGCCGGACTCGACCTGGAGGCAATCGTCTCATTGATGTCCGAGGGCTACCGCGCCGGCCGTCGGGTGGTGAGGTTGCACACCGGTGACCCCGCCATTTATGGGGCCATCGGAGAGCAGATGGACGAGTTGGACCGCGCCGAAGTCCCCTACGAGGTCGTCCCCGGAGTCAGCTCCTTCGCTGCCAGCGCCGCTGCCCTCAAGGTGGAATTGACCGCGCCCGAGATCTCTCAGACGGTGATTCTCACCCGCAGGGCGGGGCGCACCCCGGTGCCGGAGGGCCAGGATCTGGTCTCGCTCGCCTCCCATCACGCGACCATCTGTCTCTTCTTGAGCGTTGGGCAGATCGGGGAGGTGGTAGGCGATCTTGCCGAGCACTATCCGATGAACACCCCGATCGCGGTGGTGGCCAATGCTTCTTGGCCCGAGCAGCGTATCGTGCGAGGCGAACTGCGAGACATAGCCGACAAGGTGCGGGGCGCCGGCATCAACCGCACGGCCATGATCGTGGTGGGCGACGTGCTCCACCCGGTCGAAACGCGCTCTAAGCTCTACGACGCCGGCTTCGCGCACGGCTACCGCAGCGCCGACACGCCCGCCGGGGATCAACACGATCGAGGCGGCGCGTGAGCGATCGTTCAGAAGCAGGAAATCCAGGTATCTCGGTCTTCGCGCTCACTCCCGGAGGAGCTCGGCTCGGCGAACGCGTCGCGCAGGAGCTCCAGGCCGAGCTCTGGCTTCCCGCTCGTCACGCTGCCAAAGCTGGAAGTGCCACGGTGCCGGTCCGGACCTTCTCCCGGGTGGGACCGGCGCTGCGCGCGGCCTTCATCAACGGCAGGCAGTTGGTGTGCGTGATGTCCACCGGGATAGTGGTCCGCTCCTTGGCCCCGAGCCTGCGGAGCAAGCACGAGGATCCCGCCGTGGTCGCTCTGGATGAGGCAGGGCACTATGCGATTCCCTTGCTCTCCGGGCACCTCGGTGGCGCCAACGCCCTGGCGCGCACGATTGCGGAAGCGCTCGGCGGAGAGCCGGTTCTTACCACGTCCTCCGATGTGCAGGGTTTTCTCGGACCTGACCTGCTTGCCAAAAGGCTGCAGGCCGCGGTGCTTAACCCCCAACTGCTCACCGAGGCCGCCGCCGCCTTGGTCGAGGGTGAACAGCCTCTGCTGCGTTACGACCCCATCGAGATGGGAAGCGGAGAGGCCTTTCTGCGCGACCTGACCGGTTATCGCGTCGAAGTGCTAGATGGCGGCGCGGTTCTCCCCGAGGGTGAGGAGGATTTCTGCATACTGGTCTCCATGCGGGAAGGGCTTGAGCGCTCCGGCTGTCTCGCCTTCGTCCCCCGCTGGATCCGCGCCGGGATCGGTTGCCGACGAGGCACCGCCGCTGAGGCCATTAGGGGGGCGATCGCGGAGGCGCTCGCCCGGTCCGGCCTCCACCCCTCCTCCCTTGGCGCGCTAGCCACCGTCGAAGCCAAAGCCGACGAGGCGGGCCTGCTCAAGGCGGCCGAAGAGCTGAACGTGCCCCTCGGGGTGGCCACTCCCGCGCAACTGCAGGCGGTGGTCGGCTCGAAACAGATTTCGGAGAGCGATTTCGTGCGTGAGCAGGTGGGCGTGGGGGCGGTCGCCGAGCCCGCCGCCCTGTGGGCGGCCGGCGAGGGAGGCCGGCTGGTGCTGAACAAGATGGCGGGAAACGGTGTCACCGTTGCCCTCGCCTTGATGGATGGAGGCCGGGTGGTCGAATCTGTTCTGGGCCCGCGAGACGGGATTGGGGTGAGGACATAGTGATCTGGGCGGTCGGAATGGGACCCGGAGATCTGAGCTTACTGACCCCCGAGGCGCGGGCCGCGCTCGAGCGGGCCGAAGTGGTCGTGGGCTACAAGCCGTACCTAGAACTGCTGGGGGATCTTGCTCCTCCCGAGCGTCGCGAGGCCTCGGGGATGAAGCGGGAGGTGGAGCGGTGTCGCCGGGCGCTGGAGCTGCACCGCGAAGGGCGCCAGGTGGCAGTGGTGTCCAGCGGCGACGCCGGTGTCTATGGGATGGCCGGCCTGCTGATCGAGCTCGATCCCACCGCGGAGATCCAGGTGATTCCGGGGATAACCGCGTGTCAGGCTGCCGCCGCCCGGCTGGGCGCGCCCTTGATGAATGACTTCGCCGTTCTCAGCCTGAGCGATCTGCTTACTCCTCGCGAGGAGGTGCTTCGCCGGGTGGAAGCGGTGGCGGCCGCCGACCTGGTCACCTGCCTGTACAACCCTTCCTCCCGGCGGCGCCGGCCGCTCTTCGAGCAGGTGCTTGCGGCCTTCCTGCAACACCGCGGCCGGGATACCCGCGTGGGCTGGGTGCGGAACGCCTATCGCGAGGGCGAGGAATCCTGGATCGGACTTCTTGGCGATTTGCCCGACCAGGAAATCGATATGTGGACCCTGGTCATGATTGGCTCCGCGAATACCGAACTGCTGGGTGGCAGGTTGGTGACCCGCCGCGGCTACCGCGAGAAGTATCTGGAGCCAACGGAGGATGCCGGGCGCGAGTCCGCGCCGTCGGCCCCGGAGGCGGCGCCCGCGGGGTCTCCGGACACCCGGCTCTACGTGCTTGGAGGCACCGGCTTTGCCCGTCACCTGACCGAAGAGCTCGAGTCCGCCGGGTGGCAGGTGCGCTTGTCCGTGACGAGCGCGCTGGGTGAGCGCGAAGTGGAGACTCCGCCCAGCGGGGGATTGCACGTCGGCGGCCTCGACGCCGCAGCCCTGGCTCGGGAGCTCGAGGCGTGGCGGCCAATTGCGCTCATCGACGCCACCCACCCTTACGCCGAGAAGGCCAGCGCCACCGCGGCCGAGGCGGCAGGGCGCGCGGGAGTGCGGGTTATGCGGGCCGCCCGCCGGCCCTGGCGGCCTCCTTCGGAAACCAAGTCCGAGCGGGTGCGCTTCTATCCGAACGTCGAGACCTTGATCCTCTCATTGCTCGAGGGAGGCCACACACCCTTCCTGACGGTGGGGACCAAGATGCTCTCCACCTTCACCGGCAGAGGCCTGGACCCAGCCGTCCGCGTGCTGGCCAGTCCCGACTCGGTCGCGGCAGCACTCGGAGCCGGCATCCCGCCCGAGCGTCTCTTGGCCGCCTACCCGCCCTTCGCCCCCGAATTCACGGCAGCCTGTCTCCGGCGGTTCGGCTGCGACGTGATCGTCAGCAAGGAATCAGGAAGCGAAGGAGGTCTCGACGAGAAGCTAACGGCGGCGGAGATGGCTGGTGCCCAACTCGCCGTCTTAGCCCGGCCCCCTGAGCCCGCGGTGGTCTACCGCGAGGCGACCGATTTGATCCAGGAGCTAGAAAGACTGAAGACGCAGCGCCAAGAGGAGAGACGATGAGCGACATAATCACCCAGGGATCGACCCAACTGCTGGATGCCCTTCGAGAGGCGAAGAGACCGGCCTACGTGTGCACCATCGCTTCGAGCGAGACCGCGGCTATCGAAGGTCTGTCGATAGCCGGCGCCTCGGCGGAGATGCGCCGTTACACGCCGCCCGCCGACATGGAGTGCTTGTTTTACGGTCACGCCCGCTCGATCCCGGGGATTGCGGCAACCCCCGATGGGATTCCTTCCCCCGTCATCATCACCATGGCCTCGCTGGGGCTGACCAAGCTTCCCGTCTTCGTGGTCGATGCCGGGTGCGAGGTGCCGCCTCAGACTCCTTACTTCCGCGTGGGCGATCGTCCCGCCGATTCGATTCTCTCCGGGCGCAGCGTGCCCAATGCCGCCGAACTCTATGAGCGGGGCTGGCATTTGGGTGAGCAGCTGGCCCGCGTTACCGACTACCTGCTACTGGCCGAGTCGGTGCCCGCCGGGACTACGACGGCGCTGGCGGTCATGCTTGCCCTGGGCCTCGACGCACACGGCAAGGTGTCATCCACGATGATCGGCGGCGCCAACGAGCTGAAGCGCCGGACCGTGGAGAGCGCCTTCCAGGCGGCCAACATCCAGCCGGGGGCGCTGTCAACCGATCCGATCAAAGCCATGGAATTGGTCGGAGATCCGATGCAACCGGTGGTCGCGGGTATGGCTCTGGCCGCGTCGCGACAGGTTCCGGTGATGCTCGCCGGTGGCACTCAGATGGCAGCTGTTGCCGCGGTGATCGCTGCTCTTCGGGCTGCCGACGGGACCGGCGCGGCATCCGCTTCCGACCTTCCCGGGGCCGGCACCACCGAGGGTGCCGATCGGCTTTGCATCGGGACGACCCGCTGGATCCTGGACGACACCACCGCCGATCTGTTGGACCTGGCGCGGCAGGTGGGAGAAATGCCCGTCTACGCCGCCGACCTGGACTTCGGGAAGGCACGCTATCCCGGCATGCACCCATACGAGGCGGGACTGGTCAAAGAGGGCGTCGGTGCGGGCGGCTCGGCCATCTGCGCGCTCTCTTATGGTGGCGTGAGCAAGGCCGTCCTGCTCGAGCGCATTGAAGGAGTCTACGCGGACACGGTGCTGCCGATGCTGGAAGGCAACGTGGCCTAGGCATCGCCTGGTCATGACCAAGACCGCGGTCCAGGACGTGGCTTCGGCCTGCGTTTTCTGTCAGATCATCGCCGGGGAGCGGGACGCCTGGGCGGTTCACGAGACCGCCGAGAGCCTGGTGTTTCTCGATAGGCGCCCGCTCTTCCCCGGCCACTGTCTGGTGGTTCCGCGGGCTCACGTGGAGACATTGGACGATCTGCCCGATCCCTTGGTTGGGCCGTTCTTCTCCGAGGTCCGCCTGATATCGAGGGCGGTACAGCACGCTCTGGAGGCCGCGGGGAGCTTCGTCGCCGCGAACAATCGCGTCAGCCAGAGCGTCCCTCACCTGCACGTGCACGTGGTCCCGCGTAACCCCAAGGACGGCCTGCGCGGCTTCTTCTGGCCGCGCAATCCTTACGAAAGTCAGGAGCAGGCGCAGGAAATCCGCGATCGTCTCCAACGGTCGGTCCAGGAACTCCTGCAGGGATAGGCGGGCCGCGCTCCGGGTAGAGGGGCAGGCGGGGGCGCGCTGGAGGCGCGCCCGCCGCGTTCTGGTGGACGGAAGGGGGACCTCGATGCTCGTGCTGGGAGTGCTGATCCTGTCTCTGATCGCGATCGTCGCGATACTGCCCGTCTGGCCCTACAGCGCTTCCTGGGGATATCTGCCCTCCTCGATGCTGATGCTGGTCCCCCTGCTGTTCTTCGTGCTCTGGATCGTGGACTTGGTCTAGGAGTTCCGCGTGCCTGCAGCTCAACCCCTCCGGTCCGCCGCCCGCCGCCTTCCCGTCGGGGCAGAGATTCTTGACGAAGAGGTGGACTTCCGCGTGTGGGCGCCCGACCGCTCCGGCGTGGCTGTGGTGCTCGAGCGTCCAGGGGAAGGCAGCGGGGTGCCTTCAACTCGCTTCGAGCACCCCCTCGCCCCTGAGAACCTCGACCGAGACTCGGACATCTCGGACGCCCCGGACAGAGGACCAAGCGCCGGCGCAAGCGCCGATGCCGGCCCCGGCGCGCGCTCGGGCTACTTCTCGGGAAGATTCCCTGCCGTCCCCGGCGACCGTTACTGGTTCCGCCTGGATGACGAAGAGTCGCTCTATCCTGATCCCGCTTCGCGCTTCCAGCCCGAGGGCCCTCATGGCCCCTCCGAGATCGTCGACCCCTCGACGTACGCCTGGAGCGACGGATCCTGGCGGGGCCTGAAACCGGCCGGTCAGGTGCTCTACGAAATGCACGTCGGCACGTTCACCGCGGAAGGAACCTTCGCCGCGGCCGCTGAGCAACTGCCCGCTCTTAGTGATTTGGGCGTAACGGCTGTAGAGGTCATGCCCGTGGCCGACTTCCCGGGTGATTACGGCTGGGGTTACGACGGGGTCAACCTCTTCGCTCCCTCCCGCCTTTACGGCCGACCGGGTGATCTCCGCGCGTTCGTCGACCGGGCGCACGGCCTAGGACTCGGTGTGATCCTGGACGTTGTCTACAACCACGTGGGCCCCGACGGCAACTTCCTGCCCCTCTTCTCCTCGGCCTACTTCACCGACCGCTACCACACGCCGTGGGGGGAAGCGATCAACTTCGATGGCGAGAGCAGCCGCCCGGTGCGGGAGTTCTTCATTGCCAATGCAGGCTACTGGATCGAAGAGTTTCACCTGGACGGCCTGCGCCTGGATGCGGTTCATGCCATCCACGACTGCTCAGAGGAGCATGTGGTGGTGGAGCTCACCCGGCGCTCGCGGGAACGCGCGGGCGAGCGCTCGATCTTGATTTTCCTCGAGAACGAGGACCAGGAGGCGGGCTTCGCCCGTCGAGCCGAGAGGGGGGAAGGGGCGGTTGATGGTCTCTGGAACGATGACTTTCACCATACGGCCAAGGTAGCGCTGTCTGATCGGGGAGGCGCCTACTACACGGACTTCCGGGGGTCTCCGCAGGAACTGATCTCCGCCGTTAAGTTCGGCTATCTCTTCCAGGGTCAGCCCTATGTCCACACGCACGGCAGGCGGGGCACCGTGTCGTTGGACCTGCCTCCCATGACTTTCGTCAACTATCTCGACAACCACGACCAGGTGGCCAACGCGGGCGGCGGGCGCCGAGCACACATGCTCTCCGACCCGGGGACCCTCCGGACGCTCACCGCGTTCCTGCTTCTGGGTCCGGGAACCCCCATGCTCTTTCAGGGGCAGGAGTTTGCGGCTTCGAGCCCGTTCTTCTTTTTCGCCGATCATCATGGGGAACTGGCGCCGCTCGTCCGTGAGGGACGGGCCGGATTCATGACCATGTTCCCGCCGTTTTCTGGGGTCGACGGGGCCTCGGTGCTCCCCCATCCCGACGACCGGGAGGCGTTCGAGGCGTCGAGGCTGAGACCGGAGGAGCGGCAGGGCCATGAGAACTTCGTCTTGCTTCATCGGGACCTGCTCGGCCTGCGCCGCGACGACCCGGTCATTCGGCTGCAGGGAGAGCTCGGCCTCGATGGAGCGGTGCTTACCGACGACGCCTTCCTCCTGCGTTACTTTGGTGAAGGTGAGGACCGTCTGCTGGTGATCAATCTGGGGCGCTCCCGCCCGCTGCGACCGGCCGCCGAGCCGCTCCTGGCTCCCATGCAGAAAACCCGCTGGAGCATTATGTGGTCGAGCGAATCGCCCGCCTACGGGGGACTGGGGACGCCGGATCCCATCACCACCGAGGGCTGGTGGCTCCCGGGCCGCTCTGCGCTGCTCTTCAGGCCATCGTGAGCACGGACTGTCCGGGAACAAACCCTCCGAGTATCTCGTCATACCGGTTGTCAAAGTCCCAAGGTTGTCAAAGTTTCAACCGGCAGCCGAGAAGAGAAGGCGGATCGACATGAACCACAATTGGCAAACAGCAAAGGGCGCCATCGGTGGGCGCTCCCGGGTGGCCGCCGCCGTGCTGCTCGCGCTGCTATTGGCGGTGAGCGCAACCGCTCTGGCCTGCGCCGATCAGGAGCAGCCCCTTCAAGGGCTCACCGACGAGTCCGGTGACCCGGTGGAGAACGTGGTGACGGTTTCGGGTCAGGCTCGGGTACTGGTCGCGCCGGACGAGGCCGTCCTCTACGTCGGCGTGGAGACTGCGGCCAATGACGCCGCCACCGCCGTGGACCAGAACTCCCAGCAGATGCAGGCTGTGATCGACGCGTTGAAGGAAGCGGGAATTCCCGACGAGAACCTGCAGGCGAGCAACGTCACCGTCTACCCCGAGCGACAACCGGTCCCTACCACCGTCTACCCCGAGCGACAACCGGTCCCTCTGCCCCAGGAGGGTGAGGCTCAGCCCGAGGCTTCGGAGAGCTATCGGGCGACCAACACGGTGACCGTGGTGGTCCAGGACCTTAGCAAGGTGGGTGACGTCTTCGCCGCCGCGGTCGAAGCCGGAGCCAACAACGTCCGGGGTCCGGAGTGGCGTTTGTCGGAAAACAGCCCCGCGGTTCAGGAAGCCCTGAGGCAGGCCGTCGCGGCGGCCCGCAACAAGGCGGAGACCCTTGCCGACGCGGCCGACCTGGGTCTGGGTCGGATCGTTTCTCTGCGCGAGGATTCTTCGAGCACTCCCACGGCCATGGACTTCACCCAAGAACGGGCTATGGCGGCCGATTCGGTGGCCGCGCCACCCGTGCGCCCGGGCGATATTGAGGTAATGGCCAACGTGACCGCGAGCTATAGACTGCAGAACTAGGACTGCTTTTTCGATTGTCTCAAGTGGGGAATAGCTGCGTGAAGGCTTGTCAATGGAGGAGCGGAGGTCTCATGACAAAACAAGAGCACGGCAACATACCCAGTCGCGTCAACATTCTTGGCTCGCCCGTTCACCCACTCTTGATCAATTTCCCCACGGCCTTTGCCTGGTCTGCGGCTCTGGCCGACAGCGCGTTTGTGCTGACCAAGGATCCTTTCTGGCGCCGCGCTGCCGACTGGCTGGTCAGGGCAGAACTGGCGACCGCAGCCCCCGCTACCATGACCGGGCTGGTGGATTTTCTGCTCATCGGCAAGGTCAGAAGGCACTCGATTGCCTGGGTGCACCTCCTGGGAATGGATTTCACCTTCTCGCTGGGCGTGCTCAACTGGCGCCGCCGCCGGAGCGGTAGGGATGGGGGCCACGGCGGGGTGCTTGCTCTCAGCTGGCTGGGAGCGCTTTCCATTAGCCTGTTCGCCTATTTCGGCGGTAGGCTCGCCCATGTCCACGGGATCAGCGTAGGCAAAGCCGACTAGGTGCTACGCTAGGGTGGTGAGCCCGCCGGCTACATCCGAGACAGACCGGGAAGGCGACATCGTCACGCCAACCGCGAAGCGCCCGCTGGTGGCGGATCCCCGGCCTTTGTTCGGTTTCTTGACGCGGCTTCCCGTGGGCCGGGGTGCCTCTTTTGAGGCCTTCGTCGCGGCCTTCCCGCTGGTGCCGGTGGTCGGTTGGTTCACAGGGCTCGTGGCGGGCTTGGCGGCGCTCCTGCTCGTGGGCTTCGCCCCACCATACGTGCTCGCCGCTCTGGTGCTCTCGGTAGCGGTGGGACTGACCGGCCTGAATCAGGCCGACGGTCTGCTCGATCTGGGCGACGGACTGATGGTGCACGGGGATTCCACCCGACGCCTGCAGGTGATGCACGATCCGCACGCCGGGGTCGGTGCCTTTGGACTGGTCTTCTTCGCGTACCTGCTTGCCTTCGCAGCCCTTGCCGACCTGGCGACATACTCGGTGGGAGACGGCGACGTGGCCTTCCAAGCCCACACCCTGCCCGCCGCGGTGCTTCTGGCGGAGGTGCTTTCGCGCCTGCCCTTTCTCGTGCTCTCCTGGCGTGGCCGGGCTTCTCACCCCGGCTTGGGCGAGCAGGCGCTCACCGGTTTCGGCACGCGGCATCTGGCGGTGGGTGTTCTGGTCACAGCCCCGGCGCTGCTGACCGGCCTGGTTCTGGGTTGGGCCGCCGTACTCGCGGCGGCGGCCTCGATGCTCCTGGTGGCACTCATCCTCCGGCGAACCGCTTATGGTCTGTTGGGCGGGGTCGGGGGTGACGTCATGGGCGCCTCGCAGGAACTGAGCCGCACCGCCTGCCTGGTAGCGGTAGCCTTGATGGCGCCGCTCGGATCTTGATTATCGGAACGACTTCGTACGTCCTGCCGGACGACTACATTCCGAATCTTCGCCTTCTGGCGCCACTGGTCGACGACGTGGAGTTGATGTTCTTCGAGGGTGCCAATCTGCCCGCCGAAGGAGACTTTCGCCGGATGACCGACCTTTGCCGGCGGGACGGATTCGGGGTGACGGTTCACCTGCCTGTTGACGCCGACCTCTCGCATCCCCGGCCGGGCGAGCGGCAGCGTGCGCTGGAGGTTTGTCTGAGGGCGATTGAATTGACCCTCCCGCTCGCCCCGCGCGCCTATGTTGTCCATCCGGCGGCACCGACCGCCTACCCTAAGAATCTAGAGGCTTTCGGCAGTCGGCGACAGGCTTTGGCCGAGTCGCTTGGAGCATTGGCGGAAGTCACCGGGCCCTCGCGGTTGGCCGTGGAGAACCTGGAGTTCCCCTTTGCCTGGGTCTGGCCCGTGGTGGAAGAACTGGGTCTTTCTACCGTGCTCGACGTGGGCCACCTCGAACTTGCCGGGGGAAACCCGGAGGAGTACCTCGAACGCTACTCAAGTCGATTGGCGGTGGTGCATCTGCATGGGGTGGCGGGCGGCAGAGACCACCAGGACCCGGCGGCCTGGGGAAGACCCCGCCTCCGGCGCCAGATGGAACTGTTCCGGGCGGTGGAGGTGAATCCTCTGGGGGAGCCGCTGGTGATCACCCTCGAGGTTTTCGGCGGCCGGCCGACGGTTGCCGCGCTGCGCTCGACAGCGGAAGCGCTCAGCGGTCTGGCAAAGGGAGCCGCCGACCAGGCGGAGCGTTTGCTCTCAGCGGCCAAGACGATCGAGCAGACCCTGGCAACCCGCTGACGTGGAGGCCCCGGCTCGAGCCTAGGCGTTCGCCCCGATGATGGTGTTGATCTCGAATTCGGGCGGGTCGTGGAGGTGGCGCTTCACCGTGCAGAGCTCGGCCGCCCGCACCACCGCCGCCTTGTACTGCTCGGGGAACTCCGCCGGAAGCTGCAGATCGAGGATCATCTTCTCGATCAGGTGCTTCTGCCGATTGTATTCCCAGCGCATGGTGATCTTTGCGTCGTCGGTGGGGATGTTCCGCTCCTGCATGAAGCTCAGCACGAATATCCCGGCGCAGGTGGCGATGGAGGCGAGGAAGAGATCAAACGGCGCTGGGGCCGAATTGTCACCACCTGCCGGCACGGGCTGGTCTGTCTCAACGGTAAAACCCTTGAAATCGGCGAAGACCTTCTTGCCGCCCGGGAAGTAGACATCCATTTCCATTGCCCTAGCCCTCTCCTCGCATTACTTACCGATCAGCAAACTTGGATCGGATGGCAGTATACCATCGGGGGTATCCGAAGACCGCTCGGCGGGGCGCGGAGAACGGGATTGGTTTGAGTGGGGGAGCGCCGATGAGGCCGCGGCTAGAAATCCATGGGGAAGATGCTGTTGGCCTGGAGTGCGTCGAAGAACAATGCGCACTCATCCTCGAAGAGCGCCCGGTCGATCTCGCCGAGTTGCTCGAACATGGCGTGAAAGCCGGCCTCCATCTCATAAGAGAGGTCGGTCACCTGATTCTGATCGAGCATAGTTTCGTAGGCGGCTCCGCACTCCGGGCACTCGATCCGCACGTTCCACAGCTCATCGTGGCGGCGCCAGTCGGTAGGTTGGATGAGCTCCGACCGGCAGGTGCGGCACTCGTGCGTCCAAATCCCTGGCTCCACTCGGTTTTCCGGCATCTCGGCTTTCGACTCTCCGCGCTCGCTTGGTTTGCATAGAGCGTATCGGTAGCCGACTCCTCGCAGTTTAGGGAAAGAGTCGCAGGTGGGGGCCTCATGCCGGTCGGTTGCCCTTTCGAATCGCGGTCTCCGCCTCCGTCGGCGTTGCGAACACCCTGAAAGAGGGCTGACCAACAAGACCGGTGATTTCGAGCAGTCGGTGGACGTTCTCGTTGGGCATGATCACCCCGATCCAGCCCGAAGGGCCCACGGTTCGCACCATGTCGAAGAGCAGCGACATGCCCCCGCTGTCCATGTAGGAGACTCCGTTGAGGTCGAGCAGCAGCCGCTTGTCACCCCGGCCGAGAATGGCCTCAGCCGCTGCCCGGAGGTCTCGGGCGCTATGGTGATCGATCTCCCCGTCAACGCGAAGGAGCGAAATCCCCTGGAAGTCGTCTACTTCGAGGCGAAGCTCGGAGGCGGCTCTAGGCTTGATCGCATTGAGCATTTTGCGCAGGGGTCGGATCGTGGGTTCCTCTCTCAGCTTCCGGATGATGGAAGATTCCCCCCCGCCGAGGGTTCCAACCTAGGTCCTATTCCGCTCCCCGCTCCCCCCACGGTAGCCTGACTATCCCCGGGGATCGGAATGGACGAGCAGGAGAGGAGAACCCATGAACTCGGTGCAACTGGTGGGACGCCTGGCCACAGAAATCGACCTCAAGGAGGTGGCCGGCGGATCGAAGGTCTGTAGCTTCATCCTCGCAGTCGACCGGAACAGCGAAGAGGCCGACTTTCCAATTCTGCCTACACAGCCTACTGGCGGCTTGTTCTGGTGCATCGTTGTGCCATAGAGTGTTGTCCAAGAGAACCGCCGAGCTGTTGACTAGTTAGGCGTTGACGACGCCACCGCACCTTGGCGATGCGCTTGGCCACTGTGGCGCGGAAAACCCCGGTCTTTTGCTAGGGAAGGTTTGACATCCTTAACCCATAGGTTAATATGAAGCTGCTAGAGGTTCTGCCCGGTCCTTGGACAATCATGGCCATAGCCGACGATCGCGGGGATTCTGACCTTCTCGACTACCTTGCTAGCAAGGAAGGAACCGACGAGTTTGAGGACATCATGTCCGTTCTCAGCAGTGCCGCCGAGCATGGGCCACCACCTAATAAGAGGAAGTGTCGGAAGCTCTCATCGGATATCTGGGAATTTAAGGCAGGCCTGATCCGCGTCTTCTTCTTCTTTGACAAGGGGAAGATCATCGTATGCACTCACGGAGTCGATAAGCCCAAGCCTCGGGTGCTCCAGCGACAGATTGGCCGGGCCGAAAGCATACGAGGCAAGTACCTGGTCGCAAAGAGGAACGGGACACTGGGCTGAAATAGGCAAGGAGAGGCGAGACACCAATTGGCTGCTCATGAAAAGACATTTGCAGATCTCTTCCGGTCAGCGGAGAAGTCACGAGGCTATTGGGCAAAGCGAGCTATTCTCTCTTTCACCAATGACCTGTCACGCATCATCGACGAGAAAGGCCTCACGCGGGCCGACTTGGCTCGCCTAATAGGATCAAGCCCGGCCTATGTGACCAAAGTTCTTGACCACGATGCGAACTTCACTGTGGCAACGATGACGAAGCTAGCTTACGCTCTTGATTCGGAGGTCCGAATACACATGGCCCCGAAAGGCAGTAGGACTGTGTGGATAGATGAGATTCCTGCCTATTCTGGGCGGTCGTTGACAAGTCCGAGACATTTCGAGATGCCGGCCCCTTCCAAGTGGGGCGTTATGGGGGCGGAGGTAGAGAAGCCCGCGTACCAGCCTGTTGCCGTCGTCCAACGGAGTGACAATGAAGCTCTCGAACCTGCAGCTTGAGCGGATAGTCTTAGACGGCGTAAGCGTCCAAACGTCTGATGAGGTTTCGCCCGAAGAGCAGGGCGGCGCGATCGATGTTGAGATCAAGGAGATCGCGCAGAAGGACGATGACCCTTCCCGCTGGCGCATTGCGATTACTGTCTCACTGAACGAAGACAAGGGCGGCACGCTACCACCCTATACCGGTTTCCTTGCAATGACTGGTTACTTCGTTTACCCGTGCGAACAAGTTCCAGATATGCAGGCCGGATACGTAGTCGCCGTCAATGGTGCTTCCCTCCTTTATGGATCGGCTAGGGAGCATCTCTGGAACCTGACTAGCAAGGGGAGATGGGGAGCGTTCTTACTTCCAACTGCCGACTTTCGAGGCCTGAGGCTCGACCCGCAGAATGAGGATGTCCAACTGAACCTCGAAGCGGACTCAGAGATCCAGTCGGCGAAACAATAAGTCTTGGTGCCTCCAAGTGAGCCAAACAGGCGCGCGAGGCTGCGGCTTGCTCGTCCGTCGACTCAGCCGCTGCAAGTGCACAACAGAGAAACGCGCCCTTGGGGATCGGCCGGGGACGCGTAAGATGAGAGGTGGTTACCTGGCCTCTGCGCCGTTTTGCTCGCCAGCCAGGCCGCGGGCTTGAGCTACATAACATGAAAAAGCCCGCCCGCCCCAAAGGGCGGACGGGCCATTCGAAGGGGATCGACTAACGCCTTCCCCTAGCAGTGAGAAGTAAGACTCCCTCAAGCAGCCGGGTCCGGATCGAGCCAGTTGCCCGCCTCGTGCTCCCTGCATAGCACCGGTTCCGCGAACGCCTCTAGACGCCGGAGTTCCTCGGGGCCGAGCGTCACATGCGCTCCGCAGGCCTCGCACCTCGATTTGGTGCTACCGCCTTTATCCAACCAGTTGGACATCTGATCGAGACCCGCCACGAATTTCCCTTTCTCCTGTCATGAGCCACAAAGTGGGAGCGGAAGAGCGTCGGCAGTACGCCGCTACCACGTAGAGAAGAGGTCATGCCTCGAGACGGAGGCCCACTCAAGAAGGTGCTCGCGTCCGTGCTTGGGGCACAGGAAGCACTCTCCGACGGCGCTTTGAATTTCACCCCATTCACCCTCGACGAGCAGGGGCTGTCCGCAGACGATGCAGAAACCCGGCGCCGGGGCTTCAGCTTCCCAAGGCACGACTTGTGGCCACTCAAATACCATCTGGCCCTCCCTCTGCCGGCTTCTCGCCCTTCCTGGACATGCTCGGGGGCGTCTCC
>JAGXFV010000046.1 GCA_024637095.1 Actinomycetes bacterium
CGAATTGTCGTACCAACCATCCCACTGCTGCAGATGCTGGGGATCGTGGCGCGCGACGATCGCAAGAGATTCACAGACGACGGATAGCGAAATGTGGGCGGCAACAGGGCCGGAGACCGCCTAGGCGGTAGCGGTCAGAAGACGAGCGAGGGCTCCAGGCCGTAATCCTGGAGCCCTCAGAACAGAACTTGAAGGAGTTCTACCTATGAATGTATCGAAAGGCGGCGAACGCCGCAACCTGATCGCCGGGCTTGACTATCGACAGGTCGGGTTGAGCGTCATCCCCGTCCACGGCATCGTCGACGGGGCGTGCACCTGCGAAAAGCCGGGGTGCACTAGTCCCGGCAAGCACCCGCGGATCGATTGGCGCGAGTTCACGACCCGCCGGGCAACCGAGGAAGAGGTCCGGGGCTGGTTCACCAGGTGGACGGACAGCAACGTCGGCATCGTCACCGGCGCGATCAGTGGGATCTGGGTGCTCGACATAGACGGCGAGGAGGGCATGCAGAACCTCCTCGCCACAGGGCTTGAGCTCCCGAAGACCCTCGTCAGCCGTACGGGCGGTGGAGGCTGGCACTACATCTACCGCCTCCCCGAGGGCGGCATCAAGAACTCGGCGAGCAAGATCGCAAAGAAGGTGGACGTGCGGGGCGAAGGCGGCTTCATTGTCGCGCCCCCGTCCAAGCACATCTCAGGAGGTAGCTACGAATGGCAGCAATAGACATAGCCGAAATCGCCGAAGCCCCTGACTTGGTCAGGGCCTTGGAGCAGAGTAAGTCAAACCTCACCCCCGGCGCATTTGCGTCGGGGGAGCCGGTCTCCGAGCAGGAGTGGCGCGAGTCCGTCTTCGAGGGACAGCGAAACAGCCAGATTACGCGCCTCGTCGGGGCCGCCTTCCAGAAAGGGGACCCGACCCCGGTCGTCCTGCGAAAGACGCTTGAGTTCAACCGCACCCAGTGCAATCCACCCCTAGATCCCAAGGAGGTGGAAGGGATCGTCGCGTCCGTCGAGTCGAGGGAGAAGGAGCGCCGGGCCGGGGTCCGCGATGACCTGGGCACGCTCCTGGAGGAGATCAAAGAGGCAGACTTGGGAGAGCGCCTGGAACGCCTGGACGACGTGCTTGGGGTCGTCACGCGGCTCCCAAGGGGCGAGCACGACGCTTACCTGAAACCCCTGGCCAAGCTCACCCACCTCCGTATCGATAACCTCCGCCGTCGAATCCGGGCCTACACAGAGCCCGCCAAGGTGGAGCAGGTCGTCGATCCTGCGGTACTTGCGGCCGGAGAGGAGTTCGCGAAGTCGCTCGGTGGCCGGGTGTTGGAGGAGGCCACTGAGGTGGTGCAGCGTTCCGGCGTTGTCGGTGAGCGCATCAACATCATGCTCCTCTTTCTGGTGCTTACCTCCCGACTGCTGCCCCGTCCCGCGAGCGCTGTGGTAAAGGGGGTGAGCTCCGGCGGAAAAAGCTTCACCGTCGCCCAGGTGGTAAGGCTCGTACCCGCAAGGGCCGTGATCGAGCGCACCGGCATGAGCCCCAAGGCGCTCGCTTATACCGACGAAGTCCTGAAGCACCGCACCATCATCCTCTACGAGGTGGAGGGCATGGGTGACGGTGGCGAGTATCTGCTACGCAGCCTGCTCTCGGAGGGGCGCCTTTCGTACGAGACGGTGGAATCAACCCCCCTTGGCCTCAAGGCCAAGGTGATCGAGAAGGAGGGGCCGACCAACCTCATCATGACAACGACCCGCCCCCGTATCCACCCCGAGAACGAGACGCGGGTGCTTAGCTTGAGCATCAACGACACGGCCGAGCAGACCCGCCAGGTGCTCCACGGGATAGCGGTGGGCGCCAAGGAGATCGACTACAGCCGCTGGCACGCGCTGCAGCACTGGCTGCGGCACGAGACGCCGGGAGTGGTCATCCCGTTTGCCGAGCGGTTGGCCGACCTTACGAACCCCGCCACCCCGCGGATTCGCCGGGATTTTCGCTCCGTGCTGTCTCTCCTGAGCGCACACGCCCTCCTCTGCCAGACCGTGCGCGAACGGGATGCCGAAGGGCGCATCATCGCCTCGATCGAGGACTACAGGGTGGTGCGGGACCTGGTGGCTGCTCTCATCGAGGAGGCGTGCCTCACGACGGTCAAGCCCACAGTGCGGGAGACCGTGGAGGCGGTGGCCCACCTCACGGACCACGAATCCTCATTTCCCAGGACGACCCTCTCGTTAAGGGGAAAGATCCTCGAACGGAAGCGGAGCACTCCGCCCCCGCCGGAAGACGGGGAGGATCGTCCCCAATACGCGTCCGTGGGTGAGGTGGCAGCCTACCTGGACATTGACCGCTCAACGGCATCGCGGAGGGTAGCGGAGGCCATCGCACTGGAGTACGTCGTGAACGACGAAGGGCGTCCAGGCCGACCCGCGAAGCTCAAGATCGGGGAGCCACTACCCGAGGACGAGACGGTGCTCCCCCAGCCCGAGGATCTGATCGAGTAGGGGTACCCCTACCCCTGACCGGCCTGCACGGCTGCAATGGCTCTGACTATTGCAGCCGTGCGCTGTTTTCCCCACCCCCAGGGGCCCAGATCAGTCAGCCGTCGTGCCCAGCGCATCCTGGACGTCGGCGATGCGGTCGCGAAGCACCTCCACCTGCTTTTCGAGTGCCCTACGCGTCACGCCCACCCTGTCCAGGATCTTGTCGCTGCTGCTCTTGATGGTGCCGACCCACTTCTCGATCTCCGCCAGCCCGTTCGATCGTTTCTCCACCTCCAGAATGGAGGCCTCTAGCTGGGCGAAGTCGACCTCGGAGGCAGCCCGCCCTCCGTCTCTCGTAGCATCCAGGCCCGAAAACCATCCATACTTGGCCTCCGCTTCTAGAGAATCCGGGTCTCGTCGGTCTGACGGGGTGTCTTGACCACCAAGAAGCGGAAGGTCTCCTTGCCCTCGTTCAGCAGCCGGTGCCGGATCTTGGCGGGGCTGTCGATGAGCATGTCCTTGGAGACTTCTGCGCGCTCGTCGCCGATCTCTACGATTCCGATCCCCTCAAGGACGTAGAAGAAGGCGTCCACCGGGGTGACGTGCGGCTTGAGGGCTTCCCCCGGCTCGAGGGTGAGGACGCTCACCTGGACGTGCTCGCTGCTGTGCAGCGGGCGGGCGTCGACGCCGTGGGGATTGTCTTTCTTCTCGGCTTCCGCTGCCTTGACGATCTTCATCTGCTTCTCCATTGGGTTCGGTTTGCCCCGCGATCGGGTGCGCCGTTACTCACGATTCGCTCTCTCTTAGCTTGCCCTCAGGGCGCGGTCCGTACACCGCGCCACTGCCTGCTCCGGCGACGTCGGCATCACCCTCACCCTGGTCGAATCCCGGAAGGATCCGCTCGAGCCATCGCGGCATCCACCAGTTGGCCTCGCCGATGAGCACCATAGTCGAAGGCACCAACAGCACCCGCACCAGAGTCGCATCTACGAGAATGGCCACGGCCAGTCCCAGACCTATCTGCTTGACCGCGACATCGTCGCCGAAGACGAATCCGGTGAATACCACCACCATGATGGCCGCCGCCGAGGTGATCACCCTCCCCGTTGCGGCGAGCCCCCGCACCACGCTGTCTGGGTTGCTGTGGCCGGCGTCGTGCTCTTCTTGGATGCGCGAGAGCAGGAACACCTCGTAGTTGCGATGCTGGAGGGAGGAGTCTTCGGTCGCCTTGCCTCATGGACCGGCATCGTCGGCATGTGGCTTTTGCTCGTCTACGTGGTGGGCACCGCATTTGCGCTCGCCCCAACAGGCGTCCTCATGATTGTCGCGATGCCGGGGGGACTGATGATGATTGCGTGGTACGTGATGGTCGCTAGGAAGCTGTTCCGGCTCGCGCCGATGGAGTGAGTGCCTAACAAAGGTATCGAGCCGACGGCCACAAGGTAGACTCCACCTGAGAGTCGCACGGCCGCGGCTCATACCTAACACGTTCGGTGCGATTCCATTCGGGAGGGGAGATGGGGCGGGGATTCCGTTTCTGGAGGGGTGGCTCGTCGCTTTGGCGTACGCGGCTCTCGTCTTCAGCCTCGCCATGCTGGTACTGCCCGAGGCCACCCAGCGTCTGTTCGACAGCCTCTACCTATCCTCACCGGAGGGCAGCCGGGTGTTCGGGGAGGCTGCTGTCCGCTACATCAAGTTCGTGTCCGCCATCCTCGGAGCGGTGATGTCCGGGTGGGCCGCAGCGCTTCTGTCCGCGCTGTTGGGGTATTGAGGTTAGCACCCGGACCGCCGGGTAAGTCGAGAGTACGGCTCATACCCCGGAGGTCAGATCGCCGCGAGCCAGCGACTGGCAAAACGTACTCCCAAAGGAAGCGCACTTGTGAAAGCTCTTGTGTACCACGGTCCAAGCAACATCGCCTTAGAGGACAAGCCGACGCCCGTCATCGATTCACCAACCGATGCCATCGTCAAGGTCACGAAGACGACGATTTGTGGAACGGACTTGCACATCGTGAAAGGTGATGTGCCAACGGTCACGGATGGCCGAATACTGGGGCACGAAGGTGTCGGAATCATCGAACAAGTGGGCGGGAGCGTTTCGAACTTCAAAGTTGGCGACCACGTCCTGATCTCGTGCATCTCGTCGTGCGGGAAGTGCACCAACTGCAAGAAAGGAATGTACTCGCATTGCGAGAACGGTGGTGGCTGGATACTGGGGAACACTGTTGACGGGGTTCAAGCCGAATACGTCCGAACTCCATTCGCGGACAACAGTCTATACCCGATTCCCGCCGGAGCTGACGAAGAAGCGCTTGTGATGTTGAGCGATATTCTGCCGACCGGGTTCGAATGTGGTGTCCTCAACGGACAGGTCAAGCCTGGCGACACGGTGGCGATTGTCGGCGGAGGTCCAGTCGGGTTGGCGGCGCTTCTGACAGCGCAGTTCTACTCACCTGCGGAAATCATCATGGTCGACGTAGATGACAACCGTTTGGAGGTTGCCAAGAAGTTCGGAGCAACGAAGGTCATCAACAACAGCGACGGCAAGGCCGTCGAGAAGGTGATGGCGCTCACCGACAACAGAGGCGTGGACGTTGCGATAGAAGCCATCGGACTCTCGGTGAGTTTCGACGTCTGCCAGGAGATCGTGGCTGCGGGCGGTCATATCGCCAACATCGGCGTGCATGGCAAACCCGTCCAGCTGAACCTGGACAAGCTCTGGTCACACAACATCACCCTGACCACGCGTCTCGTCGACACCGTGACGACTCCGATGCTCCTGAAGACGGTGATGGCCAGCAAGCTCCAGCCGGAGCAGCTGATCACGCACCATTTCGCATTGGATGATGTCATGGGCGCATACGACACCTTCGGAAATGCAATGAAGGAACGCGCCCTAAAAGTAATCATTACAAACGATTAGGGATCGCGTCCAGCTTCGACGTGGACCGCAACCTGCGCCGAGCGATGCGCATCCTGCACGAGCTCCTCGGCCTGAACCGCGGGACGTTTGTGTGCCTGTACCAGCCCCGCGCCGCGAGGGAGACGAACCGTCGAGGCGGGTAGATTGAACTATGTGCCCTGAGCAGACCGATGCTGTGGGGTTGGGGGTTGGCGCCTGATTGCCGTGTCGCTCGTCGTGTGGCTCGTGCCGGACACGGGCTGTGAAGCCGATCTACTTCCACCCGAACGAACGACAGAACAAGCCGGTCGTCGTCAAGCACAAGCTCTCTGACACCGGATGGGAGGCGTGCCTGACGCTAGGGTACGCACCGGCTGATGAGGAGTACGAGGAACTCGGGCTGGAGCCCCCAAAGAAGTATGACCCCTACTACGTATCACTATCCAAGCAGGGCCTGGACCTAATCAAGAATGATCGGGTCATACGGTTTCACCAGCTCAGTGAGATTGACCTAGTGGATTACCGGCACAACCGGTACAACTTGGTTCGTGGGGAGCTGGACCTGAAGAAGGGCTTCACATCCGCCATCACAAAGAACTCCATCATCAGCGATGCGCATTTCCTCCAGCTCATGTCTCAGGTCCGTGAGTTCCTAGATGCGGGTGGCTATCTCAAGAAGAAGACCTACCCCGACGTGCTGCCGGAACTCGCCGAGGAGGTCGGACGGCGAGACGGGTTTCTGGAGCGCTTCCTCTTCGCCTATCCCGCCGTGTCCCCCGCCAAATGGTCAGAGGAGGTCGTGCCGGAAGAGCTGAGAGCCAAAGTCCAGCATGTGTTCGAGCGCCTACGCCGGAGCGAGGATGATGTGCGAATCACGCTGTCCGCGGAGGCCAAAGAACGGTGGATCCGGTGGCACGACGAGAACACCGAGCTCATTCAAGCGGTGGAGGGGATCACGGCGGGAATGTATGCCAAACTACCCAGCCAGTGCGCCCGCCTGGCCCTGATCCTGCACTGCCTAGAGCATCCAGAGCATAGCCACAAGCTGGCCCTACCAGAGTGCACAATGGAGGCTGCGATCGCTCTTGTCGAATATCACCGGGCCCACAACGAGTACGTACTTAGCCGAATATCGGCGGCACCCGCCCCGGCCCAGCACCTCCGCCGAGAGCGCATCCTGCAGGCCCTCGAAGAGAAGGGAGAGCTCACGAGGACCGAAATCGATGAAGTGCTGAACAAGTGCGTGCCCAAGGCGCAGTGGGAACAGATCATGGCAGATTTGGTGTCTGAGGGAGTGGTCGAGCACAGCAAAGGGTCGTCCGGTCCCCGAGGGGGGCGACCCGCCGAGATATGGCGGCTTATCCAGGAGGAACGGGAGAACCACCCGGCACCCCCCTCCGAGGAGTTCGAGGGCTAGCCCGATCACACCTTGAGCTACCCTTAGGGGCGCCTTGCTTCGGCCAGGCGTCCCTTTTTCTTGCGCCGGGTCCGGGCTGTATCCACCGGCGTCGGCGGGAAACCCGACATTGTCCAGCACCTACTACACCCGTAATATCTGCCCAATGCTGAACCCATAGGGGAAGACAGTGACTAACCGGGTTGATCCACGCGGCATCAACCGAGATGACCGTTCCAGGATCAAAACGCGGGGAAGCCCCCCACCTTTAGCGACTCTGACACCTGCCCCGGGCTGGCCAACCCTGCGTGCGATCGAACTTGCTCGGCCGAAGATCAAGTCTGGGAGCGCATCAAGTCCAGGTGACCAATCTGCTGCAGCGACTCCTGCGGGAAACCGTGGCCCCGCTTGACTGCGGCGGCTTCGCTCCGAGACACCCCAAACCACACAGGTATCAAATAACGCTTCGTAGAATCGCGCTTGCGGCCTCGAAATCCCATTCGGGGAGGGGAGGAGGTACGACGAGGCAAAGCAAGAGCGCCTCGGGCCGCTCAGCCCTCCTGACGGCCCCTTCGCTGGGGAACACGGGTCTGCCAGGACGCAACCGCCCTCCGCAGAGCCGAGAATACCGACTTCGCACATTCTCGGTATGAATGCACGCCCTTTCGGGCTCCACTCGCACTGCTGCCACAAGAACGGTAGCGATGAACGCTCGGCGCCCCAACCGATCGCTGCCGCTCTGGGGCCTATGCATCATCCAAGATAGTGATGTCCAGAAACGCACTCGTCGGCCGGTCCACCTCGCGCACATCGGAGAAGTCAAACCGAGCTTCGACCGTCTCACCTCGAAGGAGCTCCAGCCGCTCCTCATGCCATGCCCATACTGTGCCCCCAAAGGCCTCGCCGAGGGTACGCGCTCCCCGCAGGTCCGACAGCACGGTCCCGTAGGCCGTCCTCTCCTCCTGAGAGCGAAGCAGGACGAAGGGGGGCTGCTGGTCCCTGGAAGTACCCCCCGGCCCGGAATTCTGATTTCTCGGCCATCCAGTATTCGCCAACATCCTACCTCCTACGGGTTTGAGATTGGTTTACTGGCGACGGACATGTCTGCAACGGGTTACCCACGTTGTCAGCGCGTCTGGCTGGAATGCCCCCACTCTCCGTACCACCCGCAATGAGAGCCCCCTGGGTCATGATGGTGGTGCCTGCCCTGGAGGGAGGGGCGTAGCCCCGACCGGAGGGGCAGGCAGTCCAGCCGCGAACTCGTCTGGGGTCAAGGACCCGAGAGAGCTGTGCGGCCGTTCGTGATTGTACTCCCGGCGCCACTGCTCTCCCAGAGCTTTGGCTTCCCGGAGGTTGGCGAAGACTTCCGCGTTCAAGAACTCGTCCCGCAGGCGGGCGTGGAAGGATTCGGCGTAGCCGTTCTCCCAGGGGGCGCCGGGCTCCACGTAGAGGGTGCCGATGCCGGCGTCTCGGAGCCAGCTGCGAATGGCGGCGGCGATGAATTCGGGGCCGTTGTCCGCGCGGATGTGGGCGGGCACACCCCGGACCTGCATGATGCGGATGAGTTCGTCGATCACGTCCAGAGCAGTGACGCTCCGTTCGCACTGCAGCGTGGGGCATTCCCGGGTGTACTCGTCGACGACGGAAAGCCACTTGAGTGAACGGCCGCCCTCATCCCGGTCGAAGATGAAGTCGACGGCCCAGATGTGGTTCTTGTGCAGGGGACGGTGGCGGTGGCAGGCGTTCTCGCTTGAACCCAGCCTACGCTTCTTGTGCTGTTGGCGCGGCACCCGGTACCCCTCCCGCTTCCAGAGCCGGTAGATGCGCTTCCGGTTCACCTGCCAGCCCTGCCGGCGAAGCGAGGCCCCGATGCGCCGGTAGCCGTAGCGAGGGTGCTTCTTGACCAGGGCGGCCATGGCTTCCAGCAGGCGAGGCTCATCGTCGGGAGGCTCAGGCTGGTAGCGCTGGCTCGAGCGGTGTTGGCCAACCAGGCGGCAGGCCCGGCGCTCGGAGACCGCGAATCTCTTTTCGAGTTGCTTCACGGCTATTCGTCTCCGGGCCGGGCTCAGAAGTTTCCCTCGGCAAGCTCCTTGAGCATGGCGCAATCTAAGGAGAGGTCGGCCACCAGCTTCTTCAATTGGAGGTTCTCGGCTTCGAGCTCCTTCAGGCGCCTGAGGTCCGGCGTGGTCATGCCGCCATAGCGGCTCTTCCAGCGGTAGTAGGTCTGTTCGGAGATTCCGATCTCCTGGCA
>JAGXFV010000008.1 GCA_024637095.1 Actinomycetes bacterium
CTGGTGGCGTACACCGCCTACTCGGCGGCCGGACCCTTGGTCTCGCTCGCCACCACTCGGGACTTCGTCAGTTTCACCCGACTGGGACCGGTAACTATGCCCGAGAACAAGGACGCCGCGGTGTTTCCCGTCCGCTTCGGTGGACGCTACGCCATGCTCAACCGGCCCTCGCCTTCGATGCCGGTGGGAGCGCACGTCTGGATCTCGTTCTCCCCCGACCTCCACCACTGGGGAGACCACCAAATCCTGCTTCCATGCCGGCAGGGAGGCTGGTGGGACGCCAATAAGATCGGCCTCTCCCCCCCACCCCTACTCACCGACGAGGGCTGGCTCCTCATGTACCACGGCGTGCGGCACACCATAGCCGGGGGCATTTACCGCCTGGGATTGGCCCTGCTTGACCGGGACGACCCCAGCAAGGTGCTGCGCCGGGCGGACGAATGGGTCTTCGGTCCCGAGGAGCCCTACGAGCGCTACGGAGACGTGGCCGACGTGGTCTTCCCCTGCGGCTGGGTGCTCGATGGAGACGAACTGCGGATGTACTACGGCGCCGCCGACAGCAGCATGGCCCTGGCCGCCGCGCAGCTGCCGGAGGTGCTGGAGTGGCTTGACCTGCACTCCTCGCCGGAGCCTGCGGAAGAAGCCTAGTGATGACTTCCCCTTTGCGCGTAGCCATGCTGGCGCCCATCGCCTGGCGCACACCTCCCCGTCACTACGGGCCCTGGGAGCAGGTGGTGTCCCTGCTTACCGAGGGACTCGTTCGCCGGGGAGTGGATGTGACGCTGTTTGCCACCGCGGACTCACTGACCAGCGCCCGCCTGCACGCGGTATGTCCCACCGGCTACGAGGAGGACCGCACGCTCGACGCCAAGGTGTGGGAAGGCCTGCACATCTCGGAGGTCTTCGAGAGGGCTGACGAATTCGACCTCATCCACAATCATTTCGACTTCCTGCCGCTGACCTACTCGCGACTCACGGACACGCCCCTGGTGGTCACCATCCACGGGTTCTCCTCGGAGCGCATTCTGCCCGTGTACCGCAAATACGACCAGACCGCCCATTACGTCGCCATCAGCGACGCCGACCGGGCTCCGGGGCTGCGCTACGCGGCCACGGTGCATCACGGCATAGACCTCTCAGGTTTCAGCTTCCGGGAGGAGCCCGGGGAGTACCTGCTCTTCTTCGGCCGCATCCACCCCGATAAAGGGGCTCACGAGGCTATCCAAATCGCCCGCCGGACGGGTCACCGGCTGATCCTGGCCGGGGTCATTCAGGACGAAGAGTATTTTCGCACCCAGGTCGAGCCCCACCTCGACGGCGACCGGGTGAAGTACGTGGGCTCCGCCGATCCCGCCCGCCGCGACCAACTCTTGGGCGGCGCCCTGGCGCTGCTCCACCCCATCGCCTTCGACGAGCCCTTCGGTCTTTCGGTGGTGGAAGCCATGGCCTGCGGGACTCCGGTTGTGGCCTTCGAACGGGGCAGCATGCGGGAGGTCATCGCCGACGGAGAAACCGGGTTCCTGGTTCATTCGGTGGAGGAAGCCGTCGCCGCCATCGGCCCGCAGGGTTCCGCCGGCCCCCTGGCCGCGCTCGACCGCCGAGCCTGCCGCCGGTGGGTCAAGCAGAATTTCAGCGTTGAACGGATGGTCGACGGCTACCTGGAGGTCTACCAGGGCGTGCTCGAGCGGGCGGGGCGACTGGCCCTCGCCACCTAACCCCGAGAGCGATGACCATGATCACCCGCCATCCCGGCAACCCCATTCTGACGAAGGCCGACGTTCCCTACCCTGTGGCGACCGTTCACAACGCGGGGGCCGTGAAGCACGAGGGCCGCTACCTGCTCCTCTTCCGCTCCCATCGGCTTAACGGCCGCTCAATCATCGGCTTGGCGGAGAGCGACGATGGCTTCGGGTTCACGGTACGCCCCGAACCTTTTCTCGTACCCGCGAGCGAGGGGGTCTTCGCCGAGTACGAGGAGTGGGGCGTCGAAGACCTGCGCATCTGTCCTCTGGAGGGCGAGTACCTGCTGACCTACAGCGCCTACTCCCGGCACGGCGTGCGGGTCGGCCTGGCCCGCACCACCGACTTTCGCTCGGTCGAGCGGGTGGCGCTGATCACCCCGGCGGACAGCCGGAACGTCGTGATCTTCCCGGAACGCATCGGCGGCCGCTATGTGCGCCTGGACCGGCCTCATTCGGAAATCTCTCCCTGGGGCATCTGGGTCACCTACTCTCCCGACCTGGTCCACTGGGGCGACTCGCGCGTGGTGATGCAACCGCTCACCTACCACTGGGACGAACAGAAAATCGGGCCGGGCGCGACGCCCATCAAGACTGCGCGGGGATGGCTCCACATCTACCACGGCGTCTATCCCACCATGGCCGGAGCCGTCTATCGGCTGGGAGCGGCCCTGCACGACCTCACCGATCCGGCCGTTCTGCTGGGCGTGGCCGATGAGTGGATTCTCGAACCCGAAGATCCCTGGGAACGCGTGGGTTACGTACCCAACGTGGTCTTCACCTGCGGCGCCATCCCCGAGTCCGACGGGACAGTGAAGGTCTACTGGGGCGGGGCGGACACGGTGATGTGCGCAGGCACAGCTGTGATCGAGGATCTGGTCGACCTGTGCCTGGAAAAGCCGCGGCCCGCGCTCTGAGGATCTCTCCGCGGCCGGGGAACCCCGCCGGGGTACGGGCGCGAACCACGATGTTCGCGCCGATGTTATAGTGCGCTCTTCATCTGATGCCGACGGTGATCCCACCGGGGGGGCGAGATCATGAGGAGAGAGACCTCCGCCGTTCACACCGGCGTGGACAAAGACGCGCACTACCGCTCAGTCACCACGCCCATTTATCCGAGCTCTACCTTCCGCTTCGAGGAGATCGGGCGCGTTCCCGAGTACGACTACACCCGCAGCGGCAATCCCACCCGCGCCGCGCTCGAGGAGAACCTAGCTGCGCTCGAAGGGGGCAAGTGGGCGCGCGCCACCGCGACAGGGATGGCCGCCGTCACCGCAGTCCCCCTCATGCTGGAGCAGGGCGCGCACATCATTGCCGGGCGCGATATCTACGGGGGGACTTACCGGCTCTTCGACGGCCTGCTGCCCCGCTTCGGAGTGTCGTTCTCCTTTGTCGACATGCGGAACCTGGATGAAGTCCGAGCCGCCATCCGCCCCCAAACCCGGCTCATCTGGATCGAGACGCCCTCCAACCCCCTGCTCAACATCGTCGACATCGCCGCTGTGGCAGATTTGGCGAGCGAATCCGGCCTGCTTACCGCCGCGGATAACACCTTCCTCAGCCCCTATTTCCAGCGCCCCTTGGATCTGGGAGTCGACATCGTGGTCCACTCGACCACCAAGTACCTGAACGGCCACAGCGACGTGGTGGGAGGCGCGCTTATCGCCTCGGGCGAAGATGTGACCGAGCGCCTGGGCTTCGTGGTCAACACCGCCGGGCTGGCGGGCTCTCCCTTCGACGCCTGGCTGGTGCTTCGCGGCGTGAAGACCCTTGGACCCCGGATGGAAGCTCACGAGCGAAATGCCGCGGCGGTCGCCGCTTTCCTGCGGGAGCATCCCAAGGTGGCCCGCGTCTACTACCCCGGCTTCGAGGATCATCCCGACCACGAGCTCGCCCGCCGTCAGCAGTCCGGGTTCGGCGGAATGGTTTCCCTCGACCTGGACACTGACCGGATCGAGCCCACCGATTTCTTCGGGCGCCTGCATTACTTCGCCCTGGCGGAGTCCCTGGGCGGAGTCGAGTCCCTGGCCGAGCAGCCCTGGACCATGAGTCACGCCTCCATGCCCGAGCGCGCCCGCCGGGAGGCCGGGATCAGCGAGGGCACCGTGCGGCTCTCGGTGGGCATCGAGCATCCCGACGACCTGCTGGAGGATCTGGGCCAGGCGCTCGGCTAGGAGGGCGAGGCCCAAGCGGTTCGGAGAGGCTTCGGTTTACTTGCTTTCGGTCAAAGGCTTCCGTTCAGCCGCCGCAGGAGGAGCCCAACCGGCTCCATCCGCTCAGTCGAGACCTCCTCTCCGAGAACGGCCACCAAGGCGCGCAGACGCTCAGCGACCTGAGGGCTCTCTCTCCCGTAGTAAAAGGTCTCCTGAAGCCCCTCATGGAGCACGCTTTCCCAGCTCTGCCGCGGAACCCTCAGGCGCGGCCAACCCTCCTCGTCCCGGCGCACATCGTCGGCGACTACCATTCGATTCAGCCGCAGCAGCAGGTCTTCGATGCGATCGATCGCCATTGACGCCGTCGTCGGATCGTTGACGCCCGGAGAAAGGGCGCGCACGGCGATGTCGGCCAGTTGGCGAAAACCGTAGCCGAGGTCTTGCTCAGTGGTGCGCTCGCTGCCCAAGTGGACGGCGCCCAGCAAGGTGTGATCATCGACCTCGGTCTCCGCGGGCCAGACTTCCAGCAGAGGACGGTCCAGCGAGATGAAGGTACCCACGGGAGCTACCAGTCGGACAAAGACGCCCTTGTCCATGGCCTCGCTGAGGAGAGCGCGCGAGCGGACAGAGGTGATGTAACCGGATCCCCGCGAGCGAACCGTGCGCGGCTCCGAATTCAACACCGCCTCTATCGAGGGTGCATTGGCCGGCGAAGCCTTCTCGAGCCTTTCTTCGCCCTCGGTCAGAAGCCGCGCGATCAAGGAGGCCTCGTCTGCGTGGATTCTCTCCAAGATCGAGCTCACCCTGATCGAGAGCGACACGTGGTGGATGTAGTAGACAAAGACCCCCATGGTCGCCAGAGAAAACAGAAACGCGAGGCTGATCGAAATGCGGGGAACGAACTCGTCCAGCCATCCATTCGCACCCCGGGTCACCCTCATCACCGTCAGCGAATAGGCGAAGGTGGCAAGGAAGGCGCCGAGGGTTATCTTGCTGACACGATCCTGGAGAAAAGTCCTGAGCGCCCTAGGGGTGAACTGAGAACTGGTCAGCTGGAACACCAGGATGAGGATCGAGAAGACCAAAGCCGTGAGACTGACCATCGAGCCGGCGATCACCGAGAGCACCGAGCGGCCGGCGTCCGCGCTTCCCCCGAAGACAAGCTCGACCTGAGCGGCACCCTCCACCCACCGATCGACAATCGTGGTGCCGAGCGCGAGACCGACGGCCGCGAGAACCATTACACCGGGAACAAACCAGAGACTCGACTTGAGTCTTTCCTGAAAGTCCTCTAGCCAGCCTAGGTGGTCCACGATCGCATCCTCCCGTCCGCTTACCTGTCCCGCCTGCCAACCTTCCCTATGGTGGCCTGATCGAAGCTCCGCTGCGGCGCGCGGAATGAAACAGAGTCGTCCGTCGAACCGCCTCGTAGCCGGCTATTAGTCAGCTAGGGTTCTTGCCCGCACTTACCGGCTCCGCCTCCCCACGAGACGCCGTCTCAGCGTCCCCTTGTCCGCCCGTATCCGGCCCGCCGGCCTCGGCGTCCCCATGCAGGTCCGCTTCTGTCTCCGCACCCTGAGCTAGGAACTGCCGTCGATAGAGGCCGGCGTAGGCCCCCTCGGCCGCCAACAGTTGCGCATGGGTGCCCCGCTCCACGATGGCCCCGTCTTCGAGCACCACGATGAGGTCGGCGCCGCGCACGGTAGAGAGACGGTGGGCCACCACCAAGGTGGTGCGCTCGTTGGTCAGATGCTCGAGCGCCCGCTGGATCAAGGCCTCGGTGCGGGTGTCGACGCTGGCGGTGGCCTCGTCAAGCAGGAGGATGCGGGGGTCACGCACCACCGCCCGGGCCAGCGCGACCAACTGTCTCTGGCCCTGGCTCAATCCGCCGCCCCGCTCGCCGACTTCGTGGCCGTAGCCCTGGTCAAAGCCCAAGATGAAGTCGTGCGCGCCCACCACGCGGGCGGCGGCTTCGACCTCCTCCTGCGAGGCTCCCGGCCGGCCGTAGGCGATGTTGTCGAACACCGTGCCCGAAAAGAGAAAGGGCTCCTGCAGAACGAGGCCCATGTGCTTGCGCAGCGAGGCCTGAGTCACCCTCCGCACGTCGACCCCGTCGACAAGGACGTCTCCGCGCTCCACGTCGTAGTAACGCAGCAGCAGGCTGAGCAGAGTGGTCTTCCCGGATCCCGTCGGTCCGACGATGGCCACGGTCTGGCCGGGCTCGGCCTCGAAGCTCACCCCGCGGAGCACCTCCTGCCCGTCGATGTAGGAGAAGTGCACGTCCCGGAAAGTGACCCTCCCGCGCATTCCACCGGCCGCAGAAACGTACCCCGACCCTGTCGCTGATCCCGAGTCCCCGAGCAATTCCTCGAGAGGCCGCGCGTCGGGCGCATCGAACACCTGGGGTTGCATGTCGAGCAGGTCGTAGATGCGTTCGGCGGCAGCCAAAGCTGCCTGGGCCTGGGCGTAGAAGGTCGACACCAGCTGGACCGGGCGGAAGAACTGCTGGACGTAAGTGAGAAAGGCAACCACCACGCCCACCGTCACCACCGGCGGCTGGCGCAAAGCCAGCCAGCCGCCATAGAGGGCCACGATGGCCATCGCCAGCGTGCTGAGCACGTCCATCACCGGGGTGAAGGCGCTGGTCACCCCCACGGCGCCCACGTTGGCGTCCCGATTGGCCGCGTTGCGGGCACGAAAGCGCTCGGTATTGGCGGCGGTGCGGTTGAAGGACTGGGCCACCTTTACTCCCGCCAGATCTTCCTGCAGGTCGGCGCTGACGTCCCCGATGGCTTCCCGGGTGCGGCGAAAGGCGCGACGGGCCAGGCGGGCAAAGACGCTGGTGGTCAGGAACATCAGCGGGATCACCACGAAGGAAGCCAGCGCCAGGCGCCACTCCAGTGCCAGCATGGCGATGACTATCGCCACCAGGCCCACCACGCTGCCCACTGTCTGCACCGCGCCCTGGGTCAAGAGTTGGTTGAGCGCCTCGACATCATTGACCAGGCGACTCATCAGGTCGCCCGCGTCGTGCCGGTCGAAGAAACGCTTGTCCAACCTCTGAAGCGCGCCGAAGATCTCGCTGCGGAAGCGGGCCAGAGTCTGTTGGGCCACCCGGCCTATGACCCGAAACTGACCCCAAAGCGCAACGTAGCCCGCCAGATAGGTAGCGAGCAACAGGAGCATGAGGTTGCCCAACTCGCCCGCGTCGTCCTGAGAGATGGCCTGGTCGATGGCACGCCCGATCAAATAGGGGCCCGCGGCCGTAGCCAGAGCGCCCACCAGCGTCAATCCGCCGACCGCCGCTAACTGCGGCCAAAAGTCCTTGATGGTCTTCAGCATGCGCGTGACGACCGCCCAGGTGTTGTTCGGTCTCTCGCGATCAGCGGCGAGGGCTTCCAAACTGCCATGACCCCTCATGCGCCAACCTCCGCGCGATCGAGTTGCGAATCCACGATCTCTCCGTAGAGCGGGCTGGAACGGAGCAAATCGTCATGGCTGCCGATTCCCACCACGCAACCGTGATCGATCAGCACCACCCGGTCGGCGTTTCGCACAGTGGACAGGCGCTGGGCGATGATGAAGCTGGTCCGGCCGTGCATCAACTCGAGCAGAGCGGCCTGCATCCGAAACTCCGTCTCGGCATCCACGGAACTGGTGGCGTCGTCCAGCAGGAGGATTTTAGGGTCGAGCAGAAGCGTCCGCGCGATGGAGATCCGTTGCCGCTGTCCCCCCGAGAGGGTCACCCCGCGCTCCCCGATCAACGAGTCGTAGCCTTCGGGGAGTTGAGCGACGAACTCATGAGCCTGAGCCGCACGGGCGGCCGCCTCCACCTCGCCCTCGGCCGCCCCGGGTCTTCCGTAGGCGATGTTCTCCCGCACGGTTCCCCCGAAGAGCACCGCCTCCTGCAGCACGATCCCAATCTGACTGCGCAGGCTGTTGAGGGTAAGGTCGCGCACATCATGGCCGTCGATGCGGACGGCACCCTCGACCACGTCGTAAAAACGGGGAATCAGGTTGATGATCGAGGATTTGCCGGATCCGGTGGCGCCCAGCAGCGCGATGGTTTCACCCGGTTTCGCGCTGAAGGAAACATCCTCCAGCACCCAGCCCTCCTGGCCCATGTAGCGGAAGTAGACCCGGTCGAATTCCACCGCCCCGCGCACGCCGGTCAGTTCCTCGGCTCCGGGCCGGTCGCGCACCTCGCTCTCGGCGTCCACCACCTCAAAGACCCGTTCCGCGCTGGCTCCGGCCCGGGAGATGCTGCCCGCGATGAACCCCAGTTGAAAGATCGGCATGAGCAGGAAGCTGAGGTAGGTGTTGAAGGCCACAAGTGTCCCCAACGTCAAGTCTCCGCCGATCACCTGCAATCCACCAACCCAAATGACGCCCAGCGTGCCCAGGTTGGACACCAGGAAGATCACCGGGAAGGAACCTGCCAGCACCCGAACCACGCTGACGTTCTGGGCGAGCAACTCTTGGTTCGCCCTTTCGTAGCGCGCGGCTTCGAACGGCTCCTGGGCAAAGGCCTTCACCACGGCTACACCGGCCAGGTTCTCCTGTAGGACGGTATTGAGCACGGCCAGTCGCCGCTGCACGCTGCCAAAAAGCGGGAATACGCGGGCGATGAAAAAACCCAGGATCACGAAGATCACCGGGATGATCGACAAGGCGACCAGTGCGAGCCGCCATTCGGTGAGCAACAGGATGAGCGCGGCCCCCGCCAGGGTGAGCACGGACGAGATCAGGATCAGGAAACCCTGTCCGGCGAAAGCGCGCACGTTCTCGACGTCCGAGGTGACCCGCGTCATCAGCTGACCGGTCTGCGCCCGGTCGTGGTAGCTAAAGGAGAGGTTCTGCAGCTTCTCGTAGATCACGTTGCGCAGGTCGAAGGCGATGCCCTGCCCGATCTTCTCGGAGAGATAGCCTTGCAGAAAGCTAAAGAGCCCGCGGACCACCGCCACCATCAAGAGGCCCAAGACGGGCAACAATATCCAGCGCCACTCCCCGGCGGTGATTCCGCGATCGATCAGCAACCGCACGAATTGGGGGGCGGCCAGCGTGGCTCCGGTCACCGCCAGCAGCGAAACCAAGGCGGCGATGGCGGGCGGACGGTAGGCCCTGAGGAAACCCAGAGTGCGGCGGAGTTCGCGCCAGGGCACCTTTCGCAAAGAGAAGCCCCCGCGCGCGTGACTTCGGTTTGAAGGTCTGGAAGAGGTTTCAGGAGATATTGAACGGACTCCCCGGTGCCGGCCCGCGGCCTTATGGGACTGCGGGCCAGGAATTGGACATCGGGAAGTATAGACCTATCGGCGGGTCCCGCCGGTCTCAGTGATTGCGAAGAGCGTCGATAAGCTCCTCCTTGTCCATGTCGGAGCGCCCCTCGATGCCCACCTCCTGGGCTTTGTCGTAGAGCTCTTCCTTGGTCCACTCCTCATAGGGAGCGCTCTCGCCGCCTCGCTCGGATGCCTCGTCGCCGGCATTGGCGATTCGGGCGGCCTTCTCCTTGCTCATCCCCTCCTCGCGCAGCGCTTCGTACTTGTCATCGTCCTTGATGCTGGGCCTATCTTTGCCTTTGGGCATTTGCATCACCTCCATGAAAATGGTCCCCTGGAGAGGCGGCCGCAAACGGTGGATTCAAGGGGCCGGGGAGCATGCGATTCCTGACACAATTGGACTAGCGATTGTGGCAGGGCGGTGATAAGTTGAACCGTGAGTAGCTTAAGTCGGATGTCCGACCCGTCGGCCCCTCGCCTGGTTTAGGCGGATGGCTCGGCTGAAAGCGAACTCGACAACGAAGAGGGGCAAGCGTCAGGAAGGGAGTGATGCCTCTGGTTTGAGCTTTTACGCGCAAGTGCTGATCCTGGCCGAGGGCAAAACACCATTTATTGTCCGGACTGGGGTTGAGCGCGCCTCTCTTCGCCGAGAGGAGACTCAGAAGACATTACGGGAGGAAAATAGTGATCAAAAGTAGAAGAGCCACGCTGATCGTGTTTCTCACGATCGCTCTCGTGGCCATCGCCGGGGTAGCTTACGCCCAAACGGTGTACCCCTTCCCCGATGTGAACGCGAGCAACGAGCCGCACGTGGACGCCATCACGTGGGCGGCTGATCATGGGATCGTCGAAGGTTACGTAAACGGTAACTTCGGCCCCGCCGACAACATCCTGCGGCAGCAGGCTGCCAGCATGTTCATGCGCTACGACACCTTTCTGCGTGGCAGCCTGAACGGCGGCGGCACGGCCAGCAGCTGCGCTGACTGTCACGACAGCAGCCAGTTGATCCCCGGCTACCAAGCCGCCTGGAGCGAATCGATGCACGCGACAGGCACAGCGTACGACTACGCCGGAGCCAGGGACGGCTGTACGGCTTGCCACTCCGGTGGGAGCTTCCAAGAGGCTGTGGCCGCGGGCCTGAACCCGGCTGAATTCGAAGAGACCAATCCTGAAGAAAACAATCCGACGCCCATCAACTGCCGCACCTGCCACCAGATCCACCTAAACGGCACCGGTGCCGACTGGCAGCTGGAAACCGTCGCTGCCGTGGATCTATACGCGCCCGGACTCGAAGGCGTAACCTTCGACGGCGGCAAGGGCAACCTGTGCGCCAACTGCCACCAGCCGCGCCGTGTGTTCCCCGAAGCGAACGCCGAGGGTATGATCACCGGTATCAGCCCCCACTGGGGCCCGCACCATGGCCCGCAGAGCGCCACGCTCCTCGGCGTCGCCGCTGCCGGTGTTGACCCGGACGAGGACTATGTCAGCCCGCACATGGCGGTCCCCAACACCTGCGTGGGGTGCCATGTGGTCGACCCGCAGAGCCACACCTTTGAGGCCTCGCTCGACGCGTGCCAAGCCTGTCACGCGGGTGCCGACAGCTTCGACATCAATGGGGTCCAGACCTCGGTCGAAACTCGCCTCGCCGCCATCGGTACTGAGCTCGCCGACCTCGGCTTCCTCGATACCGCTGATGGCCACGCCACGGTGACCGAAGCTCCGGAAGCCGTCGCCATCGCCCTCTACAACTGGATCTACCTCTTCCACGAAGACGGTAGCATGGGTGTCCACAACCCGGCCTTCGTAGACGCGATGCTCGACGCCGCCGAAGCCAGCCTCGCCGAGTACACGGCAACTCTGGCTCCGTAAGCCTCGCATCACAAGTACGCAAGTACTGGACGGGGCCGCCTTCGGGCGGCCCCGTTTTTTTTATGCTTCCGGGGACAGCGCGACTGTGTAGCAGGTCGCGACGCCCTCCAATACAACCGTGCCGTCCGCGAGCACTACCCGCGTGCGCAGTTCGGTCAAGGGCTTATCTTCCCTTACATTGAGGACCTCCACCCCGCCGGTGATGACATCCCCGGGCCGGACAGGGGCCGGGAAGCTCCAGTTGACCTCCAGGAAGACGGTGCCCGGTCCGGGCAGATCCTCTGCCACGATCGCATTGAGAATGGCGCTGGTCACGCCGCCCTGCAGGATGATCCCCCCAAAGCGGGTCGCCCGAGCGGTCTCCTCATCGTAATGAAGGGGATTCCGGTCTCCGCTGAGTTCGGTAAAAAGTTGGATATCTCGCTGGGAGACGTGCCTGGATCGCCGGGCCCTCTGGCCCACTTCGGGACGGCCGTTCGGCCACACTCCTGTCACCGCCGCCATGTCCCCCTCCTCCCTCGCCCGACTGCGAAAACCGTTGCGCTTTGGGCCGCGCGTACCGAGTATCCCCTCATCACTTCCACTTGTCTCGGTGCACACTGACCGCCTGGGGGGAGCCAAGACTGATCCTAAGGCGGGCGTGCGCCGACCCCCCGCTCTCTTACACTGAGACTGTAGCCACAAGAGATCTCCACCGGCGGGAGGGACGAGAGATGAACACCGCGCTAATCAACCCCTCTGACACATACCGAGGGCGGGACGCGGCGGCCGCCGCGAGCACTGTCCCGGCAGCCGCCGCAGCGTCGCTCTGCAGCGTCGCCGGCCACGCCCCCACGCGCGAGCTCGGCGTGACCAACATCTGGCACGATTGCGGGCCCGCCCACACCAGACTGCTGATGTGCGAATGCGGCGCCCGGATCGAGATAGATGTCAGGCACGGATTCGTCGCCGGCGCCCCTCACAGCGTCGAACTCTGCAGTGGGGGAAGCTGTCCCCGCGAAGCTGCATGCCGGAGCCGGTACGCGACACTTTGCGACCTGGAGGAACGCCTGGGAAGCGTGGCGGCGTAAGCCGAGACCGGCAGGGCGTCCCAAGGACGGACTCGACGACGGCCATCCGGTCAGCTACCCTCACCGGATGAAGCTCTTCGTCGACGCCGATGCCTGTCCCGTGACCCGGGAGGCGATTTCCGCCGCCAGAGCGCAGGGCGTAACCGTTGTGCTGGCCGGCAACGAGTCCCAGAATCTGACCCGCTATACCGAGCGCGCCGGGGTCGAAGCGGTTCAGGTGGGCGTGGGGCCGGACGCCGCCGACTTTGCCATCATCGGCCGCCTATCTCCCGAAGACATCGTGGTCACGAACGATACCGGTCTGGCCGCCATGGTCTTGGGCCGGGGCGCCCGGGCCATCAGCCCCCGCGGGCGCGTTTTCTCGCCCTACACCATCGACGCGGAACTCGCGGTGCGCCACGCCGAACAGCAGCACCGGCGGGCCGGGGGCCGCACGCGCGGCCCCGCCCCATTCGAACCGGAGGACCGCGAGCATTTCCGCGAGACCCTCATCCGGCTTCTTCGCGAAAGCCGCCAATCCGGATAGCGTCCCCGCCCACGGCCCTCGATCCGCGCAGGGTTGGTCGGATCGACTCCTAGGTCGGTCCTGTCGGCTCCTGGGTCGGCTCCTGTCGCCGCTTCCTACTCCGTGACCTCGACGGTCCCCGTCATGCCCGAATGGATCGTGCACACGTAGTCATAGGTTCCGGCCTGGTCGAACGTGTAGCTGAAGGTCTCGCCCGGGGCCACGGTGCCACTGTCGAAGCTGCCGTCACCTGCGGTCACCGTATGGTCCACGCCGTCCCCATTGGTCCACGTGACCGTATCGCCCACGGAGACCTCCATGGCATCCGGGTTGAAGGTGTTGCCCTGCATGGTGACGGTGGCCCCTCCATCGGTTGCCCCTTCATCCACGGATCCCTCGGTAGCCCCGGTGACTTCGGTGGTCTCGTCATCGATGACGGTCGTATTATCGTCGTCGCCGCAGGCGACCAAGAGGACCCCCATCAAGGCGAGCATCAACACAACCAGTAGCGAGAGGCCCACGCGGCCGCCTCCGCCATCTCTTCCATAATCTCCGCGCATTTTTCTTCCCTCCAATATTTGGGATCGGTCCCCTCTTAGAGTTCCCCTGGTTCCTCTTTCGCATGCTCGAAGAGCCTGCACACCCTGACGCGCGATCACTCCCGCAGCTCACTCCACCGGAAGCAGTCCACAGTGTGATCGTTCACCATCCCCGTTGCCTGCATGTGGGCGTAGCAGATGGTGGGCCCGACGAACGAGAAGCCGCGGCGCTTGAGGTCGGCGCTCAAGAGACGCGACTCCTCCGTCTGCGCCGGAACCTCTCTGGTGTGCGTCCAGGCATTCTGGATCGGACGCCCGCCGACAAAGGACCAGATGTAGGCGTCGAAGGAGCCAAACTCCTTCTGCGCCGCGAGAAACGCGCGCGCGTTGGCAATAGCGGATTCGAGCTTGCGCCGGTTCCGCACGAGGCCGGAGTCGGTCAGGAGACGCTCCACTGCGGATTGATCGAACCGGGCCACGGCTTCCGGGTCGAAGTCCGCGAAGGCCGCACGGTAGGCGTCCCGCTTGCGAAGAATGGTCAGCCAGCTGAGACCGGCCTGCGCTCCCTCGAGCACCAGGAACTCAAAGAGGCGCCGGTCGTCGTGGAGCGGGACACCCCACTCCTCATCGTGATAGGCGATGTACCGGGGATCCTCGCCCACCCAAGCGCAGCGCGGACGCGAAATGCCAAAAGCTACATTATGGGCTTTGATGGGCTATACTCCTGTCACTAAACCGAAGACCCGGTTCGTCCCCCGTGCTCCTACCCTGTGATCTCGACTGGACTAACTGCGTCTGCAACGCAGTGCGATCCAGAAGTGACGCACGCAAAAGGAGCGACATTGTCCTTCGATACTTTGGGCCTCGACCGAGGCCTGCTCAAAGCTGTGCACGCGATGGGCTACGAGCAGCCCACTCCGATCCAAGAACAGGCCATCCCGTTGGCGCTGGCCGCCCGCGACATCGTGGGCTGTGCCCAAACGGGCACCGGTAAAACAGCCGCCTTCATCCTGCCCGCTTTGCAGCGCACGCAAGGACGCAAGGGTTTGCACACGCTGGTCGTGACTCCGACCAGGGAACTCGCCGCGCAAATCTACGACGTGGCCCGCGACTGTTCGCGCCACACCGGGCAGAAAGCAGCCGCCGTCTACGGCGGCGTCGGCTACAATCCTCAGGTCACCGCCCTGCGGCGCGGTGTGGACCTGCTCGTGGCTACTCCCGGACGGCTGCTCGACCTGCACTCCCGCCACGACGTCGACCTTTCCCAGGTCGAGATCCTGGTCCTCGATGAGGCCGACCGTATGCTGGACATGGGTTTCTGGCCCGACGTCAGGCGCATCATGGCCCTGCTTCCCAAGCAGCGCCAGACCCTGCTGTTCTCGGCCACGCTCTCGTCGGACGTGATGAAAATGTCGGCCAGTACGCTGACCAACCCGGCGCGCATCGAAGTGGCCCCCAGCGCAACGCCGATCGAGGCGATCGAGCAGTCGGTCTTCCCGGTCAACGGGCACCAGAAGACGGATCTGCTGGTCAGACTTCTCGAGAAACACCAACTGGACCGCGTGCTGGTCTTCACCCGCACCAAGCACCGCGCGGACAAGGTCGCCCGTCATCTGGAGCGGAGCCGCATCCGTGGCGCGGCCATCCATTCGAACCGCAGTCAGTCGCAAAGGCAGCGGGCCCTGGACGGCTTCAAGAACGGCACGTACCGGGTGCTCGTGGCCACTGACATCGTGTCCCGGGGCATTGACGTGGATTCCATCTCGCATGTGATCAACTACGATCTTCCGGTGAACGCCCAGGATTATGTCCACCGCATTGGCCGCACCGCCCGCGCAGGAGCCACCGGATCGGCAATCAGTTTCCTGGCGGCGGAAGAGACCCAGGAACTGCGGGACATCGAGCGCCTGATAGGCGCGAGGATTCCCTGTGAGGACGTGGAGGGCTTCGCCTACCAGGAGCGCGTCGTGCCCGATCCCGAACGCTCCTTCGAGCGGCCTGTGCGCCAAGTGTATGCCGGCAGGCGTGGGGGAAGCGTGGGCGGAAAGCGCAACAACACTCGCAACCGCCGCGGAGGACCGCGCCCGGCGCGGGCCGCTCGCTAGAAGAAACAAGCAACACCGAGCGGGCGGAAACCTTACCGCCCGCTCGTTACCTATTCATGGTATTATGGAAAGTGGCATTTCGATAGGATCTTGCTTCAGGCGACGCGCCGATTTCTTCACAGAATTTCACCGCCCCGTTTGCAGTCTGCCTCGATCGCGTGCCGTAGGGTACTTTCTGCAACGGAGGAATCAATGAGTTCCAGCAAGCTGTACGTGGGCAACCTCACGTACGACACGAGCGAGTCGACCATCGAAGCTCTCTTTGCCAATCATGGCACAGTGACTTCCGTAGACTTGATCGCCGATCGCGACACCGGCCGCCCCAAGGGCTTCGGTTTCGTGGAAATGAGTTCCGCTGAGGAAGCCGAGGCGGCCAAGTCCGCCCTTGACGGCGCCGACGTGGACGGTCGCACCATCAAGGTCGACACGGCCAAAGAACGTCAGCCTCGCGGCGGCGGCGGTGGTGGTGGCCGCGGTGGCGGCGGCTACGGCGGTGGTGGCGGCGGCGGCTACGGTGGCGGCGGGGGAAACCGCTACTAAAGGCCCCGACATCTTTGAAGGCGCCGGGTTCATCCCGGCGCCTTCTTGCTTTTCCCCATCTAGTGTTTCGGAAGAAGCGAGGCTTTATGCGCAGCGAAATCTATCCTTCGACCGCAGCACAGTCCGAACCCCAATGCGTCTGGCGAGTCTGGGACAAGGGCCGACTGGTTGCCCGCGGTCAGTCGCTCAACGCAGAAGAGGCGCAGCAGGCGGTTCGCGCGGTGATGGGCGAGTGGTCCAAATCCGGGCGCTCCGCGAGACGCCAGGCCTGACGTCCGACCGAGTTCCGCGGGCCTCCAAAGGCCCAGAGGCGTTATGGGTTGAGCTCGATCCACCGGCCCACGTAAAAGCCGATCATGCTGACGGCGCCGGTGAGCCCGCCTCCCCAGATCATGTCGACCACCGACACCTCCCAGGACCATCCGCGCAGGGTAGCCAGGTTGGTCAGATCGTAAGTCCCGTAGGCCAGGAGGCCAAGTAGGGCTCCCCGCCAGAGCGCTGCCGTCACGGCGCCACTCTCCAGACCCGGAATGACCGCGAGGGCCACCACTCCCACCACATAGAGCAGGTAGAAGGACGCCGCGATGCCCAAGCGGGGTTGTTCGGCCAGCAGATCGCCGAGCCGGGGGCGATAGAAGCGGCTGGTGGCCAGGGAAAGCCAGGCGAAATCGATCGCCAGGAAGGCCACCGTGGAGGCTGCGTAGACCAGGGCCAGCTTGCCGATGCTCATGCTGCTCTCCCTTTCTCGATCACTTGTTCAGGGCGACCTGCATGACGTTTGTCCGCCCGGAGCGAAAGCCCGCCCGGCAGTAGGCGAAGTAGTAACGCCACATCCGGACGAAGCGCTCGTCAAAGCCTAATTCGCGCACTTCGGGGAGCGCAGCCTCGAAGTTGTCGGCCCACACACCGAGGGTGCGATCGTAGTCCAGGCCGAAGAACCGCGGCTCACGGACTGCGAGACCCGCGGCCGCCGCGCTCTCGTTGAACCTTTCCACAGAGGGTAGCATCCCCCCGGGGAAGACGTACCGCTGGATGAAGTCAGGTGAGCGCCGGTAGTTGTCGAAGTGCTCAGCGGCTATCGTGATCACCTGCAGGGCGGCCCTGCCCTGACGGTCGAGCAGTTCCCCGATCTTCCCGAAGAAGGTGGGCCACCACCGCTCTCCCACCGCTTCAAACATCTCGATCGACGCGATGCCCTGGTAGTTGCCGGTCTCCTCGCGATAGTCCTGCAGGCGGATCTCCACCTGATCCTCGACACCCTCAGCCGCCACCCGCGCACGGGCCCATTCGGCCTGCTCGCTGGAGAGGGTCAGTCCGGTCACCCGGCAACCCGTCTCTTGGGCAGCGTGAATGGCAAACCCGCCCCAGCCGCAGCCTATCTCCAGCAGGTGGTTACCCCGTCCGGGGTCGACCAGTTCCAGCATGCGGTCCCACTTGCGCCGCTGCGCCGTCTCCAGGTCGACGTCGGCCCCGGCCTCATCCCCCGTCTCGAAGCAGGCCGCCGAGTAGGTCATCGTTCGGTCGAGCCACAGCCGATAGAAATCGTTGCCTAGGTCGTAGTGGTACTGGACGTTGCGTCGCGCTCCCTCCAGATCGTTGTCGCGCAAGGCGTGCCAGATGCGCTGCGGGGGCCGTAGCAGCACGGGAGTACCCGCCGTCCACCCGGCCTGCAGATTGTCGACACCCAGTTCGAGCACGGCGTTCAGATCCCCCGTGTCCCACGCCCCTTCCATGTAGCCTTCCGCAAGCCCAATGCCCCCGCCGGTGACGAGACGGCGTCCGGCCGAAGGATCACGCAGGTCCACCTGAGCCGAGGGACCGGGAGCATGGCCGCCGTAGCGATGCTCCTTCCCCGAGGGCATGGCCACAGTCAGCTCACCCAGCCGAAGGCCGCGCAGCACAACGGCGGTCAGCAGCAGCCAGGGGTTGGGCAGGCGGGAGACCAGCCGCTTGGAACCGCTTCTGGGAAGGGCCGAGGCGCGTTCCCAACCCGGACGATCCCGGGAACTCAAAACGAGACCTCATCCGGCGGCGCTGGTCTGCGTCCGAACCGGGGGGCACCCTTGAGGAACAGCCGGAGCGCCTGCCAGTGAATCAACACCAGTGCGCGGGCGGACATGGGCCCCTGCCTCAGTACTGCCCTGGCCAAGTTAGCGTCGGTCAGATCCTGTCTCGAGAGAATCAGGCTGGTGCTCATCAGAATCGATTCCCCGGACCGGTTGGTGACGGCCACGGATACGTCGTCTGCCGGCTCAGAGAAGGCGAAGACATAACGGATGTCATCAATGGGGACGAAGGGCGAGACGTAGAAGGCCTTGTCCGCCCGGGGTCGGCTCGCCCAGTCGAAGGGCTCCCCATCGTTGTGCAGCAGATAGCTGTGGTGGTCCCGGAAGGTATTCTGCACCTCGGCGAGCACCGCCCGCGGCGAGCCGTCGGCGTGATAGCAGTACCAAAACGAGATCGGATAGAAGCGGCCGCCCAGAACCCGGGGAATAGAGAGGATGCGCACCGCCCCGCCCTCTAGGTCGATCCCCGCCCGGGCCAGGACTCCGTCGATCCAGGGCCGCAGGGCAGAGCCGTCACGGGGGCCGTGGTCAGCGTCGTGAAAGGACACCGGAGCTCTCCCTCCCCCGTTCCCCCGCCCTTTGGAGCCGGGCACGTGAGAAAAGAGACGCAGACCGCTCGAGACCTCTTCCAATTCGTCGAGATCCAAGTAGCAGAGATAGATCCGGTAGCTAAAGGCATTCCGCAGAGGAATGCTGCGGCTATGGGTAACCCAGCCGGTGTAGAGCCGGCTGTTCACGTGGAGAGGTCGGTATACGGGTCGGGCTTGCCGGCCTCGGGCACGGCCTCTTCGCTCGCCAGCGACGACGCCGCAGGGGGCATCTCCGAGGGCAAGAGCGGCCGGTTCTGGCCGAGCATGGGAACCTGGGCCCGCGGCCGCACCCGGGTGCGGCTGGCGTCCAGTTCGTGAGCCCAGGGCAAGGGGGCTCCCAGCGCCTCGGCAATCCTCACTCCCGAAAGCATCCCGTCTTCGTGGAAGCCGTAGCGTGTCCAGGCGCCGGCGAACCATATGTGCCCCGCCCCTTGCAGTCGGTCGAGGCGGAATTGGGCGGCGATCGCTTCGGCGGAGTACATGGGATGGTCGAAGCTGGTCTCGGCCAGCACCGTCCCCGGCGCCGGATCGCGGTCGCGGTTCAAGGTGACCATCACCGTAGGGGCTTCCTCCGGCAGGGCCTGGAGCGTGTTCAGCCGGTAGGTCAGCATCAGCATGGTCTTGGTCATGTCCGTGCTCGAGGAGTACCAGTTCCAGGAGGCCCAGGCGCGGCGGCTCTTCGGCATGAAGGACTCGTCGGTGTGAATGACGGTGTCGTTCGGCCAGTAGCGAAAGGTCCCCAGCACTTCGCGCTCTTGCGCGGAGGCGGAGTCGGCGAGGATCTCTAGTGTTTCCGGGGGATGCGCCGCCATGACCACGGCGTCATAGTCCTTGACCCGCCGGGGAGTATGAACCCTCACCCCCGTGGCCGTGCGTTCCACCCTTTCGACCGGCTCCGCCTCGAAGACCTCCCCCGAGAAGGTACGCGCCGCCTTCTCCAGATACTCCCGCGAACCGCCCCGCACCGAGAGCCACTGCGGCTTGCCGGTGATGTGCAGCAGACCGTGGTTGTCGCAGAAGCGCAGGAAGGTCAGCGCCGGGTAATCCAGCATCTTGCCCGGAGGCGTGGACCAAATGGCATCCCCCATGGGGATCAGATACCAATCCGAGAAGGACTCGCTGTACCCCTCGCGCTCCAGCAGTTGACCCAGCGTTAATTCGGCGACGCTGGGATCGGCCAGAAGCCGATCAGCATCGCGGCTGAAGCGAAGCACGTCGGTCAGCATTCGCAAAAAGCGGGGATTCCCCACGTTCTTGCGCTGGGCAAAGACCGAGTTCAGGTTGCTGCCAGACCATTCGATGTCTTCGCTTGGCACCTGAACGGAGAACGACATCGAAGCGTCTTCCGCCTCGATGCCCAGATGCTCGAAGAAGCGGGTGAGATTGGGGTATGTGCGGCGGTTGAAGACCATGAAGCCTATGTCGATGGGGAAAGGCTCGGTGGCCGGCCGCACGTCCAAGGTGTATGTGTGCCCGCCCAGCCTCTCGGACGCCTCGAAGACGTCGACCTCGTGGACCGGGGAGAGCAGCCAGGACGTGGAAATCCCGCCGATGCCGCTGCCGACCACTGCGATCCTCATGAATGGCTCCTTTGCCCCGTAGGGAGTCTCGGGTAGCTAGGGAAATATTATCAGCGTGGAGGGGGATATGCCCGAAGGCGAGCGGGGGACACCATCAGCGACCACTCCGCTCACCTCTTCGAACCACACGAGTCCCAGGGAGGGACCATGCCAAGCATATTGATCACCGGTGTCTCTTCGGGAATTGGCCGGGCTTCGGCCCGGCGCTTCCAAGAAGCCGGCTGGCTGGTAATCGGCACCGCGCGGGCTCCGGAGAAGGAGAGCGGACTCCCCCTAGGCATCGAACTGGAGACCCTGGATCTGGCCGAGCGGGGTTCGGCGACGGCGCTGGGTGCCAAAGTCCTGGCCGGCTACGGCTGTCCCGACGTGCTCCTCAACAACGCGGGCATGCTGACCTTCGGAGCGCTCGAGGCCATCTCTCCTGCCGACCTGCAGCACCTCTATCAGGTGAACGTCTTCGGCCAACTCGAACTGATCCAAGCCCTGCTGCCGGCGATGCGCGTCCGGGGCAGCGGCGTGATAGCAAACGTGACCTCGCTCGGGGGGACCATGGTCTTTCCTTTCTTCGCCCCCTACAACTCGACCAAATGGGCCATGGAAGCGCTCAGCGAGGGTCTTTGGCACGAACTCAAGGCCTTCGGTATCCGGGTCAAGGCAATCGAGCCCGGATTCGTCGAGACCGCCATCTGGGACAAGGCGCTTCCGGAGAAAGATTCCGAGCTCTCCGGACCGCCCGCGTACCGGCCATACCTTCTCCGCATGCTCGACTACGAGACCTCAATCAAAAAGCGCTCCTCTCCGGAGAAGACCGCCGAAGAAGTCTACGCAGCGGTCACCGATGACAGCGATCGCCTACGTTACCCGGTGGCCGCCTACGCCGGTTTGCTCATCAAGGTGCGCCGATGGCTGGGCGCCCAGCGCATGATGAGGTTTCTCCATGGCAGGTGGTTGGATTGACGCACTCACTCGCCGGCCATGCGCTCCTCGAGTTCCGTGAGCCCATAGACGGGCAGGATTCGTGAGTCGACCCGCCCGATGAAGCCGCTCTCCCTGATGACGTCGTCGACCGCGTGCGCATGGGGGGCCTCGATCAAAAGGAACATGGTGTGCGAGGTGGGGCTGACCCATACGTCAACGAGTTCGGCGCCGTTGGTAGCAGCGACCTCGGGAATCCGCCGCAGCGCATCAAAGAGCAGCCGGTTGTCCTCCGCAGAGCGGAAGCCACAGCTCTCCGGATTGTGCGTGCTGACGACCATATGCTTCATCGCTATCCCCCCACTACCCGGCACCGGGCCCCGACGGTGGCTATCAATTCAGAACCGGTCGCATCCTGCCTCACCGTTACCCTGCCCCCATTCCATACACGCCAACACCCGACCAGCTCGCCCAAAGCCCGACTCGATGGTCACCGGGCACCGGCCAGGAGACCTTCGGTGACCTCCGCCACGGTGGGAGCCGGGATAGCCATGCCCAGTCCCCGCTCTGCACCCTGCACCCCGCGTGTTTCCGCGAGGACTATCCCGACCACCCGCCCCTCGAGGTCCACGAGAGGTCCCCCGGAATTTCCCTGCTGCACTGGTGCGTCGGTCTGGATCAGGGTCTCCAAGCGGTTGAGCGTGGCCGAGCGCACTCCCCGGAGGACCCGGGTGACGCTGCCGATGGTCACGTTCTCTTCGAGCGAACGCGAGCCGATGGCGACGACCGTCTGCCCCTGCTGGAGCTGGGACAGGTCCTGGATGAAGGTGGCGGGTTCCAGTCCCTCCCGGTCCACCCGGATGACGGCGACATCCGCGGCCGGCTCGCGGCCCACTAGCTTCGCGCTCAATTCCTCGCCGGAGGAGAGTATGACCACGAGCTCGTCCAACACCTCCTCACCGCCGCCCGCGATCACGTGGTCGTTGGTCACCACGATTCCGTCGGCTCGGTAGACCACGCCCCCCCCTGAAGCGAACTGTCGGCTCAAGGCAGAGGAAGAGACGACACCCCGGACCTCCACCACGCTTGCCTCCACTGCCGACGCCACGCGGCGGGCGATTTCTTCCTGCGACTGGGTGCTGTTGGTGGTGCTTGAACCGTCTCCGCCGGATACTTCGCTGCTCGACGTAGCTGCGCCCGGAGCGGGCCCGGTGGTGGTGCCGGAATCGAAAGACCCGGCGCACCCCGACAGTAGCAGCGCCGGCAGGAGCAAGAGCACGAGCAGGAGCAGCGCGCCGAAGAGAGGAGAGCGCCGGTCCGCGCCCGTGGGGGGATCCTGCTGTCCGTTCACCGTCATTCCTAGAACGTGCCCCCTCGGAAAGAGGGCATAACTCGCCAGCCTCGATCGCGGGGCCGGTTTTCCCCCTCCATCACCCGGGCAGATCTCGGAGACTATCAAGGGATTGCGAGCTGGAGGGGAACGGCATGCCGATAGCCACAACAAACCCTGCCACCGGACAGGTTGAACGAACCTTCGAGTCTCTCTCCGAGGCGGAGATCGAGGAACGCATCGACATCGCCGCCCAGTCCTTCTTGGTATATCGCGACACGACTCTCTCTCGGCGCGCGGAATGGATGCTCCGGGCCGCAGACATCCTCGATGACGAGGCCGACCGGATCGCCCTCACCATGACCACGGAGATGGGCAAGACCATCGCCGCCGCCCGCGCCGAGGCCCAGAAAAGCGCTAAGGCCTGCCGTTTCTACGCCGATCGCGCCGAGGAGTTCATGAGCGACATCCCGGCCGACTCCGAGGCGGTGGGCGCCCAGAACGCGTTCGTCAGCTTCCAGCCTCTCGGCCCGGTTCTGGCCGTGATGCCCTGGAACTTCCCGCTATGGCAGGTGATTCGGTTCGCCGCTCCCGCGCTGATGGCGGGCAACGTGGGGCTGCTCAAGCACTCTTCCAATGTCCCGCAGACCGCGCTATCCATCGAAGATCTATTCCGGCGGGCGGGATTCCCCAAGGGCGTCTTTCAGACCCTGCTGATCGGCTCCGAGGAAGTCGAACGAGTCCTGCGGGATCCGCGCGTGAGGGCAGCGACGCTCACCGGCAGCGAGCCTGCCGGCCGCTCCGTCGCCGCCATTGCCGGCAGCGAGGTCAAGCCCACGGTGCTGGAATTGGGAGGGAGTGACCCGTTCATCGTCATGCCCTCGGCCAACTTGGAACGCGCGGCCGAAGTGGGAGTCGCCTCACGCTGCATGAACAATGGCCAGAGTTGCATTGCAGCCAAGCGCTTCATCGTGCATGAGAGGATTGCCGAGGAGTTCGAGCGGCGCTTCGTCGAGCGCATGCGGGCCCTCAGGGTGGGTGACCCCCGGGAACCAGAGACCGAGGTCGGCCCGCTGGTCAGCGAGCAGGCCCGCGCGGACGTCCATGCGCTGGTACAGGACGCGACCGCCAAGGGAGCAGAGGTCCTCTGTGGAGGAGAGCCTCTGCCCGGTCCGGGCTGGTACTACCCTCCCACCGCGATGCGCGGAATCACAGGCGAGATGCGTATGTTCCACGAGGAGGTGTTCGGGCCGGTGGCCGCACTCTACCGAGTGACCGACATCAGCGAGGCGATCAACCTCGCCAACGCCACCGCCTTCGGCCTGGGATCGAACGCCTGGACCCAGAAGCCGGAAGAACAGCAGCGCTTTATCCGCGAACTTGAGGCAGGACAGGTCTTCATCAACGGCATGACCACGTCGTTCCCGGAGTTGCCCTTTGGGGGGATCAAGAACTCTGGATTCGGCCGGGAACTGGCCGCTGAGGGCATCCGCGCGTTCTGCAACCTGAAGACGGTTTGGGTCTGCGCCGCGCGCGGCGAAGGCGGCGAAATGGGCCGGTGCGAGTGAGCCACCGCCCGCACGGGGGGTCCCTGTCCGTCGAGCAGGACGTGGACCTCGCCCCCTACAACACCTATGGGCTTCCCGGCCGCGCGGCCTTCCTTACCTGCGTCCACACGGTCGGGGAACTGCTCAGGGCCTGCGAATTCGCGCGCTCGCGGAGCCTGCGCAGCGCCGTCCTCGGGGCGGGCAGCAACATCGTAATCGACGAGTCCGGCTACGACGGCCTGCTGATCGTCAATCGCATCCACCTGCTCGAGCGGCGTGAGAAGAACCGCATCGAAGTGGGAGCCGGTGTGGACTTGGCAGAACTCGTCGGCTTCGCCCAGGGCCAAGGGCTGGCCGGGCTCGAACGCCTGGCCGGCATCCCCGGCTCGGTGGGAGGAGCCTTGTTCGGCAACGCGGGCGCCTTCGGAGTGCAGATCGGGGAACTCGTCGAACAAGTCGGATACGTCGATCCGGGTTGCCGCGAGCGAAACGCCGACCCGGACGAACTCGCTTTTAGCTACCGCGGCGGCGCTTTCAAACGAGGGGAGCTTACCGGAGTGATCGCCACAGCGCTTCTGCGGCTGACGCCCGCTTCGCCCGGCGAGATCACTTCCGCCATGGAAGAAACTCTGGCCGCCCGCGCGGGCAAGCATCCGGCCGGCGCCAGCTGCGGCTCCTACTTCAAGAACGTGGAAGCCGACCTAATCGAGCCGGAAGTCAGAGCGCGCCTCTCCGCCTGGATCACCTTCAACCGCATTCCGGCCGGCCGCTTGATCGAGGAGGCCGGGGGGAAGGGCCTGCGGGTCGGGGGAGCCGTGGTTTCCGCGCACCACTGCAACTTCCTGCTGAATGAGGGCGGCGCCACCGGCAACGAGGTCAAGCGGTTGGCAAGACAGGTCAAGGAGTTGGTAAGGGACCGCTTCGAGATCGAGCTGGAGGAGGAGGTCCGCTACCTCTGAAAGGGGCTATTCGCGCTCGTCGCTCATGCGGCGGAAGGACAAGGTCACCTTGGTTTCTGCGAGTTCCAGGTCGAAGACCTTCACCTCAGGCAGCCTGTATCTGCGGGCCTGATCGGCAACCATCGAGCGAATCTCCGAGCACGTCCTGCCGGAAGAATTCCTGTTCCTCTCGGCAGCCCGCCGGGTAGACACGCGACATGCCGGAAGGTGCCGACCAAAGCCCAGTGCCTGATCTCGATCCACGGGGCCCCTTGAGAGCCACGAAGCTACTGCGCGCGGCCGCGCAGGGCTGCCGCAGCTGCGCCCTCTGGGAGTGCGCATCGCAGGCGGTTTTTGGAGACGGCCACCGGTCGGCCCGGCTAATGCTCATCGGTGAGCAACCCGGCGATCGCGAAGACCGCGAGGACCCCGCCGACCGGCGAAGAGCACGCGAGGAGTTTGTGACCGATCTGGCCCAGGTGAAGAAACTCCTAGACAAAGAAGGCGGTCTGGCGGCAAGAGGAGTCGGCTAAGATGGCGCCTGACGAGCGACCCGGACATCGTCGCGAGGCCAAAACCCAAGCTTTCCCGCCGCGGGATCAAAGCCGTCCCGCCATTGTCTTGGTGGACGATGATTCCGAATGGCTCGAGCGGCTCAAACGCCGGCTCGAGACCCGCTACGGCACCGATTACCAGATCCTCGCATACAACGCACCCTGGTCGGCCCTGCAGGCACTCGAGTCCATGGGCGGGGACGGCCAGGAAATCGCCCTGGTCATGGCCGCTCAGTGGATGGCCGAGATGAACGGCGTCGAGTTCCTGTCTCGAATCCACGCCCTCTTTCGCGAGACCAAGCGGGCCTTGCTGGTGGAGATGGGGGATTCTTCCGTGGCAGAGCCCATCCTCCGCGCGATGGCTCTAGGCCGAATCGAGGGCTACTTGGTCAAGGTTATTCGCGAAAGGGACGAGGCCTTTCACCGCCTGATCACCGATCTGCTGGAAGAATGGAGCCGCGGTCACGAGCCCCTGGAAACCGTGAAGATCGTGGGCGAGCGCTGGGCACCCGCTTCTCATCAACTGCGAGACCTGCTTGACCGAAACGCCGTGGGCTACGGCTTCTACGACCAGCACTCGGTCCAGGGCCGGAACTTGCTGGAGGCGCACGGCCAGGAGGAAGGGCCCTTCCCGGTGGTGATCCTCTACGACGGCCGAGTGCTCAACGCGCCTAGCATGACGCAAATCGCCGATCAATTCACCGCTCGGCCCCACCTGGGCGGCGAGCCATTGGACGTGGTCATCGTCGGCGGTGGGCCCGCGGGTCTTAGCGCCGCGGTCTATGCCGCCTCGGAAGGCCTCCGGGTCCTGATCGTCGAGCGAGAAGCCTTCGGCGGTCAGGCAGGCACCAGTTCGCTGATCCGCAACTATCTGGGCTTTCCTCGCGGGATCAGCGGAAACGAACTGGCCGAACGCGCCTATCAGCAGGCCTGGTTGTTCGGTGCCGAATTCATCCTCATGCGCGAGGTCGTAGAACTTCGCACCAAGGCGGACGGACTCAAAAGGCTGCTGCTCTCGGACAACAGTGAGCTCCTCGCCAGGTCGGTCGTCATCGCCACGGGCGTGCGCTATCGGCGCCTCGGCGTGACCAGCCTGGAAGCCTTCCTCGGTGCCGGCGTCTTCTATGGCGCCGGCCGTTCCGAGGCCCGGGCAATGGATGGACAACAGGTGTACTTGGTGGGAGCCGGCAACTCGGCCGGCCAATCGGCCCTCTTCCTCGCCCGTTTTGCCGAGAAAGTCACCATCCTCGTGCGGGGAGGCGGTCTATCGAAAAGCATGTCCGAATACCTGGTTCGCGAGATCGCCGACACTCCTAACATCCGCGTGCTCACCCACACCGAAGCGGCGGGGGGTGCGGGAAAGGGCCATCTGGAGGCGCTCTCCCTGCGGAATTCACGCACCGATCACGAGGAGACCGTGCCGGCATCCGCATTGTTCGTACTGATAGGGGCGGTTCCCCATACCGACTGGCTCACGGAGACTCTGGCGCGTAACGACCGCGGATACCTGCTGACGGGGCCCTGGGCGGCCACGGTCCGCACCCCACCCCTTCCCTGGCCGTTGCCCCGCCGGCCCTTGCGCTACGAGACCAGCGTCCCGGGTGTCTTCGCCATAGGCGACGTCCGTGCGGGCTCAATCAAGCGGGTGGCAGCGGCGGCGGGGGAGGGCGCTATCGCCGTGCAGTTGATGCACAATTACCTTTCGGAGCAGGCGATTCGTCGTGGCTCTCTCTGACGTTTCCCGGTTGCCTCCCTAGGAAAGCTATCCGTGACTCAGCGCCAGGTTCGTCCCGGCCGACAAGAGGGCATCACCGTGCTTGAGATCAAGGAGGTGCGCCCATGGCCGCACGCCAGGATCAGAAACGACTAGGGGGCACGCATGGTTGATTCAGGACGCAGCGAAGACGAGCAGCGCCGGGAAGCCGACGAGGGCTACGACGTCGAAGACCACCGCCATCAGCGAATGACAGAGGTCGAAGGCCAGATGGGCCGCAGGGGCAGCCGGGGTTATCTGTTCTGGGTGATCTTCTGGGCCGTGATACTGATCGGCGTGGCGCTGCTCTACGTCTGGGCGGGGCGCTCCATCTAGCTCGGGGGCTGGGGGAGGTCGGGGGCAGACTGGGCATCCCCGAGGCTCTGGGCCTTGGAGTCCTCGCCCCCGTTGCCGTCCATTCTGACCGAAAGGTCGGCGCGCCGCAGATCCACGGTGCGGATGGGAAAGGGAATCTCGATCCCCTCCATGTCGTAACGCCGCTTGACCCGTTTGACGAACTCGTGCTTCACCAAGTAGCCGTCCACGAACTCACGCACCCGCAGGACCACAGTGAAGTCGATGCTGGAATCCCCGAAGGTGTGGAAGCGGATCAGCGGCTCGAAGGAAGGCTCTCCCCCCTCCGCCTCGCCGAGAAGCTCCCTGGCGACTTCCAGCGTGACCTCCTCGACGCGGTCGAGGTCGCTCCTATAACCCACTCCTAGGGGAATGAGCAGGGAGGTTTCCTTCTCGGGCCGGTCGAAGTTGGTGAAATTGACGCTTGCCAGCCGCGAGTTGGGCACCACGATCATGTTGTTGGCGAGTTCCCGGATCGTCGTGTTTCTCCAGGTGATATCGACCACGTAACCCTCTTCGCCCGATTCGAGCTTCACGTAGTCCCCGGGGTTAACCTGACCCGAGGCGATGAGATGAAAGCCGGCGAACAGGTTGGAGAGGGTGTCCTGAAGGGCGAGCGCCACGGCGAGGCCCCCGACGCCCAGGGCGGTGAGCACGGGTGTGATGGCGATCCCCAAATACTGCAGCGCAATCAGCAGCCCCAGTACGAAAACCAACGCCGCGGCCAAATTGGTGAAGATCGAGGTGGAGGGAACCAGTCCGGCCCGCATAGTGTAGACGTTCACCAATCCTGCAGTCAGCCGCGCGAGCGCCCAGGTGACCGAGAGGACGGCCAGCACGACCACGACCCGCTCAACGCCGTTGTACACGCTGTCTTCCAGAGGCAGGGTGATAGCGGCGGCGTATATGCCGATGAGCGTGACCCAGAGGGCCGGCATTCCGCGCAGCGACCGCACGAGTACATGGCACCACTCCCAGTCCACCCGGCAGGCCAGCCGGTCCAGACGGGCGAGGAGAAGGCGGCCGACCACCACCCCCACCAGGAAACCACCCACCACGAACGCGAGGGCTATGAGCGCGACGCGAACCTCGAGCGGCTCTTTGAGCATTCTTCTGGTCCCTTCTCTGGACGTAACGGTCAGCCCCGACTATACCGAAGCCGTCCCGGAGAAGGCCACGGGACCGGGCAGAGAAGGCCCCCCGACCGGCCGGGGGAGGCTCCGCGACTGGTATTCTGGGGGCGCGGCGAGGAGTGGGCGGTGCAGCGACTGCCCGAGACAAAGGAAAGAAACGTCAGTGATCCCAGCCAAACTCAGACAGCGCCGTACCAAGATCATCGCGACGCTGGGGCCGGCCACCTCCGAGGACGCGGTCCTCGAGAAGCTGCTGCTGGCCGGCGTCGATGCGGTGCGGCTCAACTTCAGCCACGGTACGCACGAAGACCATGCCCGCCAAATAGAGTCCGTCCGCCGGGTGAGCGACGGCCTGGGCCGTCCAGTCGCAGTGATCCAGGACCTGCAGGGGCCCAAGATCCGGCTGGGTACCTTCGAAGACGGTCGCCTAGAATTGCCGACCGGAGGGCGCACCACCCTGGTGGCGGACGACGGCCGGCCGGGCGATGTCGAGCATCTTCCCTTCAGCTATCCAGAGCTCTCCCGTTTCGTCACGCCCGGCGACCTGTTGCTGCTCAAAGATGGTTCCGTACGCCTGCGGATTCAGGACGTGGAGACCAACCACATCCGCGCCAACATCGAGGCGGGCGGCGTGGTGACCGACCGGGCCGGGGTCAACGTGCCCGGGGTCTCTCTGGACGTGGACTCCATGACTCCCAAAGACCTGGAAGATTTGGCATTTGGGACCGAACTGGGCGTCGACTTCGTTGCCCTCTCCTTCGTCCGCACCGCATACGACGTCCGCCTACTCCGCCTGGAACTGGAGAAACTGGGGGGCCGAGCTCGGGTCATCTCGAAGATCGAGAAGCGGGAAGCTCTGGAGCATGTCGATGAGATCATCCAGGCCTCGGACGGCGTGATGATCGCCCGCGGGGATCTGGGCGTGGAGATCCCGCCCGAAGAGGTCCCCCACCACCAGAAGGAGATCATCCGAAAGAGCATCATCCAAGGGCGCACGGTGATCACGGCGACGCAGATGCTGGAAAGCATGACCACGAGCCCTACCCCCACGCGCGCCGAAGCCTCCGACGTGGCCAACGCGGTCTACGACGGCACCGCCGTGATCATGCTCTCGGGCGAGACCGCCGTGGGGCACTATCCGGTCGACACGGTGAGGACGATGGACCGTATCGCTCGTCACGCCGAGGACCACCTCTGGGCGTATCGGGACTTCTCTGTCGGCGAACTGCTGAGCAAGGAACCGCCCGAGCGTCTGCCTTCCACCGGCGAGGGCATCACAGAGGCCATAAGCCACGCGGCTACGCACCTCTCCGAGAACCTCGGAGCCATGGCCATCGTCACTCCCACGACCTCGGGGGCGACGGCGCGACAGGTGTCGCGTTTTCGCCCCGACGCCCCGATTATCGCCACCACCCCAGATACCACCGTTCAGCGGCAGCTGACCCTGGAATGGGGGGTCACCCCCCTGCTCCAGGCCCGGGCCCAGGACACCGACTCGACCACGCGCGGAGCGGTCCAGGCCGCGGTGGGCGCCCGGCTCCTGCGCACCGGGGATCTGGTAATCGTCACGGGCGGCACCCGCCCGAACGTCCCGGGCCACACCGATTTCATCAACGTGGAGACCGCCTAGAGGTCTGCACCCCGAATCGATAGAATGGTCCGGTCGTGATGCCCGTGCCCCTCCCACCCCACTTTGCCCGATGAGCGTTGGCCGCTCCGCAGCCCCTGTCGACGGCAGCGTACGCTGGCTCCTGGGCTCCATCGCGCTATGGGAACTAATCCATCTGCTCCGCGCGGTAGGGCCCGAGGTCGGGAGCTCCTGGCCGGTGGGGCTCTTCGATCTCCTTCTCCTCACCGTCGTCCCGGCATTGACTGCTTTCGCCTTCATCCGCCTCTTCCTGGCGGTGGTGCAGTCCAACTACGGATCGCTCAACACCTATACCCTCACCTCGAGTCCCTGGTCCTGGATGTTCTGGCTGGGTCTGGGCATTGCCCTTTTGGGCCAGGGCAGCCACGCAGCCGCCGACCTGCTGCAAACGCACATGCCGGACGTGGTGGCGAACGGCGAGTTCGGCGAACTGCTCCGCTTCATGCACGAGGATCTGGGTCATTGGCTGCTCGGCGCAGGCTTCCTTATGATGAGCATCCTGATCATCTTCCTGGGCATGGGCTCTTCCTACCGAGTGTTCGGAGGGGAACGGATGTTCCTGGGGCTCGGTTCAGTCATTACTTACGGGGTGGTGGTTCTCTTCCTCGGAGTCGAAGGCGGTCAACTCGTGCCGGCCATCATTGGCAGCGGGTTGCTCGCGGGCGTTGCCTTCTGGGTGCTCCCGGCGCGCGACCTGTTCCACGACCCAGTGGGATTGCTGGTGGTTCCCGGAACGGCGCTGGGCGGCTTGGCGCTCCTGATCTGGGGGCTCCTGGTCGGCGGACAGCCCACCCCACCCTGGTAGGGAGCCGTGGCGCCAACTGTTATAATCCTGCCTCGCGGGAGAGGTGTCCGAGTTGGCCGAAGGAGCACGACTGGAAATCGTGTAGGCGGGGGTAACCCGTCTCGAGGGTTCGAATCCCTCCCTCTCCGCCTTTAGATCTTTGAATCGGTGGCCCGAAGCCTGCGCAGGCTTCGGGCCACCGCCATTCTTGCCCTGAGCGCACCCCCATTCTTGGCCAAAACACAGTGTCATTCTTGCCTGAGCGCAGTCTCAAACGGAGTACAGTCCGATGCGATTGCCCTCCGAGTCCATGAAGAGCGCCATTTCCCCGGTATCGGTCATCTCGACTCGAGTCTTAGGCAGGACAACCTGGCCTCCGGCCTCCGCAACCCGCTCCAGAATCCCATCCAGATCGCCTCCCGCGTTCAGGTAGAGCACCGACCCATCGGCGGTCGGTCGGTAGCCCTCCCCCGCGGTGATCGAACCGCCGATCTCGCCTTCCTGCCATTTAGAGGGGAACATGGCAACCTGGCTCACGGGCGTATCCACCGCCTCCAATTTAAAGCCGAAGATCTTTTCGTAGAACGTCTTGGCCCGTTCGAAGTCCGTCGCCGGAATCTCGAACCAGGAAACTGCATGCGCCATCGGAGAACCTCCATCTGCCACCAGCGGCATAGCTTCTCTTGCTGAAGCGTTGATAAGATTCCCCCCACGTGGGGCCGTCAACCGCCTGATTTCTTGCGCGGAAGACCACCCGGGGAAGCGGTCAGACCGAGGGGTGGCTGGTATACTCGCCAAGCCGTGCTAGGTGGGGAGGTAGCGGTGCCCTGCACCCGCAATCCGCTATAGCGGGACCGAATCCCCACCTGAGGAGCGAGGCTGTGAGGCTAGCTGCCGGAAAGTGGCGCTGACGGCCAGGTCCCACGCAATGAAAATCCGCGAACCGGGTCAGGACCGGAAGGTAGCAGCTCTAAGCGGACCCTTTCATGTGCCGTGGGGTGGCCTGGCCCGAGTTGGCTACCGGTGGGCACTCGGAACCTTGTCTTCGATGGTGGGGGCGCACGGCTTTTCTTGACCTTTCGGCCTGCGGGCCGTTCCTGGGAAGACGTCTTCGGAGGATCGCAGGCTATGCCGGTCTCCCTGTACCGCAAGTATCGCCCGCTCGGCTTCGACGATGTCGTCGGCCAGGGCCACGTCACCCGCACACTGACCAACGCCATTCGGCAGGACCGGGTGAGCCACGCCTACCTTTTCGCGGGGCCGCGAGGCACCGGCAAGACCTCGACAGCGAAGATCCTCGCCATGGCGCTCAATTGTGAGTCGGGTCACGGCAAGGCCACCCCCGATCCCGACGGAACCTGTCCCCACTGCAAGGCCATCCGCCGGGGTTCCTTCATGGACGTCCTCGAAATCGACGCCGCCTCCAACCGCGGGATCGACGAGATCCGGGATATCCGCGACCGGGTGCAGTTCGCTCCGGTCGAGGGACGGATGAAGATCTACATCGTGGACGAGGTCCACATGCTGACGACCGAGGCCTTCAATGCCCTGCTCAAGATGCTGGAGGAGCCGCCTCCGCACGTGGTCTTCGTGCTGGCCACCACCGAGCCTCACAAGGTGTTGCCCACCATCCTCTCCCGTTGCCAGCGCTTCGACTTTCGCCGGCCCGCTCTGGCCGAAATCACATCGGTGCTGAAGGGAGTCGCGGCGACCGAGAACATCGACGTTACCGAGAGCACGCTCTCGGTGATATCCCGCGCTGCCGCCGGCAGCTTTCGCGACGCCCTCGGCATCCTCGACCAGCTAAGCTCCTACTGCGAGGGGAAGATCTCCCTTCAGGATGCGCTCGCCATGCTGGGTGTGGCCGAGCAGGATCTGCTCTTCGAGTTGGTGGACACCGTGGACGCCTTCGACACCAAGGGCGCGTTGCTCTTTGTCGAGCGCCTGGTTCAGAGCGGCTACGACCTCAACCAGTTCGTGAAAGACCTGCTGGGGCATTTGCGGGACCTCTACGTCGTGCAGCACACCCAGGATCCGCCAGACAGCATCGGCACGAGCGACGAGCACGTGGAAGGCCTGAAGAGCCAGGCCAACCGAATCTCGCCCTCGCGCCTGGTGAGCTTCGTCGACCTGCTGAGCGAGGCCCAGCGGGCCGTTCGCCAGGGTGGGGATCCTCGGCTGGAACTCGAGCTGATTCTTATCAAGCTCACGCATCCCGAGGCGGAATCCTCGCTCCGGGCGCTGACCGCAAGACTGGAGCGTCTCGAACGCACCCAGCACCGAGGCACAACCGGCGGCAACGGCTCCGAGGAGTCCCGGCGGCCGGAGGCTCGTCCAGCCAAAGAGGGACACGCCCATCCGCAAGAAGCTGCGGGAGGCGCCTCCACTCCGTCCACCCAAGAGCGCCCGGAAGCCACCGCGGAGACCCCCGAGCGGCCCGAGCCCAGCGCGACGCCTGCCGAGGAGAGCCATTTGGCCCGCATGCCCGGGCTGGATCACGATCCTCACGTGGAAGCGAACCTCGAGAATCTCAGGCGGGCCTGGCCCATCCTGCTCAGCAGCGTCAAGAACCGCAGGGTGGCGCTCCACGCCATCCTGGCCGAGGGACGGCCCGAGACGCTCGATGGAAACCGCCTGGTGATCGGCTTCTCCGCGGGAATGGCCTTTCAGGCCAGCCAGCTGGAACGCGCCGACAACCGGGCCTTCGTGGTGCAACTGCTCCGCGAGCTCACCGGGCGCGAGTTGGCCCTGAGCACACGGGTTAGCGGCGGTTCGGCCAAGCAGGAAGCCGGAGAAGAGGATGCTAGACTCCTGAGCCAAGAAGAGATCCTGAAGGCGCTGCAACAGGAGTTCGACGCGCGGCCCATCGAGGAAGACCAGCAGTAGCAGAGTAAGTGCTTCCGGCGCTAGGAGAGAACGACATGAAGCCCAACATGCAGAAGATGCTCAAGCAAGTACAGCAGATGCAGGCCGATATGGCGAAGGCGCAAGAGGAACTGGCCGCCGAATCCGTCGAGTCGTCAGCCGGAGGCGGGATGGTCACCGTGGAGGTCACGGGCGCCCTCGAGATCAAGCGGATCACCATCGACCCGGACGCGGTGGATCCCGAGGATGTCGAGATGCTGGAGGACATGGTGCTCGCAGCGGTCAACGAGGGCATGCGCATGGCCCAGGACCTCGCCAACAAGAAGATGGGCGGCATCACTCAGGGCATGGGCGGGATTCCTGGACTGGGCGACATGGGCGGCCTGGGCGGCCTCCCGTTCTAGCGCCCGCGCGCAAATCCATGACGCCGGAATTTGTCGGTGGCGGCCGCTCGAGGAGCCGCCACGGTCAGGCACGGTAGACGCTGTTCAGCCCCCCCATACAGAGATTGATCGACGAGCTCTCGAAGCTGCCCGGGATCGGCCCCAAGACCGCTCAACGCCTCACCTTCCACCTGCTGCGGCTACCGCCGGAAGACGTGCTGCCTCTCGCCCGGGCTCTGGAGGAAGCCAAGGAGCGGATCGGTTTCTGCCGGAAGTGCTTCAACCTCACCGAGGAAGAGGAATGCGAGCTCTGCCGCGATCCCCGGCGCGATCCCGGCCTGATCTGCGTGGTGGAGGAGCCCTCCGACATCATCTCCGTCGAGAGGACGCACGAGTACCGCGGCCGCTATCACGTCTTGGGCGGAGCCCTCTCTCCCATCGACGGAGTCGGTCCCGACCGGCTGCGGATGGAGGAGCTCTTCCGGCGCGTGCGCGAGGAGGACGTGCGCGAGGTGATCGTGGCCACCAATCCCACCATGTCCGGGGAGGCCACTGCCCTCTATATAGCCGAGGAGCTTCGTCCCGAGGTGGGGGCCGGCAAACTGCGGGTGACCCGGCCGGCAGCCGGTCTGCCCATGGGTGGGGACCTGGAGTACGCCGACGAAGTCACTTTGAGCCGGGCCCTCGCCGGGCGACGCGACGTCTAAAGAAGGAGAGCAATGAACGTGGGAAGAGCCTTCGTCTACATGATCCAACAGCCGGGAGGCCTGGGCAAGATATTGATCGGCGGACTGCTGCTGTTCGTGCCAATCATCGGCTGGGCGCTCGTGGGCGGCTACTTCATCCGCACGCTGCGTGAGGTCTCGCTCGGCGGCGAGAAGCTGCCCGAGTGGACTGACTTCGGCGATCTGCTGGTCAAAGGATTGATCGCCTGGGCGGGCTCGCTCATCTATCAACTGCCCGGCTTTCTCTTGGGCGGGGGCAACGACTTCAACGCCCTGGGATCACTCTGGGGCCTCGTGGTTTTCGTGGTGCTGCCGGCGGCCCTGATCCGCTTTGCCGTCACCGACAACTTTGGCGCTTTCTTCGACTTCTCCGAGATCTTCAGCTTCATCCAGCGCAACCTCAACAACTACGTGATCGCGCTGGTGCTCTCGCTGGTCGCCTGGTTCCTGTCCCTCTTCGGCTTCATCCTGCTGGTGCTGGGGATCGTTTTCACCTTCTTCTGGGCGTCCCTGGTCATGGCCCATCTCTACGGATCCGTTTATGCCGAGCGCGACGTCGAAGCGACGAATGTCTGAATTGGATGAGCGCCCCGCTCAGGTGACGGTGGCCCGCTCGCTCAACTACATGATGCACGATCCGGAGGGGATCAAGCGCCATCTGTTCGGTGCGCTGCTGCTATTCATCCCGGCAATCGGCTGGGTACCCGCCGCCGGCTACCCCCTTCGCGTGCTCTGCCGGGTTTCCCACGGCAACGAGCGGTTGCCCCGCTGGGAGCGGTTCGGCGATCTGGCGATAAAAGGGATGGTCTTCTGGCTGGCCTGGTTCACCTACAACCTTCCCCTTGCGCTGCTCAATCGGCTCGATGGCGGACTGGGCCTGACCTCGCCGGCGCTGCTCTGGAGCGTCCTGGTCTACCTCTTCCTGCCTGCAGGACTGATCCTCTACCTGGAGACGGGCAGCCTGATCAGCCTGTACCGCTTCGACAAGCACCTCGAGTTGATCCGCCGCACCTTCCGCGACTACCTGGCCGCCTGGCTCGTCACCATGTTCGCCTGGACCTTTGGCGGTCTGGGCATGGCTGCCGCGCTCAACATCACGCGGACCGGGGGCTCGCTGCTCGGCCTCGCTGCCTTTATGCTCGCCGCCTTCACGCTCTACTGGTCCGTCTTGACCACGGCCCACCTCTTCGGCCGGGTGGCGCAGCGAAGCGCCGCTCGACTTCCCCAGATAGACTAGGCGCCCGCCACCCGAGGCTCTCGTCGCCATCCACCATGGCGGCAACGAAAAAAGGCCGGCCGGGCATTGCGCCCGGCCGGCCGATGAATCTGGAGAGTACTTCCCCGGTTTTAGACGGGAGCCATATCCAGAACGTAGATCGCGATCAGACCTGCGGTACCGATGACGACCAAGTAGTAGAACATCGGCCAGATGGTCTTCCGGATGAGCAGACCTTCCTTACCCACCAGGCCGACCGTAGCGGAAGCAGCGACCACGTTGTGCACGCAGATCATGTTTCCGGCCGCGGCGCCGACGGCCTGAAGGCCGACGACCAGGGTCGGGCTGATGCCGACGTTCTCAGCAACACCGAATTGGAACAGCGAGAACATCATGTTGGACACCGTGTTGGAACCGGCGATGAAAGCGCCCAGGGCGCCAATCAGGCCGGCGAACGCGGGCCAGGAAGAACCGGCAATGTCCGCCACGAAGTTGGCCAACTCGATAGGCATGCTCTCCAGCCCAGCGTCGTTTACGCCCGAGGCGATGAACACCCGGACGGTGGGCACGGCGAAACCGAGGGCGATGCTCACGGTGAGCATGGTCTTGGCGGTCTCGCTCCAAGCCCCGACGTACTGGCTGACCGACATGCGGTAGATGAAGAAAGCGGCCAGCGAGGTGAGGAAGAACATGAACCCAGGCAGGTAGAGCCACTGGATGCTGGCACTGATCCCTTCCTCGTCGAGGATGTTGGTGAAGGCAGTGGTCACCGACTCCGCCGTGATCCAGTCTTTGAAGGGCAGGAAATCCAGACGGCTGCCGACCAACAGAGCGGCCACGATAACGTAGGGCGACCAAGCGGCAATGGTGCCGATGTGCGCCTCGGTCTCTTCCTCTTCGAGTTCAGACTGCTGGTAGACACCCAGCCACTCGGGATCCCAAGTGGAACGCGGAGGGAAGTCCCATACATCGTCTCCCTTCGGCACCAGGAAGCCGGCGCGGGCCGCGGGCACCACGATAGCCAAACCGATGAGGCCGCCCAAGAGGGACGGGAACTCGGGGCCGATCAGGAAGGCCACGGCCAGGTAGGGCACGATGAAGGCCAGCGCCGCGAAGAGGGCGAACGGCCATACTTCCAGGCCCTTCTTGAACGATTTCTCCTCGCCGAAGAAGCGGGTCAGGAAGGCGGCGATGATCAAGGGGATACCGAGACCGGCGATGGCGTGGAAGCTGGCGGCAGTTTGGCCCATCACTTCCAGGTAGCTCAGGGGAACCAGGCCGGCTTCGGCCACGTCGTGGCCGTTCGCTATGAGGAACTGGTCCACGAGGTCGTTACCACCGAGACCGGTCTTGATGCCGACCATGATCGGGGTACCGACGGCGCCGAAGGTCACCGGAGTGGACTGGATGATCAGGGTAACCATGACGGCGGCAAAGGCCGGGAAGCCCACAACCACGAGCAGCGGCGCGGCCACGGCGGCCGGGGTACCGAAGCCGGAGGCACCTTCGATAAAGCTACCGAACAGCCAGGCGATGATGATGACCTGGATGCGGCGGTCGAGAGTGATGCCCCGGAAGGTTTCCCGAATAGTGTTGACGGCGCCGCTGTGGCGAACGGTGTTCAGTACGAGGATGGCGCCGAAAACAATGTACAACAGGGTAAAGGCAATGATTACTCCCTGCAATGAAGCAGACAGGAAGCGGTTGAAGGACATCTCCCAGTAGGTCAGGCCGACCGCACCGGTGATGATCCAGGACAGGGGCATCGCGCGAGTCGCCGGCCAGCGGAAGACCACCAGCAGGAGAAAAATCGTCGCGATAGGAGTTAATGCGAGTAATGCTTCCAATGAACGTCCTCCTTAGGATTAAAACGTCGGAGGGTCTGCTACTTGAGCACCAGCACGTCGCATGGGGCCTTGCCCACGACGTGACCGGCGGTGCGCCCGTGACGGGTCATGACGATCAGATCGGCACCGGTGTCTTTGGCGGCGGACACGATCCCATCGTCGATATCGTTATCGTACTTCACGATCGAATCGACTTTCACGCCCTGCATGGCACAGATCTCGCAGGCGCGAGCGAGCTCCACCTCCGCACGCTCCTGAGTGTGCTTCTCGAGCTTGTCGCTGTCGATCCACTCGGGCATGAAGACCCCGAAGTTGTTCAGATACCGCACCACATGTGCGATTACGATCTCGGCGCCGAAGACGGCGGCGTACTCGGCGGCCCTGACCAGTCCTTTGTCGGAATCCTTGTCCAAACCGGTGGGCACGAGAATCTTGAGTACTTCCATACACCTACCTCCCTTTTGTCAGCCGTGGCAGTTCGGGGATCGACCCCCGATAAATAACATGCCACCGCACTTCCGACTCTGTCCTCGCCATTCGTCGCCGAGGATTGACTTCCTTCGTGGCAAGGCCGGAACAGCGCGTACGGCTTATGCGTGAGGGACCTCCCCTGGGCGGGATTCCCCTCTTTGGACGGACGGCCTGTACGATGGACATCCCCCCTTTCTCCTCTTCTATTTCCTCAAATAATGGTATGACACTACCAAGGAGTTTGCCCGAACACAAGCCAAACGCATGCCCAGGACAAGCACGCCATGAGCAATAAAACTAGGCGGAGTGGAAAAAGGAACAACGAGCGTCGGCAGTAATGGTCAGACCTTTCTCGATGGCTTTCTGGCAAAGAGAAAATGCCCCGAGAGTTGTTATCCTCGGGCATTCCTAATACAGCTTGATTGCTGAATTTCAGCTCATCCTCTTGTTACAGGGAAAACGAGCTGAGATCCGTTTACCGAGCAGCCCTAGTTATCCGCCTGCCGATAGGATTCGTCCAGCAACTGCGACACATTCATGACCTTGGTGTTTTCCATGCCCTGGCGCTTGGCACCGAGAGACAGCTGCATGATGCAGGACGGGCACTCGGTCACGACGATCTCGGCCTCGGTCTTGGCCACATTGCCCATCTTGCGTTCGAGCACCTTCATGGAGACGTCGTTATGCATGATGTTGTAGGAGCCAGCGGCACCACAGCACCAGTCCGATTCGGTCATCTCCCGGAACTCCACGCCGGGAACATTCTTGATCAATTCCCGCGGTTGAGTCACGATGCCCTGATAACGGGTCGTCATGTGACAGGGATCGTGGTAGGTCACGCTTGCCTGGATTTCGCCCAAGGGTTTCTCGGCGTCGATCTCCACCAGCAGTTCGCTGAAGGACCGCACCTTGGCCAGCAGACGCTCGGCCCGCATCGAGTACTCGGGATCGGCCGCCAACAACTCGCCGTACTCTTTGAGATGGCCCGAGCAGCTCCCGCACTCGGAGACGATGTAATCGTACTGGTCGAGATCACCCAGGATATCGATGTTCTTCTTGGCCAGATTGCGCGCGCCATCGACGTCACCATAGCCGTAGACCGGCAGGCCGCAGCAGTTGTTGCCCAGGACCTCTACGTCGGCACCGTTGTGGCGCAGGACGTTAATGGTCGCCTCGCCGACCTCGGGAAGCATGTAGTTATAGCCGCAGGATACCCAGTAGCCCACCTTGTACTTGGTCTCGCCCTTGGCGGTGAGGTCGGTGTTCTTGGTACGGTCGCGCAGGAAGCTCGAGGGCACCTCGTCCCGCAGCTCCATAGCCGTTTCGAGCTTGGGGTTGATCATTCCCACGATGCCTATTTTCTTGGCCAGGTCGGCCATGCCCATCCGCTTGCTCAGCCAGGCCAGGCCAATGACGCGGGCCATCCGGTCGGGATAGGGCAGGAAGTTGCGGAAGATCCAACGCTGGATGGTCGAGCGCCCGAACCGCTGCGCGTAGGACTCGCGGAAGGCCACGACCAACTGGTCCGTCTTGACCGCGGGGAAGCAGTTGGCGGTGCAGGCACGGCACAGCAGGCAGTTCTCGAAGGCTTCTTTGAGATCGGCCTCCATCACCGTCTCGCCTTCGATCAGGTTGCGGAACAGAGCGTTCTTGCCCCGCGCTACGTAAGACTCCTTGCCGGTGGCCCGGTAGACCGGGCAGGTGGGCTGACAAAAGCCACACTTGCCGCACTTGGCCACCTCATCATAGAGAGGCAGGAACTCCTCTATCTTGGTTACATCCGTACTCATGCATCGCCCCTTCTCATCGCGGAAAGCACACTCGACCCGGGCCTAGATCCGGCCCACATAGCGGCCGACATTGAGAACGCCGTTGGGATCGTACTTGGCCTTGATGGCCTTGATCAGCGGTACGTGGGTCCCCTGCGGCTCGCCCCAGACGTCGAAGCTGCCGTTGAACAACGGGCCAGACTTGAGTACCAGGCTGCCTTCACGCTTCTGCGCCAGGGTGCGCAGGTCTTCGAGGACGGCGAGGACCTTTTCGTTGTCGCCCTGCAGATAGAGGTTGAGCAGGCCGTTGCCCGCGCTGACCTTGTAGGCGATCTGGACGCTGTTGGCGGCGGCGGATTTCTCCGCGGCCGCGGCCATCTCCCAAACCCGCGCCAGCGGAACGGCGATCTTGGCCGAAACCGCGAAGCCGGCTTCTTTGGCAGTCCGCTCGAGATTATAGATCTCGTCCCACAGGGAGTCGACGGTGGCCTGGTCGGTCACCGTCTCGCAGTTGCAGGCCGCGCCGTGGTCGTGAATCTGGCAGGTGACCTCACGCTCGGAGGCCTCCTTGCCTTCCGCCACATAGTCCCCGCCGAGCACCAACGCGGTGCGGTTGGGGGCCAGATTGGCGCACATGCTGGTAAGGTCCTGCTCCTGCCGCACGACCGCATCCGGATGGCCTTCCAGGCCAACCACCAGCAGATATTCACCCACAGCGAAGTCGGAGGCTACACCCTTCAGCAACTTGCGCGCAGCCGGCGAGAGCAACTCAAGGCTGGAGGGAACCAACACCGAATCCAACACTTCGCCGGCGAGCTTGGTCGCTTCACTCAGCTTGGGGAAGGCGTGTACCAGGACGTCCTCGCGCTGGGGCTCGGGCAGCAGGCGGAAAGTAGCTTCGACGATCACGCCCAGGATGCCCATGGAGCCGATCATCATCTTGGTCACGTCATAGCCGGACACGTTTTTGATGGTGCGCCCGCCGAACTTGACCAGGTCGCCATTGGGAAGCATCACCTTGACGCCCAGCACCACGTCACGCAGATTACCGTGCTGGAAGCGCTTGGGGCCGTTGTCGCTGGTGGCGACCACACCCCCAATAGTGGCCTCGCCGGGGAAGGACGGATCCACCGGGAAGAAGAGCTCGTCCTTGCCGACGAGCTCCACCAGATCTTTGACCCGAACCCCCGCCTGCGCGGCAATGGTCAGATTCTCCGCGTCATACTCGACGATCTGGTCGAGGCCGCTCAGGTCGAGCAGCAGATCGAACTTCTCCGGGGGATTGCCCATCTCGAGCTTGGTGCCCGACCCGGTGGGGATGACCCCCAATCCGTTCTCGTTGGCGAAGGCGAGGACCTTGCCCACTTCGTCGACGCTTTTGGGACGCACCCGCAGGGAGGGGGACTGGTCCGCCACCGTCACCTGCGGCTTCTCTTCCACGGCGTCCTTGCCGACGATGCCGGTCAGGGCGGCCGTGTAACTCTCGGTCTTAGGAGACATGCGCTTCCTCCCGCTTGATCAGGCGCTGGGGCAGGATCTTGCCGGGGTTGGCCAGGTCCTGGGGATCCCAGGCGTCCTTGACCCACTCCTGGGCCAGGAGATCCTTCTCGTTGTAGACCATGTACATGGCTTCGGCCTTCTCGATGCCGACGCCGTGCTCGCCGGACACAGTCCCGCCCATGTCGGCGCAGACCTGGAGCATCTCCATGCCGGCTTTCAGCACCTTCTCCTTGTCCTCGGGATTCCGGCTATCGAACAAAATCAGAGGATGCAGATTGCCGTCTCCAGCGTGGAACACGTTGGCCACCCGCAGGCCGTACTTGTCGCCGATCTCGCGGCACATGCGCAGCGTCTCGGGAAGCTTGGTGCGGGGCACGGTGCCGTCGGCAACCAGGTAGTTCGGGCTGAGACGGGCGATGGCTCCAAAAGCGCCCTTGCGGCCTTTCCACAGAGCCGCCCGCTCGGCCTCGCAGGTCGCCACCTTGATCTCGCGGACGTTGTTCTCCTTGCAGATCTCGACGATCTTGTCGGCCATCTCTTCCATGCCGTCCTTGAGACCGTCGAGTTCGATGAGCAGGACGGCGGCGGCGTCCAGCGGGAAGCCGGCGGCCATCGACTGCTCGATCGCCTGGATCACCAGGTTGTCCATCATCTCCAGGGTCGCCGGCACCATCTTGTGCGAGACGATGGCCGACACGGAGTTAGAGGCGTCGTCGATGCTGTCATAGACGGCGAGCATCGTTTTGACCGCTTCGGGCTTGTGCAGGATGCGAAGCACGAGCTTGGTGGCGATGCCGAGCGTGCCCTCGCTGCCGACAAATACGCCGGTCAGGTCAAGGCCGGGCGCATCCAGGGCCTTGCCGCCCAGCCAGGTGATCTCCCCGTCCGGGAGCACCACTTCCATGCCCAGCACGTGGTTGGAGGTCACGCCGTACTTGAAGCAGTGGGGACCGCCGGCATTCTCGCCAACGTTGCCGCCGATCGAGCATGCCTTGCCGCTCGCGGGGTCGGGAGCGTAGTAGTACCCAAGATTGTCGATGGCGCCGGTGACTTCGAGGTTGTAGATGGCGGGTTCGACGATCATGCGCTGATTCTCGATGTCGATGTCGAGTACCCGATCCATCCGCGCGAGCTCGATGACGATTCCCTGCCTCATGGCCAGCACGCCGCCGCTCAGGTTGGTGGCGCGCCCGCGGGCCACAAACGGAACCTGTGCTCGGTTGGCGGCCTTGACGACGTCCGAGACTTCCTGGGTGGAGCTCACGAAGACCACCACGTCAGGAAGGGACTTCTCCAGGTACGCGTCGTACTCGTAGGTCTGGAGATCAGCCTTGTTGTGGAGGACGTTGTCCTCCCCCACGATCCCTTTCAACTCTTGGATCACGGATTGATCGATCATCGAAGCTCCCCTCAGCTTTCCCCGCCGCCTCAGCTATTTCTGACTGCCGACAAGGTCAATGGTGTGCTGCCGGACCCACTCGGGATCCTTCTCGTCGCGGGCGATGCCACTGTCGATGGCTGCCTTGGCGACGGCGGCCGCGACGGAGGGGGCCACCCGCGCGTCGAAGGCCTCGGGTATGACGAACTCGCGACTCAGGCGGTCACCGACCAGTTCGGCCAGCGCATGGGCGGACGCCAGCTTCATGGCCTCGTTGATGTCGGTCGCCTTGACATCCAGAGCGCCACGGAGGATCCCCGGGAAGCCGAGAACGTTGTTCACCTGGTTCTCGAAGTCGCTACGGCCCGTGCCGGCCACGGCGGCCCCCGCCTTCTTGGCCTCCGCGGGCAGGATCTCGGGATCCGGATTGGCCATGGCGAAGATGATCGGGTCTTTCTGCATGCTCTCAATCATCTGCGGAGTCACCGCGTCCTTGACGGACACCCCTAGGAAGAGGTTGGCGCCTTCCATGGCGTCGGCGAGGGAGCCGCAGCGGTCGTCCTTATTGGTCCGCTCGAGCATCTCCCGCTTCTCTTCGTTGAGATCGTCCCGTTCTCTGCACACTATACCTTTGGAATCGCAGAGAATCAGGTCTCTTACTCCGGCATCCAGCATCAGCTTCGCGCAGGCGATGCCCGCGGCGCCGGCCCCGTTCACCACCACGTGCAGATCCTCCAAGCCCCGGTCGGTGATCTTGCAGGCGTTGATCACGCCGGAGAGCACCACGACGGCGGTGCCGTGCTGGTCGTCATGGAAGATGGGGATGTCCATCGTCTCTTTGAGCTTGCGCTCGATGTAGAAACACTGCGGAGCCTTGATGTCTTCCAGGTTGACCCCGCCGAAGGTGGGAGCCATGGCCTGAACGATACGGACGATCTCATCGGGGTCCTGAGTGTCGAGGCAGATCGGAAAGGCGTCCACGCCCCCGAAGGCCTTGAACAGCACGGATTTGCCCTCCATCACCGGAAGAGCGGCGCGGCCGCCGATGTTGCCCAGGCCAAGGACGGCGGAGCCGTCGGAGACCACGGCCACCATGTTCCAGCGGCGGGTGTAGACGTCTACGAGCTCGGGATTCTTGGCGATTTCCCGGCAGGGCTCGGCCACGCCTGGTGTGTAGGCCAGGGAAAGGTCGTCGGCGTCGTTGACCGGAACGCGGCTTTTGACCTCGATCTTCCCGGCCCACTCCTCGTGCAGCTTGAGCGCTTTTTCCTGGGTGTTCATTTAACTCCTGTCCCTCCGGTAGGGCTTGCGGGATGGGTCGCCGGGGTTTGCAGGAGCGGGCCCGGCAAAAACTGATGAACGGGACCGGCCGCCCGGGGGAAGCAGCGGCCGGTCCCGAAGGGCGAATCAAGCTGAGGTGCTACGCGCGTTCCTGCTCCTTCGCCTGGATTTCCCTGTGGCTGGAGAGGATGTCCTTGGCGTTCAGGTAGACGGGGGTATCCACCATCTTGTTCTTGTAGCTGATGGCGGCTTTGCCTTCCTTCATCGCTTCCTCGAAGGCCTCGACCACGCCTTCGGCCCACTCGACGTCGGCAGGATCGGGAGCGTACATCTCGTTGCAGATCTCGACCTGGCTGGGGTGGATGATCATCCGGCCCTCGTAGCCCATCTGGCGGCCGTCCTGCACGTTCTTCTTGAACGCTTCCATGTCCTTGTAATCGACGAAGGGAGCGTCGATGGCCACCACACCGGCAGCCCGAGCGGCCACGCCCATGTGCGACCGGCCGTACAACTGCTCAACGGCTTCGGAAGTCAACTTGACCCGCATGTCCTTGGTGTAGTCGACAGCGCCGAAGATGGCCGAGACTACCCGGTCCGAAGCGCTGCAGGACTCATAAGCGTGGATGATGCCCATGGCCGTCTCGAGCAGCAGGCTTATCTTGATGCTGCCCACCTCGAGGCCGCGGGCGCGCTCCAGGCCTTCAAGCCGATAGGCCAGGCGCCGCACGTGATCGGGATGGCCGGTCTTGGCCAGGGTCACTCCGTCCAGGCCCTCCCAGACGACGGCGTCCAGGTCGGCGTCGGTCATCTCGGTTTCCCAGTTGTTCAGGCGAACGTAGACCTCGGAGCCGTTCTTACCGACTTCCTTGAGGTTCTTCTTGGCCACCTCGCGGGCGTGCTCTTTCTCCGCGGGGGGAACCGAGTCCTCGATGTCGATGGTGATGATGTCGGCGGGGTTGCGCGGCGCTTTGCCCACCATGTCCTCGTTGTTCCCGGGCACGTAAAGTACGGACCTCATTACTGCCATGCTGCTCCTCCTTGTCCCTCTGTGGGGGCCTTACGGACAAACCGAAACGCCCCGGATTGCCGGGGCGTTTCGGGTACTTCTGCTGTTACTTGCCGTTGAGCACTTCGTCGAGCACTCGCGGAATGTCATTGGGCGTCTCGGCCACGTAGCCGTTGGGCCCCGATTCGCGGATGGCCTTCATCTTGCTCTGGGCGGAACCGCGGCCCCGCTCGACGATGCTCGATGCGTGACTGAAGCGCTGGCCTTCGGGAGCCCAGGCGCCGGCCACGTAGATCACGAAGGGCTTGGTGAACTTGCCCGCCGCGATCACCTCGGCGCACTCCTCTTCCTGCGAGCCGCCGATCTCGGAGAAGACGGCGACCGCCTTGGTCTCCTCGTCTTCTTCGAAGAGGGGCAGCAGGTCGGCCATGGAGGTGCCGATCACCGGCTCGGTCCCGGTATGGACCACGGTGCTAACCCCGTAGCCGCCTTCGTTGAGCACCCAGGGGATGGTTCCCGACTGGCCGCCGGAGCGCGAGAAAACGCCGACAGACCCCTTCCGGAAGAAGCTGTTGGCCCATTCCACGTTGCCGCCCAGCCAACCGACGACCGCTTGACCCGGGTTGATGATGCCTATGGAACCGGGGCCGATGATGCGGGTGCCCTTCTCCTTGGCGTACTCAATCATGTGCATGATGTCGTGAACCGGCACGCTCTCCACACACGGGAGCACGTTCTTGACTCCAGCGTCGATTGCCTCTTTTACCGCCGGAAGCAAAGCCCGGCCGGGAATGAACAGCACGCTGAAGTCGATCTCGCCCTGCTCGGCCACCAGTGCCTTCAGGGTGTTGTAGACGGGAATCCCGTCCACATCTTGCCCGGCCTTCCCGGGGCTGGTGCCGCCCACCAGATTGGTGCCGTATTCCTTCATGTAGCGGGCGCGGAGGGAGCCCTCACGGCCGGTGATCCCCTGGACCGCAACCTTGGTGCTCTTGTCTATGAGAATGCCCATGCCTGAACCAAGCCTCCCTATTCCAGTCCGCGATTTTCGAGGTACTCGGGCAGCCCCACGATCGGGACGTCGATAGAGAGCGCGTTCAGGCCCCGCATCCAGCACTCGTATTCGCAGGCCAAACACTCAGTTCCGCGGCGTTTGACCTCGTCCTCGGTCAGATGCTCGACGCTGGGCAGTCCTTCGTCATCGAGCTTGAGAATCCCGCGGTCGAACTGGGCGCAACCCTCAACGCATGCCTTGGTCTGGCACTCCTTGCACTTCTCATGGTCGATCTTCAGATGAATGGTTCTCTCGGAGAACTCGTACACGGTTATCTATCCTCCCCTACTGCCCGGCGCCGGCTTGACCCGGGGCGGCGTTCTTCTCGGCACGGTACTCCTTGGCCAGTTCCAGCAGTCGCTTGCCGATGAAATCGGTGTCGGTCACGTGCTCGCGGCCGTAGATCTCGACCCGACTGTTGCCTTCGACGTCCGCCAGGCCTTCGCGCAGGATCTCGAGCGACTCTTTCTCTTTGTTTCCGGCGAGCAGCAGCACGCAGGGCAGGCCGGGCTTTTTGGGAAGCTCCTCGCGCAGCGCCTTGACCACGGCGTGGGCGTGATGCCACTGTTCTTGGTTGGCCATCATGAATCCGCCCAGCAGGTAGCCGTCCACGTTGGGCTGCGAGAGGACCACCTTGGCCACACGGTAGACCTTGGAGGCCACCGGGTTGCCGCTGGTGTCCGCGTAGTTGGCGGGTATGAGGCCGACGGTGTTGAGGGCGTCCATGCCCATCATGGCCGAGCCGCCGCCGATCGGATGGTAGCCGACGTAGCCCTCGGAGGATTCGTCGTAGCCCATGTTCATCACGAAGCCCGAGCCTCGCAGATCGGTCTTCTCGATGTTCCAGCCGATCAGATCGAGTTCGGTTGGCTCGCTTCCGAAGTCCCGGGCCACCTCGATGCCGAACTCGGGATGACGGAAGACGGCGGAGTTGTCGACTTCCATCTTGCAGTCGGCGGCGTAGAGCTTGCCGTCGGAGGTCTCCACCATCGGGTTGATCTCGAGGGTGAAGCAGTCATATTGAATGTAGGCCTCGGCCAGCGTGTGGAGGAAAGAGGCGAAGGCGGAGAGCTTCTCGGGCGGAATACCGGCGCTCTCGGCGACATCAACCGCGTCGTAGGTGGGCAGGCCTTCCCGCTCGGAGAAGTTGTGACGCAGAATCTTCTCTTCGGGCACCGACTCGATATCCATGCCGCCCTCGACACTGAACATCAACATCGGCGAGAGGGCCTCGCGGGACGAGTTGACGATACAGGTGGCATAGTATTCGCGGACGATATCGAGCTTTTCCTCGACCAGCACGACGCGCACAGGCAGGCCCTTGATCTCCATGCTGAGAATGGAGCGGGCGGCCTCTTCGGCTTCCTGCGGAGTGTCGACCAGTTTGACCGCGCCCGACTTGCCCCGGCCGCCGGCCTGCACCTGTGCCTTCACAGCCACGGGTTTTCCCAACTCCTCGGCGATCTGCCGAGCCTCTTCGGGAGTCGAAGCCTCGCGGCCCTTGGGGACGGGCAGCCCCGCCTTCTCCAGCCATCGCTTGCCCTGATACTCCAGCAATCGTGCCATCTGTCTCCTACCGCCTTCCTCGCGAAAGCTAGTGACCTATTAAAGATGTGGGGAGGCGCACCGGTGATACATCCTCGTCGTGATCGATGCGGCCATCAGGATCGCATCGTAGAATCCGGCAATGAACGATGTCAACCCTTTAGGTAGGTTTTGGACTCCCCCGTCTATGGTCCTACCAAAAAGTAATTGGTGCGCATTTTGAGAATAACCCCAGGAAGTATCAAACGCAACCTCAATGCGGCAAATTCACGTTGCCGTTTAGTGTGCTTAGGTTACAAATAAGACCAATAGAGTTCAAACGGTGTGGACTAGATGATCGCGTGGTAATGGTCATACCCTCCGCTTGAGCCTGGCTTGAGAGCACGGTGCGGGCCATGTTATAGTCAGGAATGTTGGAAATGGGACGGGTCTGCTACGAATTGGTCTGATCTGGTACCCCCCGATTTCCCGCGACTTCGGGTTCCCGGTGTTCCGTCGGCAATGCACAAGGAGTGGTAGAACCGTGACCTCACAACTCACTGAAGTCAGGTGGCACGCACGGGGGGGCCAAGGGGCCGTTACCGCTGCCAAGATGGTGGCCGAGCTCGCTGTTGGCCGGGGCAAGCACTTCCAGGCCTTCCCCGAGTACGGCCCGGAACGTTCCGGCGCCCCCATCGTCGCCTTTACCCGCATCAGCGACGAACCGATTCAGACCTATTCCCCGATCGAGAGCCCGAATGTCATCCTGGTGCTCGACCCAACCCTGATCGCCTCGATCGATGTGGTCGAAGGGGCGAGCGAACAAGCGGTGGTGATCATCAATACGGAGCAGACCCCGGAGGAGATCAAGAAGGACCACGACTTCGGTAACGTCAGGCTGATGACCGTGGCCGCCAGCAAGATCGCCAACGAAACCATCGGACGCAACCTGCCCAACACACCCATGGTGGGCGCCGTGGCCAAGGCAACCGGCCTGTTCGGGCTAGAAGAAGTCCAAGACCACATGCGGCAGAGCTTCAGCAAGAAGTTCTCCGAAAAGGTAGTGAATGGCAACCTCGAAGCCGTAAGGCGCGCATTCGAAGAGGTAAAGGAATGACACACAAAGACAAGACCACCAAAGAGATGAAATGGGACATCTCGGGGATCAAGAACTGGGGGCCCGGGGATCACGAACTCGGCTCCATCATCCCCGAGGCGGGCAACGCCCGCTACTACCACACCGGTGGCTGGCGGACCGAGTTCCCCATCCGTGACGAGGAGACCTGCACCCAGTGCCTCTTCTGCTACTTCTTCTGCCCGGACTCCTCAGTCCTGGCCGAAAATCAGAAGGTCACCGACTTCGACTACGATCACTGTAAGGGCTGCGGCATCTGCGCCAAGGAATGTCCCGCCGATGCGATCACCATGCACCCCGAATCTGAACTCGCAGAAAGGGTGAAGAAGTAATGGCCCAAACCGAAGTTAAGACTCTCGCCATCACCGGCAACGGCGCCGTGTCCCTGGCGATGAAGCAGGTGGACCCCGACGTGGTGGCCGCCTACCCGATCACCCCCCAGACCGATGTGGTTCAGAACTTCAGCCAGTACGTGGCCAACGGCGACGTCAAAGCCGAGTTCGTCACCGTCGAATCCGAACACTCTGCCATGAGCGCCTGCATCGGCTCCGCCGGCGCCGGCGCCCGCACCATGACGGCGACCAGTTCCGCGGGCTACGCTCTGATGGTCGAAGTCTGCTTCGTGGCCGCCTCCATGCGGCTGCCGATCATCATGACCACGGTCAACCGCGCGCTTTCCGGTCCGATCAACATTCACTGCGACCACTCGGACTCCATGCTGGGGCGCGACTCGGGCTGGCTGCAGATCTACAACGAGGACGGCCAGGAGGCCTACGACGCCACTGTGATGTCCTTCCCGATCGCCGAGCACAAGGACGTCCGCCTGCCGCTGATGAACATGTACGACGGCTTCATCATCTCGGGCGCCATCGGCCCCTTGAAGCCGCTCTCCGCCGAGCAGGTGCAGCAGTTCATCGGGCAGGCTCCGGACTACCCCAAGCTCTTGGATGCCAAGAACCCCGTGACCATGGGTCCCTTCGACGGCCTGCACGGCTGGTACTTCGAGCAGAAGATCGCGCAGAACATCGCTATGGAGAACGCGCTCGACGTCATCCAGGACACCTACGACCGCTTCTACGAACTGACCGGCCGCCGTTACGAGCACCTGATGAAATACCGCATGGACGACGCGGAGATCGTGGTGGTCGTGGCCAACTCGGCCGCCGGAACCGCGCGCGCCGTCGTTGACAAGTTGCGGAACGAGGGGATCAAGGCGGGGCTCATCAAGCTTCGCACATTCCGCCCCTTCCCGGTCAAGCTGTACGCCGAGGCTCTGGCCGACGTCAAGGTGGTCGGGGTCATGGACCGCGCCGACTCCTTCGGAGCACCAGGCGGACCACTCTATATGGAAGTGCTGACATCGCTCTATCAGGAAGGCCAGTGCGCCAAGGCGGTCAACTTCATCTATGGGTTGGGCGGGCGCGACGTCTTCCCGCAGAACATCGAAGACGTCTACCGGCGGCTGGACGCCATCGCCAAGGGCGAAGATGCGCCGCGGGAGCGAATCTACGTGAACGCGAAGGGAATGTAATGGCGACTCAGGAAATCAAGAAGCAGTCTCCAAAGGTCTATATCGACCGTCCTGATCACCTCTCCGGCGGACACCGGCTGTGTGCGGGTTGCGGCGCGCCGGTGATTCTACGGCAGGTGCTGATGGGCGCGGGTGACAGCCCCGTGGTCATCTCCAACGCCACCGGTTGCGTGGAGGTCTCGACCACCATCTACCCCTACACCGCGTGGAAGGACAGCTACATCCACAGCGCCTTCGAGAACGCGGCGGCCACCATCAGCGGCGTGGAGGCGGCTCTCATCAGCCTGAAGAAGCAGGGCAAGGTAACCGAGGACTTCAAGCTGCTCTCCGTGGCCGGCGACGGTGGATCCTACGACATCGGCCTGCAGGCCATCTCCGGTGCGCTCGAGCGGTACCACGACATCGTGATTCTCTGCTACGACAACGGCGCCTATATGAATACCGGCTTCCAGCGCTCGGCTGCGACCCCCAAGGGCGCGTGGACGACGACCAGCCCGGTGGGCAAGGTTCGGCCCGGCAAGAATCAGCAACGCAAGAACCTGACCGAGATCGCCATCGCGCATAACATCCCCTACGTGGCGCAGGCGTCGCCGCACAACTTCCGGGATCTCATCTACAAGGCCGAGAAGGCTTTCGCCGCCAAGGGCCCGGCCTTCCTCAACGTGCTCTCCCCCTGCCCGCGGGGTTGGCGCTCCAAGGAGTCGGACAGCATCCAATTGGCCGAGGCCATGGTCAAGTCCAACTACTGGCCGCTCTTCGAGGTCGAGAACGGGGTCTACAAGATCAACTACGATCCCAAGAAGCGCAAAGGCGCGGTGGCCGATTGGATGAAGCAGCAGGGCCGTTTCCGCCACCTGTTCACTCCGGAGAACGAGTGGATCGTGGAAGAAACCCAAGAGATGACCGACTACCAATGGGAACGCCTGAAGGCCATGGAAGAGGCGACCGCCCGCTTTGGCACGCAAGAGGCTGCGGAGGCGCAGGAGCCGGCAGAGTAGTCCGCCCCGCCCTGGGCGGCAGCGCGCCCGCCGCGCGTGCCACCCTATGTTTTGGCCGAAGTATCGAGGCCCCGCACCAGCGGGGCCTCTTTCTTGCCCGCTACCGGGGCGGCGTCGGCAACCCTTTTCGAACTATTGGGCTAATGGTCTACCCATTGCTCAACCTTTTTGGTATTTTTGGTTTGCACACGATCCAGGTTGCACACGATCCAGGTTGCACACGATCGAGTTGATTGACACAGATGACCATATAAAGGGGACGGGAACGTGGGAAAACTAGAGATCCCCGCTGACGGGCTGGCCGAAAGGGGCCGCTCCAACACTATCTCCTCTCAGATCGCCGAGTTGATCCGCAAGCAGATCAGGCAAGGCGGGTTGCGCCCCGGTGACCGTATCCCCTCCGAGCGCTACCTCGCCGAGGAACTCAGGGTCGGCCGCTCTTCGGTTCGCGAGGCGTTCCACGAACTCCGCACGCAGGGTTTCATCGATTCACGCAAAGGCCGACAGGGAACCCGAGTCGCCTCGCTGACCAAGATCGCTTCGAGCGGCGCCCTCAGCCAACTGCTCGAAGCCGGCACGGACTGGCTGGTCGACCTGATCGAGCTGCGCAGCGGGCTCGAGGTGCAGGCGGCGGGCCTGGCGGCACGCCGCCGGACCGAGGAAGACATGGCGAAACTAGGCGGGATTGTGGCCGAGATGGACGCCGCCCCAGACCGCAAGCAGGCGGCGGCACTGGACGTGGCCCTGCACGGCGCGATCGCCGAGGCCACACACAACAACCTCTACCAGAACATCTCGATCGGGCAGGCCGGTCTGCTGCACGAGCAAATCCCCAGCATTCTCGGGGTGCTCTGGACCGATCCGCGGACCTCCGAGGAGATTCCCCGCCAGCACCGCGACATCCTGGACGCCATCGAGTCTCGAGACGAGAGCGGTGCCCGCCAGGCAATGGCGAATCACCTGGAATACATCATGCGGGGGGTGGCGGGGCGTCGCGAACAGGAGTTGGCAGCCCGGAAGTAAATCGGCGTTCCGTGAGTAGATCGGCGTTGTCTCACCGGCACGGAGTGGCGCCTTATTCTTGAGGGCGCTCACAGCTGAGGAGAACGGCGTTCCCTCCATCGCTCTTCGCGTCTTTCATTGCCGCCAAAGCGGCGTCCAGCAAGGAGAACGCCGTGATTCCGTGGGGCGGGTGAACAGCCAGACCCACGGCCACCGTGATCCGTTCGACCGTGCCCCGCTGGAGAATGAAGGGGTACTCCTCCACCCGTTCGCGAAGCCGTTCGGCGACGACGGCGGCAGACTCGCCGGTGGTTTCCGGCAAAAGCGCGGCGAACCTCCCGCCCCCCAACCTCGCGAGGCTGTCGGTCGAGCGAAGCAGCCCTTTGAGAAGCTGCGCCACCTCGTTGATGATTTGATCGCCGAAGCTCGCGCCGTGAACCTCGTTCACGCGCCGAAGGCCGTCGATGTCCAACACCAAGCAGGTGGAGGGGCGGGCGTAGCGGTTGGTGCGGGCGATCTCGTGACGCAGCAGCGACAGGAAGTGATCTTGAGTGTAGGTTCCGGTCAGGGAATCGCGGATGGCCGCTTCCGCCATCTCGTGGAAGTAGGCGGAGCGAGAATAGGCGCTGCTGAAAAGAGGCCTCGCGCGCTTTAGCGGCTCCGCCGGCGGCGGGGACAGTTCTGAAGAGGCCAAGAAGAGTACGCCGGCCGCCGGGCCGCGATGATCGAGCGCCATGACCACGAAGCTGCGGGCATCAGGGAGGGCGGGGTCCCGGGTGAAGGGGAGGCCTGTCTCGACGAAGAAACCCCGCCGAAGCCCCTCTTTGAGCGGCGCCGGCAACGAGCTCTTGCGATAACGTCCCCTGTCCGGATCAGATTGCGGTTCGAGCACCCGGCCACCCTCCTCCCGGTAAACCGCCTGGAGCTCTGAGTCGGTCGCCTCAAAGAGCAGGATGTGGTCCGCCGGCCAGACCGAGTGCACCAGCGAGCTCATGCTGGCGGCCAACTCGGACAGCGGTTCGGCGGAGCGCAGTTCCTCCGCCACCCGGTTGACGAACCGGTCGGCCTCCTGCAGTTCGCGCAGCCGGGCATGCATCTCTTCCACACGGATGCCCTCCTCCTCGAGCTCCTCCCGGGCCTGGTAGGCCGCGTTCCTCACAGCTTGGATCGCACGCCGCAGCGACCCGAGCAAGACGTCCCCCTCCGGCCTCCAAGGCAGGTGGCCCTGTAGCTCGGATTCCAATCGGGAGATCGGGCGCTCCAGCCGCGTACGCACCAAGTAGTAGTTGAGTGGGAGAAAGATCAGGGTGGCGGCCGCGGCGGCAAGTCCGGCCGCCCGCAGAGCTTCGGCGGGCGGCGCGGAGAGGAAGGAGGAGGCGACCACCAGCACGAGGCTGGCACCGGCCAGAGCGCCCACCAGCGACATCGGGGCGAGCGTCGCCCAGAAGAAGTCCATGGGCCCGCCACTACGCGCCCGGCGCGATAGCGCCGCCGCCTCCTGCAGCAGGGAATCACGCGACAACTCGCCGGTCAGTTCCGGCAGGGATTCATCCTCGGCCCATGCGCCAAAGACCTCGTCTTCGGCGAACGAGGAGAGCGCGCCGTCCGCGCTCCCGGCGGCGGAGCGATCCCTTTCCTTCAAAAGTCCCCTGCCCTCCGGTAGAATGCCCGTTCCGAGCTACCTATCGTCCGCTGCTCCCCAGGAGTTGAGCCAATTGACGGAGTTTGACGGGACCACCCTGCCCCGACCCGCGCAGGTCGAAGGAGTCCCTCTCGATGCGGCCGGACACCCGGTCGCGGTGCTGCAAGCCAAGACCGAACGCCCCGCACCCAACGACACCGTGGTGATGAAGTTTGGCGGGACTTCGGTGGCGGACGCGGAGTGCATGAAGCGCGTGGCCCGCCGCATCGTGGAGACCCAAGACTCCGGACACCCGGTGGTCGCCGTCGTCTCCGCCCGAGGAGACACCACCGACGAGCTGATTCAGTTGGCCAGGGAGATCTCTGACAACCCGCCGGACCGGGAGATGGACATGCTCCTCTCGACCGGGGAGCGGATCTCGGCCTCTCTCGTGGCAATGGCGATCCACGACCTGGGACACGACGCGATCTCGCTGACCGGCTCGCAGGCCGGAATACTCACGGACACCGATCACACCAAAGCGAAGATCTTGGACATCCGACCCTTCCGCATTCAGGAAGCGCTCGACCGGGGCAAGATCGTCCTGGTCGCCGGCTTTCAGGGGGTCTCGACCGAGCACGACGTCACGACGCTGGGGCGGGGCGGCTCGGACACCACAGCAGTGGCCTTGGCCGCCGCCCTCGGGGCCGAGGTGTGCGAAATCTACACAGACGTCGACGGCGTGTACACCACCGATCCGCGCATAGTACCCGAGGCGCGCAAGCTGGAGGAGATTTCTTACGAAGAGATGCTCGAGCTGGCCGCCACCGGGGCGAAGGTCTTGATGCTGCGCTGCGTGGAGTTTGCGCGGCGATTTGGAGTGGCGATCCACGTGCGCTCCAGTTTCGCCGACACGCCGGGCACCTGGATACGACATCAGGAAGGGGAAGCCGTGGAACAGGCCATAGTCTCGGGCGTCAGCTACACCCTCGAGGACGCCAAAGTCACGCTGCACCGCGTGCCCGACAGGCCCGGTGTGGCAGCGCGCGTGTTCACTCAGATGGCCTCCGACGGTCTCAACGTGGACATGATCATCCAGAACGTGTCCGAGGCGGGGACCACCGATATCTCCTTCACCGTGAGCGAGGACGATCTGGACAAAGCCGGCCGCACTCTGGACCGTCTGCAGGAAGAACTCGGGTTCGGTGAGTACGAGACCGACACGGAGACCGCCAAGATCTCGTTGGTCGGCGCGGGCATGCGCTCGCATCCGGGAGTGGCCGCCCGCATGTTCGAAGTCCTGGCCGAGAACGGCATCAACATCGAGATGATTTCCACCAGCTCGATCAAGATCTCCTGCGTGATCCGCAAGGACCGCATGCAGGACGCGGTGCGCGCGCTGCACCAAGCCTTTCGGCTGGACCAGCAGAGCGTGCAGGTCGAGGAGATCTTCGGAGTCTGAGTCGCTCTGGCCGCGGTCTAAGCTGCGGCCAGAGCTCCGTACGCTGGCTCAGTCGTGCGCGCCGCCACCGTGGTTGCAGCCGCCCTCGCCGTGGGCGTGATTCTCCCCGTGGTGATGCCCACAGGTCGCCGGTCCGGGCTCGACCTCGCCCCGCAGGTAGGCTCCCACCGCCTCTTCGGCCGGCCCCGATACCCCGCAGATGACTTCGAAGCCGGTGCGCTCCAGCGCCTCCCGCATGGGAGCGCCCATCCCGCCGGCCAGGATGACATCCACTCCGCGGTCCTGCAGGAAGGTCGCAAGCGCGGAATGATTGTGCTGCATGCCCGGCACCTCGTATACGGATCTCTCCTGGATAGCGCCGTCCTGCGTCGAGGCCACGAGGAACTCCCGCGTGCGCCCGAAGTGCTGGTTGACGGAGCCCGACTCATGAGGAACTGCGATTACCATTATCTCTCCTTGGTTTTCTGGGACGGTGCCGCCCCGAACGCTTTGTTCTTTCGACCCGAGCGAGTTCCCCCGCCGCACGCTCTCGCGCCGCTCCTTTAGAACAGCTACAGGTCCGCCCTCGACCGCCAAAGCTTCGCCGCGCCAAATGGCTTCCACCAGGGCCCGCCGGGCCTTGCCCGCCGTCCGGCTTATCGAGGAGCGCGACACCCCCAGCGCGGTGGCGGCTTTCTCCTGACTCAGCCCCTCGAGGTCGAGAAGCCGAAGTACCTCGAGGCCGTCGAGGGACATCCGGTGAAGAGGCGTATCAACGGGAAGATCCGCCGCCGGCGCGAAGAACCGCGCTGCAATGGGGGCGTGCAGGCAGCGCCATTTTGGCGGGCGCGACATCAGCAGGACAGGAGTGCAGGGTCAAAGGTTTTGCACATATGTGCATTATAGCAGTCCCCGCAGCCGGCGCTGTGCGGCTGGAACTGGTTGGGGTTGCTGGGCCGGAGGCCTACCTAAGGCAGGTCGGCAGGGGGCCAGGGGGTGGGGGTCGGTCAGACAGACAAGGCCGCCCGGCGCAGAAGGTCCGGGCGGCTTCGTAGCTCGGCAGGCGAAACGTCAAACTGCGGCGAGAACCAACCGCCTAGACGATTTGCTCGCCGGCGTTGGGGCCGGCGGTCATGTCCCACACGGATTGGACCTCGATCCTCACCACGTACTTGGGATCGGGAAGGTCTCTCTGCAGATCGGCGATCTGCTGCTTGACCCTTTCGAACAAATCTCCGGACTGGATCATGTCCGCCACGCCCTTGATCTGGACGGCAATCCGCTTCTCGGGATCGAAGATGCCCACCGCCACCCGACTGTTGTAGAGCAGGTTGTCGCGGGTCTTCTTGGAGAAGAGGTCGGCGAAGAAGATGTGCTCATCATCAAGCAAGGCCCCGCTGCCCTTGATGGCCACGTTGGGCCAGCCATCCTCGCCGATGGTGGCAACCCACACGTTTTGTCCACCGGTCAGCGCTTCCTTTACGTTGTCGGGCAGCTGGGCCATCAGGAGTCCTCCTGGTCGATTATGCGTTCGATCTCATTAATGTCCTCCGGGCGGGAGATGAAAACCACGCGGTTGCGCACCTCGTCCCCCGGGGCGTTGCCTCGGTAAGCGTCGAATGTCCACTTGCCGTTCACCATGCTGAAGAGGCGAAGCTCCTCGTCGAGTTCCACGACGCCCTTGGCCCGGACCACTTTGGGAAGCCCCTCGATCCATTCGCGAAACTCGGCCTCGGAGCTGGGAGCCCATTCGGCCACCATGGAGAGCAGACGGTCGGGCGGCGTCACCTCGGCGGTCTCGTCGCAGAGCAGGTCCTCGATATAGGCCTCGAGCTCCTCCTCGGTCATGCTCAGCCCCACTCCGCCCTCCCCGGTGCGCCCCTCGAGCGCTCCCGTGTGGAACAGGTCCCCGAAGTCCACGTCGGCGTATGTGGTCTCGTAGAACCGGGGCTCGGGGTTGAGCTCCTCGATGATCGCCTTGATCTTCTCCAGGTCGCCCGGCTCGGCCAGGTCGATCTTGTTGATGATGAACACGTCGGAGGACTCCAGCTGCTTCTCGATCGCCAGGAACGACTCGTAGGTATCCAGGAAGTTGGCCGCGTCGACCAGGCAGAACTTGTCCCGCAGATTGAAGGCTCCGCCGAAGATGGGCAGCTGCAGGTCCCGGTCGAGGTCGCGCGGATTGGCGACGCCGGTGGTCTCGATCAGCATGACGTCGGGCTTGACCGAAGTCGCGATCTCATGCAGGCCCTTGATGAAGTCGGTTTTGACGCAGGCGCAGAAGATGGAGCCCTTGCTGATCTCGAGCATGTCGAGATCCTCACCCTCGACCAGCGTACCGTCGAGCCCCACGTCTCCGAACTCATTCATCAGGATGAGAAAGGTCATATCCTCGGGCACCCGCTTGATCAGCCGGTTGAGGAAGGTGGTCTTCCCCGCCCCCAGGAAGCCCGAGATCAGGTAGACATCGGTGCGCTCAGCCATTCTCGGCCAACCTTTCCCGAATGGCCTGCTCGATCTGCTCGACCTCGAGCAGTTGGCCGGAAGATACCAGCTCACCGGCCACGACCAGCGCGGGGGTGACCCTGACTCCGTGCTGTAGGAAGACGTCGATGTCATCGACCTTCTCGACCAACGGCGGATCTTCCCCATTGATGCGCTCCGCAGCCTGTTGCGCACGCGCGTAGAGCTCGTCACACTTCTTGCAACCCGATCCCAAGATCTGAATGCGCATGCGTCCTCCAGGGCAACTGAATCGGCGACATTGGCGAAAATCGACGCTGTTGTGGAAGCATCCCTTCCGATTCTAGCATCGAGAGGCCGATGGTCAGACCGGCAGTCCGGCAAGCATTGGTGGGTCACCTCGCGGGCAAAGCGCTAGAGTTGCGGTCGAAAGGGAGGGAAAGAACTGAGTCAAAGGGACGACGGTCGAGCGGTAGGTGCGTGGGGTCCCCTGGCCCTGGTCGGAGCGGCCACGGTCTGGGGGACGATGTACTCGATCACCAAGTACGCGCTCGAGTTCGTGAACCCGCTGGCGCTGGTCTCGGCCCAGAACCTGCTCGCCCTGGCCGTGCTCCTGCCGCTCACGCTCCCCGCCCTGCGCCGCCTACCCCGCCATCTACTGCTCAAGAGCGCGGGTATGGGATTGGTCGCCACAGGAGCCTCGATCTGCCTGTTCGTCGGGCTGGACGGGACCAGTCCGGGACTCTCTGCCTTCATCATCGCCCAGCTGTCCATCGTCACCCCCCTGCTGGCGGCCCTGCTCGGGCAGGGCTCCATAGACCGTAGGCTGGGCGCGTCGATACTGCTGGTGGCCTCGGGAATGGCCATCGTCTTCTTGCTGGGGGAACCCACCGCCTACTCGCGCTCCACGCTGGTGCTGCCTCTGGCCACGCTGTTTCTTTCGATCCACATGCTGGCGGTCAATCGGCTGACCCACCAGGTTCAGGCGCTGGCGTTGGTCGCCATACAGACTTTGGTAACGGGCACGCTGACGCTGATTCTCTCCATGACCCTAGGACTGTGGCCGGACAATCCCACCGGTCTGAACGGCTGGGTGCTGCTGGCCCTCGTCTACGGCGGGCTGGTGGCGACTCTCGGTGGTTTCCTGCTGCAAACCCTGGGTCAGCGGCGGACTCCGGTGACCCACGCCGGACTCTTCATCAGTCTGGAAGGCGTGATCGCGCTGACCGTGTCTGTGGCCGTGGGTCTGGAGAGCCTGGGCACGCGGCGCCTCTCGGGCTTCGCCCTGGTCCTTACGGGCACGCTGCTGGCCCAGCTCGACGCGGGCAGAGTGCAGAAGGACGCAGAGGCGAGCCGGGCGGAGCTGGGTCCGCCGGTCTAACCCGGCAGGCGGTGACAAGGGGTCGGCTCGGGGTTGAAGCCAACAACCCTAAGGCGGGGGGCGCCGGCATTAGGCCGAGGCGAGTGTGCAGCGATTTCTGTCCGAACGCTTGCTCGCGTACATCGCCTGGTCGGCCCGCTCTATCAGTTGGTCGTAGCCTTCGCCCGGCTCCGCGGCCGCCGCTCCCAGGGAAACCGTGACCGAGATGCGCCGCCCCTCGAAGAGCATGTGTGAGTGTTCCACGAGGGCCCGCATACGCTCGGCGGCCCGGCCCACCTCCTCGAGTTGGGCGTGGGAGAGGATCACCAGGAACTCTTCGCCGCCCCAGCGGCCCACCATGTCCCCGCCCCGGCTGGCACTGGAGAGGCTTCGCGCCACCATTCCCAACACGGCGTCTCCGGCGGCATGGCCAAATTCGTCGTTTACGCCCTTGAAGTGGTCGATGTCGACGAAGGCGACGCCGTAGCGCCAGCCGTAGCGCTGGAACTCCTGGGCGCGTGACTCCAGCGTTTCTTCGAGCAGGCGCCGATTGGGCAGGCGGGTCAGAGGATCGACATAGGCGATCTCCCCCAGTTCCTCAAGTTGCTGCATTAGATGGTTACGTTCGTTGTCCGAGACGAAGGTCTCGATACCGGTGACTTCTCCGGTCACCGGGTCTACGAAGCGGCTTACCCGCACGGCGACTGGTACCCGGTGCCCGCTTTTGTGGTGCAGAAAAAGGTGGGCCTCGCGCCGCTCCCCGTCGGACAGCGATGCGGCCAGCGGACAGTGTCCCGTGCACAGTTCGAGTCCCGAGGCGTCCACGTGGTTGAGTATGGAGTCGTAACAGTGAGACCCCACCACCTCTTCCGCTGAGTAGCCCGTGATCTCCTCGGCCGCCCGGTTCCAGTAGATGATGCGCCGGTCTTCGTCGGTCAGGTACACGGCCTCGTGGAGGTGGTCGACGATGCCCCGAGACCCCTCGTCGCCGAGAACCGCACTGGAGATGTCGTCCTCATTGCCCATCATCGCTCCGTGTAACTGCAGGTCTATCTATGGATGTCTATGTTCTCGGCCTCCCTCCGCATAATCCTGAGTGGTATTCGCGGGTGCGGCGAGGGCGCGACTTGCAACTCCGGGGCCTGGACATGCAATCGCTGCGCAGCCTAGGCGGACTTGGGGAGCACCAACCGTCCCTTCTCCTGGACCACGCGCCCCGATTCGCGCAGGGTCTTCATCGTCCGAGTTACGGTCACCCGATGAGACCCGGTAAGAAAGGCCAGTTCCTCGTGGGTCAGGGGAAATTGGATGGCGAGCCCTGCCTCGGTTTCGTGCCCGTGCTCGCGCGCGACGGTGACTAGAACGCGGTAGAGTCGGTCTTCCAGGCGGCTCTCGGACATGCTGTCCACGCGGCTCACCAGCCAGGTCACCCGACTACTGAGATTGCGGATCACCTGGTAGCCGATGGCGGGGAACTGCTCCACCAGCCTCTCGAAGCGGGTGCGCGTAAAACCGCAGACCAGGGTGTCCTCCACGCATAACGCGCTCACCGGATATTCGCTCTCCTCGCTGAGCATGGCTTCTCCGATGACGTCCCCCGCCTTGCGGATGTCCAGAATCAGCTCGCGCCCGTCCTCCGTGGCCTTGGTCAGCTTGAGGCGGCCGGCCTTGACCAGGAACATGGCGTCCGCGGGAGTGTCCTGATGAAAGATCTCCTCGCCGGTCTGGTAGCGGGCCCGCCAGGCGGCGGCCAGCAGAGCCTCCACTTCACCCCGGTTGAGGCGCTCGAACATCCACAGGTGGGCTAGGCACTCGGGGGCGAGTTCGGCTCCTGGCCCGGCCAGTTCTTGGCAGAGGCAGGAGGGAGGACCCAAAATCTCGGCCGAGGACGGCCGCAGCTGCCGTGTAGACGGGGAGGACGACTCGCTATTGCTCATAGTCGGGATGCTAGCAGCGGGGAGGCCCGGTGGACGGCAGGGCTTGCGGAAAACCGGCCACCGGGCCCTTCGCTTGGACGAACGGTCCTTACTGGACTGCGCGGTCCACGATCGTATCGGCTACCGCATCCGCCGAGCGGAAGGGGAAGTCGCTCGGCTCGAGTACTCCGCCCGCATCCCCGGCACGGAGCTTGACGCCGTTGGCTTCACAGGTGGTGTCCGCTCCCTGTGGGAAGGCCGACAGCAGTTCCTCGGGCGATTCCAGTGGGAAGTCCGCGCCCTGCAGGGCCTCTCTGATCTGCCGCTTGAGTTCCGTCTTGGTATCCATCTCGCGCCCCTTGTTCGCAGCTTACAGGTCTCGGTCTGTAGCTCCAGTCTAGACCTACGGGCGAGGGGCTGCTGTAGCGTTTGCTACATCCGGTTTCGGTCCTCTAGCGTGGCAGGCGATGACGCACGTCCACCCGGGTCAGCATCGCGCGGGGAGGCGCCTGGAGAACCGCAAGGACCGCCTGCGCCACATCCTCGGGTTCCAGTTTGTTGCGGGAAGCGAAGTCGGGGAGATCGGTCATGGCGGTGGCGGTCATGCCCGGGAGCACGTCCGACACCAGCACTCCCTGCTCGCGCACCTCGTCACGCAGGCTCGCGCTGAAACCCATCACCCCGTGCTTTGCCGCGGAGTAGGCGGCGTGTCCCGGCCAGCCGTGAACGCCGGCCCCGGACACGATCTGCACCACATGACCCCTAACGCCGTCCTCAGCCGGCGGCTGTGCCAACATCCGCCGCACCGCCTCCCGCGAACACAGAAAGACCCCGGTCAGGTTGACGGCGAGGTTGGTCTCCCAATCCTCGAGCCTGGTCTCGGTGACACTACTCCTGATGAGCCCGCCGGCGGCGTTCACCAGCACGTCTACTCGGCCGAAGCGGTCCGCGGCCTCCTCGAAGAGGCCGGCCACCTGGCCTTCCATGGTGACGTCGGTGGGGACGGTGAGGATGCGCTCGCCGACGGTCGTCGATCCGGGTGTTTCGAGGCCGGCACCGCTCAAATCTGTACTCTCGCGGGTCGCCGGCTCGAGACTCTCGCGGGCGGCGGCCAGACCGGGTTCGCCCCGCGCCGCCAGCACAACCCGACTCCCGGCCGCCAGTGCCGCGCGAGCGACCGCCAGACCAATGCCCCGGCTACCGCCGGTGACGACCACGGTGACCCCTTCCAGATTCAATCCACTTGACCTCCGGGCCCAGAGTGCTCTCGGCGGCGGCTGCGCTGCGCCGCCCCCTGCCTGTTCTCGGGCGGCGCGAGCCGTCTCCGCCGCCACAGGATGCTCTTGGTGCCTGGTCCCCCCGTCTCCTAGAATGTAGGCATGCCCGACCTTCAACAACTCCAAAGCGACCTGCAGCGGGCGGCGTCCTTCGACGAAGCCGTTGAACTCTTCATGCACTGGGCGCGGGAGCTCTCCGGATCCGAGGCCACCACGGTCCGCGTCTTTGGCCAAGACGGCAACGGGCAGCAGCTGCCCGAATCCCAGCCCGCCGCACTGCAACTGCTTCCGATCTGTGGCCACCAGGGGGCCACCGCGGCTTACTTGCGCGACGAATCGGTCGTGGCCCACGGCGAGTGCATGTGCGGCCGGGTGGCGGCGGGGCAGACCGACGCCGACCTGCCTTTCTTCACGTTCGACGGTTCTTTCGCCTGGGGTAAAGTGCAGACGCTGTCTCAGGTCTTCTCGCCCCAGGAACTCGGGGCCCTGCGGGGACGCTGCATTGCCGAAGGCTACGATTCCTTAGCCGTGATTCCCCTCTGGGACGGAGAGCAGCGCGTGGGGATCCTTCATCTCGCCGATCGCAGGCCGGACCGCTTTGACGACAACCTGGCCCTTCTCGAGCACGCCGGCCGGTTGGTCGGGGCAGAACTCGCCCGCTTCGGCGACGAAAACCATGCCCTGCGCTCCCTGGAAGCCGCGCTGATGCCCCTCGATCCGCCGCGGGTAAGCGGGTTGGATGTTGGGGTGGACTACGCCATGGCCTCCGCCATGTCCGAGTTCGGCGGTGACTTCTACGATCTGGTGGAGCGGCCAAGCGGGGAGACCATGGTCTTTCTCGGCGACAGCATCGGCAAGGGAATGGACGCCGCGGGCAATGCCGCTCGTTCTCGGCTGGCGCTCAACGCCCTGGCGCGGACTGCCGCGAGCGCGGGGGAATTCATCGACCGGGGAGACCGCCTGATCGACGAGTTGCTGCCAGAGGGCAAGTTCGTGACGCTGGCCGCCGCACTCTTCCCGGCAGCCGGCGGGCCGGTTCGAGTGGCGCTGGCGGGCCACCCCCGTCCTCTTGTCTTCCGGCACGGCGGCCGGATCGAGGAAGTCCCCGCCCCTTACGGCCCCCCTCTCGGTGCGCTTCCCAGCCGACGGCAACAGGTGGAGGTCGAAGTCACGCTCGAACCCCAGGATTCCCTCCTGCTCTTCAGCGACGGCATCATGGATGCCCGCCGCGACGGCGTCCTCTTCGGCGTCGAGGGAATATCTGCGGCGCTGGCCAACCTCAAGGGCCGGCACGATCATCCGGGGGGTCTGAGGATGCTCGCCCGCAGAGTCAGGAAAGCCTCCGACGCGCACCACGACCCCGCCCTGTCCCCGGATGATCGCCTGATTCTGGCAGTACGCCAGCGGACCGTCCCGCCGCGCCCCTGACGCCCGGTGTTAGAATGCGAAACGCCACATCCGGAAACGCCACATCCGTCTAGGTAGGTAGGCAACCACCCAGAGGAGGGACCGTGAGCAGGGGATACCGAGTCGCAGTCGTAGGCGCCACTGGAGCCGTGGGCCATGAGATGCGGAGTGTCCTCGCGCAGCGAAAGTTCCCGGTGTCGGAACTCATCCCCCTCGCCTCGGCCCGCTCTACCGGCATAGAGTTGGAATTCGGCGAGCAGCGCGTCGAGTGCAGGGAATTGACCGAGGACAGCTTCGCCGACATCGACCTAGCCCTGTTCTCCGCCGGCGGCGCCATCTCAAAGCAGTTCGCCCCAATCGCTCGGGATGCCGGCTGCGTGGTCATCGACAATTCCTCCGCCTGGCGCATGGAAACCGACGTGCCCCTGGTGGTTCCCGAGGTCAATCCGGACGCTGTCATCGGCCACCAGGGCATCATCGCCAATCCCAACTGCTCCACGATCCAGATGGTGGTCGCGCTCAAACCGCTCCACGACGCCGCCACAATCCGGCGGGTGGTGGTCTCGACCTACCAGGCGGTTTCAGGCACCGGCACAAAGGCCGTCGCCGAACTGATCCGCCAATCCGACGAGATCCTCGAGGGCGTCAAACCGATGATCGAGGTCTATCCCCACCAGATCGCCTTCAACGCGCTTCCCCATATCGACTCGTTCCTGGAGGGCGGTTCGACCAAGGAAGAATGGAAGATGGTCGTCGAGACCCAGAAGATCATGGGCGATGACTCGATCCAAGTGACCGCCACCTGCGTGCGCGTGCCGGTTATGACCGGTCACTCCGAATCGGTCAATCTGGAGTTCGCCTCAGAACTCACCCCGGAAGATGCGCGCGAACTGCTGCGCAAAGCCCCCGGAATCTGCATCATGGACGACCCCGAGCAGAACGAGTATCCGATGCCGATTCACGCCGCGGGCACCGACTGCACCTACGTGGGGCGCATCCGCCGGGATCCGACCGTAGAGCACGGACTCAACCTCTGGGTGGTGGCGGACAACCTGCGCAAAGGGGCGGCGCTCAACGCGGTGCAGATCGCCGAACTGCTGGCCGAGCGCGACCTGGTGCGGGTGCCCTAGGCGGGTACGGGTGCCCAGCGACCGACCAACTCACACCTGGGGATCATCCAGGACGGCGAGCACTTCGAAGAAATCCTCGAAAGGATGGAAGGGCACGTCCCGGGACCTGAGGTAGACCGCCAGGTCGGCGCGGGCGAAGATCACGTCCGCCTCCTCGGCGGCGCAACGGTCGGAGTAGCCATCGCCGATATAGACCAAGGGTCCGGCGAAGGGAGCGTGCGCCTCGATCGTCTCGGTCTTGCAGTGGCCGCAGGAACCGATGCAGTCGGCGCTGGACGGGGGAAAGCTGAGAGCCGTCCCGTTTGGCGAAAACAGAGCGTCTCCGGCGTGGACATGCAGTCGGTGAAGGCCCGCCGCCGCCAATACTGGATCAATCAGCACCCGGAAGCCCGCGCTGACGACGATCAGTTCGTGCCCCTGCTCCTCCACCCAGCCGACGAATTCGGGGAATCCCGGACGCAGCCCGGCCTCAGCCAGCACAAGCTCGACGACTTCTTCCTCGGTCGCGCGAATGTGGCGAAACTCCTCGTACATCACCTCCATCAGCGACATATCGCCGGACTGAAGCTTTTCCTCCATAGAGTCCCAGATCTGTGGAGCGTAGTGCAGCACCACCAGCCCGAGGGTGTCGTTCAGGGTGATGGTCCCGTCGAAATCACAGACGATGAAATAGGGATTAGCTGCCACTGGGGCCGGTCGCCGTCCTAGGTTGGCTGGGCGCTGGGCGGAACCCGTGCAGGCGCGACTCGTCGCCGGCGCGGAGTCGGTTTCACTATACCGTAGACCTCGGCCGCCTCGGGGTGGTCCCGTCCCCTCCAACTCTGCGCAGACCGCCCGCGCCAATCTACGCCCATAGACCTCTGGCCCGGATTCTGAGGAAGACCTAAAGTCGACCAAGTCCGATATCGCGCACCAAGGGCGGAAAGGATGCCAGGGTGTACCATCTCCTAGCCAGGCTGATGCGACCGCGGGTCTACATGCTTTTCGACCTCTTATCCCAGGAACGACATCCCGAGATCTCCACGGAAACCGTGCTTCCCGCGCGGGCGGGACGCACAGCACCGCTGCCATCCGACCTGCACCCCGTTCTGGTCGACTCGCTGGGCATGCAGGGCGTCAGCAGTCTCTGGGTGCACCAACGCGCCGCCTGGGACGTGGCCCAGCGCGGAGAGCATCTGATCGTCACCACCGGCACCGCCTCGGGCAAGAGCATGTGTTTCAACCTGCCTGTGCTCCACGATCTGCTCAACAACCGCTCGGGCCGAGCCCTCTACCTCTACCCCACCAAGGCACTGACGGCGGATCAGGTGCGCCGCATTCGACCGCTGGGCGGCGGCGAGGTCGAAGTGGCGGTCTATGACGGTGACACGCCCCCCGATGCCAGACGGCAGGCTCGTGAGCGCGCCCGTATCCTCCTGACCAATCCGGACATGATCAGCATGGGCATGCTTCCCCACCACGACCGCTGGGGCGACTTCTTCTACAATCTGCGCTGGGTGGTGATCGACGAGGCCCATGTATACCGCGGCGTCTTCGGCAGTCATGTCGCCAACGTATTGCGCCGGCTGCGGCGGGTGGCTGAGCTCTACGGGAGCAGGCCCCAGTTCATTCTGGCTTCGGCCACCATCGGCAACGCTCCTGCCCACGCCGCCACCCTAACGGGGCTGGAGGTAGAACCGGTGCAGGACGACGGAGCCCCACTTGGCCGGCGCAAGCTGGTGCTGTGGAACCCGCCCATCGTCGATGAGGCCCTCAATCTGCGCAAGAGCAACTCCGGCGAGGCCGCCGAGATTCTGGCGGAACTCATCGGAAACGAGGTGCGCACCATCTGCTTTACCCGCAGCCGAAAGGGAGCGGAACTGCTCTTCCAATACACTAAGGACAAACTGGAGGAGAAGTTCCCCCGACAGGCCGAGCGACTTTCCCCCTACCGCGCCGGCTACACTCCGGAGCAGCGGCGCAAGATCGAGGGGCAGTTGATGTCGGGCGAGCTGCTCGCGGTGGTCTCGACGAACGCCTTGGAATTGGGCATCGACATCGGCAAGCTGGACGCAGTGCTCACCGTGGGCTACCCGGGCACCGTGGCCAGCCTCTGGCAGCAGTGGGGGCGCGCGGGACGAGGTAAGGGTGAAAGCCTGGGTATCTTCGTCGCCGGGAACGATGCCCTCGAGCAGTTCTTCATGCGAAGGCCGCGGGAACTGCTGGAGCGCGACGTCGAGGTGGCCACCACCGACTTCGCCAACCCCTACATCTTCGGGCGGCACCTGGTGGCCGCCGCCTACGAGGCGCCCCTTGTCCCCGAGGATGAAGCCTACTTCGGTCCGGGCATACGCGAGATTGCCGACCGCCTGGCCCGCGAGGGGGCCGGACTCACGCGCTCCGGGAACAGCTGGTTGGTCACCGGAGACGGCTACCCCGCGGGGGACATAAGCCTTCGCTCCTCCTCAGCCGATCAGTTCGCCATTGTCGATGAGGAGACCGGCGACATCATTGGCACGCAGGAGGCGGAGTCGGCCTTCTCCACGGTTCACCCGCAGGCGGTCTACTTGCACCGGGGCGAGTCCTATCTGGTCACAGACCTCGACGTGGACGCGCGGGTGGTGCTGGTGCGGCGCTTCTACGACGCCTATTACACCCAACCCAAGAGCGAATCGACCACCGAGATCCTGCGCGAGGAGAATCGGGTGCAACTGGGGCCGATCAGACTCCACTTCGGCAACATAGCCGTCAGTCGCCAGGTGATCGCCTTCCAGAAAAAGCGTCTGGGCAGCGACGAGGTGTTGGGCACCGAAGAACTCGACCTGCCCGTCCAACACTTCGTCACCGAATCCCTCTGGTTTACCGTGCCCCTCGAACTGCTGGAGGAGGCGGAACTCCCCCGGCTACCCGGAGCCCTCCACGCAATCGAACACGGGATGATCTCGCTGCTACCGCTGCTCGCGATGTGCGACCGCACCGATATCGGCGGCCTCTCGACTCCGCTCCACCCCCAGACCGAGATGCCCACCATCTTCGTGCACGACGGGCATCCCGGGGGGGTGGGGATCGCGCGGCGCGGGTACGCCGGCTTCCTACGCTGGCTTCGGGATACCATCGCCCTCATCGAGAACTGCCCTTGCGAATCGGGCTGTCCCTCCTGCATCCAGTCGCCCAAATGCGGAAACTGGAACGATCCCCTGGACAAGGAGTTTTCCGTTGAGCTATTGCGGCGGACGTTGGTCGAGGTGACCGCTGCCGATCCGGCGGCAAAAACTGAGATGACCGCCCGATGAACGAGCCCAGTGCCACACAGCGGGCCCCCCGGCGCTACGTCTCCGTGATCGGCGCGAGCCGTGCCGACGAACCTCTCTACGGGACCGCTCGCGAGTTGGGCCGTGGCCTGGCCGAAGCCGGCTACGTCGTGGTCTGCGGAGGATTGGGCGGGGTAATGGAGGCCGCGGCGCGCGGAGCCCACGAGGCCGGCGGCACAACCATCGGCGTGCTCCCCAATCACGAGCGCAGCTCGGCCAATGCCTATTTGGACTTCGTGCTGACCACAGGCCTCGGGGAGGCGCGCAACGTGGTGGTGGCCAGCAGCGGCGACGTAGTGGTCGCTGTGGGAGGCGAGTACGGCACCCTGTCCGAAATCGGCTTGGCGGCCAAGATCGGGCGGCCCGTGGTGCTGCTGCAAAGCTGGAGGCTGGAAGTGCCCGAGGCGCGGCCCGCCGGGCCCGGCCGCGGCCCCGTCCCTATCGATTACGCTTCTTCAGTGGAGGAGGCGCTCTCGTTGGTCCGCGCCCGCCTCTCCTCCTGAGACGCCGCCCATCCGAGGAAGAGCTCGACCAACCGGCGGGCCCGGTCCCTGGTCTGAGGCTCTCGGCGGCGCGCCTCGGCCAATACCGCCTGCGGTTCGAGCCCCGCTTCGGCAACCAGAGGCGATTGTTTCGCCCAGACCTCGAGTTGTTCGGGCAGAGTCTCCAGGTGGAACTGCAGGCCGTAGGCGCGGGTGCGCAGGCGGTAGGCCGAGACCGGGTAGTTGCGGGTGGCGGCCAACAGCCGTCCGCCCGAGGGAAGGTCGTGTGTGTCCCGGTGCCAGAAGAGCAAAGGTTCCTTGCCCCCATAGATCTGCATCACGGGATCTCGCCTGCCGTCCTGGGTCAGGCCCACCTGGTAGAAGCCCACCTCCGGCGGTAAATCACGTTCGTTCCCGGGAAACACTGTGGCGCCGGCCGCCTGCGCCAGAAGCTGCGACCCCAGACAGAGCCCCAGGATGGGCAGATCTCGCTGCAAAGCGTCTCGGAGCAGGCGCAGGGAATCCCCGAGGTGGGGGTGCTCGGCCAGTTCGTAGACGCCCATGGGCCCGCCCAGCGCGATAACCGCATCGTAGGCGCCCGAGTGGATCAGCTGTTCCACCAGGTCGGACGAGGCCGGACCTGTCGTCTCCGCCCCTGCCCGATAGCCCTCCACCAGGATGAGTTCTGCCAGTTCCTCGAGGGGCGCTGCCAGCGCGCCCAGGGGCACTCGCGCGTGATGACGCAGCACGACCACCCGCGGCCGCGCTTCGAGGGGCGCATTTCGCGCCGCCGGCGCCCTTTCCGGTCGCCGATCGTTGGCTGCAGCCGCCGTACTCATGAGGCGCGGCCGCGCAGGCGCTCGAAGGCGCCCTCTTCCATCGCTCCCCGAATACGCTGCTCGGCTATCCGCTGAAAGAAGTCCATGCTTAGTATTTTGCCCATTCGACCGCGTTGTTACCAGGCAACCCTTTCCGGGGGATACCCTGAGCCGATGGACGAATCTCGAATTCCAGCCCGCACGAGTGACAACCCTTTCCCTCAATCTCAGCCGGCTTCGACCGCGCTCGGGCTGCCCCTTCCGTACGCCCCCGATACAGCCCACGAGGCGGAGGTGGGGCGCGAGCCTCTGATCGCCGCGCGGTCGTTGACCAAGCGCTACGGCGGTCTAACCGCGGTCAACGAGGTCGACTTCGAGGTATATCCAGCCGAGTTCCTGGGCTTCGTGGGACCCAACGGCGCGGGCAAGACCACTTTGATGAAGATGATCTACGGTCTGGTCGAGCCCAGCGAGGGCGCTCTTCACGTCTTCGGCGAAGAAGTGCGGGAGGGCGCGCGGGCGATCAAGGCGCGGCTGGGCGTGGTGGCTCAGGACGACAACCTGGATCCCGACCTCACCGTCTGGGACAACCTGATGATCTACGCGCGCTATTTCGGCATAGATGGCGCCGGGGTGGCTCCGCGCGCCCGCGAGTTGCTCGATTTCATGGAGCTCACCGCCCGCCGAGACAAGGAAGTCAATACGCTTTCGGGCGGCATGCGGCGAAGGCTGGCGATCGTCAGGGCGCTGCTCAACCAACCCGAACTCGTGATCCTCGACGAGCCCACCACCGGCCTCGACCCCCAGGTGCGCCATTTGATCTGGGATCGGCTGCTCTCGCTCAAAGAGCGAGGCATCACCTTTCTCATCACCACCCATTACATGGAGGAGGCCGAGAGCCTCTGCGACCGCCTCCACATCATGGACGAAGGCCGGGTGATCGTGTCCGGCACCCCGCGCGAACTGATCAGCCGGCACGTCGGCGAGTACGCCCTCGAACTGCTCGCGGCTCCCACCATGGAGCAGGAGATCGCCCGGCGGTGGCCCGAGCTCGAGCGCCAACGCAGCGGCCAGCGGCTCTACCTATACGCCGAGGACCGCGAGACGTTGCTGCCTCTGGTCGAGGAACTCACCGGCCGCGAGACCCGCCTGCGGCCCGCGTCGGTGGAAGACGTCTTCCTCAAGCTGACCGGCCGGGAGATCCGCGAGTGAACCGCGGCCAGACAGATGCCTCCCGGGTGGCCGCCGCCGCGCCCCGCGGGCCGCGGCCATGAACCGCGGCCTCCGCGCGGTCAGCCACCGCTTCACCTCGGTCTGGTACCGAGATACCTACGTGTACGCCAAGCGCTGGAAGACCAACCTGCTTCCCCCGCTGCTCGAGCCGTTCATCTACCTCTTCGGATTGGGCGTAGGCGTGGGGCACTTCATCGACCAGATCGAGGGGGTCGACTACCTGACCTACGTGGCCCCGGGCATCGTCGCCACGACCGCCATCCTGCGCGCCACTTTCGAGTGCACCTACGGCTCCTACTTCCGTATGGCCTTCCAGGGCACCTTCGACAGCATCATCTCGACCCCGGTCAACGTAGAGGAGCTCAGTCTGGGCGAGATCATGTGGGGAGCCACCCGCAGCCTGATCAACGTGATCACCGTGGTGGCGCTCCTTTTCGCGATCGGGGTGGTGCCCATCGCTTGGATCCTGCCCGTGCTTGCGCTGCAGTTCCTGGCCGGGATCAACTTCGGGGCGATGTCGCTCTTCGTGACCAGCCGCGTGCGTCAGGCCGAGTACTTCAACTTCTTCCTCAGTGGATTGATCTTCCCGGCGCAGTTTCTGACCGGCGCCTTTTTTCCTCTCGATCGCCTGCCCGAGGTGGTTCAGCCCCTGATCTGGGTGATCCCCCTCACGTCGATCATCGACCTCACCCGGGGCATGATGCTCGATCGTCTGGGCATGCACTCCCTGCTCGAACTCGCCTACGTGCTGGTGACCACGGTGGTCTTCCTGGAGATCGCGCTGAGGGGAATGCGGCGGCGGTTGATCGGCTGAGCCCGCCGGGGCGACGAGGCAGTGACTGACCGGGTGAACCCGCGGTTTCCTACAGGTATCAAGTCCGGGATGCCACAGGCCGAATAAAGCTGGACATGGACGATTCCCGCGCGCCCACCGACTCTCCAGACGAAGGCTATGACTCCGGGCTGCTCTCGCCCCAACGGAACGAAGAGCTCCTTCGGCGCTTCCTTTACGCACAAGACCCCAGCATGGACCGGATCCTTCTGGGCATGGTGGCTTTCGGTTTGCTCATCGGGCTGCTGTTTCCCCAGCTGGTCTCGATGTGGGCGGAGGCGCGTCCCGGCGAGGATCTGCAGTTCCGCCTCGCCTGTTTGCTGGCGGGCCTATCGGTGGGCTGCTTCTCCTATGGGGTCGCCCGCTTCACCCTCTACCGGGCGAACCAGCGCCTGGTCGCGCTCGCCAACCTCGATCCGTTGACCGGCTTGGCCAACCACCGCCACTTCGTCGATCTGTTAGAGGGCGGACTCGAGCAGGCGGAGCGGAATCGTCGGGAACTCGGCCTCATTTTCGCCGACCTCGATCAGTTCAAGCAGGTGAACGATACCAAAGGACACCTGGTGGGCAACGCGGTGCTGGTGGAGGTGGGCCGCTTACTGGAGGCGTGTACGGGCGAAGACGGCGTGGCCTTCCGTATCGGAGGCGAGGAGTTCGCCGTCATCTTGCAGCGATCCTCCCCGGACGCGGTTCTGCGGTTGGCCGAACGACTTCGGGTTGCCGTGGAAGCACTCGCACTTCCGAGCCTCCCTCGGGTGACGATCAGCCTGGGGGTGGCCACCTACCCCGAGAACGCTTCCTCGGCGAACGGACTCGTCAAGTGCGCCGACGACGCCATGTATTGCGCCAAACGTGGGGGCCGCAACCACACGGTGCGCTGGATGCCCGAGAGCACGGCGGGGGTCGAGGAGCGCACCCAGAGCAGCGGACGACAGCAGAGGGAACCGCACCGTCCGAAAGGCTCCCCGGCTCCGGCCTGACGGCATAACCCTCGGCCGAGCGATGCGTTAGAAGCGGCGGGACACCCACGGGGAGCAGCAAGGGAAACCATGAACGCCGAAGAGAGCAACAGGAGCCTCGATCACCTCGGCGAGTTGACCACACACGTGGACCGGCTCTCGACCAGAGATCCCCTGCGCTCTCATCCCACCCTACGCTCGCAGATCCGACGCTCCGCGGTGGATGCCCTCACCCATGCGGCCTGCGCCATGGAGGCGATGAACCCGCGGGACCGGGAACGGCTGTACCGCAGATGCCTGAGCGCACTCGACGAACTCCACACCTACGCACGCTTGGCCGCCGGTCAGCGAGCGCTCACCCCCCATGAGTTTCACGGCCTGCGCCTGCGCCTGATGCGGACGCAAGATTCCGTCCATCTCTGCCTGGAAGTCGCGAGACCAGCGGCTCGGCCCGGCGAGCAGGACCCCACCCAGACCGAGCACGGCACCAACGAGAGCGGCCCGGCGGCTCTCTGGGGAGTCGCCTAGAGGCGATCTCCGGCAGGCGCGAGGGGTCGAACCCGAGGCGCCCCCGTCGCACCGACTCGCCAATTATGGTGTAGTTGGAATGATTGGGCGACGCGCCCGCTCGCGCTTGCGCCGCACCACCAAAAAGCCCCGCCAATGAGCCTGCTGGTACACTTACTCGGCCATGGGAAAGCGACCCCCACGAGATCCCCAGACCAAGGACGTGCTCCTCGAGATTCAGCGGCGCAAACGCCGCCGGAGTCTGCTCGCCTACGGGGGCTGGGCGCTCGCTGCGGTGGCACTGCTGATCCTTTTCGTGGGCGCCGCCTGGGCGACTTTTGCCAACGATGACGACGTCGCGCTCGGAGAGAACCCGTCGTTTGACCCCAGCCTGACCACCGGTCCCGCGACCTCAGCCCCCCTGGGCCCCACAACCACTCGGCCGCCGCCGCCAAGGCCCGACACCACGGCCGGACCCCGGGCCGCTTCACCACCGAGCACCACCGCTGAACCCGCGCCTGTCGCCACCGCGACCACCGCGCCGCCGGCCGCCCCTCCGAGCCCGGCGGCCAACGCGCCGGTAATCGTCATCGATCCCGGGCACCAGGCCCGCGGCAACAACGAGCTCGAGCCCATCGGCCCCGGCTCCGCCGAACGCAAGCCCAAGGTGAGTTCCGGCACCAGGGGCACCACGACCGGCATCCCCGAACACGAACTGGTCCTGGCGATCGGCCTCAAACTGCGCACCCTGCTCGAACAGGCGGGGGCCCAGGTACTGATGACCCGGGAGGCCGCGAACGTCGACATCTCGAACGTCGGGCGCACACAACTGGCCAACGAGGCAAGAGCCGACCTCTACGTGCGTATCCACGCCGACGGCGCGGGCAGCAGCTCCACCCGGGGCATCCACGTGCTCTATCCCGCAGGCATCTCCGGCTGGACCGACGACATCGCCGCTCCCTCCAAGCAGGCGGCGCAGATAGTGCAGTCCGCCCTGGTCCGCACCACCGGCGCCAAAGACCTGGGCCTCGACGCGCGCACGGACATCAGCGGCTTTAACTGGTCCGACGTACCCGTGATCCTGCCGGAAATCGGCTTCATGACCAACCCCGACGAGGATCGCCTGCTCGCCACCGAGACTTACCGCGATAAGATCGCCCGGGGGCTGGCCGAGGGGATTCTCGAGTTCGTAGGCAAGTAAGGAGGGCTACCCGAGTGAGCCGCATCACCGTGATCGGCGTGGGCTACGTGGGCTTGGTCACCGCCGTCTGTCTGGCGGAACTGGGTCACGACGTCACCGCCATGGACATCGACACCGCCAAAATCGATGGGCTGAAGGCCGGCGAGGTGCCCATCTACGAGCCCGGACTCACCGAGCTCATCGCCAAGAACCGCGACCGGCTCTCCTTCACCACAGACCCGGTGGAAGCCTACGCCTCGGGCGAGTTCATCTTCGTCTGTGTGGACACTCCGCCCACCTACTCGGGCGACGCTGATCTATCCCGCATCTGGAGCGTCATCGAGAACCTCCCGCCCGAGGACGGCGAGCGCATCCTGATCGTCAAGTCCACGGTGCCCGTGGGCACGGGCGCCGCCATCAAGGTGACTCTCGCCCAGCGTGGCTACGAGCACATTCGCTACTGCTCCAACCCCGAGTTCCTGCGGGAAGGCAGCGCCATCCACGACTTTCTCCATCCCGACCGGGTGGTGGTGGGCGCCGACGACGCCCCGACCCGGGACAAGGTGGGCGCCCTCTACGAGCCCCTCCACGCGCCGATCGTCAAAACCAGCGTCCCCTCCGCGGAGATGATCAAGTACGCCTCGAATGCCTTCCTCGCCACCAAGATCAGCTTCATCAACGAAATCGCCAACGTCTGCGAGCAGACCGGCGCCGACGTGCGCACGGTGGCTCAAGGCATGGGCCTGGACGAACGCATCGGCCCCCACTTCCTGCAGGCGGGTATCGGTTACGGCGGCAGCTGCTTCCCCAAGGACGTCTCCGCCCTCAAACAGCTGGCCGGCAACAGCGGATATCACTTCCAGCTTCTCACTGCGGTCATCGAAGTTAACGAGCTACAGAAGCGTCGGGTGATCGGCAAGCTCAAGCGCCTGCTGGGTCCAGAGCTGCGGGGCAAGCACATCGCCCTGCTCGGCCTGGCCTTCAAGCCGAACACCGACGACGTCCGCGAAGCTTCTTCCATCGTTCTCGCCGGCCGCCTGCTGGCCGAAGGCGCCCACGTGGTTGCCCACGATCCGATCGCCATGGAGCACATTCGGGGAATGTTGCCCAGCGTGATCCTGGCTGCGGATCCCTACGAAGCCCTTGAAGAGGCGGACGCCGCCGTGCTGGTCACCGAGTGGCCCGAGTACCTGGAGCTCGACTGGGAGCGTGCCCGCGATCTGATGGCGCAGCCACTCGTGGTGGATGGGCGGAATTCGCTGGATGGTGAGGCTCTCGCGCGCCTGGGCTTCGTCTACGAGGGCGTCGGGACCGCGGCCCCCGAAGATGTCGGTACCGCGACCCCCGGGGGCGACGACATGAATACTTCCCCTTCACATAGGGTAGTAATGGATTAGCCGGCCGCTGGTTAACCGAGAGCGTTATCCGAGCCGGCTTTCTACCGAAAATTCGGCCAAAGGGGCGTACATGAACTGGGATGAAGTCAAAGGCAACTGGAAGCAGTTCAAAGGCAAGGCCAAGGAACGCTGGGGCGACCTGACCGACGACGAAGTCGATCAGACGGAAGGCAAGCGCGACCAAGTGGTCGGCAAGCTGCAAGAGAAGTACGGCTATACGAAGGAACAAGCCGAGAAGGAAGCCGACGAGTTCAGCCGTAGCCTGTAGCTAGAGCCTGTGGCTAGGTCCCGGAGCAGGGCACTCTAATGCCAAAGAGCCACCTTTCGAGGTGGCTCTTTATTTCCCCGCAGGCGATTTCGCAGTCGCCCTTTTGCCGCCGGAATCCTTGATGGCGCGGGCGTGCCGTCAACCCCTACTCGGACAGCAGACCGTAGTCCCGCTTGAGCTGATAGACCCGGGTGACGGCCTCGTCCAGACGACTGGGGGCCAGCCGGCCTTCTCCGACCGCATTCTCGATCGACTGCAATACGGCCAGTTGCACCTCGGGGCTGTGCCCGAGGATGAGCAGATCCGCGCCGGCCGCCAGTGACTGCACGGCCGCTTCGGCGGGGTCGCCCACGGCGCCCATCTCCAGGTCGTCGGTGATCACCACTCCCTGGAAGCCGAGCTCCTCTCGAAGCTGGCCCTGAATCACCGCCGAGGAGCGGGAAGCGGGAACGGACTCATCCTCGCCGAGAGCCGCCACTGCGATGTGGGCCACCATCACCGCGGGGGCGCCGGCGGCTATGGCCGCCGAGAAGGGTAGTAGGTGGACATCTCGGAGTTCCTCCAGCGAGCCCTCGACCTGGGCGCTTCCCTCATGGGTGTCGCCCAGCGCGGCGCCGTGTCCCGGGAAGTGCTTGACCACAGAGATCAAACCGGCATCCTCCTGGGCACCGACGATGGCCGCGACATAGTCGGACACCTCTCGCGCATCAGCGGAATAAGTGCGCTCGAACAGAAAGGAGGCTGGGTCGGAAACCACGTCCGCCACCGGAGCCAGATTACTATTGACCCCCAACTCGAGCAGAGCATGCGCCTGGCGACTCGCCAGATCCCCAGCATACGAGGGACTTCTCTCCTCGCCGAGCGACCGGGCAGAGGGCACAGCGGGCACGCCCTCCTCGATCCGGCGGATCGGTCCACCCTCCTGATCGACGGCCACGAGAAGGGCGGGTGCTCCTGTCTGTTTCGCGGCCTGCTGCAGTCGCTCGGTCAGCTCCCGGACTTCCCCGGGAGAGCCGACGTTGCGCCCGTAGAGGATCACCCCTCCGGGTGGCGCCTCCTCCAACATCTGAAGGAGAGTCGAGCCGGCAGTACGAAGCGCATCCTCCGGAAAACCCAGCATCAGGACTTGCGAGGCCTTCTGACGAAGGCTCAGCTCTGCAACCAGCTCGGCAGTCGAGGGTGCTTCCCGAACCGTATTCCCGGCGGTTAAAAGAGATGAACTACCCGTCACCGAGGGACTATCGGAGTCCCTCGCCACGCATCCTCCAAGTGCAACCAGGATGAACAGAAGGGTACCCAGTCCCAGCACAAGGCGCATCCATAGCCCTGAACTGCGGAAATCTCTGGAAGAAGAATCGCCAGTTATCCTTTGCCTAGAATCAGTTTTTGCGGGGACAATACTCATCATCGTCTCAGTTTCTCAGCAACTCCTGTAGACAGATAGTTTTGTAGAAGGGTATACTACCTCGCTCTAAGCGGGTATACATGTGGGTGAAAAATCCACCTAGATCACGAAAGAGGCCCAGATGGCGCGCGAAAGAGGCTACAAGTTGGTGCCTAAGTCGGTTCCTTCCCGACAGCGGAGCAGTTTTTATCAACAGATTATCGATGACTTCCGGGAAAGCAACGACCCTAGCGTTCTCGTAGAAGGAACTGACAAGAAGCCGGTTACCCTGGTTCAAGGTTTGAGGAAGGCCATTGAAGCGGAGGGGCTAGACAACGTTGGGGTCGTTCAGCGCGGGAACGAGACCTACCTGGTGCGCGAAGACATGGAGCAAGAGTAGCCTCCGACATGTCTTGAGTGCTCCGCCGAATCGGCGCATATCTCTGCCGAAGCTCAGTTCTAGCTCGAACCGATGTTGGGGCCGCCTTTAGGGGCGGCCGCCGTCGTTTCCGCCCGGTTTGGAAGGACGTGGATGCCGGCGATGCCACTCCCAGGCGTCGCCGATTATCTGCC
>JAGXFV010000047.1 GCA_024637095.1 Actinomycetes bacterium
GCCGGCAAGACCACCCTGATCGGGGTCGTGGTAGGCCTGGTGCGGGCGGCGGCCGGGCATGTCTTCGTCTTTGGGCACGACGCCGTAGCCGACGCGGCTGCCGCGCGCATGCTGGTCGGCTTGGCCCCGCAGGAGGTGCACCTCGACCGCTTCCTGACCACCAGAGAGGTTCTCACCTACCACGCGCGCTACTTCGGGCTCGGGCGGGTGGAGGCCGACGAACGGGCCGATGAGTTGCTGGACGCGTTCGATCTGGGAGGGAAGGCACGAACCCGGCCCGACCGTCTATCGGGCGGGATGCGGCGGCGCCTGCTCATCGCCCGCGCGCTCGCCCACCGGCCGCGGCTGCTGATCCTGGACGAACCCACGGCCGGGGTCGATCTCGAGCTGCGCCACGAGTTGTGGCGTTTCCTGCGCCGCCTGCATCAAGAGCAGGAGACGACGGTTCTGCTCACGACCCACTATCTGGAAGAGGCCGAAGAGCTCTGCGAGCAGGTCGCTTTCATCCGGGACGGGCTGATCGTAGCCAAGGGCGAGACCCGCGAACTCGTACGCAGCGCCGATGGGCGGCGGCGTTTGGAGGATGCCTACCTGGAGGCAATGCGTTGAGCGACCGAGTAGGCGACCTTCGCCGGGCGCAGTGGCGGGGCACCCTGGCCCTGGCCGGCCGGGAAACCCGACGCGTGCTGATCGTCTGGACACAGACCATCCTGCCGCCCGTGCTCAATGCCTTCCTCTTTCTGCTCGTCTTCGGCGGGGCCTTGGGCGGCCGAATCAGGCAGATCGAGGGCCTCCCCTACCTGACCTTCATCCTGCCCGGGCTGGTCGTGATGACGGTGGCCAATCAGTCCTTCGGCAACAATGCCACGAGCATATTTCAAGCCAAGCGAGAGGGATACATCGAGGACATACTGACGAGCCCGTTGAGGCCGTGGCAGTTGGCCGCCGGCTACCTCTCGGGCGGACTGCTGCGCGCCACACTCACTGCTGGGATCGTAGTCCTGGTGGGAAGCGCCTTCGCCGGCGGAGTCGCCAATCCGCTCTTGGCAGTGCTGGCTCTGACGCTCACCGGGTTCGTCTTTGCTTCGCTGGGCATCGTGGCCGGCATCTGGGCCGATACCTTCGACCAGTTCTCGCTGGTGGCGAACCTCATCATTGCCCCGCTCGCCCTGGTGGGAGGCGTCTTCTACGCGGCGGGCAACCTGCCCCAGCCCTGGGCCACGCTCACCCGCTTGGACCCCATCTACTACCTGGTGGATGCCGCACGGGCCGGTTTCACCGGTTTCCACGAGTCGAGCGTGGCGGCGTCGCTGCTGGTGGCCACAGTGGTCGCAGCGGGCCTCTTCGCCTTGGCCGTGATCCTCCTTGCCCGCGGCTGGCGACTCAAGCCCTGATCTCGACGAGAGGAAGGCGGCCCGCGGGAGTCCGGCGCGCCTTTTTGGGCTAATCAAGAAAGACGTAGCTGGTCCTCAACCAGCCGGCTTCGGTCTGGGTTTCTATGCCCAGGCGTGCCAGCGTTTCCAGAGTGTGGATCCCCGCCATGGCCGATTCGGGACGGAGGTCGTCGGCCTTTCGGCAGGCGCCGTCCGGATAGGTGCAGGCACCACAGGTCGAGCAAAGCGTAACGGCGACGGCGAGCGCAAAGGGAAAGCCGGCGACCGTGGCTTCGCGTTCTATTGCCAGCGCTCGCGAGGTAACGGCCTCGAGATCGGTTCCGTTCAGGATCAAGACGCTGCGGTAGGAGCGCAGCAACGGAATTAGCCGGTCGGGTCCCCAGGCCTGCTCGCCGCAGGTCCACCGTCTTCCCCAGGCCGGGCAGCCAAATTGACACTTGAGTACAGTACGGGGATCGAAGACCACCTCGCTCACTGGGACCGAGGTGATAGACACCCCTCCTTGCTCGGCCTCGTCTTTCCATCGCGACAGCTTCGCGTCCAGTTCTTTCACTTGGCAGCCCCATTCCCCGGCTCGCGTAGGTCCCGGCTCGCGTAGACAAACCCATCCTACACGACTCCGCTTGGGCTAGGACCACCGCGGCCCCGCCTATCGGCCAAGGGCAAAGCACGCCGCCGGGCGGTCAAAAACGCTTGGTGGCGCGTCTATCATCGAGCCAAGGAGTGGAAGCACTGCCCAGCCGGAAGAAGCCTGAGTGGTCGACTTCTTTGACAGCGCGCAGACCCCCGCCCCTAAAGCCCGACGTCCCAAGGCCCCCACCCCTGGATATCTGCGCCTTCTGGCCCTCGGGGCCAATAAGGGCCAAGGTTTCGTGCCGAAATTGTGCCGGCATGGGAATGCGGGCGGCTACCCCTCCAGGCGGCCGCCCGCGCATGTCACACCATCTGCTGATGGGATTGCTGCTCTGCCTCAGGCGAGACTCAGTCGTCGTCGCGCTCCGAATGCCGCTCCGATGACTCCTCCCGGCCGTGGTCGCGTTCCCGGTCCCGGTCACCATCATGCTCCCTGGATTCCACGCGCCCGCCCTCGCCGTGCTCGGCTTCGTAGCGGCCGCGGTCGTCCCTGTCCTGGTCACGCTCTTCGCCCCCGTCACGCTCGCCCTCATAGCGCTCGTGGTGCTCTCCGTAGTCGTCGCTGCCGTCCTCCGCCTCGTGCGAGTCTTCTTCTCGTTGCCTCACTACACCGGCCGTGGGAGTAGAGGTCGATCCCGCAGGCTGGTCAGGCGAGTCATGGGCGCGGACGGAGCCGGTAAAGTGGCCGGCACGTTGGTGGTAGGCGGAGACGTGGCGGGGCTGCTCGTAGCCGGGCAAGGCTCAGGCTTCGGGGCCACGCTCCACGTGGTGGCGGCGCAACCAGCGCACCGCGAGTACATCGGTGGAGCTATGCACGACGATCGAGAGACCGATAGCTATCGCGCTCACCAGAAAGATGCGCCCGGCATAGGCCGAGGCTGCGTGAAAGGCGAGCAGGGCGTAGATCAGCGAAGCAAACCCCTTGGGGCCGAACCAGGCGGCGACGGCCCACTCCCGCCAGTCCAGATCCGTCCCCAGCAACGAGAGCAGGATGGACAAGGGCCTCGCCACTACGATGAGCAAAACGGCAAAAGCGTAGGCCTCCCAACCCACTCCCTGAAAGACCACCTGCGTGGAGAGCAGGGCCCCGAAGAGCAGAATGCTGGCGAGCTTGAAGAGTTCGGCTACGAGTTCACCGAAACGGTGGAAGGCGTCCTTGACTGCGGGACTGACAGTCGCCACCGTGACTCCACCGGCGAAAGCGGCGAGAAAGGCGTTGGCGTGGGTCAAAGAAGTCACCGAGAGCAACACCAGTCCGAGCGCAAACGCATGCAGCGGGGCGTACTGGGAGGAGGCCTCGAAGTAACGCGTCTCTTCCAGGCGGATGATGATCCAGGGGATCGCGATTCCCACCGCAACTCCCAAGATCAACTCGAGACCGATGGAGGTCGCGTGGACGGGGTCGTCGCCCACGACCGCGATGAGGACCAGCACTACGGGAAGCGCCAGCCCATCGTTCAACCCGCTCTCCACGTTGAGCAGATGGCGCAGACGGTGGGGCACCTCCCTGTGTCCCACGATAGCGGCGGCAAAGACGGGATCGGTGGGGCTGAGAATGGCTCCCACCAAGAAAGACTCCGCCCAGGGCAGCCCGGTTATCCAGTGGGCAAACAGGGCGGTGATGACCAGCACTGCGGGCAGACCCAGTAGGAGTGCCCTCCCCGGCAACTCCCAAGCCTGGTGAAGCTCCCGCAGACCGACGCGCATGCCGTCCGTGAAGAGCACCGCAAACAGGGCCAGTTCGGCGAGTTGCTCCACCAGCGGGTCGCCCGCCCGCTCGGGAAGCAGGTCGAGCACCCCTCCGCCGAGCACGAACCCCACGGCCAGGAAGAGGAAGGCAGTACTGATGACCGTGCGATTGGCCAACTCGGAGATGAGCACCGCCACCAACAGGGTAACGGAGAAGGCAAGCAGCAATTCCATTGCCCAAGAAACTGCCCTAGCGCCTGCCCCGAGCAAACTCCGCTGGCGGCGGCACCCATTCGCTCATCGCCGACTCGAGTGCTAGAGGGCCGGCGGCCGGTCCCCGGTGCTCCCCCGACGTCCCTTGAGGGCTACGAAGCCGACGGCTCGAGTGCGGCCCCGGCGTCCGCACCGATGGAGCCGCGCGCCCACTGTCCGAAGAGGTGGGCGGTCATCATGATCTGCAAATAGGTGACCGCAGGCACCACCAGAATGCCGATGACCGTAGCGACCAGAACGGTACTAACGATCGAGCTCAGAATGGAGACGGCAATGGTGAACAACCAGGCCGCCCAATATGAGTGGTCCTTCCGGATCTTGCCCCAGATCGCGCGAACCTCGAAAAGCGCGCCGAAGCGGTCCTCCACCGCGTAGTGGGTGACGGCCGCGAGGTAGAAGATGGAAAGCGCGATGCCGTAGATGACGGCGATGAAGATGTACAGCAGCAGCAGCCCGACACCGAACGCGCCGGCCAGGTCGCTGTCGCCAAACAGCGCCCCAAAGATCACCGGAATGGCAAAGACGAAGGCCAGCAGGATCATGGGCAGCGAGTAGAGGAAGGCACCTACCAAGACCAGGAATCCGCGGATCCACTGGGTACCGAAATTGCTCCAGTCGGGGAGAGTTTCGTCGCCCCTGCGCACGTTGTTCAGGTAATCGACTCCCGCGCCCACCACGGCCGGCGCGGTCAGTCCCAGAATGTAGAAGACCAGACCGAGCAACGCCTTCGTAACCCACTCGGCGTCGCGGAAGGGCGCCCTGATCGCTCTTTCGAAGTCGATGCCGTTCATGAATACTCCCCTCGGTGCGCTTACTCGCATTGTACAGAATCGGGGACGGCCTCGGAGGGCGCGTCCCCGATTGTCGGGCGTAGCAGGATCGAGCGTGCCGCGATGCGGCACAGGGGCGGCGCGCCGAGCAAGGCTCGGGCGCGCCGCCTGACCGCTACTACCTCCGCTGCTCCTGGACGTAAGCCGGTTCCAGACGCGGTTCTTGAGCCTCCACCCGGAGGTCGGGAAGCCACTTGAGCGGCCGGGGCAGCCACCAGTTGGCGGAGCCCAGCAGTTTCATCGTGGCCGGGACCAGCACCGAGCGCACGATAGTGGCGTCCAGGAGGACGGCGACCGCGAGTCCGAAACCCATCTGCTGGAACATGACCAGGTCGCCCGCCGCGAAACCGCCGAACACTGCCACCATGATGACGGCGGCACCGGTGATCAGACCGGCAGTGGAACGCAGGCCGAAGGCCACCGACTCAGTATTGTTCCCGGTTTCGTCGTAGCGCTCACGAATGCGGCTTAGAAGCAGTACGTGGTAGTCCATGGACAGCCCGAAGAGAATCGAGAAGAGGAAGATAGGCAGCCAGGCCTCGATCCGCGGAGTCTGCTGGAACCCGAGCAGATCGGCGCCCACTCCTTTCTGGAAGACCAACACCAGCAGGCCGTAGGCCGCGCCCACGCTCAACAGGTTCATCAGGATGGCCTTTATCGGCACGACCAGGCTACGAAACACCATCATCAGCAAGACGAAGCTCAGCCCGAGAACGAAAGCGAATACCCAGGGCGTGTAGGTGTTCACCGTGGCGAAGAAGTCGACGTTGAGGGCGGTCTCGCCTCCCACCAGAACATCCACCTGCGTGCCGGCGAAGGCGGCGGTGACATACTCCGAGCGCAGCCCGCGGACGGCGTCCTCAGCCCGCTGCGAGTTCGGATCCATCATCAGGGCCAAATCGAGCACGGCCAGGTCGCCATCCTCGCTGATCTCGAGTTGTCCAGGTCCGGCGAAGGTCGCATCCGCCGCCGCCGAGCGCTGCACCTCTTCAATCGCGGCAGCGGTGGCCGGTTCGGTGGGATCGCCGTCGATGACTACCTCGACCGGAGCCATCTGCCCGAAGGAGAAGTCTCGCTCGAGCATGTCGAAGGCAGCTTTCGTGGGAGCGCTGTCGGGGAGGGTCGAGGCACCCGAGGTGCCCGGATTCAGTTGGAAGTAGAAGGAGGCGGCGACCAGCAACGGGATCACGGCCAGGGCCAGGCTTACTACCGGCCGGGCCATCACCGCATGGGTAACTCGGTCCCAGAAGCCGTGGCGCTCGCGGGCGCCCAGTCCGAGGCCGGTGTCGCCGACCCCATCGTGAGAATGGGCACGCCGCCCGAGCAGTCGGCGGACCAGCCGGGCGGGCTGCAGCGCATTGATGCGATCGCCCAACAGACCGAGAAAGGCGGGGAGCAGCGTCATCGAGGCCACGATGGCCACGGCGACCACGAGAACCGAGCCGATGGCCAGACTGCGAAAGACGGTAGAAGGCATGATGAACAAGCCGCTCATGGCGACGATGACAGTCATGCCGCTAAAGAGGACGGCTCGGCCGGCGGTCGCCTGAGCCCGGGCCACCGCCTCGAACTTCTCGAGTCCCTTGCCGCGCTCCTCCTTGAAGCGCGAGAGCACGAACAGGGAGTAATCGATGCCCACGGCGAGGCCCATCATGGTGATGACATTGGTGACCGTAAAGGCGAGGTCCCACTTCTGGCCCACCAGCGCGGTAAGGCCGAGGGCGACCACCACGCTGATTCCGGCGAGCAGCACGGGGACCGCGGCCGCAATCAGCGCGCCGAAGACCGCAACCAGGATCAGAAGTGCCACGCCCACGCCCACACTCTCACCGGTTATGGCGTCCTGTTTGGCGATCTTCATGAAGTCCTCGCCTATGCTGGCGCCCCCGGCCATCAGGACTTGGTACCCTCCTTCGCCGTCCGCGCCGCGCGCCTTCTCTATCAGAAGGTCGACGTTGGCGAGTGCCTGATCGACGTCACCCGCGAGAACCACCGGAATCAGGGTGGCGTGACGGTCCGCCGAGACCAAGCTGGGATCGGGCACCTGGGTGAAGGTGATCGCCGACTGCACGACGTCGGTTCCCAAGGCGATGATCTCACCCGCCAAGCCTTCCACGTGGTCGGCGAAAGCCGCGTCGTCCACGGTCAACTCCTCGGACCGCACGATCACCAGTTCGCTCACCTGGTCAGGACCGCGCATCTCTTCCACCAGTGCGGCAGCCTGAAGGGACTCGGGCTCGTCGGTAAAGTTCCCAGTGGCGGTGAGCGCATCCCCCAAGAGAGTGGCGTTCAGCACCAGCGCCGCCACCAATACAAGCAGCCAGCCGCCCATCGTCCGCCAGGGATGAAGGGCGGCGGTTCTCGCTATGCTTTCCAGCTTCAGCTTCGACATGATTCTCTCCCCCAACAACGCGGGCTTTCCTGTGACTTTGACACTGTCAGACTAGTGGGGAACCAAAGCCGATTCGCCCTGCGGTTGGGTTAACCGGACGCCCGCCGGTAGGGGGTTTTTCAGCCTGGTCGTCAGGACAGGAAAGGCGGCGAGCGAAGCTGGGCCCCCGAGCGGCCAAGAGCAAGGCACGCCGCGAGGTCAAGCCGCCTTACCCTACGAGCGTTGCTGAGAACACCTGCCAGGCCAGGGCGGTCTTGGCGGTCAGACTGAGGAAGACGTAGACGGCCTCACCGAAGAGATAGTTGCTCCACCAACCCACCCGTTTGTACTGCAGGACCATGTTGAGGGCGAAGATGTTGAAGAAGA
>JAGXFV010000048.1 GCA_024637095.1 Actinomycetes bacterium
CTCTTGTCCGGTCACCGTCACCCGGCCGGAACTGGGGGGTTCGATGGCGCCGATCAGGTTGAGCAGCGTGGTCTTGCCCGACCCGCTGGGCCCGAGGACCACCACCAGTTCTCCCCGCTCGATCAGGAGGTCGGTCGGCTTTAGCGCCTCCACCGCGGAGCGGCCCTCGCCGTAGGTCTTGGCCGTCTGTTCGAGGCGCACGGTGTTGGCCTCCGCGTTCTCGGACGCGGAAGTGGAAGTGGCAGGCCTATCGGGGCGGGTGGTTGCCTCCATCTCTTTCAAGCATAACCTCTTGCCCTCAGTAAGGCGACGCTCATCCTGGTGCTCGCTGATCATCGGCCTGAGAGCGGGTGGCATGGCCGGCCGCGGAAGGTGGTGGAGGCCATACGCCCAGTTGCATCATTTGGCCGAGCCGATCCGGCACCCCCCAGTGCTCGACGACGCGACCGTCGGCCACGCGAACGATATCGATCACATCGATCTCGAAGCTGCGCCCGGTAGGTGGGCTCCCATTTAGCGGGCCTAAGTTCGTGCCGCGGGCCTTCATGCGCGCCCACACGCGGTCGCCTGCCACAATGAGGTCTTCGATGGTGAAGTGCAGATCGGGAAAGGAGCTCCTCAGGCTGTTGATGACTTCCTTAGCTCCTTGGGGTCCGTGCTGCGGGTGACCCGGCCTACGCACTTGATGCTCCACGGAATTGGGCGCGAAGAGCTCGTCCACGACTTCGAGGCGCCCCTGATTGAAGCCCTCCTCCATCAGCCGGCGGAACACCGTTTCGGGATCCTTGGCGCTCATGGCTCTTCCTCCGGTTTACTACCTGTCAATATTGGATATAGTCAGAGTGTATCCAATGGCTGAACACCGCAAACATCGCCGCCCGTATCGCTCCGAGAAGCGCGCCGAGCAGGCTCGCGAGACGCGTGAGCGGGTGCTCGACAGTGCCGCCGGCCTCTTCGCCGAGAAGGGGTACGCGGGGACTGCTCTCCGTGGCGTGGCCGAGCGGGCGGGGGTCTCTCCGGAAACAATCTACGCCACCTTTGGGAGCAAACGGGCGCTCCTGCTCGAACTCATCAAGCGAGCCGTGCTCGGGACCGAACAGCAGAGCGAACTGACAGAGGTGCTCGAGCAGGAGGGACCGCGGCGTATCCGGGAGGAGCGCGACGGGGGAGAGCGGTTAATCCTGTTCGCCGAAGACGTTGTTCTACGCATCGAGCGGGTCGAGCGGCTGCTCGAGGCGGCGAGCTGTGCGCGCGAGGAGCCCGAGGTTCAGGAGCTGGTCGGCCGTTTGCACCGCGCTCGGTACGACAACCTGCGCACGCTGGTGGACGGCATGCAGCAGGACGGGATACTACGGAAGGGCATGGACGTCGAAGAGGCGACGGAGACGGTGTGGGCTTTCGCGAGTCCTGAGCTGCACCTGCTGGTCACCGAACGGCTCAGCTGGAGCCGGCAGCGCTACGTCGCCTGGCTGGCGGTGACTCTGAAGGAGCTCCTGCTCGCGCGTGACTGACTGGACGCAAATTGTGAGCGGGGCGGGGGCGCCTTCAGCCGACAGATCCGTCGTCTGTCAGTCCCCGTCGTAGGCTCTCCGCAGCCCTTCGATGTCCATCTTCTTCATCTGCAGCATGGCGTCCATGACCCGCCCGGCCTTCTCGCGGTCGGGGTCGGAGATCAGCTCCCCCAGTTGCTTGGGAACGATCTGCCAGGAGAGACCGAACTTGTCCTTCAACCAGCCGCACGCCTCCGCCTCGGGGACGGCCGACAGCTTCCGCCAGAAGTGATCGACCTCCTCCTGGTCGACGCATTCCACGTAGAAAGAGACGGCTTCGGTGAACTTGAACATCGGGCCGCCGTCCAGCGCCATGAATCTTTGGCCAGCCAGCTCGAATATCGCGGTCAGGACCTTGCCGCCCATACCTGGCTCCGGGCCTATCTGCTTGTCCTTGGGGTAGCGTTCTATCGAGACGATTTTGGAGTCGTTCTTGGAGTGGGGAGCCGAGTTGAAGACCGAGATGTAGAACTCGATCGCCTCATCGGCCTCCTTGTCGAACCACAAGCTGGGGACGATTTTCTGCATCTGGGATCACCTTCTTGGGTTAGCGGCACACCGGGACTCGCTTCATTGGATAATTCCCACCCGGGGCTGCGTGCCAACCCGCAGCGGCCGACCCCAACCGCAGCGGCCGGCCCCGATCGTGTAGCTAGCGCACTGGGCCCGGGTGAAGCGCCGCCCCCCGTAGCAGGCGCACGACAAAGTACATCGCCACCGCCCCTACGGTCAGGAAGCCGGTGATGGGTCCATAGATCTCTCCCGGGGCGAAATCGACACCGGCGGATACCTGGAAGGCCGTCTGCAAGGCCACTCCCATCGAGATGAGGACCAAGAACGCGAGCATCACCCAGGCGAGCAGGTAGCCGCGGGGGTTGCGGCGCCAAACTAGGGCCGCGGCCAGGAGGTTGGCGGGAACGATCAGAGCCACGTCCAGCGCTTCGGTCACCAGGGTGGTGTTGTGGTCCAGAAGTGCAGGTGGCTCCCCCGAACCGAGCGAGCGGACGATGGGCTCCAGCCAGACGTAGGCCGGCAGAGCCGCACAGACCAGGAGGAAGACGCTCAGGGCATGGCGCGGGAGGCCGACCGTGGAGAAGAGTTCCACGCGGCCCCAGAGCTCCTGTATTAGGAGCACGAAGGCGAAGAAGCCCGCCGAGAAGAGGGCGATGTAAAGCAGAAAGAGCTCGTTGTATGCGGTGCCGGTTGCGAGACTGACGTAGACGTAGAGCAAGTAGCAAAGGACGCCCAGAAGGACGAGGCCCCCGCGAACCGACCCCCGGGAGTAGAACAGCGTCGAGACCAGCAGCGCGGGTACGGCGAGAGCGAGGATGAGGGCATCGGCTCCCTGGTTGCCCGCCCCCTTGAAGGCGGAGTCGTTCCGGTAGATGCCCTCACCCAGAAGCTCGACTTCTTCCCCGTGTAACGAGGTGAAGGAGTACGCCGCCTCGCCGCCGGACCAGAAGAGTCCGGTGCCGGCCGCCACCAGGGCGAGGACCGCGATCACGAGCGAAAGGGCGGTTATCCAGGGGGACGTGGTGGTTCGGGTGGGGGCCTGCCCATCAATTTTGGCGGAGACGGGTTCTGCAATCATGCTCATGCTTTCTCCTAAAACACGGCGGTTGAGCTTGAGCATAGGTGTGGTGGGCACTTCGAGCGCCGTTCCGGGGCACAGTTTCAGGCCTGGTCAACCGGCCAATTTCGAGGAGCGGCAGCCATGGGAATGGTTAACTGAGTGTAGGCATCGGCTTGCGCGGAGACGGGAACTAAAGTACCGGCCTCGCGCGTCAGACTCTTTGTCGTCATGATCTTGCTCTCGAGCGCGAGGCTTCTCTCATTGCCGGCGCGAGGGTCCGCATATGTCGGAGGTGCATCTGACGAACGTTTCCCACAGTGGACAGCCCGGTGTTTTTGCGATCGCGCTGACTCTAACTCTTGCGGCCGCTCTGGCTCTCTGGGGTTGCGGCGGTGCGGCGGACGCTCCCACAGGCGGTTCTGGTGAGAATGCGACGACATCCACCTCATCCACCGCCGGCGACGCCACCTCATCCACCTCCCCGGGCGCCGACGGCCAGGCGTTCGACTTTCCCAGCGGCGAGGACGAACTCGTGCTCCGGGTCGAGCAGGAGGGAGGATTCCTCCCAATTGAGGTCGCCCTGACCGAGCTGCCCCTGTTTTCTCTTTACGGAGGCGGGCGCATCTTCCAACCGGCGCCCACGATCGCCATCTTTCCGTCGCCTGCCCTGCGGGGCTACCAGGTGGCGGAGATCAACCGTGAAGCCATCGAGCGCATTCTGCGGGGAGCCGAGGAGGCGGGGCTTCTGGAGCAGCGGGGCTACGGTACTCTCCCCGTCGCGGACGCTCCCAATACCACCTTCATCTTCCATCTTGGCGGAGAAGAGACGCGGACGAGTATCTACGCTCTGGGCTTCGAGCCTCCCCTGGGGGATGGCGTGCAGGAAGGGCTGACGCCCGAGCAGCGGAAGGCCCGAGAGGACGCCCAGCAATACCTACAGAGCCTGATGAACGTCTCCGCCCACGAAGGCGAGGAGTTGGCCTGGGAGAGCTACGAGCCGGCTGAGGTCGCCGCCTACGTTCGTGAGGCTGATCCGGCTGCGTACGAGGGGGCGGAGGTCCAGCCCAACCGCCTCGAGTGGCCGCTGGGAGATCTGGCCGGGGTGGGCGAGGAGACGGCCCCGGGCCTCCGCCGTCTGGTCGTTTCCGGCGAGGAGTTGACCCAGTTACGCCCCCTTCTTCAGGAGGCGAGCGCCATCACTCTCTGGGAAAGCGGCAGCGAGTTCTATCAGATAGCCTTCCGCCCGCTGCTACCCGACGAGAACGAGTAGGGTCACCGGGCTTTTCGCCGTCTGTCCCGGATCAGCGGCGACCTCGGCCGGCTCCGGCTCCGCCGCCTGCGCCTCCGCCGAGAATGAGACCAATGCCCAGAAGGAAGCCGAAGTTGTACCAGTTACCGTTGTTGTGGACTTCGTAGAAGTGCACGTCTTCGACGAAGAGCGAAACGACGAAGGTAACGGGCGCAATTACGCCGTGCCACAACCCCAGCCAAAAGCCGGCCACTTCGCCCTCCGGATTGGGTTCGTGGGCCAGTTCGTTGGGGCCGGCTGCGCAGGCGGTGAGGCCCAGCACGAGCACCACCAGCAGGACGGATAGGGCTATCTTCGACATCTGCTTCTTCCTGCTCACATGCGCCGTTGCCAGGTTACCTTCGCTGGGCCCGATCACTTTGCCAGTACCTCCCAGTCTTCCCGGGAAACCGTGTCTCTGACCAAGGTCACGCGTCCACGGCCACCGCACGAGCCGGAATGCTCTTCGCGGACGAGCCATTGACTCTCGACCGGGTGAGTTCGCGCCGGCCACGAACGGGTATTTCGGTGCTATGGCTGTCAAATTCCGCTTCGCCTCCATGGCCGACCTCGAGTTGCTGCGCCGCTGGGACGAGCAACCCCACGTGATCGCGTCCGATCCCAACGACGACTGGGCCTGGGAGGAGGAGCTCCCGAAGAACCCCGATTGGCGCGAGCAGTTGATCGCCGAAATCGACGGCAGACCAATCGGCTACGTCGAAATCATCGATCCTGCGAGAGAGGAGAGCCATTATTGGGGCGCGGTGCCGGCCGATCTGCGGGCCATCGACATATGGATCGGCGAGGAGTCCGACCTCAACCGGGGCTACGGAACCCAGATGATGCGCCTTGCACTCGCTCGCTGTTTTGCCGACCCGGAAGTGGCCGCGGTTCTGGTCGACCCTCTGGCCGGCAACACCCGGGCTCACCGCTTCTACGAGCGCTTCGGCTTTCGCTTTGTCGAGCGGCGGCGCTTCGGGGAAGACGATTGTTTTGTCTACCGCCTGGAACGCAACGATTACGAGCGAAACACGGGTTAGGCGGCCGGGGCTTCCGCCCCCCAAGGTTGAGATCGTGCCGGTTCTCAAGCGAACAACAGGGAGAGTGTGATGAAGGACTTTCGCGAGTTCTTGCTACGCGGGAACATCGTCGATCTGGCTGTGGCGGTGGTTATCGGGGTGGCCTTCGGCGCTCTGACCGACTCCCTGGTCGCGGACTTGCTCACCCCACTAATAGCCGCCATCGGCGGGCAGCAGGACTTCTCGGCGCTGACCTTCACGGTGAATGGTTCCATCTTCCGCTACGGTATGTTCCTGAACGCGGTGTTCGCGTTCGTGCTGATCGCGGCGGTCATTTTCTTCCTGGTGGTCAAACCGGTTAACGCCCTGATGAACCGTAAACGCCCGGAGCCCCCGGTCGATGAACCCACCAAGGACTGTCCCGAGTGCTTGAGCTCCATCCCCGAGGCCGCGAAGCGCTGCGCCTTCTGCACCGCGGAATTGGTTTAGGCAGGGCCGCGGGCGAGGTTCCCGCTTGCCCAAATCGAGGGTGTTTGCCCGGGCGTGGCAAGAGCTGACTTGCCGAGAAAGTGTCGCCCTGATCTATGCGCAGTTCGAGGCGGACCGAGAGCTCGTTTCCGATTGTGCTTGACCAAGTCCGTCGATAGTGGTACCTGTAGAAAAGAGTAACCGTCAGGTGCCTCGCGAGGCGTCGGCAGAAGCCGGATGGGCACAGCCCGTGTCGCCAAGCGAGGAGAATAGGAAATCGGGTGAAAATCCCGAGCGGTCCCGCCGCTGTGAACGGGGAGCAAACCCGCAAGTAGGCCACTGTTTCACCGCCGATCGAAGGATCGGCAAGGGGAATGGGAAGGCGCGGGCAAGCCTTGATCCGTGAGCCAGCAGACCTGCCTGAGTGGTGGTAGGCCCCCCGCGTGAAGGGGGCCCTGCTGGGGGATGATGGAAAAGTCTCCGGCCGATCGAGGCTGGGGGCTTTTTTTGTCCCCCGACCTCGATCACGTCATCGGAATCGGACGTGAAGGGGGCGAACAATGGCAACTGAGCAAAGCGCAGTGAGACGGGGACGCGGACAGGCCGGAGTCGGGGCCGAAATGGGCGGCGTCGGTGCCGGGGGTGGCACGCTCGCATGGGGGACGAGGCCGGCGCGTTTCTGGCGCACGGACACCAGGGCACTGGTGGGGGCGGTTGTCCTCGGCGTCGCATTCGTGCTCGTGCAGCAGGTGGCTCACCGCATCGACGCGGTTCTATGGCCGACCCTGATCATCATCGGTGGGATCACCTGGGCCACCTTCACCGGGCTGATCACGCTTATCTACCGCCAGCCGGGCGGAATCATCATGGGCGAGACCCAGGCTTTGGTTGCGGTGGCCACCGGTTTGTCGCCCCTGGCCCTTTTCTTCATCCCGGCGAACGGGTTCGGCTCGCTGGCCTACGGCGCGGTGGCCTGGCGGCTATCCATGGAGCGTTGGAGCCATCATTTCCTTGCCCAACTGGCCTGCAACGTGGTGGGGAATGCCTGTATAGCGGTCGGCCTCTACGTGGTGCTCGGCCTGCCCACCCCGGTGGTGCTCGTGTCCTCGGCGGTCACCGCGGCGGCGGGCACCGTGGGCAGCACCATACTCACCCGGCGTATCTACACGGCCGTTCGCAGCAGCGGTCTGGCTTAGCCGGGGCGTGTCGATGGACCCGCAAACGAAGACGACGGAAGTCGGAGGCGCCGGCCAGGACTGGCGCCCTCTGCTTCACGAACTCGAACGCGACGGCGAGGTGGTCCGCATCGCGACCCCGATCGCACGCGAGTACGAGATCAGCGCGCTGATGATGGATTTGGAGAAGGCCAGGCGGTACCCCCTGGTGATATTCGAGAACGTGGGCGGCGGGGATGTTCCCGTTGTCACGAACGCGCTAGCACCCAGGGAACGGCTCGCACGCGCTCTCGACGTCTCGCCCAGCGCGCTCAGCGAGGAGTTTGCGAAGCGCATCCAGACCCGGCCGGGGACGCGGCGGTTGAAGGAAGCCGCTTTCGAAGCGGTGAGCTACGTGGGCTCGGAGGCAGACCTCGGCCGCCTTCCTATCCTGACGCACTTCCCCATAGACGCCGGGCCGTACATCACCGGCGGCCTGGTCGTGGCCAGAGATCCGCAGAGCGGCGCGGAGACCCTCGGTTTTCATCGCATGCAATTGAAGGGGCGCGATAAGCTGGGCGTCAGCCTGCACTCGCGGCAGCGTCTGTGGGAATACCTGCGCCGCGCCGAGGCCAGGGGTCAGAACCTGGAAGCATCAGTGGTGATCGGTGTGCATCCGGCGGTCGCGCTGGGTTCTATGGCTCTGATCCCCTATGAGGAAGGTAAGTTCAGCGCCATCGGCGGTCTCTTTGGCGAGCCGCTCGAGGTGGCTCAGTGCCGTACGGTCGATCTCGAGGTACCGGCCTGGTCGGAGATCGTGATCGAGGGGGAGATCCTAGCGGGCGTGCGGGAGGCGGAAGGACCATTCGCCGAATTCACCAACTACGCCTGTTTCCGCAGCACCGAGAACGTGTTCCGGGTGAAGGCAATACAGCATCGCGAAAAGCCCCTCTATCATGGGCTAACTCCCGGGATGAGTTCCGAGCACATCACTATCGTCGGCGTCCAGCGGGAAGGCGACGTGCTCGCCGCGCTCAATCGCACCCTGCCCAATGTGCGCGCGGTGCACGCGCCGTTCTCGGCCTGTGGTTTGTTCCACGTGTATGTGTCGCTGGAGAAGGTGGCCGAGGGGCAGGCTCAGCAAGCCATTTTCGGCGCCTTCGCCGTGGACCACAACATCAAGCTGGTGGTGGTGGTCGACGCCGACGTCGATGTCTACGACGAGCGCGAGGTGCTCTGGGCGCTGGCCACGCGTCTGCAGGCGGATCGGGGGGTTACCATCGTCCCGCAGCATTTGGGCATGGGTTGCACTCTGGACCCCTCGACGGACGAGCTCAGCCGTACGGCCAAGATGGGCATCGACGCCACGCGGCCCTTGAGCGGCTTCGCTCCCACCATCACCATCGACGACGATGTCCGCCAAGCGGTCCGGCGCTTCTGGCCGGATTTCGGGCTCCAGCACTGAGGTGCACGCCCTGAACGGCAGCGGTCTTCAACTGGCCGTGGATACCGGAGGGACCTTCACCGACGTGGTTGCGGCGCGGGCGGGACAGCCGGTATTCGTTTCGAAGGTGCCCACGGATGCCCGGAACCCGACGGGAAGCTTCATGGCCGGGATTGAGTCTGTGGCCGAGCATTGGGGACTGACGTTGCCGGCTCTCCTTGAGCGCACCGACCGCATCATCCATGGGACCACGCTGGGAGTCAACGCGCTCCTGGAGGGCAGCCTCGCGCGCACGGCTCTGCTGACCACCGAGGGCTTTCGCGACGCTCTGGAGCTCAGGCGCTCCAGGCTCGAGGACCAGTGGGATCTTCGTTTCCGGCCTCCGGAACCGCTGGTCCCCCGTTATCTGCGTCTGGGCCTCCGCGAAAGGATCGACTGGTCTGGGCGGGTGATCACTCCGCTCGACGAGCAACAGGTGCGGGAAGTGGCGGAGATCCTGCGCAGGCATCGGGTCGAGGCGGTAGCGCTGTGTTTTCTCTTCTCCTACCTCAATCCCACCCACGAACAGGCGGCGGCCGCCGTTTTGCGGTGCGAGCTTCCCGGGGTCTATGTCAGCCCTTCGTCCGAGGTGGCTCCCCGGATGGGTGAATACGAACGCACTTCCACGGTCGTGCTGAACGCAGCCCTTGGCCCGGTGTTCGATGACTATCTGACCGAACTCGAGCATGCCCTGAGCCGCCATGGCTCGAGGGGCCCGGTCCACTTGGTGCTCAACAGCGGAGTGCTCAACGATGCCGTCGGCGTTCTGGGCGCGCCCGTCAAAACCCTGTTCTCCGGCCCGGCGGGCGGCTCGCGAGGTGCCGAAGTCGTGGCGCGGCAGCGGGCCGAGGACTGTTTGATCGTCGCCGACATGGGCGGGACCAGCTTCGATACCCACCTGGTGCTTGGCGGCCGCACACCCCTCGTTGCCGAATCGGCCGTTGCCGGACATCCTGTCGCTTTGCCTCTGGTCGACATCCACTCGATTGCTGCAGGCGGGGGGAGCGTGCTCTCGGTCGACGAAGCGGGAGGCGTAAGGGTGGGGCCGCGGTCCGCCGGTTCCCTCCCGGGTCCCGCCTGTTACGGCCGGGGAGGCGTGGAGGCGACGCTCACCGACGCCGCGCTCGTTCTTGGGCTGCTGGCCCCGGCGGGCCTGCTGGGCGGCCGCATGCCTCTTGATGCGGACTTGGCGTGGCAGGCATTAGACCTTGCTCTCGCTCAACCCCTGGGGCTCGAGGTGCCTGCGGCTGCGTTTGTCGCCTACCGGGTGGCGGCTGCTCGGATGGCGGACGCCGTCAGGTTGATAACCGTGCAGCGGGGGATCGATCCGGGAGAGTGTGCCCTGCTTGGGGCAGGTGGCGCATTTCCGCTGTTCGCCGCGGCGGTGGCCGAGGATTTGGCCATCAAGAAAGTTCTGCTGCCGGCAGTGGGCCCAGCCTGGTGCGCCTGGGGAATGCTCGCCGCCGGCTGCGGCCACGAGGCCGTCCAACCCTGCCTATTGCCGGGCGATCACTGGGATCAAGATGGCTTTGAGACTGCTTTGGCAAAGGCTTCGGCTGCGGGGCACGAAGAGCTTGCGCGGCTCGGCGTGGGCCCGGAGCAACTCGATGCCGCATTGGTCCTGGAGATGCGTTACGCGGATCAGCACCACGCCATCGACGTGCGTCCCCCCGTCGAGCTTGGGCCAGGGCGGCCTCCGGCCGCGCTTGCTCGCGAGTTCCATGCTCGTCACGAAACCCTGTTTGGTTACTGCGAGCCCAGCCAACCCTGGCAACTTCTTGCCATGCGTCTCAGTCTGCGTGAAAATCGCCCGGAACCGCCCGCCGGGAGGTACGGTCGTGGAGCGAGATCTGGAGCTGGAGCTGGAGCAGGAGCAGGAGCGGGAGCGGGAACGGGAGCGGAGGGCTCGGCCTCTGTCGGGCTCAGACAGGTCACTCTGGACGAGGGTGGCCCGACTCCGGTCCCGGTTTGGGGTCAAGACTTCATTGGCGAGGTGCCGGGCCCCTGCCTGGTGGAGTTCAACTACACCACCGCGGTGGTTCCCCGGGGTTACGTGGCCCGGTTCGCCTCGGATGGCATCCTCGAGCTGCGAAGAAAGGAGGAAGCATGACGCCTTCCTTCCCGGCGGCGGCCACCCGTCGACCTCAAGGTGGGGCAGGCGAGGTAGGCGAGGCTGCCGGCGTGATGCGAAGAACCGTGCTGGCGGGCCGTCTGGACGCGATTTGTCGGGAGATGGGTCTGGTGCTCGAGCGTTCCGCCCGTTCTCCCATCTTTGCGGAGGCCTGCGATTTCTCCTGCGGAGTGTGCGACGCGCACGGCGAACTCGTCTCCCAGCTAAGCGGCATCCCCATCCTTGCGGCGGCGGGCTCGGCCAGCGTGAATGCGGTGATCGGCCGGTACGGCGAGGCCATCGAGGATGGCGATTCGTTCATAGTCAACGACCCCTACTCCGGCGGGAACCACTTGCCGGATATCGGCATCGTAACGCCGGTGTTCGCGCAGGGCGAACTACTTTTCTTCTGTGTGAGCCGCGCGCACCACGGCGATGTGGGCGGCTCTTCACCCGGCAGCTACAACCCCAGGGCGACGGACGTGTTCCAGGAAGGGGTGCGGATCCCGCCAACCCGAATCGCTCGGGCGGGGGAAGCATTGGACGACGTTCTCGAGCTGATCGCCTACAACACCCGCAACCCCGCCATGCTGCGAAGCGATCTGCTCGCCCAACTGGGGGCGAACAAGGTGGGAGCCCGCCGGCTGCTGGAGTTTGTCGCGAGAGAGTCCGCCTCGGTTGTCCGAGAAGCCGTGGCCGACCTGCTGGATCGGGCGGAAGAGCTGACCCGGCGGCGCATCGCCTCACTTCCCGACGGGGTTTACCGCGCGACCGAAGAGGTGGACGACGATGGCTTTCAACAGGAGCGGATACGGATTCGGACCACGATAGAGGTGCGGGGCGACCGTTTGCTGGTGGACTTCGAGGGCACCGATGCCCAGGTGCGCGGCTTTCTCAACTGCGCCTTGGCCACCACTCGGACGGCGGCGGCGATCGCTGTACTCTGGGTTCTGGGAGCGGACATTCCCCGGAACGGGGGGGCCTTCCGGGCGGTAGAGGTCAACGCTCCGCTCGGCACTTTGGTGAATCCCCGGCCTCCCGCGCCGGTGACGCTCAGCACGCTCACTCCCGCCGGCGAAATCATCGCAGCGGTCTTCAAGGCTCTGTCCGCCACGGCGCCGTCCGCCCTTCCCGCCGGGTTCAGCCGGTTCTGTGGCCCTTCCTTCTTTGGCGTGGACCCGCGTAACGAACGATTCTATGTGGGCTTCGCCTTCTGCGCCCTGGGCGCGGGTGGGGCGATGAGAGGATTGGACGGAGCCGCCTACATGTCTCCCATCTCGAATCACGGCGGAGTGCGCACCCCCAACATAGAGGCCAATGAAGTGCAGTACCCCCACCTCACCCTGCGCCACGAGATGGAGCCCGATACCGCCGGCGCCGGACGCTGGCGAGGTGGGCCCGGGGTGAGATACGAGTTCCGGGTCTACGACCCCGAGCCCGGCATCGTCATGTTCGGTGACGGGATGAAGGTGGCGCCCTACGGCGTTGCCGGCGGCCACGAGGGCAGCCTCAACCGGGCCTATCTCACGACGGCCGAAGGGGAGGTCGTCACGCTTCGGAGCAAAGCCGCGGCTCGGGAACTGGCCCCCGGCGACAGCATCACCCTCATCTCTTCCGGGGGCGGTGGCTACGGCCCGCCCCGTGAGCGGGGCCGGGAGCGGGTCAGGTGCGACGTGCGGGACGGTCTGGTTTCGGTCGAGGCTGCGGCGTCGCTTTACGGGGTCGGCTCCGATGAGTTGCCGGCGGAGCCTGAATGAGCGCCGTACTCGAGGTTAGCCTGGAGACAGTGACCTACGAAGGGTCCTCGGTGCCGGCTCTGAGCGGGGTGGAATTCTCCGTCGGCGAAGGCGAGTTCGTTGTCGTCTCCGGACGGGTGGGCGCGGGCAAGTCGACTCTCTGCCATTGTCTGGCCGGAGCGATTCCCTGCTACTACTCGGCCGAAGTCGACGGGAAGATTCGCGTGGCGGGCAGGGACCTGGGCGGCGCTCCTATTGGTGAACTCGCGGGGATCATTGGATACCTGGCCCAGGAATCCCAAGCCCAGATCGTGGAGGGCACTGTCGCGGAGGATGTGGCCTTCGGCCCCTGTAATCTTGGTCTGCCCAGGGGGGAGGTCCGTCGGCGGGTGGAGTCCTGTCTCGAATGGGTAGGGCTGTCCGGATTTGAAACGCGGGACCCCCAAACCCTATCGGGAGGGGAAGCGCAGCGGGCGGTCCTGGCCGGGGTGATCGCCCTGCACCCTCGCCTTCTGATCCTCGATGAACCTCTGGCCGAGCTGGATCCATCCGGGCGGCGGTTGGTGGCGCAGGGTCTGCGGGAGCTTTCTCGTCGCGGAACCTCGGTCCTGCTGGCCACCACGCGTCCCGATCAGGTACGGCCCTTTGCGGATCGGACGGTTTCATTGTCTCCCGGCGGTGAGTACCCAAGCGCGAATCCGTCCGGCGTGGGAGGAGTGGGCAAGAGCGGGGCCGCTACGCGCCTGGGGATCGGCTCCCGCAGTCCGGAGGGCCGGCCGGAAAAGCATGTTCCCGGCGAGCCCGGCGTACGCTTCGACCGCTGCACCCACGTATATCCGGGCGGCCGCGCCGGGTGCACCGATGTCGACCTATTTCTCGAGCCCGGCGGCATGGTTGCCCTGCTCGGCGTCAACGGCTCGGGCAAGACCACGCTCGGAAAGCATGTAAACGGTCTTCTCCGGGCCACCACGGGGAGCGTGCTGGTCGACGGGATCGACCCGGCGGGCAAAGCGCGAGGCCTGCTGCGCGCTCGAACCGGCTTCGTCTTTCAGAACCCGGACTACCAGTTGTTCGGGAACAGTGTGGAAGAAGAACTGGCCTTTGGTTTGCGCGTGCGCGGCACGGCCCGCGATGAGATCAAGCGTCGCGTGGACGATGCCGTGTCTCGCTTTGGCCTCGAACGCTGGCGCAGTGCCCATCCGCACCGCTTGAGCCGCGGCCAACGACAGTTGCTTGCAGTGGCCGGTGTCCTGGCAGCGGACCCCTCGGTGCTGGCGGCCGACGAACCGACCTCGGGATTGGACCCCGAAACGGCGCTCCACGTACTCAGAGAGCTCGGGAGCGTGGCCGCCCGCGGGGGCACCGTGTTGCTTATGACCCACGACGCCGAACTTGCCTCCACCGTGGTCGATCGTTTGGCCGTGATGGAAGCGGGCTTCCTTCGCTCGAGCATGCTACCGAGTCGGCAGCGGGTGGCGGGATGACCGCGCGGGCGGAGTCCGGCCGAGGGAGAGTGGATCCGCGTCTGAGTTCATGCTGGCTGCTGCTGATTGCTGCCTGCGCTCTGGCGGTGGAATCGGGCGCACTGGTGGCGGGCGGAGTTGCGTGCCTGCTGGTGGTCTCCTTGCTCGTGGGATTGAAGCTCAGGTTGGTTGGGCACGGCCTGTTGGCTACGGCTTTGGTTGGTCTGCAGATCTTCGTTATGCGGTGGGTTTTTGGAGAGGAGGGCGTTCTGGCGGCCGGGATGGGGGCGGCTTTGGAGGGGGGCGTATTGGTGCCTATCTTGAGCGGCTCCGCCGAGACGGCGGCTCGCCTGGGAGCCCTCCTCCTGGCCGCTATGCAGTTCCACCAACTCACGCGTCCCTCCGACCTCACGCAGCTCTTGACCCGCCGGGGCATTCCGCACCGCTGGGCGGCGCTCCCTGCCATCGCCTTGCGCTTCGTGCCCCTGATGCAGACGGAGTTGACCGCAGTATGGGAAAGCCAGGCTTCTCGGGGGCTGCCGACCGAGCGCGCGCGCGACAAGCTGAAGGCGCTCCTTCCTGTCGGGTTGCCTTTCGTCTACCGCTCGATGCGGCGCGCCAACGAACTCGCGCTGGCGATGGAGCTTCGCGGGTTTGGCGTCTTGGCCCGGCCTACTTTTCTGTCGGAGCTACGAATGAGCCCCGCGGAGCGGGCGGCATCCGCCGGTCTGTTGGTGGCTACGCTGGCAGTGCTGTTGGTCTGAAATCGGCTCGGGCCGGCCGAAGAGATACTGCGCCTTAATCCACGGCGCCCGGCAGCGATCGCACTACCTCGCGGACCGATTCATGCACCCGGGCGACAGAGCGGTCTTCGGTTATGGCGGATAGGGCCCCGTCGACCGCGGAGAGGGTCGCGCCCGTGCGAGTTCCCAGCTTTGGAGGAGGCCGGAACAGTGAAAGGACGTCCCGGGCGAGTAGCAGTTCGGTGGTGAGCAGGCTTTCGAGCAGGTCCAGGGCTTCGTCGGCCTTGCGCACACTGAGCGGGGCGGCGGTGGCGTGGTCTTCGACCTCCGTTTCCAGCGGCGGTACGTCGAGGGTGGCCGGAGCGGCCAGCTGCTTGAGTTCCGCGAGTTGAGCGGCCGCGGCATAGCGCAGGGAAAGCCCGAAAAACTCGGAGGTGGGGTTCGGCGGGGGAGAGTCCGGCGCCTCCGTGAGCCGGAAGAACTCCTGCCAGAGGTGTTCCATCCGCCGCTCGCTGAGCTGCCCTACATGGGCGAGGGCGATCCTTAGAGCGTCGAAAGAGATGGCCGGCACGATGGGGTGGAAGTTGCCGTTGTGAATCATCCTCCCCTCGTCGACCGCGACCATGGGGTTGTCGCTCACCGAGTTGAGCTCCAGTTCGAGGGCGGCGCGCGCCGAGCCAAGGAACTCACGAAGCGCGCCGTGAACCTGGGGGACCACTCGGAACGAGAGGGGGTCCTGGATGGAACGTGGCCCCGCCTGCTCAAGCAGGTAACTTCCCCGAAGGGCACTTTCGAGGGACCTCGCCGCCGCGATGTGGCCGGCGTAGGGCTTGGCCGCCGCCACAGCCGGGTGGAACACCGAGGGGTTGGCGCGGACCGCCTCCATTGAAAGCGCCGCCGCGAGGTCTGCGGCGGCGGCGACCCGCGCTGCCCGGAGCGCGACCAGGGCGCCAAAACCCAGGGAGATCCCATTGGACGAGACCAGCGCGAGCGCGTCCTTGGGTTGAGCGACGGCCGGCGCTATCCCGGCGCGTCGCAGCGCCTCGGCGCCCGGGAGCAGTACGCCGCCGTACTCGGCCCGGCCTTCGCCGATGACCACGAGGGCGATGGCGGCCATCTGCCCCAGATCGGCCGCCCCTACCGAACCGTGGCGGGGGACCACTGGGTGGACGCCGGCGTTGAGCATGGCGACCAGCACCTCGGCCACGCGCAGACTGGCTCCCGACCCGCCCTGGGCGAGACCGTTCAGGCGAACTGCCATGGCACTGCGCACTACTTCGCGAGGTGCGGGCTCTCCCACCCCGCCCTCGTGCATGTGCAGCAGCGCCACCTGCATCTGGCAGATCATCTCGTCGGGGAGGCGCGTGTCCTTAAGGTGCCCAACCCCCGTGTTTAGCCCGTAAACGGGGAGTCCGCCGGCGAGTGCTTTGTCGACAACAGCCCTCGCGGAGCCGATACGCTCGACGGCGGAGTGGTGTAATTTAACAGGCGCTCCGGCGGCTACCCGCCCGAGTTCGTCTATCGTCAGGCTACGTCGGCCAATTTGCACTACGTCCATATTCAATTTCTTCCCAAAGGGAACTACGGGCACACGCCGGGGCTCGGGGCGCAGAGGCGCTGCTGTGAGAGGAAGGGCCCCCGCTTTGTGAGAAGGGACGCCGGCGTCCTTCGGTGCTCTCGTGGGATTAAGCGGGCGGGCCGGGGTATGCTAAACAGGTCTCGCCAGCTGCCAAAGGAGACCGAGTATGTCCGCGCCGCGACCGGACGAACTCCCGCTTTTCCCGCTCGGCCTGGTCTTGCTTCCCGGGGAGCTTCTTCCTCTGCACATTTTCGAGGAGCGCTACAAGCGGCTGATCCAGCACTGCCGCGACACGGGCGAGTTCTTTGGAATCGTGTGGCGCCAACGGGATGAGTTGGCGGAAGTTGCCTGCACAGCCAGGCTGTGGGCGGTGCTCCGCGAATACGACGACGGACGGCTGGACGTGGTCGTCCGCGGGGAAGAGCGCTTCCGCATCCTCGCGGCGATCGTGCCCGAGGAGATCGAGCTCGAGCCCCTTCGCGCCGAGATCGAGATTTTGGAGGAGGAAGGCCCCGAGCCCGCTGAGGAGCTGAAGGCGGAAGCGGAGACGGCTTTTCGGGAGATTGTGAAGCTCGGCGAGGCGGAAGGGGAGCCAGCACTGTCCGAAGACTACCCTCTCTCCTACGCTATTGCTCACGAGTTGGAACTGGAACCGGCGCTCAAGCTGCGTTTGCTCGCACTTGATGGGGAGGCCGAGCGGCTGACCCTTCTCGTCGACGTGCTTCGCACGGTGGTTGAAAGGCTGGAGCTCCTCAAGGAGCGCGAGGGTGCGATCCGGGGGAATGGTCACGCGCGCTGAGCACGACCTCCAAGACTACCCCCGCGTCCGTGAAAGGGTCGAGGGACGTCGAGGGACGGCGCGGGCCGGCGCGGGACGTCGAGGCCGCCGGCTATTTCTTGCGGCGGTAGCCCGTCTGTATGAGGTAGATGCCGAGAAAAGCCACGACCACCCCACCCACCAGGGAAAGCGCCTCCTCCCGAAACAGACCCAGGTAAAGTCCAACCACGAGCAGCAGGATGCCCCCGAGAATCAGGGAAAAAGGGGACGTCAGCGGACTGCTCGGTCGGTTCTGTGCCACGGGGTCTCCTTTCGGGGGAATTGACGGAGCCATTCTAACCGGCGGCGGACAGCGCGCCTAGCGGACCCCAGTCTCATGCGGTTTTCTCTTGGGGCGCGCATTGAATCGGCATATTCTTGGTATCCTTACGTTGTTATTGCACAGCGGCTCAGGCGGCCTTCACCGAGCCTCTCGAGGTCCATATCGCGTACGGTCCGGCTCCCGCTGTCCAACCCAGCGCCTAATGGAGGGCAACGATGGCATCGAAACTGTACGTGGGAAACCTCTCCTACGACACAACCGACGAGTCCCTGGAGCGGGCTTTCGCCCAGCACGGCGAAGTTGTCTCCGCCCGGGTCGTCACCGACCGGGATACCGGTCGCTCGCGAGGCTTCGGCTTCGTTGAGATGAACACCGATGAGGAAGCCAAGGCGGCCAAGGACGGTTTGGACGGCCAAGAGGTCGACGGGCGGCAGATTCGGGTCGATGAGGCCCGAGAGTCCGGCGGCGGCGGTGGCGGCGGTGGTGGCCGGCGCGGCGGTGGTGGCGGTGGTGGCGGCGGCGGTTACGGCGGCGGCGGCGGCCGTAGCTGGTAGCTCAAGCCGAACGGCATATCTGCAAAGGGCCCCGGGAAACCGGGGCCCTTTCTTTCTCTAGGCCTTCTTCACTGACTTATTGCCCAGTTCCCTATGCGCTTCGCTGCTCGGCCGCGCGAGGAGCCCTTCAGTCACCAACCCGATGAGCGCTGTGCTCATGGCGTCATCGTCGGCTGTCGCCGGGATCGGCCCACTCTGCCCGCCGAGCGTTCGGCTGAGAGCCACTGAACGTGCGGCCGCCAGCAAAAGGTATGCGGTCAGGTTGGGATCGTCCGTGGCGAAGGCACCTTCGCTGACCCCTTCTTGGATAAGGCCGGCCAACATGCCCGCAACCCGGCTCTCGGATTCGGTGACCAAGGCGAAAAGTATGGGGTCGGAGAGTAGCGTGGGATCGCGCATGGTGATGCGCGCGGTTTCTCGCTCGCCCACCATGAACTCCATGTAGGAAGACAGCGCCCGCTCGAACCGAGAGAGAGCGTCCCCCTGGTGCTTCAAGCCGGCCTCGACCGACGCGGCCTTGCGCAGGCAGTGGTCCTCGGCGAGGGCGGTGAGCAGCGCGCGTTTGGAGTCGAAGTGGTAGTAGAGAGCGGGGACCGTGACCCCTACCGCTTCCGCGATCTGCCTCACCGACGTCGCGTCGAAACCCCGATTGGCGAAGAGGGACCGCGCGCAGGTTAGGATGCGGTCGCGCATGGACGCGGTCCCGGACGCGCCCTGAGGCTCAGCGCAAGAGATTTGACGCTCGGCTGAACTCATGCTTCAATACGCCTCGGCTTCGTTTAGCGAGTGTTAAGTAAGTTCGCGGGAAGAGAATAGCACGAGGATTTACGCGCTGGCACGAGGATTGACGTGCGGCCGTCCGAGATAAGCGCCGGCCGCGAGGAAAGTAGGATCGGAATGACCGGATTGACCGGCCGAAGCCGGCTTCTCGTCATGATCGGGATCGGCATGGGCATGTTGCTGGCCGCGCTCGACCAGACCATTATCGCAACCGCAATGCCCAACGTGGTCGCCCACCTGGGCGGCTTCGACCTGTACGCTTGGGCCTTCACCTCATACATGCTGGTCTCCACGGCTTCCGTGCCGCTCTACGGCAAGCTCTCCGACCTGTACGGCCGCAAGATTTTCTTTCTGGCGGGGATGATCATCTTCATGCTGGGTTCCATCATGAGCGGCCAGGCTCAGACTATGCACCAGCTGATCGCCTTCCGCGGAATCCAGGGACTTGGAGCCGGCGCGCTGATGCCCGTGGCGCTGGCCGTCATCGGTGATCTCTTTCCTCCAGGCAAACGGGGCCAGGTACAGGGCCTGATGGGCACGGTTTTCGGCATCTCGAGCATTGTCGGTCCCACCCTGGGCGGTTACATCACCGACAATCTCAGCTGGCGCTGGGTCTTCTACGTCAATCTGCCTGTCGGACTGGCGGCCATAGCCGTGGTGCTCCTGACCATGCCCTGGGACCGCCGCGATCGCCACGCCCGCTCCATCGACTACCTGGGCGCAGCCGCGCTCGTGGCCGGGGTGGTCCCCTTGTTGCTCGGCTTTTCGCAGGCGGGCAGCGACTACGCCTGGACCTCCACCTACATCCTTTCGCTCTTTGCCGCCTCGGCGGTCATGCTGGGGGTCTTCGTCTTCGTCGAATCGCGGGCCAAAGAGCCCATCATCCCCCTGGACCTATTTCGCAACGGCATCTTCAGCGTCTCCGTGCTGGCCGTCTTCATCACCGCCATGGGCATGTTCGGGGCGATCATGTTCATCCCGCTCTTTGTGCAGGCCGTGGTCGGGGCCTCCGCGACCAACTCCGGGTACGTCCTCACGCCAATGATGCTCAGCCTGATCGTGGGTTCGACCTTGTCGGGTCAGCTGATCCAGCGATGGGGCCGCTACCGGACCATCGGCGCCATAGGCTTGAGTGTCATGGTGCTGGGGATGTTCCTGCTCTCGCGGATGGGGGTGGAGACGACCAACGCCACGGTCATCCGCAACATGATCGTCACCGGCTTGGGCCTCGGCACCACCATGCCGCTTTACGTGATTGCCGTGCAGAACGCCTTTCCGCACGCCAGACTCGGCGTGGTCACCAGTTCCGTGCAGTTCTTCCGGAGCATCGGCGGTACGATCGGCGTCGCCGTGCTCGGCAGCTTCATGAACGAGACATTCGCGCGCAGGTTGTCCGTGTACCTGGAGGAGGCCGACCTGCGGAACGTCCCGCCCGACGTGCTACAGGGCATCTCCAATCCTGAGGCGCTGCTGGAGCCTGGCGCGCAGGAGGAGCTCACCCGCAGTCTGGGCGCCGGGGGGGCGGAGGTGGCCGCGCGCCTCTTTGACGCCATCCGTTTGGCGTTGGCCGATGCCACCGCGCGCACCTTCCTGATCGGCACCGTGCTGGTGGCGGCTGCGTGGTTGGTCAACTGGTTCCTCAAGGAAATCCCGCTTCGCATGACCCACGAGGCCACCGAGGAGATGATCACCGCCGAGCCGGTGATCCCACTGCCCGAGCAGTCGTCGGCCTCCGTGGACGCAGCCGATCGTCACGTAGCTCCTACCCGACCCGCGCCAAACCAAAATTGACTTATTGGGTGGAGCGCGTCCGCTGAGCTAGACTCGGTGGCGCTTATGAGCTCCTCCCGACTAACTCACCGCACCGTCTATGCCGCCTGGTGGCCTCTGGCCGCCAGTTGGCTGCTGATGAGCGTGGAACTGCCCGCGATCAGTGCGGTAGTCTCCCGCCTGGCCGATCCTCAGGTGCATCTGGCGGCTTATGGCGGCGTGGTCTTTCCGCTGGCGCTTCTGGTGGAAGCCCCCATCATCATGCTCTTGGCGGCCTCCGTTGCACTGAGCAAGGACCGCGCGGCCTACGACCGCTTGGCCCGCTTCACGCACGTTCTCTCCTTCGTTCTCACGCTGGCTCATGCCTTGGTGGCGCTCACTCCCCTCTACGATGTGGTCGTGGGGGGGCTGATCGACCCACCGGCCGCGGTGCTCGAAGAGGCAAGAATCGGGCTGATTCTCATGCTGCCCTGGACCTGGGCGATCGCCTACCGGCGCTTCAATCAGGGCGTACTCATCCGCAGGGGCTATTCGCGGGTCGTGGGCGTGGGCACCGGCATCCGGTTGATGGCGGACGGAACCGTGCTGGCGACCGGCTTTATGCTTGGCTCGGTCCCGGGGATCGTCGTGGCCACGCTCACCGTGATCGCCGGCGTGCTGGTCGAGGCCGCCTACGTCCGGTTCAAGGTGGCGCGGGTGGTGCGCGAGGAATTGCCGGCGCGCAGCGAATCTCCCCCACTGGGAGTCAGCACATTCCTTGCCTTTTACGTGCCTCTCTCTTTGACCTCGATCCTGTCGTTGATGACCCAGCCCTTGGGCAGCGCGGCCATGAGCCGGCTGAGTCTGCCGCTTGAGTCGCTTGCAGTGTGGCCGGTGGTGTCGGGAGTGGTGTTTCTGTTGCGCAGTTTCGGCTTCGCCTACAACGAGGTGGTCGTTGCGCTTCTAGAACGGCCGCGTTCGCTCGGGTCGCTGCGGAGGTTCACCCTCGTGTTGGCTGGGCTCACCTCGCTGGCCTATCTATTGCTCTTGGTGCCGGCGGTGGCAGTCTTTTGGCTGGAAGACGTCACCGGGTTATCACCGGAGCTGGCGACGCTGGCGCGGCGCTCGCTTTGGCTCGCCTTGCCCATGCCGGCTCTTAGCGTACTGATCAGCTGGTATCAGGGGATCATCGTGCACAGCGGGCGCACCCGTGCGGTCAGCGAAGCCGTGGGTATCTCACTCACCGTAATCGTCGGGATATTGGCGGTCGCCGTCACGGTGGGGGCCACAACCGGGATCTATGCTGCGCTGGGCGCGATGGCGGTGGGCGAGACAGTGAGGACCGGATGGCTCTGGTTTCGCAGCCGCCGGATCCGCGCCTGCCTCGCGGGCGAGGAGAGTGGGACGGGCCCCCTCGCTGTTGCGGTGGGGCCGGGGAGCGAAGGGGCGATCTAGACTCGCGGCGGCCCGCTACCGCCCCCTAAGTCCTCGCGTCGCTCTAAGAACTCCTCCCGATCGATCTCACCACGCGCGTATCGCTCCTCGAGCAACTCCAGCGCCGGGCGTCTTCCCTGCGCTGAAAATCCGGTTTCCTGCCCGTTGCGTTGAGCTGATTGTTGGCTGAGCGCTCGGACCACGAACACGATTCCCACGATCACCGCACCCCAGAAGAGCACCATCATGATCAAGCCAACAAGGCCGAAACCCCATCCCATACCGCCGTCCCACCAGTCATTCATCACAATTCGCTCCTCGCTTCTGTCTTCCCGTGAGATAGACACAGACAAGCGCATCTGCCGGCCACGGCCGACTCTTTCTTGGTTTCCCCCGATGTGGTCGGGGGAACCCATTTAAGGCATTGACACCTTAGCACTGTGTTGATAGGGTAAAGTCCTCTCCAGGGTGTGCGGGGGTAGGGCGGCCTGGGGGTATGGTGGAAACGCAAGCGATCAAGGAGAGCCTATGAATCAGATGCAGGACGCACAGGCAATCAAGGACGAACTGGCGATGTTCTGTCACCAGTGCGAGCAGCGGCGAGGAGAGGCTTGTACGACCGTAGGTGTTTGCGGCAAGACCGCCGAGGTGGCCGCTCTGCAGGACCTTCTGACCTACGCGCTTCGCGGCCTCTCTTACTACGCGGTCGAGGCGCGGAATCTGGGCTATGTGGACGACGAGGTCAACCGATTTACCGTCCGCGCCCTATTCTCGACGCTTACCAACGTGAACTTCGACCCTGAGAGCTTCGAGGAATTGATCGCCCGAGCCTCGCATCTGCGGGACATGCTCAAGGAGAAGGTGACGCAGAAAGGCGGCATGACCGAGTTCGACGACCCAGCCGCCGCTTTCAAGAAACCGGCGACGATCGACGAGATGATTGCGGCCGGGCAGAAGATGAAGCTCCCGATCGACTGGGACCGCGACGAGGATGTGCGCAGCCTGCAGGAAACCACTCTGTACGGAATGCGCGGCGTCGCCGCTTACGCCGATCACGCGGGCATTATGGGCTTCGAGGACGACCGGGTCTACGCCTTCATTCATGAGGCGATGACCAAGCTCATGGACAAGAGTTTGGATCTGAACGACTGGGTGGGGCTGACCCTGAAGACCGGTGAGATCAATCTAATCACCATGGAGTTGCTCGACACCGCCAATACCACGGGCTACGGGCACCCCACGCCGACCGAGGTTCCCCTGGGGCACAAGAAGGGCAAGGCCATCCTGGTCTCGGGCCACGACCTCAAGGACCTGCATGACCTCTTGGAGCAAACCGAGGGCAAGGGCATCAACGTCTACACCCACGGCGAGATGCTGCCCACCCACGGGTATCCCGAGCTCAAGAAGTTCGCGCACTTCCACGGCCACTACGGGACCGCCTGGCAGAATCAGAAGCGGGAGTTCAAGGAGTTCCCCGGGGCCATCCTGATGACGACCAATTGCCTGATGGAGCCCCAGGACGAGTACATGGACCACCTCTTCACCACCGGTCTGGTCGGTTGGCCGGGGGCGGACCACGTGACGAACGGAGAGTTCGGCCCGGTGATCGAGAAGGCCCTGGCAATGGAGGGCTTCGCCGAGGACCAGGACAAGGGCACGGTGTGGGTTGGCTTCGCCCACGAGGCCGTCCTAGGCCAAACTGAGATGGGCAGCGTGGCCGGAACGATCATCGATCATGTGAAGGCGGGCAAGATCCGTCACTTCTATCTGGTCGGCGGCTGTGACGGCGCGAAGCCGGGACGCAACTACTACACTGAGTTCGCCGAAAAAGCTCCGGACGACACGGTGATCCTCACCCTGGCATGCGGCAAATTCCGCTTCTTCGACAAGGACCTGGGCGCGATCGACGGGATTCCGCGCTTGGTGGATGTCGGGCAATGCAACGACTCGTACTCCGCGGTCAAGATCGCGCTGGCTCTGGCCGACGCGTTCGAGGTCGGGGTAAACGACCTGCCGCTTTCAATGATCCTTTCCTGGTACGAGCAGAAGGCCGTCGCAATACTGCTGACGCTGCTCCACCTGGGAATCAAGGACATAAGGCTCGGTCCCACACTGCCGGCCTTCATTTCGCCCAACGTGCTGAACGTGCTGGTCGAGAACTTCGACATCAAGGCGATCACCACTCCGGAAGAAGATCTGAAGGCGACTCTGGCGGCTTAGGAGTCCCTCTTACCGCACGATGGCGGCGGCTTCGCGTTTGCGCGGAGCCGCCGCTTCTTCTTAATCCCCCAGAGCGGTCAGTAGCTCGGGCCGCACTCCGACCCGGACGGAGTCCCCTATCTGGGGCGGGGCGGTTGTCGACCGGGGACCTTTGCTCGGCTGAGGCTCCCGAGGTACTCGCCGCCCCGGCTGCGATTCAAGCGGCACCTCCAGCGTCGGCCCCCGCTCGAGCTGGACCATCACCCGGTAGCGCCCATCTCGGAAGGTGAGGGCCGCCACGCGGCCCGTGAGGTGGAGCGGAGGGGCCTGAATCTTGGGTACGGGGCCGGAGAGGGTGGATGGCTTCTGCGTTGCAGCTTCCTCGGCCGAGCCGGCGAGAAACAGCGCCTCAGGTCGGAGGATGAGCGTGAGGCGGCTGCCCTCGGGCCGATTCTGTGACGGCTCCGGCAGCAGGAATTCCCCCCAGGGCGTGAGCGCCCGTCCTTCCGCCACCTCCGCTTCGACCAGACCGCGCATCCCGAGGAACCGCGCGACCCACTCGCTCTCCGGGCGGAACCAAAGGTCGGCGGGTCTGCCCGCCTGGACGATCCTCCCCTCGTTCATGATGGCCACCCGATCGGCGACGGTGAAGGCCTCCTCCTGGTCGTGGGTGACGTAGAGGCCGGTGATGGCTGGGTCGGAGAGCAGGCCTCGCAGTTCGAGGGCAAGCCTCTCCCGCAGCACCCGGTCGAGCGAGCCCAGGGGCTCGTCGAGCATGAGCAATTGCGGTTCGGGCGCCAGCGAGCGGGCGAGGGCTACGCGCTGCTGCTCTCCTCCGGAGAGGTTGGTAACCGCGCGGTGCTGAAACTCGCTCAAGCCCACCCAATCGAGGACTTCGCGGACCCGGCTCTCGACCTCCCGCCGGTCCATGCGGCGCATGCGCAGGCCGAAGGCCACGTTCTCGCCCACGGAACGGTGGGGGAAGAGGGCATAGTCCTGAAACATGAGCCCGAAGTTGCGCCGGTGAGGGGGCACTCCGGTGAGGTCTTGTCCGTTCCACAGGACGGTTCCCCCGTCTGCACGCTGCAGGCCGGCGACCACGCGCAGCAGGGTGCTCTTGCCGCTGCCGCTCGGCCCGAGCAGGGCCAGCACTTCGCCGTCTTCGACGGTCAGATCGATTCCCCGAAGCACCTCGAGGTTGCCGAAGGCCAGCCGGATTTGCCTCAGTTCGAGCATAGCTGCCTAGAACTCACCGGTGTTGCCCACCCGAAAACGCTCCACCAACAGGATGGCACCCGCCGTGACCACCATCAGCACGGTGCTCATGGCCATCGCTCGGCCGAAGTTGAGCGAGCCCGGCTGCCCGAGCAGACGGAAGATGGCTATCGGTAGGGTGGGCGTGTCGGGTCGGACGATGAAGGCGGTCGCTCCGAACTCCCCGAGGCTGATGGCGAGGGCGAAGGCAGCCCCGACCAGAGCGGAGCGGGTGACCAGCGGCAGGTCTATCTCACGCCAGACCCTTGCGGGCGTGGCTCCCAGCATGGCGGCGGACTCGCGCAGGGGCGCGCGAATGGAGCGCATCACCGGGGCCGTCGTGCGCACCACGAAGGGAATGGCCACCAGTGAGTGGGCCAGGGGTATGAGCACCGGCGAGGTGCGCAGATCGACGGGGTAGTCGAAGGCCACCAGGAAACCGAACCCGATGGTGACCGCCGAGGTGCCCAGGGGGAGCATGAGCAGCATGTCGAAACCGCGGGCCAGCGGTCCGCGCCGGTAGCTCACCACGACGGCAGCCATGACGCCGATGAGCACCGCGACGAGCATGGCGCTCACGCCGAAGAGAAGAGAGTTGCGGAGTGCTTCCCCGGGCGGCACGAAGAGCGTGGTCCCGCCGGTTTCGCCTAACGAGCGATAGTAGGTGAGGGCGTAACCTTCGGCGGTGTTCACCGACCGCTCGATCAGGACCAACAGCGGCCCCCCAAGGAAGACCGCAGCAAAGCCCAGATTGGCAGCCACGAATCCCCATTCCCTCGGCCCCCGGGGACGGCGCGAGTTCTGTTCGGCGGGTCGCAGGTGTTGCTGGCGGATCCCCCTCTCCTGATACCGCGCGTAGAGCAGCAGGATGAGACTCACCGCCGCGAGCTGAAGTACGGCCAGAGCGGCCGCCACCGACAGGTTGAGGTAGGAGACGGTTTGCCGGTAGATCTCCACCTCGATGGTGGCGTACCGCAATCCGCCCAGGATGATGATCACGCCGAAAGAGGTAAAAGTGAAGAGGAACACGATTGCGGCCGCGGCGGCGATGGCCGGGCGCAGCCGGGGCAGGGTGACCTCCCAAAGTGTACGGAGCCGGCCGGCGCCAAGCACCCGGGCTGCCTCTTCCGCGCGCGGGTCTAGGTGGGCCCAGAGCCCTCCCACCGTGCGCACCACCACGGCGTAGTTGTAGAAGACGTGGGCGGCGAGGATGGCCCAGACCGAACGGCTGAGGTCTAAGGGGAGGGCGCCGGAGGGCCCCAGCAAGGCGAGAAAGGCCGACCCTACGACCACGGTGGGCAGGACGAAGGGCACGGTGATCGCGGCCCGGGCCAGGCTTTTCCCCGGGAAATCGTAACGGGCGAACACGTAAGCCGCCGGCATTGCCGCGGCCAGGGTGAGCAGGGTGGAGAGCACCGCCTGCCACAAGGTGAACCACGCGGCCCCGCGGAGCGCGGGCCGCCGCAGGATGTCCGCGAAGGCACCGTAGTCGAAGTCGCCGCCGGGAAACAGGCTGACCGCCAGGATGCTGCCCAGGGGATAGAGAAACAGAAGGCCTAGAAACCCCGCGGGGATCAGGAAGAGCAGCGGCCGGAGAAGCGGCCGCAGAAAGCGACTGCTCCTCCCGGTTTCCGGGATCAGGCCTGAGGAGCCGGGGGTGCTCAATCGAGGACGATTCCGGCCCACTCCTCGATCCACTCCTCGCGGTTCGCCTCGATATCAACGATGTCGAGGGTCAGCGGCTCGGAAGGCAGTGCCGCGTATTGGACGAACTCCGGGGGCAGTTCGGCGTTTTCGTTGGCCGGAAACACGAACATGTTGAGCGGGATGTCTTCCTGGAACTCGAGGCTGAGCATGAAATCGATGAAATCGCGGGCGGCCTGCTCCTTTTCGGTCCCACTCAGGATCCCTGCAAACTCGATCTGACGGAAGGAACCGTCGGTTATCACCCCGGTGGGCGCCTCTTCCAGTTCCTCCTCTGCGAAGATGACCTCGGCCGCGGGCGACGAGGCGTAGGAGACCACCAGCGGGCGGTCGCCCCCTCCGGCGGCGGTGAAGTGGGAGTAGTAGGCCTCCTCCCAACCCCCGGCGACGAGCACATCGTTCGCAACCAGTTCGGCCCAGTAATCCTGCCAGGTGTACTCGCCCTCCTCGCCGAACTCGGCGATGGTAGCGAGCAGGAAGGCCAGCCCCGGCGAGGATGTGGCGGGATTCTCCACCACCAGCATCCCCCGGTACTCCGGTGAGGTGAGTTCAGCGAGTTTCTCGGGCACGAGCGGCTGGCCCTGACCCCCCAGGGCGCTCTTGTCGTAGTTGAGGGAGACGTAGCCGAAGTCGATCGGGGTGACGCGATTTTCCGCGTCCAGCCTCAGGTCCTCCGGCACCGCGTCGAGCAGTTCTGACTCGTAGGGCACGAACAGGTCGGCTTCCAGGGCGCGCGAGAGGAAGGTGTTGTCGACGCCGAAGATGATGTCGGCCACCGGATTGTCCTTGGTCAAAATGGCCTGGTTGAGCATGGCCCCGGCGTCACCCGCCTGCAGAACCTGCACGTGAATGCCTGTTTGCTCTTCGAAGGAGGTGAGCGTGCCTTCGGACAGGGCGAAGGAGTCGTGTGTCATGAGGACCAGGCTATCGGGGGCCTCGTCGCCCGCCCCTCGGTCGGCAGCTTGGTCACCCTCCGCGGTGGGCTCAGTTTCCTCGATCCCGACCTCATCAGTCGCGGTGGCCGCGGCCTGGTCCTCGGTATCCCCCTCGCCGTCCCCGCAGGCGGCCGGCAAGGTCAGGGGGATGAGAAGCAACACGGAAATCAGCAGCAGGCCGGCTCGCCCGGCACGCGTCCGGGGTCCGCGACGGCGCTGGATTGCTCGAGGGGGTTGGATTTGGTCGGCGTTCTGGAAAATCGGCATTCCTCAGCTCCTTTCGGGCAACACTACGCTTCAGGGCTGCTGAGGGGGCGTGAGGCGGCGCCGGAAGGCTTCGGCACCTTGCTGTCTTACTTCCCTTCGCCGGCATTACCCGGATCAGGTTCACAGGGTCTGCGGTCTGTGACCGCACTCTCAGCGTACTGCGCTCCCCTAGCACATCCCGGTGTCGCGGCTCGGCGACACGGCGCGCAAAACTATAGCATGGCCCGCTCCGGCCTTCTGGTACCATCGCTGACCATGCCCCCCATGCGCTACACCGACACACGCGGCCTGGCGAACGTATTCCGGGCCGATCGAAGCTTGGCCGGTGGTGCCCCGGCCCACGCAGCCCCGGCTTTTACCGACGTCCTGATCAAGGGCCTCGCTCCCGGGGGCGGTCTGTTCGTCCCGGAGTCGGTTCCGGCGCTTGCGCTCGAAGAGATTCTCACCCTCGCCGGCCTGCCTTACCCCACCCGGGCGGCACGCATCTTCGCCAAATGGAAGCTGGATCTGCCCCAGGAAACCGTAGAGCAGCTCTTGGCCGACGCCTACGGGGACAACTTTGACGTGCCCGCCGTGGCTCCCCTGCGCGAGGTGCGTCCGGGCATGCACGTGCTTGAGCTCTGGCACGGCCCCACTGCTGCTTTCAAAGACATGGCGCTTCAGGTGATGCCCCGGCTCTTCGGGGCGGCGCTCGAATCTCAAGCCGAACCCGGGGCGGCGATCCCCGACTATCTGGTGTTGGTGGCCACCTCGGGTGACACCGGCAAGGCTGCGCTCGAAGGTTTCGCCGGGCGGCCGCACACGAGGATCGCCGTCTTCTATCCGCGGGAAGGGGTTTCCGAGCTACAGCGCAGGCAGATGGTCACGCAGGAAGGCGGAAACGTCGCCGTCTTCGGGGTGGAGGGCAATTTCGACGATTGCCAGTCTGCGGTGAAGGCGGCTTTCAACGATCCGGATTTCAATGCTGAGTTGCGACGCAAGCACAATGTGGAGCTGACCTCGGCCAACTCCATCAATTGGGGAAGGCTTTTGCCCCAGGTGATCTATTACGCGAGCGCCTACGCCGACCTCGCCGCCTCGGGTGCGGTTTCTGCCGGGGAAGCGGTGGACTTCTGCGTTCCCACCGGCAACTTTGGCAACATCCTGGCCGGCTACTACGCGAAGCGCATGGGCGTGCCCATCGCCCGCCTCCTGTGTGCCTCGAACGAGAATCGCGTGCTGGCTGACTTCTTGGAGACCGGGAGTTACGATCTGAGGGGCAGGGTCTTCGTGAACACGCCCTCCCCTTCGATGGACATCCTGATCTCGTCGAACCTGGAGCGGGCGCTGTTCGAGTTGGCGGGTGCAGCCTCGGTGCGCCACTGGATGGAGCAGCTGCGGCAGACGGGAAGATTCTCCGTCGACGCGGCGACCTTCGCCCGCTTGAGCGGGCTCTTCGCCGGAGGCTTCGTGTCCAATAGCGAGACTCTGCGGACCATCGCCCGGGTACACGGCGAGGAAGGCTACCTGCTGGATCCCCACAGCGCTGTAGCCTGGCTGCTGGCCGAGAGGATGCGGGAGGACCGGCCGGTGGTGGTCGTGGGCACCGCTCACTGGGCCAAGTTTGGGGCGGACGTGCTTCGGGCCCTCGAGGGGCGACAACCGAGAGATCCGTTGCCCGCCTCGCTCTTGGAGCAACCGGAGAAGATGCTTGCGAAGATTCTCGAGCTGGCGCCGGGACAGTCGGTTCCCCGCGCGCTCAGCGACCTAGAGGGCCGGCGGGTGCGTTTTAGCGAGACCATAGCCGGGACGGCGGAGGCGGTTGAGGCGGCGGTCATCCGGACTCTGGAGTGAGGACCGAGGCTGCCTGTTTGCCGCCCTGCCGTGCTGGCGAGAACGATGGGGCGAATTAGTCGGGACTGGAGGGAGCAAAGTGTCTGAGCGGGAGATTATCGATATGGCCGTTATCGGCGGCGGTCCCGCCGGCCTGACCGCGGCTCTCTACGGCGCCCGGGCCCGCGCCAAGACCGTGGTGTTCGAGAAGGGGCTTCCCGGCGGCCAGATCATCACCACCGAGTGGGTGGAGAATTACCCCGGCTTTCCCACAGGCATCGCGGGACCGGATCTGGGCCAACTGTTCCACGAGCAGGCGGAGAAGTTTGGCGCCGAGTTTCGCAACTTCTCCGAGGTGGAGAGCATCCGCGAGGAGGGTCTGGACTTCGTGGTGACCGTGGCGGGTGATGAACTGATGGCCCGCGCGGTCATTGTTTCCACCGGCGCGGTGCCCAAGAAGTTGGGTATTCCCGGCGAAGCCGAGTTCACCGGCCGGGGAGTTTCCTGGTGCGCCACCTGCGACGGCGCCCTCTACCGGGACAAGCGGGTCTGCGTGATCGGCGGGGGAGACGCCGCCCTGCAGGAAGCTCTGTTTCTGTCAAAGTTCGCCTCCGAGGTGCACCTGATTCACCGCCGCGACGAGTTCCGGGCGACGGAGTGCATCCAGGAGTACTGCCACGACGATAGCAAGATCCAGATGCACATGAGCCGGATCCCTACGGAGATCGCGGGCGAAGACGGCAAGGTGGCCGGTGTCCGCCTGATCTCGACAGAGGAGGCCAGGAGGGGCGAGGAGGAGTTACTGCCCCTGGACGGCGTCTTCATCTTCATCGGAGTCGATCCGGTCAACGAACTCATGCTCGACCTGGTGGAACTCGACGACTGGGGCTTCGTGATAACCGACAACATCGGACGCACTTCGGTTCCCGGGCTCTACGCCGCAGGCGACCTGACCAATCGGGAGCCCAAGCAGGTGGTGACCGCGGCGGGGCAGGGCGCCGCCGCCGCCTTCGAAGCCCTCCGCTTCATCGACACCAAGGTGTGCGCCATCTGAATTAGGTGTGCGCCACCTGAATTGCGGCCCGCCCGGGCCGCGACCGCCGAGGCCGCGAGCTGAGACTGCGATCAGCCGAGGCCTCCCGGCCTATGGTCCGGTTAGCTCCAATTTGGACTCGACCACCGGCGAAGCGGGCTCCGAAGTTGCAAGCCGGGCCTGGGCGTCGTAGGTTCCCGGCTCGAGTCCATTTAGTTCGTCGCTGCGCACGATGGGGATCGATCTGTCCGGTTCCAGGATGACGTCCTCGATTGCCTGGACGAACGCGCGGCCCGCGCTCCAGCGATAGGCCTCCTCCTCGGTTCCTTCCTTGTAGAGCACGACCTCTATGCGCTGGCCGCTCGAAAAATTGAGAGTCAGCGGTTCTGCCCCGACATTCGTCACCTCGAACACCCAATGAACGGTTTTGCCCAGGGCCGGCCGAGGGGGTGAAGCCATGAAACTCAACCGCATGGCCCCGTCACCGACCGCGACGGAACGAGGCGCCTCACTCACGGTGAACACCTCTCCGTCGAGTGACCCCTCGAGGGCGATGGGGAAATCGGTCCAGGCCACGTCGCTATCGGGAGCGCGGGACAATCCCGTCACCCGATCCATCTCGAGGCCCTCGACACTCACCGAAGGGCCGCCGCACTGGGGCGGATACGATTCGGCCAGACCATCGCACAGCCGGATGCCGTCAGCGGTGGAGATCAGGAAGCCCATCAGGTTGTACCGGCCGGGCTTGTCTCGATCCAGAGCTTCGGCCACCGACCGAGGATAGGCACCGGCATCCACATCGGCGTCGATGGATTCGGTCGGCGGTTCTGCCGTGTCTTCGGCGCACCCCGCGAACAAGATCAAGCCGGCTATCAACAAGACGAGCCCGGCCAGGGTAGCGGGCAGACCTCTCCGCCCGGTCGCACGATAGGCACACCGCCTGCTCATTCGGACATTCTCCGAGTTCTCTAGAAAGGCATGCGCTCAGGGGGGCGGCGCTCGGGGATCGATTCAGAGGGAGCTTCCCTCTCGTTCCACTCTTGGCTGACGTAGAGACTGCAGAAGCAGGTGCCGTACTCCTCGACGTCCGGCGCACGGTACCAACAGGGGCAGATGATGTCGCGGTCGGCCTCCCGGTCGCCGGCAGCCAGGCGGCAGGGGCAGGCCATGTAGCCGTAGCGCTCCTTGTTCACCAGCAGCGCCTCCAGCAGGAAGTCGACCCGCCCCCGGTCGCGGTTGAAGTAGTAGCCCTTGGGCTCGTTCACCTTGCGCAGGCGTTCGTATAGCTCATCCAGGTTCATTGCAGCTCCAGCGCCTCGCGGATCGCCTGCTCTTTGAATCCCACGATCACCACATCGCTGTCGATCACGATGGTGGGGAAGGAGAGGCTGGGATTGGCCTCGCGCACCTGTGCCACGATCCGGTCGCGTTCTTCGCCTTCGGTCAGATCGACCTCGACGCAATCGTATTGGACGCCGCTGTCGTCGAGCAGCTCTCTCGCGTTGCGGCAATGACTGCAGGTACTGAGTGCGTAGACCGTGACTTGATGATCCGACATCGTGCTCCTCCCAGGTTCTCTGCGTCTGTTGGCTCTTACGGAAAGCGTACCCGGTTCTCCGGTTGGGCGAATTCGCCACCCTGGGCGTCGGGAGCCGAGTCCCTGAAGGTGTCGAAATCGAAGGGCCCTGCTCCGTAGTAGGCATCCCACTCAGCCGCCGCCGCCCAGGTGAACCCCCCGGACAACTCGTCCAGCGAATCCAGGGGGAATTCGACAAGGAGCCGGTTCCCTTCAACCGTGGGCTGAGTGGCAAAGGTGAACTGTTCGCCCGTGCCCATCTCGAAGGCACCCACCGTGTAACCGTCCCCGCGGAGCGTGACCTCCAGCAGGTAGAGCGGCTCCTCGCCCTGCCAGGTCTGAATCTGCCACAACAGGGCGTTGGAAGCGCCGGCCTCTCCCTCTCCCGCATTGGTCGGTACCGCCTCGGCATGGTCGAAGGCGGCGAAGAGCGAGGTGCCGCCGGCGGGCCCAACAAGGCTGACCGCGGTGAGATCTGCCAGGGGCGCCTGTGCGGGACCCTGAGCCTCCGACAGAGGCAGGGCGTCTCCCGTTGGGTCTTCCACCGCGGCCCTCTCAGCGTCCTCGAGCTGTTCCAGATCCAGGGTGGTGGCGGTGTCGGCGGTGTCGGCGGTTCTCACGGCTTCCTCGCTCGCAGGCGTGGAGTTGGCGCCGGTTTCCTCGGTCATAAGTTGGATGCCGGTGGAAGCGGTCTCTTCTCCGCTGCGGGCGGCCGGGGCGGTTGCCGGCCCGGAGTCTCCGTCGCACCCGATGGTTGCCAGAGCGAGGAGAACCAACGCGGCCGCGACGAATGAGCGCATTGAAAGTGACCGGCGAAACATCTTGAACGCCTTCCCTGCGGGCATCCTCGGCAAACGAGTCGGAGGCAGGAAAAGGGGCAGCCGCCCGAAAAAGTGACATACTGAAGCATCCTAGAGACAGCAAGTCGAAAGTTGGAGGGTCCGCTCCGGATGAAACACGGCGACGCGGGTGAACGCAGGCTCTGTGCGGGACTCGCGCCAAGTGGTTTGCGATCCATCGCCGTGGTTTTGCTCGCCCTTTCGGCTCTTGCCGTCCTCTTTTCCTCGGCCTCCGCAGCCGCGTCTCCGCCCGACCCGTCCGCCGTGGATCGCGCGAATCTGCCGGGTTCTTCGGATGTCGTTCTGCGGTTGGAACCGGGCACGCCGGCCGAGGCGGTCACCCGCATGGTTCCCGGAGCGCGGGTGGTGGACAGGATTCCTCAAATCAACGCCTACCGGGTGCGCCTGCCGGAGCAGTCTGACCCGTCGTTCCGACCCGAGGGATGGTCGTCCGAAAAGCTACCCGAGAACGCCCGGGGACTTGGTAGGCAAAAGGGGGTGCGCTCGGTGGAGACGCTCCACTCCTTTCGCACCAGCGAACCCGCCGCCGGCTATTATCCCGCAGAGGCCTACTATCCCGCGGACGCCGACTGGTGGGTGGGGGTGATCGGCGCGCCCGAGGTTTGGGGGCGTCCCGAAGCGGTGCTCGCCCCTATCGTAGCGGTGGTCGACACCGGATTCGACGTCGACCTGCTGGACTTTCGCGGAAGGATCACGGGTGCCCGAAATTTCACCAACGTCGGGGCGCGGACGGACGTCGACGATGTCGATCACCACGGCACCAGAGTGGCCGCGATCATCGCGGCCGAGGGCGGCAACAATTTCGGCATCGCCGGGGTCAACTGGCAGGTCCGTCTGATGCCCCTCAAAGCTGGCAGTAACGGCGCTCTTTACTCATTTGACGCGGCGAAGGCCATCGTCCACGCCGCGGATAGCGGAGCCCGGGTGATCAACCTGAGTTGGGGCTTCCATACCAGTCCGAGCCAGGTGCCGGAGGTGGCGGACGCCCTCTCTTATGCCCGAGCGGCGGGGGCTCTCGCGGTGGCCGCGGCGGGTAACATCGACAGCGCCGAGGGAGAGCTGGCTCAGACCGGAGTCATGTATCCGGCCAGCGACCCCAACGCCCTCGCGGTCGGCTCGGTGACGCGGCAACTGGTCCGCAGTTCCTTCTCCTGCTTCGGCCCCCAGATCGATCTGATGGCACCTGGGGGAGGGGATCCGCTGGACGATTACATCGAGACGCTGGACGCCGGAGGTTTCTACCGCGCGGCGCGAGGGACTTCCTTCTCCACCCCAATGGTCAGCGGCGCGGCCTCTCTGCTCCTCTCGGCCCGTCCCGGCCTGACCCCTCAGCAACTCACCGAAATCCTGATGTCCACGGCCGTAGACCTGGGCCTCGAAGGCCGCGACAACGAGTACGGGGCCGGCTTGGTGGACGCCGGCGCAGCGTTTGAGGCGGCTCTGACTGTGACTCCCGAGTTCTCCGACGTCGGGCCGCACACCCTGTACGAGGAACAGATACTGGAGCTTGCCGAGGGGGGGATAGTGCAGGGTTTCCTGGATGGAAGCTTCCGCCCGGAAGAAAAGGTGATGCGTCAGCAGTTCGCCAAGATGGTCACTTTGACCCTGGGTGTGCACACCCCGGAGATCGATCTCCTGGGAGACCCGACCTTCGCCGACGTCGGCTACCACGGCGATCCTTATCCATATGACTTTGTCGAGGAGGCGGCCGAGGCCGGTATAGTCATTGGCTATACGGACGGCAGTTTCGGTCCTTACAATTCCGTGACCAGGGCGCAGCTGATCACCATGGTTGCCCGCGCGGCCAATTTGCCCCCCGCTCCCGCCGATTACCAGCCGCCATTTCCGGTATTCGACCAGGTGCATTACCCGTGGGCGAGGACGGCGACGGCTGCGGGCCTGCTCGAAGGGCTGGCCGGAGTGGGCGATGGTTATGACTTCTACGCTCCGGCCTCCCGGGGTGAGGTCTGTGCTCTTCTCTTCAACCTGCTCGAGTAGCCTGAGCGCGTGGCCACGGGCGGTGTCCCGGCGGCATTGGGCTAGTTCGCCCGCGTGAGAGTCTGGGACATAAGCCCGGGATACCTGAATCGGCAGAGCCTGCTGGGAGAGCATCGTGAGGTCCACGCTCTGTTGGTGATCCTGTCGGAAGGCCGTGCCGGTTACGCCAATCACCCAGAGACGCGCAGGTGGCGGGGACATCTTCCCGCGCTTATGGTTCGGCATACCTGGTTGGCCGAGGAGATGGGCCTTCGAGGCTATCGGGAGCGGAGTCCCGTGCCGGAGTCGGCGATTGCCGCAGAGGCGGATCTCACCCCCGATCCGGCCCCCGATCCGGTGGATTTCCCCTCATACGTGACCCTGCCTGGAGAGCAGTTCGCTCTTCTGCGGGGCAAGTACGAAGGCCGCGAGGCCGGCCGCATTCCTCTGCCCGGCAGTGCACAGCAGCTTTGGGCGCAGCACAAGTACTCGGTGATGGCCCGGGACGTACAGCAGTATCGCGAGGTGGGCAGGGCTCTGGCCCGTCCTGATTCTCCACCGGATGTGGTCTTCGCCGACATGGTCGCGCGCCTGGTGGCAATCCTGCGTGAGCCGGCGACGCCGGGCGGGGTCCAAAACGCCTTGGAGCATCTCTGGGGCTACGTTGCTGACCATGTGCCGCCCGAACTGCGCGAGCGCCGGGCGGTCTTACTCCGGGACGAACCCCGCGTGCTGCTTGCCGCGATCTGGGCTGAGGCCGTGCGGCAGGAGATCGGCTACCTGCTGACCTCGACCGTGTTCAGCGACCTGTTGCTGCCGCAGAGGGGCGCGTAGCCGAAAGCCGCCACCTGGAGTGCGTGCCGCATGCCGTCACCAGTCGAGCAGGCGGCGGTTGCCTTCCAGACTGCGGGCCTCGGTCAGGTCCTGAACGACCTCCAGCACTCCGCGATAGGCGCCCTCATCGTCTCGGATGGCGAAGTAGCGGATGTAGATGAACCGGCCCTCCAACTGAATCCAGAACTCGGCCACGTTCTTGGTGCCGGCCTTGAATTCCTCGACGATCTGGCGGACAACGTGGACCGATTTGGGTGGATGGCAATTCTCCACGTTCCGGCCGATGATCGCGGGGCTGCGCGGGAAGACGCGCTCGCCCTCGGAGTAGTAGCGGACTTCGTCGTTTTCGTCCACGTAGGTGAGGTCGAAGGGCAGGTTGCGCAGCAGCAGGTCGATGCGCTCGGCCGGGATCGCACCGGTGGTCAGAGGAAGCAGAGCGCCCTCGCCACCTTGCGCCCGTGAGGCCGGCCGCGCGGCCTCGGCCGCGGGTGCTTCTCCGCGTGGTTGGATCCAAGCGTAGCCTATGTGCTCTTCGCCGGCCCTCACCTGGGCCCACTCCTCGTCGCTGAGTTGCTCCAGGCTGACGGGGAAGAGGATCTTTTCCTCCTTGTAGGCCATGTCCTCGATCATGCTCAGGAGCTCGGGGAGCTCGGCGCGGACTCTGTCGACGTCGTCGGCGGCGAGCGCCTCCCCGGCCTGCTTCAGCCTAGTCCGGATGTCGTCGTGGATGCCCCACATGACCTGGGTCGGGCCGGAGACTCCGTGCCGCTCGAGCAGCGGGAAGAGTTGATTCTCTTTGCGAAGGTAATGTGTGTTCACCTCGCGCAGGCGCTCCAGATACTCGCTGATTTCCCGCAAGGTCTGATCGTTCGGGTCTCCGCCGGCAGCCATTCCGTCCAGACAGCAGCGCAGGGAGGAAGTGAGCTCGGCCACCACCTCGTTCTCGCGCCCGAAGGTGTCGATCGGATGTCCCGGCGGGAGTTCCTCGCCTTCAGGCAAGTTCTCCAGCGATTCCTTGAAAACGCTGACGTGGACGTCGCAAAGGCCCTGGATATCCTCGGCGGGCATGCCTTCGGCGATGAGGGCCTGCTCCATGGCCGCGATCTCACCGGGCTCGACCTCCCGGATCAACTCGGCGAAGCGTGCCTTGAGCTGCTCTTGGTCGGCTCCCGCGTGGAGATCGCGAATGATCTCCTTGAGGACTTCCTGTCTGCGGGTGTCGCCCACGGGTTCTCCGGCTCCCGCGAATGCGGCGGCCCCGGCGGACGCTCCGCCCGCCATGTCGGCGAAGACGCCCTCGGACACCGGCGGATGGGGCGGGGCCTTCTGCTCTAACCCGCCCAGCTCGCGTCTTTCCACCTCGGCCTTGAGGTCGGAAACCAGTTTGGAGACAGGCACGTCGGCCATTTCGGCCGCGGCTTCCAGGCTGGCCACGCGGGTCAGGGTGGCGCGCAGCACGGGGTTCTTAAGCTTCTGAAACTCGGTATCGTACGCCACCAGGAAGTCGAGGAGGTAGGGATACTCCTCGAGCAGGCCGTGGATCTTCGTATCAGAAGTGATCTCCATCTGAGGGTTCCTTCCCTTCCGCTCCGGCGGGATTTCGTGGGTGCTGAATACCCGCTGGAGCGTTACCGTACTCGGCAGGCCCCCGACCGGGGCTCAGATCTAGCCTCATATGCAGTCGAAGGGGGTGGGCTTGGCAGAAGCTGCGGCCATGCACTCGGTACCCGCCCCTCCGAGGGGGAGAGTGACGGGAGCCGGGAGGGAGACGGGAGCCGTGGACACGGAGAAAGGCGCGCCCGGTGTCTGGCCGCGGAGGCGCTTGAAAAGCGGCTGCAGAAAGTCGCAATAGGGCGAGGGCGCACCGTAGCCGCCGGCCAGGCCGGCCGCGGTCGCCGCGTAGTGGGCCTGCACCCAACAGTCGCCCCCGCAGGAACCGGTCACCGGACAGGACGCACATGTCTCCCGGTCCGCCGCGTGGCTCTCGCGAAGAAGGCGCAGCCCGGCGGAACTCCTCCAGATCTCAGAGAGCGGCGCTTCGCGCACATCCCCCGCCGCGAACATCGGATCTCCGCAGGTTATGGGACAGGCATGCACTTGTCCGCCGGCATCGACCGCGAGCAGCGAGCATCCTGCGCCGCAAAGGTCGCGGCTTCCGTTGAGCCGGCTCTTCCAGGCGCTGAGATTGTCGATCTCGATGCCGGCGCCGGCGGCTGCCTCCATGGCGGCGTCAAGGGCGGCCAGGAGCTCGTTTGGCGCGGGTATCAGAGCGGGAGACGCGGTCAGCCTACCGCGTTCGTGCGGCAGGATCAGGTGAAGGCGCCGGATCTTCCCCCGGCCGAGGTCCCGGATCAGACGGGGCAGGCCGGAGAGGACAGGGGCGAGCATGACCGTGTTGACGCCGACCTGCATGCCGGCGGCCTGCATACGGCTCAGAGTCTCCAGACCATCACGATAAGTGCCCTCCCCGCGGATCTCGTCGTTGATCTCTTCGGGCCCGTCCAGGCTGAGCAGGCATAGCAGTTTGCCCTCGGCGGCATCGGCCAGGAGATCCACCTGTGCGGGCTCGAGATGGCGGGCGAAGAACAGCCGCATGCGGGCCTTGGGGATCCGGGCAACCCGCCTGACGAGCGAGATGAGGTCGGTGCGGAGAAAGGGGTCTCCCCCGATGAAGCTGTAGGTGGTCGCACCCAGCTCTGCGGCCTGCTCGATGACGGACTCCCACTCGCGGGTGCCTAGCTCGGGCGCCCGCCTGCTTGCGCCAAGACGAGCATAGCAATGGGGGCAGTCCCGCGCGCAGCGGTCGGTCAGGTGCAGATAGGCCTCTTTCAAGGGGGCGCCCTCGTCGGCGCGTGGCCGTTCCAGCGAACTCCCGCCGAGGCGCTCAAAGAGCCGCAGGTCTCGTTCTTCGTCGACATCGACCCAACCGGGAAGAAGGTGAACCTCCAGCCCCGCCGCCGCCAGCCCCTCGAGCAGATGGTGACGCGCCAGCGGCCCGCCCATGGGGCTTGTTTCGAGGATTGCGCGCAACGAGGGGCCGTGGCGTCTGACGGTCTCGGCCGTCAGACCCAGCAAGTAGAAGCCGCCGTCGAATGCGGGGCCGACGACCACCCCGGGTCTATTATGCCGAGCGGCCCGGTTGAGCTCCCTCACGGCCTCGGAGAGGAACTGTGAGGGAAGGTGGGGTGTATCGCCCGCGAGGGCGATGGCGGAGGAGTACCCGTTCTCGAGCAATCCGGTGAGCACCCCGTTCAGCCGCTGGCCCAGGTCCCGCCCCTGCTGCAGCAGGAGCTTTGTACCCTCCGGCGGCCGCCATTCCGGAGCCGGTTGCGGGAGGGCTTGGCTCAAGGCCAGGTACACGTCTTCGCCGGTGGTTCCTGCGGTCTCGAGGAGGTCATGGAGCAGAGCCTGGCTGATTTCGGCCGCCCGCCCGTCTCCCACTGAACGCGCCAGGCGCCGCTTCGAGAGTCCTGCGACCGGGGGCCGGGACATGATGGCAATGGCACAGCCGGCTTCTGGCCGCCATTCCGGGGCCTTCGTTACGGCTTCGGCCGACGTTCGTCTCCCCTGCTGCTCCACTCGCCCCTTCCCCTCATGCGGTGCTCTTCATTAAGTTTCCCCCGTGCGATCGCCTCGTGCAGTATCGCATCGTGCGCGCGCGGGTAGAATCAATTCATGTGCTGCCAACTACCCTCGGTCTAAGAACGGTTCGCCTGAGGCAGGGGCACGAGTCCGTTGACCTCGCTGCCCGGCATCCAGGAGGGCGGAAAGATCGAGGACATGAGGGCGGCGGAGGACCGGACATAGGAGAAACCGTGGAGAGCTTCCCCTTCGATCCCCCCATCCTCCCCATGGAAGCGGTGGTGAAAGACGAGCTGCCCTCGCCGCCGGGCTGGGCCTACGAGCCGAAGTGGGACGGATTCAGGGTGGTGGCCTGGTCCGGGCCACCACCCCGGCTGGACAGCCGTAATGCCAAGCCCCTGCTACGGTACTTCCCCGAGATCCGGCCGTCGCTGGAGGGCCTGCCGGAGGGAACGGTCGTGGACGGGGAGGTGGTGGTCGTCCTGGAGGGCATGCAGAACTTCGACGCTCTGCAGAACCGGGTGCATCCCGCGGCCAGCCGCGTGGAGAGGCTTTCGCGGGAAACGCCGGCCCAACTCGTGGCTTTTGACCTTCTCGCCCTTCGCGGCCGGGACCTACGTGGCTCGCCTTTCGGCGAGCGCCGAGCCGCCCTTGAAGAATTGGCGTCGGACCTGCCCGCGGGCTGGAGCCTCACACCCTCCACGCAGAATCTCGATACGGGGAAGCGCTGGTTCCATGAATTCGAATCGGCCGGATGCGACGGCATCGTCGCCAAGCGGTTGAACGGGCGCTACGTCGAGGGCAAGCGCGACATGGTCAAGGTGAAGCATCGGCGAAGCGTCGACGTGGTCGTGGGCGGCTACCGGCTGCACAAGCTGGGTGATCGGGTGGGCTCGCTGCTCCTCGGTCTATACGATTCTCGGGGGCAGCTGCACTTCATCGGCCACACTTCGGGTCTAAAGGAGGGCGAGGCGATCTCGTTGCTGTCGGAGCTCGAGGAGCTGCGGACCGAGGAGTCCTTCGGGCGCGAGGCGCGGCGGCCCGGAGGCGAGAGCCGCTGGGCTTCGGGCAAGGACCTGTCCTGGATTCCTGTGGCGCCGGAGTTGGTGGCTCAGATCAGCTACGACCAACTGACCGGCGAACGCTTCCGCCACGCCACCAGGCTGGAGCGCTGGCGACCCGACAAGGACCCCGAGGCATGCACCATGGATCAGCTGGAACGGCCCGAAGGACCTGAGTTCAGCCAGGTGGTCTTGGGCGGATAGCTGCCTCGGTAGTGTTACCGCCTTCGGCGTTTCGAGGGCTGCACCCGCGGAGGCTCGTCAGGTTGCTTGCGAAAGTGTGGCGGCCAGGGGGCATCCTCTTTTCCCGATTGAGCCTGCTCGTCATACAGCTCGAGGAGCCCGTCGAGCCGTCCCGACGCTTCGTCTATGCCCTCCGTCAGGTCACCCACGTCGGCGTAGCGGTCGGTGAATCCCTGCATGGGGAAGTCCTCGGGTTCCACTCCGGGCACTTCTTCCCAGCGCAGCGGCGCGGAGACAAGGCCCGTCTGGCGGACGCTATAGGCGCTTGCCACCGTGCGGTCCCGGGCGTTCTGGTTGTAGTCGATGAACACCCCACGGCGCTCTTCCTTCCACCAGGCGCTCGTGGCCAGATCGGGATGCCGGCGTTCGACTTCACGCGCCAGCGCCAGGGCAGCGCGGCGTACGTCAACAAACTCCCACGCGGGTTCGATCCGCACCAGCAGGTGAATTCCTCGAGAACCAGAGGTCTTCGGCCAGGCAACCAGCCCTTTTTCGGCCAGCACTTCCCGGCAGGCGAGGGCGGCCTCCCGGACCGCCGCGAATCCCACTCCCTCCGAGGGATCCAGATCCACCCGCAATTCGTCGGGGCGATCGAGGTCTGGCACCCTCACCGGCCAAGGATTGAAGTCGATACAGTTCAACTGCACCATCCAGAGCAGGTCGGCTTCCTGACGGGGAACCAGCAGGTCGGCAGAGCGGCCCGAGGGGAACTGGATGGTGGCGAACTCGCGGGCCGGTTCCGGCGCCTGCCGACCGTCAGCGGTCTTGGCCTCGCCGCCCTGTTTGGGCGCCCGCTTCTGAAAGAACGGTTCGGCACCGGCTCCCCGCGGCCAGCGCTTGAGTACTGTGGGCCTCCCCTCTACGCCGCGCAGCGCGCCGTCGCTGCAGGCCACATAGTGGCGAGCCAAGTCGGCCTTGGTCCACCCTTGCCGGGGGAACATCAACTTGTCGGGGTGGGTTAGGCGGACGTTCCCGCCTTTGACCTCGAAGATCATCTCGTCGTTGCCTGCCATTTCGCTCCCAATCCTGGTTGGGGCTTGACCGGTGGAGAAGGTACCCTGTTGCGGGCCGGGAATACGCAGGTGAAAGGTCGCTGCGCCGTGGGTCCTGGCCGTGCAGCGGGGCGCAGTTGGTGCGAGTGGCGGCCCGCGGCCGGATGCAACCATGCGGCATAAGCCGAGGAGTCAAGCCCGGGTGCATAGACTCAGTCAGATCTGGCATGTCATAGGGGAGGCGTTTTCCGATTGGCAGGAGGACGGCGCCTCCCGCCTTGCCGCCGCCCTCGCGTATTACGCCGTCTTCTCGCTGGCGCCGACCGTGATCATCGCGGTTTCCGTGGCCGGCTACATCTTGGGCCAAGGCCGGGCCGAGCAGGAAGTGCTCAGCCAGGTGGAGACCTGGCTTCAGAGCGAAGAGGCCAGCCGCCAGGTGGAGCGCATCCTGATCAACGCCAGACAGGCAGGAAGCACCGGCACGATCGTGGGAATCGGCGGGTTGGTCTTCGGCGCCACGGTCTTTTTCGCCAGCCTACAAGACGCCCTGAACATCATCTGGGAGGTCAAACCCAAGGGCCGCGGTCCTATCCTTGGCTTCCTCAAGAAACGGGCGATCTCTTTCCTGATGATCATCGGCCTGGGCGCGCTGGTGATAGCTTCTCTGGTCTCGAGCACCGTGCTGACCGCCTTGGGCGGGTACTTCGAGGATGTCGTGCCCTTGCCCACCGGCTGGCTGCAACTGGCCAACCTGCTGGTCTCATTCGTGCTGATCACGGTGCTGTTCGGAGCGGTGTACAAGATCCTGCCCGACGCCCGTATTGCCTGGAGCGACATTTGGATCGGGGCGGGGATCACATCCTTCCTATTCGTCGTGGGCGCTTTTGGGTTGAGCGTGTACTTCGCCTTCAGCAGTGTGGGCTCGGCCTACGGGGCCGCCGGTACCCTTATCGTCATCATCGTGTGGATCTACTGGTCGTCTCAGATCATTCTGTTCGGGGCTGAAGTCACGCAGGTCTACGCCAACCGCTTTGGCCGCAGCATCGTGCCCGAGGAGGGTGCGGAGTACCGGCCTGGAGCCCACCGGTCTCGGCAGGTCAAACGCCGCCCCGAGTTGGCGGAAGGGGATACTCCCGACGAGCGGCGCGAAGCCGCGAAACGCGAGGCCCTGCATCGTGAGCATCAGAGCGGCCGCGAGCGCGAGGCCGTCCATGAGCCGGAGAACCGGCTGAAGAGTCGGCGGCAAGATCGCGTTCAGGTAGGCCGCAACAATCGTGCGGACCGATCGGCGGGGCGCCGAACCGGATCCGTTCTGTTGACCATGGCCGCAGGGGGACTGGTTGCCGAATTGGCCCGCCGCACCATCGTTCGAATGCGAAGATAGGCGGCGCTGCGCGGGCGAAGTGGTCGCGCTTAGGAGAACCGGACGGCGGGCACGCGGGCCCGACGGTCTAGGGGAGGGAGGAGCTACTGCCCTCCGAATAGCCCTTGGCTACCTGCAGGTGCAGATGGCTTCCGGAATCATGAGTGTACTCGGCCAGTCGGGCTCCCAGATCGCCCTGGGCCTCCCGCACCTTGCCGAGTTGAGTCTTGCCGGCCGTCACAGTCTGGCCGATCGTGACGGCCGGCTCGTCGATCAGCAGGAGCGATACCGTCAGATCTCCCAAGCCCTCGGGGCGGATGTCGATCTGCACGTCTTCGTACTTGCCGTAGAGCTGATAGGTCCTCACGCCGGTGATCTGGCCGGAGACGGGGCTGACCACCACGGCTCCGGGGGATGCCCCGATTTCCACCGCCCCGGTTTCCACATCCGAGCGCCCGCGCTCGCCCACCGTGTAGTAGCGGATGGAGGATTCTCCGGAAAACACCCTCTCGAGGCCCCGCGAGACGACGCTTGCGTTGACGCGGCTTCCCAACGGGGTGAGCGGGACGGCTTTTTCGTCCGAGGTCGGAGAGTAAGCGATGATGGTGGCCTCCCCGGCGCTGACCGGCAGCACCAGGTTGCGGTCCTGGATCTTGGCGAAGACGGGATGGGTCTCCCCGGCGGTCGCCACCGGGCCCGAAGAGGGATCGTCCTCGACCAGAAGCTCCCCCGCGTTGACCTGAGAAGTGGAGCCCTCGGCGAGAGACATCACGGCATAAGCAGAGACAGAAAGCAGGAAAAGGGTCACCAAGGTGAGAAAGCGTAAACGGCGCCGTCGGATCTTGACGGCTCGCTGCTCCCGACGAAGTCGTTGGCGCAGATGTACTGAGGAGCCTTCTCCCATTGGCCTTACATTAGCACTCGAGAACGGTAAGGGCCACGCGGAGACGCGCCCTGCGAAGGAGTGGAGGAGTATCATTGACCGCTGAGCCAAAGCCCTCGGACGCGCCGCGGGCCCCCGAGTCCTAGGAGAGAGCGTGCAGATCACCATCCCGCGTTGGGTGCAGTTGATTCTGATGCCGCTGGCGGTTTTGGCCGTCTTCTATCTGCTGCGCACGCTCAGCACGGCCGTCTTCGTCTTCCTGATGGCGGCGCTGCTGTCCCTGCTGCTCAATCCGCTGGTCCAATCGCTCTGCGCCCTGCGCATCCCCCGTTATCTCGCGGTTCCCATCGTTTATCTGAGCTTTGCCACGATCCTGGTGCTCCTGGCGATCCTCGCCGTACCGCCCCTCGCGGCTCAGTTGAGAGCGCTGGGGGACAACGTACCGGAGTGGGCTTCTCAGGTTGAGTCCTGGCTTTCGGATCTGCAGACCTACCTGGCCGACCGGAATGTCGAGGTCAACCTGACCGCTTCGGTCGACCGCTTGGTGGTTTGGGTCGAGGATACAGCGCTGTCCACTGCGGGCACGGTATTCAACGTGACCTTCAACGTGCTCAGCTCGCTGGCCACGTTCCTCCTGATCGTCATTATCAGTTTCTATATGCTTTTCGACGGCCGCCGCATCTTCAACTGGCTTCAACGCATCCTCCCCGGCGACGATGAGACCATGGCCGCCTACCTCTTCGGCCTGCAAGAGTCCTTCGTCCGCTACGTCAAAGGCCAGTTGCTTCTGGCCCTCGCCGTGGGACTCGCGGGAGGAATCGCCATCTGGAGCCTGGGCTGGGACGCGATCGACATCTGGCCGGAGGGAAGCCGGTACGCCCTGCTCTTTGGTGTGTGGGCGGGCGTCACGGAAGTGATCCCCTTTGTCGGCCCGTGGCTGGGCGCAACCCCGCCGGTGCTCTTGGCGCTGTTTCACGCTCCCGGCACCGCCCTCTGGGTCGCCTTCATCTACTTTGCCATTCAGCAGCTCGAGAACCACATCCTCGTGCCCAACATCATGGGCACCACGGTGGGGGTCCATCCTCTGGTGGTCATATTCGCCATCTTGGCTGGGGCCCAGGTGGGGGGCATCGTGGGCATGCTGGCCGTGCTGCCGCTACTTGCCATGGGCAAGCACACCATCAAGTTCTTTGATTTTCGCTTCTCTCGGGCGCCCTGGATCGCTGACGACGGCGTGTCCCTGAGGCTCGAGAGGCGTTCCCCCGGCGAAACGGATGCGGTCCTCCCTGCGGTGACCGCAGAGCAGGAGCACAGCGGGATCCCGACCCAGGAGCAGGATCTGCCGGAGAAGCCGTCGGAAGAGCGCGGGCCTGAACGCCGCCCCGGTCCCGTCGAGCGACGGAGTTCCTGAGCGACTACCATTCCTGGTAGAATCCGCGCCTGTACGTTCGAGGAGGAGCAGATAGATACCCTGCGGGATTTCTTTGGGTTTCGCCTTCGTCGGGCCTTCGAGCCCCTGATCCTAGGCCTTCAGAAACTCAACATCACCCCCAATCAGATCACAGTGACAGGAGCGCTGCTCAACCTCGCGGCGGCCGCGCTGGTCGTCGGCGACCGGTTGGTGCTGGCCGGGGTGGTTTTCGTGGTGGGCAGCCTGTTGGACATGCTCGATGGGACCTTGGCTAGGCTGGCTCAGAAGGTATCGCCCTTCGGCGCATTCCTGGACTCGACTCTGGACCGGGCTTCGGAGGGGATCGTCTTGGCGGCTATCGCCTACCGGATGGCGGAACAGGGCCGGCCCGTGGACGCGGCTCTGGTCGTGGTCGCACTGCTAGGTTCGCTTCTGGTGAGTTACACTCGTGCACGCGCCGAGGCGCTGGGGCTCGAGTGTAAAGTAGGCTTCATGAGCCGTCCCGAGAGGGTGGTGCTTCTCTCGATCGGCTTGTTCTTCGATCTCTTGCCCTACGTGGTCTACTTGCTCGTGGTGCTCACGACGGTGACCGTGGGGCAAAGAGTGGCGCATACGTACCGGCAACTCAGACCCGCCGAAGACGCGGCGGGAGAGTAAGAAGATTATCTCTTAGGAGGCTTGTGGTGAGTGGAAAGGTGAGGGTCGCGATCATTGGTGTGGGCAACTGCGCCTCTTCGTTGGTCCAAGGAGTGGAGTTCTACAAGAACGCGGCCGATGATGAATTCGTGCCCGGACTGATGCACGTGAATCTCGGGGGCTATCACATCTCCGATATCGAGTTCTCCGCGGCCTTTGACGTGGATAGGGAAAAGGTCGGCAAGGATCTCTCCCAGGCGATATTCAGCGGCATGAACAACACGGTGAAGTTCGCGGACGTACCCGAGATGGGCATCAAGGTGCATCGGGGAATGACGCATGACGGGTTGGGCAAGTACCTTTCGGAGGTGATCACCAAGGCCCCAGGACCCACGGACGACGTGGCCGGGATTTTGCGCGACACCAAGACCGACGTGGTGATCAACTATCTGCCCGTGGGCAGCGAGGCTGCCACCAAGTGGTACGTGGAGCAGATTCTGGACGCCGGTTGCGCCCTGGTCAACTGCATTCCCGTGTTCATCGGGCGCGAGGAGTACTGGCAGCAGCGCTTCGAGGAAAAGGACCTCCCGCTGATCGGCGACGACATCAAGTCGCAGGTAGGTGCCACCATCGTGCACCGGGTGCTCACCCGCCTGATGCGTGAGCGCGGGGTGCGGCTCGAGCGGACCAGCCAGCTGAACGTCGGCGGTAACACCGACTTCCTCAACATGCTGGAGCGCGAGCGGCTGGAGAGCAAGAAGATCTCCAAGACCAACGCGGTCACCTCTCAACTGGACTACGACCTGGGTGCCAAGAACGTCCACATCGGCCCGTCGGATTACGTCGAGTGGCTGGACGACCGCAAGTGGGCCTACATCCGCATGGAAGGCCGCACTTTCGGCGACGTGCCCCTCAACGTGGAACTCAAGCTGGAAGTGGTGGACTCCCCCAACTCTGCCGGCATCGTCATCGACGCCGTTCGTTGCGCCAAGCTGGCGCTCGACCGCGGTGAGTCGGGCGTGCTCTACGGCCCCTCCGCCTACTTCAAGAAGTCGCCGCCCATTCAGGTGCACGACGACATCGCCCGAGAGATGACCGAGGCCTTCATCCGCGGCGAAGCGCTTCCGGGCTATCCTTACGTTTCCGGGAAGGGTGGGGAGTCGGCTGGTTCCGTGGCGGCGAGTGAGGCTCCGATCGCTGCCGAGGAGCAGGCCCATCCGAACGGGACCGGAGTGGTCGCCGGCGAGAAACAGGAATAGGTATTCGTGGAGCCGGAGCGGAGGGAAGTCTGCCGCTCTGGTGAGGGATGAGACAAAGGCAGCATAGAGTCGCGCTGGTGACGCCCCTGGCCTGGGATGTCCCCAGCGCGATCAACTTTCACGTGGCCGAACTGGCACGGGAGCTTCTGCGGCTGGGCCATCTTCCGACGGTCATCGTTTCCTCGGACGACCCCGACGAGTTGCGGCGAATGCGGACCCTCTGCCGGCGCCGTTGCCGGGCCGCGCTCAAGCTTCTCCCCGAGTGGACCGCTTCCGCGGGCCAAGACTCAGAGCCGGAGGGGCCGATGGTCGGGCCCAATCCGGACCCGATGCTCCTGCCCACGCCGCGAACCGGGCCCATCGAGCCCAGCGAGGGCATTCCGGTACTGCCTCTGGGGCGCAGCTTCCATCTGCGCATCAACGGCTCGGTGGCGAACGTGGGCCTACCGGTGGATCTGCGCTCCCGGCTCGAGCGCCTGCTGGTCGGCGCAGGGTTTGACGTGGTGCACGCCCACGAGCCGGTCGCCCCCTCACTCAGTTTCACCGCCGTGCGCGAGTCGCGCAGCCCGGTGATCGCGACATTTCACATGTCGCCGGTGGGCATGGCCGGGCTGGAACTCGAGCACGGGCTGCTTGAACGTTTTTACCGGCGCCTGGACGCCCGGATCGTCACCTCTGAAGCGGGAGGCCGCGCGCTGGGGGAGCGCTTTTCGGGGGGGTTCGAGGTGATCCCGCCGGGGACGCGCCTCGGGGCCAAAGAGGCGGCCGGCTCGCCCCTAGTGGAGGAGGGCACCCTGCTCTACGTCTACCGGGGCGATGATCGCCGGGGCCTCAGGGCCTTTCTTCGAGCAATTGCCGACGAACGGCCCCCGGGCCTCAATCGGCTGGTGGTAGCGGTGCATCGCCCTTCCGCCCTGGAGTGGCCGCCGCGTTCGGCGCCCCGGGGGCTTGCAGTGCCCGTGACCTGGCACGAGTTCGAGGACATGACTGCGCTGGAGCCTCTCTACCGACAGGCGTCGGCTGTCGTCCTGCCTTATCTCGGCGGGGAGTGGCTGCAGCAGACCGGTCTGGAGGCGATCGCCACGGGGTGCGCGGTCGCTGCCCCCGACTTCCCACTATCCGCAGACATCCTGGAAGAAGCCCATGGACGGCTCTTCAGCCCTCGCAGCGAGCGGAGTCTCGCCCGGGCGCTGGCCGCGCTGCTCCCGCCCGAGCCCGCGGAGGGCGATGCCGCCTCGGCAGGGTCGAAGCCCGGCGCTTCGCCCACTGCGCATTCGCTCGAGGCCGTCACCCACAGAATTCTGAAGCTCTACGAGAAGACGCTTGATCGGGGTAAAGAGGAGGGCGAAGGCCGCGCTTATCCCATCAAGACGGTCAAGTTCAGCCGCGCCGGAGTGCGCGACGACGGTCTGATCTACGCCGACCTGCACATCCACACCAACCATTCCAAAGACTCCACCAGCTCGGTCGCCGAGGTGCTCGAGGCGGCTTTCGAGGTGGGTCTCGGGGCTGTGGCCATAGCCGATCACGACACCATCGCCGGAGGGCTGGAGGCACGGGAGCTGGCCGGAGAGGACCTCGACGTCATCGTCGCCTCGGAGATCAAGACGTCGGTCGGGGAGGTAATCGGACTGTTTCTCGAGGAGGAGGTGCCCGGTGGGCTTTCCTTCGAGGAGACGCTAGGCCTGATCAAGGAGCAGGGGGGCCTGGTCTACATCCCCCATCCTTTCGACGGGCTCCGTTCCACCCCGTCTTACGAATCCATGGTCGACAACCTCTATCGGATAGACGTCGTCGAGACCTACAACGCGCGGGTGGCGCTCTCCTCGTTCAACCTGAATGCCGAACGCTTCGCCAGCAAGTACAACCTGGTGGCCGGAGCCGGCAGCGACGCCCACGTGCTTCCCGGGATCGGTACCGCGATGCTGAGAATGAGACCGTTCAGCGGCCCCGAGGAGTTCATGACCGCACTGCGCGAGGCCGATATCGTCACCCACCGCAAGAACCTGCTCTACCTGCAATCACTGAAGTTTTTGCAGACCACCCTGGACCACGTCCTCCCCACCGGGGCGGACACCGGACGGTGAAGGATTACCCGGCATCACCGCCAATATGTCACGTGCCCGCGCCCCACTGACCAGACTTCGGGATGGATGTGAGCAGCATCAGAGACAGAAGAGCAGAATGACCGGCAAACCTGGCGAGCAGCGCAAGCAGGCGCCCACACCCGAGCCCGCCGATCTTCGCAGCAGACTGGAAGAGCGGGCGATCGCGGAGAGCAACGAACTCAACCGCCGCATCGTGCACTGCCGCTCGTGCCGCCGCAGCGAGTACCTGCCCACCGTGGGCTCTGGGCATCCGCTGGCGGACATCGTCATGATCAAGTACCGCCCCCGCTACCTCGAGGTCAGCGAGGGAGTCTCCTTCTTCGGCCGGGCGGGAAGCGCCGTGCTCAAGAGTGCTGAACGCCTGGGCATCGATCCCCTGCTTCTCTACGGCACCAATGTGATCAAGTGCGGGGGGCTCGAGGAGGTTGACGGCGAGCGCGAGTGCGCCACGTTCTTGCTCGAGGAGTTGCGCATCGTGCAGCCGAAGATGATCGTGGTCATGGGGCGTCAGGTGCTGGAGGTATTGAACGCCAACCGGGTGGCCGGCACCCGGGAGTTGAGCTGGGATCCGGGCGTAATACAGGAGTACAGCCCTTTCTGTCAGGCGCTTGTCACTCCCGACGTGGACACTTCTCTCGACGATGCCGACGCGAAGGCCGAGTTCTGGAAGGCCTTCCGCGTGCTGGGCGACTGGCATCGGGACCAGCCACCCTACTGATCACCTCTACGGCTCGGCTTTCCGCGTGGCGATAGGGTGAAGCAGGGAGTAGGCGGGCTGGGATCGCCGCCTGTGATCGGCGCCGCGGCCCTGACGCTGGTGGCCACGTATCCTCTCTCTGCCTGGTTTCCCGAACCGACCGACGCCCGCTTGGCTGCGCTGCTCGGTTTCCTTTTCGCGCTGGTTCCCGCGGCGCTGTTCATGGCCGGCATCTTGCTGGCCCCGCTCCCGCCCCGCTCCCTGGGCCTGATCGTCGTCATTGGTCTCGCGTTGGGATTCCTGGCCGCGTACTTAGAGGTGCCTGCCCTTGCCGCGCCCCTCAAGATCGTGGCGGCTGCAGCGGCCGGCCGCCTCCTGGGCGTGCACGTGCCCGGGCCCCGCTGGCTCGCTTTCATGGCGGCACTCGTGCTGCTGATCGATGCCTGGAGTGTGTTCTTCGGCCCGACCAAAGCCATCGTCGAAGCCACTCCATCCCTGCTGGAATACCTGCTGGTGGTTTTTCCCTCTGTAGGCGGAGGAGTCGGGGCCGCGCTCGGGGTCACCGATTTCGTGTTTCTGGCATTCTTCACGGTGGGCTCGGCGATTACCGGTCTTCGCCATCGCTTGGGCTTCGTGTCGATGGCCGCGAGCTTCGCTGCGTCGCTGGGACTGGCCACGGGACTGGACCGGGGTCTCCCCGCCCTGCCGTTATTGGGCTTGGCCTTCCTGTTGGCGAACGCAGACCTGCTGGCTTCGCGCCGCGACACCCGGCGGAAACCGCCCACGGCGCCTTAGGCGGTAGGCTCCAACAGGCCTACCGCCTCGATGTGCGGCGTATGGGGAAACATGTCCACCGGAGTGACGCGAACCAGCCGATAGCCGTGCTCGGCGAAGTCCTTTAAATTGTCGGCCATCGTTGCGGGATTGCAGGAGACGTAGACGATCCGGGCCGGGCGGGCCGCCGCGGCCCTCATGATTACCTTCTTGGCGAGTCCCCCGCGGGGTGGGTCGAGCACCACGACGTCCGGGTTTTCCAGTCCGGGAGGGAGGGACGCCCTCCCCTCCAAAACCTCTTTGAGCACCACGCGCGCATTGCCCTCGAGGAAGGTGGCGTTGCCGATTCCGTTCAGACGGGCATTGTCCCGCGCGTCCTCGACCGCGGGGGCCACCACCTCGATGCCAAGCACGGCGCGGGCCCGGCAGGCCAGGTAGAGAGCGATCGAGCCGATCCCCGAGTAGAGATCCCACACCACTTCATCGCCGGTCAGACCCGCCTCCTCGCCCGCCCGAGCGTACAGTTTCTCGGCCATCTCGGTGTTCGTCTGAAAGAAGGCGTCGATAGAAACCTTGAAGCGCAGCCCGCCCAGCTCCTCGAAGAGAAAGGGGCGGCCGTGGAGTACACGGTAGGGGAGGGCGGTCGCCACCTCGGCCTGACCGTCGTTCTGAGCATGGAGGATGCCGACTATCTGGGGAAACTCGGGCAGAAGGGCCTCAGGAAGACCCGGCGGCAGCCCGCCGGGAGCGGTCGCCAGGCTTAGCAGCAACTCGTTGGTGCGGCGTCCCTCCCTCACGGTCAGTTGGCGGAAGTATCCGGTCTGCGAGCGGGGATCCCACCCCGGCCGCCCACTCTTTCTTATCCACTGCTCTACACGCGTTCGCACGGCCTCCGTTGCGCGCGAGACCAGGTGGCATTCGCTCATGGGGAGAACCTGGTCCCATCTCCCCGGGGGATGAAAGCCCACGAGCGGGCCCTCAGGACTCGGGCCGATGGAGAACTCCACCTTGTTGCGGTAGCGCCATGGTTCCTCCATGCCGATGACGGGCCGCACCTCGAAGTCGGTCAGGCCGCCCAAACGCTCGAGCGACTCCCGCACCTGCCTCTCCTTGTACTTCAGCTGCGTCGGATAGGCTAGGCTCTGCCAGCGGCAGCCGCCGCAGGACCCGTAGTGGCGGCACCCCGCGTCTATGCGGTCCGCCGAAGGCCGGAGGATGGATTCCAGGCGCGCCTCGGCATAGCGGCGCTTCACTTTGGTGACGACGGCACGCACCCGGTCGCCGGGGACGGCGCCGGCGACGAAGACCACGAAACCGTCCAGGCGGCTTACCCCCTGTCCGCCGAACGCCAGGTTGTCGATTTCCAGCTCGATTTGGGTGCCGCGACGCGGGCGTTCCACCGGTTCTCCTCGCCTTGGACTACTTCCTTCTGCCCCTGAGCAGCGTGCTACTATACGCCGCCTTGCCCGCCTTCAGACGACATCTGCCCGAGTTCCTGCTGATCGGCGTGACCATGGTCTGGGGCGCGACCTTCGTCTTGGTGAAGGACGCCGTGGCCGTCTACCCCACCCTGCCCTTCCTGGCCATCCGCTTCAGCCTGGCCGCGTTCTTGATGGCGGCGCTGATCCCTCTGGTCCGCCGCTTCCCCTTGCGTTCGGCGCGCGCCACGGAGCCGGCGTCCTTCGGCGCAGCCTTGCCCCCGGCGCTGGCCGAAGAATTGGAGGCCGAGGCTCGGCCGAGGAGCCGTCGGGGCCTGCTATTCGCCGGAACCTTGATGGGCATCTTTCTGTCGGCGAGCTATGTGTTCCAGACGCTGGGGCTCGAAGTGACCACCGCCTCCAATGCAGGCTTCATCACCGGGATGTTCGTGGTGCTGGTGCCCCTGCTCGAGTTGTTGTTGTGGCGGCGTTGGGTCGGAGGGCGGGCGCTGATCGGCGCCGGCATCGCCTTCGGCGGTCTGGTGCTTCTCTCCGGAGGCGCAGGTGGCGGCGAGGTGGGCGGCGACCTGCTCGTCTTTCTCTGCGCCCTGGGTTTCGCCGCCCACATCCTGGCGACGGCCCGCTACGCCGCCAACCACGACCCTCTGACTCTGAACGCCCTGCAGTTGGGCATGGTCGCCCTGGTGACCACGGCGCTCACTCTCGGAGCCAGGGGCACGGGCTCCCTGACCGACTTGGGCTGGCCACGGGAAGGCCAGGTCTGGTGGGCCCTCGGCATCACGGCGGTGTTCGCCTCGACCTTGGCTTTTTTGATCCAGACCTTCGCCCAACGCTACGCACCGCCGACTCGTACCGCCCTGATCCTTACTCTCGAGCCGGTCTTTGCCGGAGCGTTCGGCTTCGCGCTCGCCGGTGAGCGTCTGAGCCTGGCCGGGTGGGCAGGGGCCATTTTGATCATGACCGGAATTCTGCTCGCCGAATTCCGCCGTGAGGGCGGCAGAAAGAAGAAGGCCCGAGACACGGGTCCCGGGCCTTTGCCCATCCGCGGCCCTTAGACCGGCGAGGGGCCGGCCGCCTGCTCGGCGGCCCGGAAGGTAAGGCCCTCCGGGCTGGAATCGACCACCACCCGTGACCCCTCGCGGAACTCGCCTTTAAGCAATCCCAGGGCCACCTGGTCTTGGATCTCCTTCTGGATCAGACGCTTGAGCGGCCGTGCTCCGTAGGCAGGGTCGTAACCCTGGGCGGCCAGGTAGGCTCGCGCGCCCTCGGTCAGTTCGAGTGCGATGTCGCGCTCCGCCAGACGGCGGCGCAGCAATTCCAGCTGGATCTCGACTATCTGCTTGATCTCTTGTCGGTTCAATCGGTGGAAGAGCACGATCTCGTCCACCCGGTTGAGGAACTCCGGCTTGAACTCCACCCGCATCACGTCCATCACCCGGTCGTGCATCTGCTGATCGGTGAGATCGGGGTCGAGGATGTAGTGGCTGCCCAGGTTCGAGGTCATGATGATTACGGCGTTCTTGAAGTCCACGGTGCGTCCCTGCCCGTCGGTAAGACGACCGTCGTCCAGGATCTGGAGCAGCACGTTGAAGACGTCGTTGTGCGCCTTCTCGATCTCGTCCAAGAGCAGCACGCTGTAGGGGCGGCGGCGAACCGCTTCGGTCAGGTAGCCGCCCTCCTCGTAGCCGACGTAGCCGGGAGGGGCGCCGATAAGCCGGGCCACCGAGTGCTTCTCCATGAACTCGCTCATGTCTATGCGGATCATGGCCCGCTCGTCGTCGAAGAGATACTCAGCGAGCGCCCGGGCGAGCTCGGTCTTGCCCACGCCGGTGGGGCCGAGGAAGATGAAGCTGCCGATCGGGCGGTTTGGGTCCTGCAGTCCGGCACGGGCCCGGCGGATGGCGTTGGATACTGCCTCCACCGCTTCTTCCTGGCCGATTAGGCGTCGGTGCAGGCGGTCCTCCATGTGCACCAGCTTCTCGACCTCGCTCTCGAGCAGCCGGCTCACCGGGATGCCGGTCCACTTGCCCACGACCTCCGCGATGTCTTCGTCGTCGACTTCTTCCTTGAGCATGCGTTGTTCGCGTTGCAGGTCCTCGAGGCGCTCGTTTTGCGTCGCCAGTTCCCTTTCCAGCTCGGGAATGCGGCCGTATCGCAGTTCGGCCGCCCGTTCGAGATCGGTTTCCCGCTCGGCACGCTCTGCTTCCGCGCGGGTTTGCTCGATCTCCTCTTTGAGCCCGCGGATCTCCTGGATGGACTCCTTCTCGGCCTGCCAGTGGGCCTTCATGGCGTCGGCCTTCTCCCGCAGCTCGGCAAGCTCCGCCTCGATGGCTTCCCGCCGGTCCACCGAGGCCGGGTCGGTCTCCTTCTTCAGCGCCTGCCGTTCGATCTCCAGCTGTTTCATGCGCCGTTCGACCTCGTCGATCTCCGTGGGCATGGAATCGATCTCGATGCGGAGGCGGCTGGCGGCCTCATCGACCAGGTCGATGGCCTTGTCGGGCAGAAAGCGGTCGGTGATATAGCGGTCGGAAAGTACCGCGGCCGCCAGCAGGGCAGCGTCTTGGATGCGCACGCCGTGATGCACCTCGTAGCGCTCCTTCAGCCCGCGCAGAATGGCGACCGTATCTTGAACCGAAGGCTCTCCCACTACCACCGGCTGGAAGCGCCGCTCCAGCGCAGCGTCCTTCTCCACGTGCTTGCGGTACTCATCGAGCGTGGTGGCGCCCACCATGCGCAACTCGCCCCGGGCCAGCATGGGCTTAAGCATGTTGGAGGCGTCCATGGCGCCTTCGGCCGCGCCGGCGCCGATAACCGTGTGCATCTCGTCGATGAAGGTGATGACCTGCCCATCGGAGTCGGCGATCTCTTTGAGTACGGCCTTCAGCCGCTCTTCGAACTCGCCGCGGTACTTTGCCCCTGCGACCATCGCGCCCATGTCCAGGGCGATCAGCCGCTTGTCCTTGAGCCCCTCGGGCACGTCGCCGGAAACAATCCTCTGGGCCAAGCCTTCAACTATGGCGGTCTTGCCCACCCCTGGTTCGCCGATCAGGACGGGATTGTTCTTGGTCCTGCGGCTGAGAACCTGGATCACGCGCCGGATCTCGTCGTCCCGGCCGATCACGGGGTCCAATCGGCCCCGGCGGGCCTGTTCGGTCAGATCACGGCCAAACCGCTCGAGAGACTGGTACTTGTCTTCGGCATTGGGGTCTTCGGCGCGGTGGCTGCCGCGCAGGTCGCGCAGCACCTGACTGATGGCATCCTTGGTTACGCCGTGATCGCGCAGGACGCTTCCCGTCCAATCGTTCTCATCGGTCAAGGCCATGAGCACGTGCTCGCTCGAGACGTATGCGTCTCCCATGCCCTGTGCGTCTGCCTGCGCCCGGTCGAGTGCCTGCCGAAGCCTCGTGCTGAAGGAAGGTTGGGCGCCGCCGGAAACGTGGGAGAGGCGTTCCAATTGTTGGGCGGCTTGAGCCCGTAGACCGGCATGGTTGACTCCGATCCGCTCCAAGATTGGGACGGTGAGGCCGCCTTCCTGGTCGAGCAGTGCTGCCAGCAGGTGCTCGGTCTCTATCTGCGGATTCGCAGCACTCTGCGCCAGTTGCTGCGCGCGGCCCAGTGCCTCCTGGGCCTTCACGGTGAATTTCTCCAACTGCATCTCTCGCTCCCGACTGAAGGGCCTGCCCAAATATCGCTCTTGTGGCTTGTCAATAAAGTTTATAGCAGTGGACTCAGATATACAAATGGAAGCTGGCCCATGTGACCCTCGCGGACAGCCGGGTTGCGGGAAGTGCCCCGGGTTTCCAAGACGCCCGGAGACCTTGCAGGGGCCGACTCTAGGGGGTGGCCGGGGCCTCGGTGATCGGGGGCGCCAAAGTCGCGGGCGGCTGCGTGGCGGGGGGCTGAGTTACCGGCGGCGCCAGGGTCGCCGGCGGCTGGGTGACGGGAGGGGCAAGCGTGGTTTCCGGGGCCAGGGTCGAAGACGTGCGCCTGGGCGGTCGCTCGTCTTCGGTGCTCTTCTTGCGTGCGTAAGTCGTCTCGACGTCTTTGTACTTGACGCGCGAGTCCGGCTCTGCGAAATCGGTGACCGAATAGTCCTTCATGATCCTGCCCATGAACTTGCCCCAGATAATGGCGGGGAAGCTGCCGCCGGTCACCCGCCGCCCGTGGACGTTCCGCATTTCGATTTGGGCCTCGGGATGCCCCATCCAGACCGACGTTGAAATCTGCGGAGTGTATCCGCTGAACCAGGCGTCGCGGAAGTTCTGCGCCGTGCCGGTCTTCCCTGCCGCGGGCCTGCCGATCTGGGCGTTGGTCCCGGTGCCCGCCTGGATGTTCTTGATCAGGATCTCCGTGACCGCGTAGGCGACGCCCTCAGAGACAGCCTGCGTGGCTTTGCGCTCGGACTCGTAGATCACCCGATTGTTTGAATCCTTGATCTCGAGGATCATCCGCGGCTCCACGTGCACGCCCTGGTTGGCGAGAGTGCCGTAGGCTGATGACATTTCGAGGGGGGAGACGCCGTAGGTGAGGCCGCCCAGGATGATCGCCGGGTTGGGGGAGAGCGGCGAGGTGATGCCCATTCGCTTGGCAACGTCGACGATGCGCTCCGGCGTTACGTCCATGGCCAGCTGCGCGTAGACCGAGTTGTCGCTTCGCAGGGTCGCCTGGACCAGGGTGGAGGCTCCGTAGTAGCTGTGCGAAAAGGTCTGGACTTTCCACGGCTTGCTACCTGGGATGTTGATTTCCACCGGCTGAGAGTTGTAGATGGTGGTCGCCGGGTTCATCCCCATCTCGACCGCAGCGGTCAGGCCGAAGGTCTTGAAGGCCGAACCCGCCTGGCGCTTGGCCTGTGCTGCCAGGTTGAACTTGGAGCTGTCGTAGTCACTGCTGCCGACCATCGCGCGGATCAAACCGCTCTCGGGATCGACGGCCACCAATGCGGCGGAAGGGTCCCCTGTCTGGTTCAGGGTGTCCTTGATGGCCCACTCGCCGTGGCGCTGGTAGGCGGGGTTGATGCTGGTGCCTACGCTGAGGCCCCCCTCGAACACTCTGTCCACGCCGAACATCTCGATGAGCTGCTTCTTGACGTAGTCCACGACGTAGGGCTCGCGGACCTCTTCATATATCGAGGAAGGCGCCAGTTCGAGCGGGGCGGCCACGGCTCGCTGGTACTCCTCGATGGTGATGTACTCGTTGAACCACATCCGCTGGAGGACCGTGTTGCGTCGCTCCTTGGCGGCGTCCGGGTTGATCCTGGGGTTGTAGCGGCTGGGTGCCTGAGGCATTCCTGCAAGCAGGGCCGCTTCCTGGAGGGTAAGGTCGGCGGGGTACTTGTTGAAGTAGGTGCGAGAGGCCGCCTGAATGCCGTAGGCGTTCGCACCGAAGTACACCGTATTCAGATAGAGGTCCAGGATCTCGTCCTTGGACATCAGTTCCTCCATCTGCAGGGCCAGGGCCATCTCGTCGAGCTTTCGCTCGAGGGATTGGTCGGTGCGGTCCAGATAGAGCGTGCCGACCAACTGCATGGTCAGAGTGGAGAAGCCCTCGTTGATGCCTTCGGCCTGCACGTTGGCGATGAAGGCCCTGACCGCCGCTTCGGCGTCAACCCCCTGGTGCTCATAGAAGCGTTCATCCTCGATGGCCACGATCGCATTCTTGGCAACCGCGGGGATGCGCTCGCCGCCGATGATTTCCCGGTTCTCCACGCCGTGGAGGTAGGCGAGGAGGGTGCCGTCGGCAGCGTATATCCGAGTGGTCTGGGGCAGTTCGACCCTTCGCTGTTCCTCCAACTGAGGAATATCCTGGCTGACGGCCGACGCCATCTGCAGGCCCACGGTGACGGTGCCGACGGCCAGAAGCGCGACAAAGAACGGAGCAAAGACGAGCGCAACCAGGATGGCGCGGCTCAGGCCCCGCTTGGTCTTCGCGCGCCGTCTGCGGCGGGCGTGGAGGGTCGGATAGCGATGTGCCATGGCAAACACATTGTAGCGGACGGGCGCTGCGGCCGTTATCTTGGGCATCAGCGCGGGTAATAGCACTTTGCATTATGAACTTTGATAGCGTGCCGCTCAAGGTGCGCCGTCGGCAGTTGACAGTAACCGACTCAGATTTTATAATGAACCAAGCTGAACGAACTACTTGAATCCGGCGGCAAGGGAACGAAGGGAACAGTGGAAGCGCTATGGGCAGGATAATCGGCATCGACCTGGGAACTACTAACTCGGCCATGGGAGTACTCGAGGGTGGAGAGCCCACGATCATTCCTAACGCCGAGGGCGGACGGATCACACCATCTGTGGTCGCCTTCTCCAAGACCGGCGAGCGGCTGGTCGGGACCGTGGCCAAGCGGCAGGCGGTCACCAATCCACAGAACACCATCTTCTCCATCAAGCGCTTTATGGGGCGCAAGTATTCGCAGGTCTCCGAAGAGATGAAGATCGTGCCCTACGAGGTCGAGCAGGGTCCTAATCAGGACGTGCGCGTCGACATTCAGGGCAAACAGTACAGCCCGCCGGAAATCTCCGCGATGATTCTGCAGAAGCTGAAGCGTGACGCCGAGGCCTATCTGGGCGAAGAGGTAACAGACGCGGTCGTCACCGTGCCCGCATACTTCGACGATGCGCAGCGGCAGGCCACCAAAGACGCCGGCCGCATCGCCGGGCTGAACTTGCGTCGTATCATCAACGAACCCACCGCTGCCTCCCTGGCCTACGGCATGGACAAGGAGACCGACCAGACCATCTTGGTGTTCGACCTGGGTGGGGGCACCTTTGACGTCTCCATCCTGGAGCTCGGCGAAGGCGTCTTCGAAGTCAAGGCGACCAACGGCGACACTCATCTAGGCGGCGACAACTTCGACAAGGCGATCGTCGACTGGATCGTGGCTGAGTTCAAGCGCGACAAGGGCATCGACCTGGCCAAGGACAAGGCTGCTCTGCAGCGGCTCTACGAGGCGGCCGAGAAGGCCAAGGTGGAGCTCTCCTCGGCGATGGAAACCAGCATCAACCTGCCCTTCATCACCATGGACCAGAGCGGACCGCTCCACATGGAGATGACCTTGACTCGGGCGAAGCTGGAGGAGCTGACGCGCGAGTTGGTCGGGCGCACGGTGGGCCCGACCAAGCAGGCCATGCAGGACGCGGGCCTCTCTGCGGGGGACATCGACCAGGTGATCCTGGTAGGCGGGATGACCCGCATGCCCGCAGTACAGGAAAAAGTTCGCGAGGTCGCCGGCAAGGAACCCCATAAGGGGATCAACCCGGACGAAGTCGTGGCCCTGGGCGCGGCCATCCAAGGCGGTGTGCTCGCCGGGGACGTCAAGGATGTGCTTCTCCTCGACGTAACTCCGCTCTCCCTGGGCATCGAAACCAAGGGTGGCGTCTTCACCCGGTTGATCGAGCGGAACACCACCATCCCCACCCGAAAGAGCGAGATCTTCTCGACCGCGGACGACAATCAGACCTCGGTGGAGATTCACGTACTTCAGGGCGAGCGGGAGATGGCCGCCTACAACAAGACGCTGGGCAAGTTCCAACTGATGGGCCTCCCGCCGGCACCACGGGGGATACCGCAAATCGAGGTGGCCTTCGACATCGACGCCAACGGTATCGTGCACGTCTCGGCCAAGGACATGGCCACCGGCAACGAGCAAAAGATCCAGATCCAAAGCTCGAGCGGCCTCAACGAATCCGAGATCGACCAGATGGTCAAGGACGCCGAATCGCACTCCGATGAAGACAGGCGGCGCCGCGAGGTGGTCGAAACCCGCAACCAAGCGGAGAATCTGGTCTACTCGACCCGCAAGTCCCTGAAGGATCTTGGCGACAAGGTGGACGAGGAGACCCGGAACTCGATCGACGCGGCTGCCAACGACCTGGAAGAGTCGATGAAGACGGATGACGTGGAGGCTATCCAGGCCAAGATGACCGCCTTGCAGGAGGCGGCCTACAAGCTGAGTGAAGCCGCGTATCAGACCGCTTCGGAGCAGCAGGGGCCGGCCGGCGGGACGACGTCTGACGGCGGCGCCGGCGGCGCCGAGGAAGAGGTAGTCGAGGAAGCCGATTACGAGGTCATCGACGAGGAGTAGGCCGGGCATCTGGGCCCGGTTGCCGGGTTCACGGCGAATACGAAGCAGACAGGAGAACATGAGATGGCAATCGTGCGCTGGGATCCCTATCGTGACATGCTGGCGCTGCAGGACGAGGTGAACCGCTCGCTGCGCCGCTTCTCCGGAGGAGGTGAGGTGCAGCGCGAGAGCTGGATGCCTTCGATCGACGTCCTCGAAACCAAGGACGCGATCAAGCTCAAGGCGGAATTGGCCGGCATGGGCCCGGACGACATCAGCCTCGAGGTCCAGGATGACGTTCTGACTCTGAGCGGAGAGCGCCGCTTTGAGGAAGAGGTCGACGAGGATAAGTACTACCGCATCGAGCGGCGGTACGGCTCGTTCACCCGGTCGATGTCACTGCCCCATGGCGTCGATAGCGAGAAGATCGACGCTCACTACGAGAACGGCATTCTCGAGATCACCATCCCGAAGGCCGAGCAGGCGAGACCCAAGAAGATCTCGGTGGGCCGCGGTGATTCCGGATCCCGGACCGTGGAGACCGAGACTCATGGAGACTCGGCGGGCGAGTCCGGCGGCCGACAATAGTCTGAGCGACGGGCTGCCGCTACGCCCCCTGGGGCCGGCGGCAGCCTTATCTGCAAGGAAGAGGAACCCACCAGATGACCGAAGAACGCAAGAAACGAATTCCCATAAACGGAAACCATGCGGACGAGGGCAAGAACTCAGATCCCGATAGGGAGCCGGACCAGGCTTACGAGCCGATGTCCGACGAACGCGAGTTCGAGACTGCTCACACGGGACCCCACGTCGAAACCGGTCCCGGTCCGGGCAGCGCCCAGCCCGCCGGTGCTCCTCGCCCGGACGCGGAGGTGGAATCGGAGCTCGACGTCGAGCGGCTAAAGGCGGAGCGTGACAACTATCTAGACAATCTGTTGCGGCTAAAGGCCGAGTTCGAGAACTTCCGCAAGCGCTCGCGCCGCGACTTGGCTGAGTCGGAGTCCCGGGCAAAGGGTTCGCTGCTCACAGAGTTCTTGCCCGTCCTGGACAATCTGGAGCGGGCGCTCGACGCGGCCGAGGAACATGAGGAAGCCAAGCTGGTAGACGGTGTGCGCATGACCTACGACCACTTCGCGCGGCTATTGAAGCATGAAGGCGTCGAGCGGATGGATCCGACGGGACAACCCTTCGATCCCGAGCACCACGAGGCCGTATTCGCGCAGGCATCGGAAGAGGAAGAGGGTACCGTCATCCAAGTCCTGGAGCGAGGTTACCTGCTGGGCGAACGCGTTCTGCGGCCGGCCAAAGTAGTGGTTTCTGCGGGGGAGGGAGACTAGGGCCATGCCCGTCGCCGGCAAGGATTACTATCAGGTCCTGGAGGTCGACCGCAAAGCGGACCAGAAAGAGATCCGCAAGGCCTACCGCAAGCTGGCGCGCGAGAACCACCCGGACGCGAACCCCAACGACCCCAAGGCGGAGGACCGCTTCAAGGAGATCTCCCAGGCGTACGAGGTGCTCTCCGACGCCGAAAAGCGCAAGCAGTACGATCAGGGGCCAAGCGCCTTGTTCGGCGAGGGGTTCGGACCAGGTTACGGGCAGGGCGGGGGACGGGCCTACGGTGGCGGATTCGGTCAGGGAGGCCAGGCCTTCAGCGGGGATTTCGCCGACATTTTCAGCAGCCTTTTCGGGGGGCGCGGCACAGCCGGCGCCCGGGCTCAACGCCAGCCCAGGGAGTCCCGAGGGCAGGACGTCACTGCTTCGGTAACTCTTTCTTTCGAGGACGCCCTGAAGGGCGTCACCACCCGAATTCAGATTCCTCGCCACGTGGCCTGTCCCACCTGCAATGGTTCGGGGGCGGCCCCCGGGACGCAACCCCAGATCTGCCCGGTGTGTCAGGGCCGCGGAGTGGTCAGCCAGAGCCAGGGTGTCTTCGCGCTTTCTCAGCCCTGTCCCCGCTGTGGCGGCGACGGGATGGTCATCGAGGCGCCCTGCCCCACCTGCAGCGGCAGAGGCAGGGTGAGTAAGATGAAGACCTACAAGGTGCCGATCCCGGCCGGGGTCAAGGACAGCACCAAGATCAGACTCAAGGGCAAGGGCGAAGCCTCCCCCAACGGGGGGCCTCCCGGAGATCTCTACGTGGTGACGCGAGTGGAAGACAGCGACCTGTATCAGCGCCGAGGGCAGGACTTGACCATAGAAGTGCCGGTCAGCATGACCGAGGCCGCGCTAGGAGCCCGGGTTCAGGTGCCCACTCCGGACGGCAAGGTCTCGCTCAAAGTGCCTGCGGGAATCAAGGACGGCACTCTGCTCCGCATCGGCGGCAAAGGCGCGCCTCTGTTGGGCGACAAGGGACGGGGCGACCTGCTGGCCCGTATCCGGGTGGAGACCCCGCGCGACCTGACCGAGGATCAGCAGGAACTTCTCGAACGGTTCGCGGAACTTCGCCGCGACAACCCCCGTTCTGGAAGGGCCGGCTGGGAGTGATGGCCGACAGCGACCGTGACCGCGCGCTTTTCATGATCTCGATCGCCGCGGAGCTGGCCGAACTCCACCCTCAGACCCTGCGCATGTACGAACGGCGGGGGCTGATCCGACCGCAGCGCTCCAACAAGAGAACGCGGCTCTACTCGATGGCCGACGTCGACCGACTCCGGCGCATCCAGGAGCTCACGTCGGAATTGGGGCTCAACCTGGCGGGAGTGGAACGGGTGCTGGAGCTCGAGGGCCAACTCGAACGCGCCCAATTGAGGGTGCGGGAACTGGAGGAGGCTCTGGTCGAGTTGAGTCTGCGGGCCGAGGAGGAGGCGGAACGGATCCACCGCTCCTACCGGCGCGAACTGGTTCCCGTCCCCCGCATGGAGGTCGTGCACATCGCCCGCCGACGCCGTTCCTGAGCACCCCGGCGGGCGCTCTTGCGACCTCCCACGGGCGCTCCTGGGCACCCCGGCGGGCGCCCCCGAGGACCCGGCAGACGCGGGGTGGCCCAAGCTGCTACCCTTTTCATCATGGCTGAACCTGACCTAGAACGAGAAGATCTGGCTTACAACGAAACCTACTGCGCCAACCACCCCAAGCGGGAAACCGGCGTGCGTTGCAGCTCCTGCGGCAAGCCCATCTGCCCGGACTGCATGGTCTTCTCCCCCGTGGGCGTCAAATGCCGCGAGTGCTCCCGGCTGCCCAAGTCGGCCCGGATCACCTTTGGCCCCGAAAAGGCGACCCGGGCGATTGGCGCGGCGTTGGCGGCGGGCACCCTGGCGGGCTTCATCTACTACTTCGTCCTCGCGGCTGCGGGATTCTTCTTCTTCGTCATCTTTGCGGCGGCGGCCATCGGATACGTCGTCGGCGAGGCCGTCCTGCGGGCGAGCCGTTACTACCACGGCACCGAGACCGCGGTCATCGCCGTGGCCGGCACGATCTGGGCCTTTGTTTTCCCGCCGATGCTGGACATCTTCATGCGTTTCGGGGTCAGCTGGGACGGTTTCGTCTTCGGCCTTACCGGTAGAGGGGTGATGAACTGGATCATTATGTTCGTCGCCGGGTACTTCGCGTGGCAGCGGAACCGCTAAAGGGAGGCGGCCAATTGGAACGCAGCAGGTTGAGGTCTTTTCTGTGGGGGAGCGTCTTCGGCTGGCTGCTCGGCCTGCTGGTCATCCCGCGGCGGGGAGCCCGGCTCTCACTCGACCCAGCGCCGGCGCACCTGCGCGATGCGCAGGGCTTCACCACCGCTCCGTGCTACGTTCCGGACGATCGCTTCACCTGATGCCAGGCGTCCCGCACATCGGAGACTCGGGCAGCACTACCCTCTTTCGCTGGGAGATCCTCATCCCTACCCAGCGCTACGTCTTCACGGTGAGCTCCGGCCGGTTGGAGGAATACAACCGCGAGGGCGAGCTCTCCTTTCACCGCTTTAGCCGCTATCAGAGTCTCAAGGCGGATCACCCGGTGCACGGCATGGTCGCCTGGCCGAACACGGTTCTGCTTAGCGGGCCGGCGACTGTGGTGGTGGACCCGGGTCTGGTGATGCAGGGAGAGCCTTTGCTGGCCGCGCTCGCCGAGCGGGGCCTCTCTGCGGGTGATGTGGACCTGGTGGTCAATACCCATGCGCACATGGACCATGTTCAGGCCAACGTCTACTTCCCGGATACCCCGATAGTGATCCACGAGGCGGAATTCGGCGGAAGCCCGGCGCATGAGCGCTCCGGCTTTGACGGGCGTGCCCGGCTGCTCAGCGGTGATGAAGGGGAGATCGCTCCCGGCCTGCGCTTTCTGCGCACTCCCGGGCACAGTGAGGGTTCCATCTGCGTGGTGGCGGAGACCGCCGGCGGCCGCCTGGTGGTCGCGGGCGACACGGTGGGGCCGCTTCCCTCCTACTTCTCTTCAATGGAACTGCCCGCGGGCTTCCCGGCGGCGGACCGGTTGCTCCGGTCGTGGGACCGCATCCGGGAGCTCAATCCAATTGTGGTCATCCCCGGGCACAATCCCCCGATGAGGGCAAGGATATCGGGCTGAGGTTGGCACTCGAAGGGTAGGAGTGCCAAAGAGGCTTCCCGCCCTGCTCCCCGCGGGATGGGTTTTTCGCTATACTTGATGCAGGTTTTGTTAGGCGAGGAGGTATTTGCGTGCCGACCTATGAGTACCGGTGCGATTCGTGCAGCCATCAGTTCGAGCGCTTTCAGCGGATGTCAGACGACCCGGTGAAGGAGTGCGAGGCCTGCGGCGGCGAAGTGCAGCGTCTGCTTTTCCCCGTGGCTATTCACTTCAAAGGCTCTGGCTTCTACACTACGGACTACGCCAAGAAGAAGTCCCTCAAAGGTGGCCCCTCGGAGGGTAACGGCAGCGGGTCGAACGGCTCTTCCGGCGAGAAAGCCTCGAGCGACAAAAGCGCCTCCGGCGAAAAGGCTTCGGGCGCGGACAAGAGTTCGGAGAGTAGCGCGGAGAGTAAAAAGGTCGGCACCGACAAGAAGTAGGGCGCCTGGCCCTCACCTTAGGAAACGGGGAACGTCATAGACGAGGCTGTGGGCAGGGACCGAGCGCAAGGGCAAGCGGCCGCCGACGGGTCCGCGGCACCCCGAGTCGACACCGAAGCCCCTTCCCCCTGGGCCTCGCCGTTGGGCCGCTGGCTCCGCGGGCTGGTTCACGACGCTGCTTCCGAACTGCCGTCTTTGTCGGAGACCATCGCCGCGGTCCGCAACGAACTCGAACACACCTCCACGCTGGGAGTTCTCTTCGTTCGTCTCGAGCACTGGGGGCACCTGTCGCGCATGTATTCCTGGCGCGAACTCGAGGAGATCTACCGGGGGGCTTCGCAGGTAGCGCTGGGTTCCCTGGGCTCCGGCATAAGGGCAATGGATCTGCCCGCCGACGTCGGACTGCAGGGAGAAGGCTTTGCCGTGGTGCTTTCGGCGCCGCGCGAAGCGCTCGACCTCTCGTTTCCGATGGTCGATTCCGTGGCCGAGCGGTTGGAAGTGGCTATCAACGAACACCTAGCGCGATCGCTGGTGCCGCGGGTGCACGAGCGCCTGAGCATCACGGTCGGCGGTGCCGTGCTACATGCCCCCCGGGGTGAGCAAACCCTTGAGGACCTGATCGTCTCCGCTCTGGTCGAGGCCGACGAAGCTGCGAGAAAAAAACAGTGGCGCGAGCGCGAGCAATTGGGTGAGCGGCTGGAAGAATTCCTCGAGCAGGGCGATCTCACCCTCCTGTTCCGCCCCCTGGTCCACCTGCGGCAGGGGAGGGTGGTGGGCTACCAGGTGGGGCTGCGCGGCCCGGCTTCCACCAAGATGCGCTACGACGACGTGCTCTTTGACGTGGCCCGGCAGACCGGGTTGGAGCACCGAGTCCTCGACTCCTACCATGAAGCCATCCTCAGCCACGAGCACCTGGCCGATCGGGGTGATGGCTTCTTGCTGATCAGCGCAGGGAGCAGCGACCTGATTGAGAGCGCCGTGCGAATCAACTCCCTTCTCTACGGCGCGCCGGGCAGGAACCTCTCCGCGCGGGACATCGTCTTCCTGGTGGACACGGGCCAGGTGCTTCGCCACTTCCCCATCAGCCTGGCTTCGTTCCGGTCTGTGTCCGAACTCGGATTCCGGCTCGCCCTGGATCTGCAGTCGGACTGCCCGCTTCCCCTGGATTACGTGCGCGAACTCGAGCCCGACTTTCTGCGGCTCAGTGGCCGGTCCATTCGGGGAGTCCACCGGGAGCAGGACGAGTTCGATCTGCTCTACCTGATCGGGCGCTTCGCGGTGCGTCGGGGTATCGAGGTCATCGCGTCCGATTGCGATGACCGCCAAGATGCTCTGGTGCTGCGCAAGGCGGGAGTCGGCATCGCCTCTGGAGAGCTCTTCGCTCCTGCTTCGACCAGACCGGTCAAGGCAGAC